>NZ_JAACJC010000012.1:0-163085 GCF_011033075.1 Cellulosimicrobium sp. SL-1 | reverse complement strand
CCGATCTCGACCGGATCGGTGCGGATCCGGTCGCCGTCCCCGTGCTCGACGGGGTGGTGGGCGAGGCCAGCGGGTCAGGGGGTCAGCAGAGGGTCAGCGGCATGCCGTCTCCGGGTAGGCGGCGGTCGTCTGCGTCTGCACGGCCCGTCCGTCGACGTCCTTCGTCGCGACGAGCGTGATCTCGCCCGCGGCGAGCGTCTTGCCCTTCACGGCGAGCGTCTTCTCGGCCGACTCGCCGGCGGGGACCGCCGAGAACGTGTGCTCGCCCGCGGGGGTCTGCACGTGCACGTCGATCGGCACCGAGTCCTCGTTCGTCACGGACGCCGTCAGCCAGAGCTGCTGGCCCGCGGCCTTGCACGACGGCGTCGCGGTGCCGGAGAAGCGGACCGTCGTCGAGCCCGGCTCGGCGCCGACCGTGGCCGCCGTCGCGGACTGGTCGAACGACGCGTTGCCGAAGGTCGTGAACCAGCCCTGGGCGGTCGCGAAGTCGTCGGTGAAAGCGCGCGACAGGAGCAGCAGGAGCCGTGCCTTGACGGCCGTGAGGTCGCCGCCGGCGATGATGCCGTTGCCGCCCCCGTACGACGACCCCGACCCGGTGCGCGTCGTCGAGACGAACCAGACACCCTTGTCGCGGACAGCGGCGGTGCGGGCCTGGCTCATGGCGGACGAGATGCCCCCCGCACCCGTCCCCGCGGTGACGATGCCGCGGACGCCCGCGTTCGCGAACGCCGTCACGGCCTCGCCGCCGGCCTGCTGGTAGGACATGAGGATCTCGACGCGCGGGAGCGTCTTCGCGTCGACCTTCGCGAGGTCGAACGGCGTGAACCACTCCTCGGTGTCGCACGCGAGCACGCGCGCCGGGGCCCGGCCGAGCGTGACGTTGTCGCCGTCGATCCAGCCGAGCACGCCGTACTCGCGCGTCTGGAACGTGTCGGTGCGGTACGAGTTCGACTTCGTGACCTCGCGGGCCGCCTGGATCTCGTCGTTGAGCATGAGCACCGTGCCGAAGCAGAAGGTCTGCTGGGACGCCGCGACCTTGATCGCGTTGTAGAGGTTCGCGGGCGCGTCCGTGCCGAACACGAGGCTCGAGTCCGGCCCGGCGCCCGACCCCCACGGGCGCATCGAGCCGGACGTGACGACGGGCTTGCGCGACCGCACGGTGAGGTCGAGCCAGTACGCGAACTCCTCCTGCGTGTCCGTGCCGGTCGTGACGACGACGGCGTCCGCCGTCTCGAGCTGCTTCTCCACCTCGAGCGTGAGCGCGTGGAACTGCTCCATCGAGTAGCCGGACGAGCCGGCGTTGCCGAACTGGACGGCGGTGACGTCGGCGACGGCGTCGAGCTCGGGCCGCAGCGTGTTCAGCATGTCCTCCATGCGGTACGTGCCGGCGCGGTAGCTCGTGAACGTGTCGCGGCCGGTCGCCTTGCCGGCCATCGTGCCGCCGGTCGCGACGACGACGACCTTCGGCTTCTCCGCCGCGGCGGTCGCCGTCGCGGTCGCGTACCGCGCGGACGTGATGCCGAGCGGGTTGGCCGGTGCGGTCCCGGCCGCGAGCACCGGTGCCGCGGCACCCTCGGCGCGCGCGGCGGCGGCCGACGCCCGGGAGTCGGCGACGGTGTACGCGACCGTCGCAGCGAGGGCGGCGCACGCGAGCACGAGCGCGACGACGGCCGCGACGGCGCGGCCGGACAGGGTCAGGGTGAACGTTCTCAACAGGGGGCCTTCCGTCGGGGGGAACATCTGGCCCGCCCGACGCTAGGGACCGTGTGTTGCCTGGGGATTGCCTGGGCGTAAGAAGTACGGACGTGCCGGTTACCGGCGGAGCGGTTGACCCGCGCTCCCCGCGGGTCCAGCCTGGCGGGAGGGCCGGCGTCGGTCCGGCCCGGTCAGGAGCGGTCATGGACGATCGCGACGCCGCCCTCCTGCGGGCGCACGAGCACGCCGCCGCGTGGCTCGACTCCCTCGCGACGCGCCCGGTCCCGCCCCGGGCGGGCGTCGCCGACGTCGTCGCCGCGCTCGGCACGGACCTGCCGGACGGTCCCAGCCCGGCCGCCGACGTCGTCGACCTGCTCGCCACGGCGTGCGGGCCGGGCCTCACCGCGATGCCGTCGGGCCGCTTCTACGGCATGGTCATCGGCGGCAGCCACCCGGCGGCGCTCGCGGCCGACTGGCTCACGAGCGCGTGGGACCAGAACTCCGCGCTCCGCACCGTCACCCCCGCCCACACGGCCGTCGAGGACGTGACGAGCGCGTGGCTGCTCGAGCTGCTGGGCCTGCCCGCGTCGGGCGCGGTCGGGTTCGTCACCGGCGCCACGACCGCGAACTTCACGGCGCTCGCCGCCGCGCGCGGCGAGGTGCTGCGCCGCGCGGGGTGGGACGTGCGGCGCGACGGCCTCACGGGTGCGCCGCGCGTGCGCGTGCTCGTCGGTGCCGAGCGGCACGAGTCCGTCGACCTCGCGCTGTCGTACCTCGGGCTCGGGGCGCCCGAGGTCGTCGCCGCGGACGACCAGGGCCGGGTCTCGGTCGCCGCGCTCGAGGAGGCGCTGGCCGACCGGGCCTCTCCCTCGCGGGACCAGACCTCTACCTCGCGGGACCAGAGCTCTACCTCGCGGGACCTGGCCTCTACCTCGCGGGACCGGGGCTCTGCCCCGGCGCCCACGATCGTGGTGCTGCAGGCGGGCAACGTGCACTCCGGGGCGTTCGACCCGTTCGGCCCGGCGGTCGAGGTCGCGCACCGGCACGGCGCGTGGGTGCACGTCGACGGCGCGTTCGGGCTCTTCGCCGCCGCGTCGCCGACGTACCGCCACCTCGTCGCGGGGTACGAGGGCGCGGACTCGTGGGCGACCGACGCGCACAAGACGCTCAACGTCCCGTACGACTGCGGGCTCGCGATCGTCGCGGACTTGGCGCCGCTGCGGGCCGCGATGGGCATGCACGGCGACTACCTCATCCAGAGCGAGGCGGGCGACCCGCTCGACAAGGTGCCCGAGCTCTCGCGGCGCGGTCGCGCGTTCCCCGTCTGGGCGGTGCTGCGGGCGCTCGGTCGCTCGGGCGTCGCCGACCTCGTGGACGGGTTCTGCCGCCACGCGGCGACGTTCGCCGACGCGGTGCGCGCGCTCGACGGCGAGGTGCTGCACGACGTCGTGTTCACCCAGGTGTGCGCGGCGTTCGGGGACGACGCGCGGACGCAGGACGTCGTGCGGCGCGTGCTCGACGACGGGACCGCGTGGATGTCCGGCTCGCGCTGGCACGACCGCGCCGTGCTCCGCGTCTCCGTGAGCTCCTGGGCGACGACGGACGCCGACGTCGCGGTGAGCGTCGGCGCGCTCGGCCGGGCGGTCGCTGCGACCCGCGTCTGACGACCGGCCCCGGGCGTCGGTGCGACCCCCAGGGCCGGTGGTGCGTCAGCGCCCGCCGTGCCGGCCGAGGTCGATGCGCACGAGGTGCCCGTCGGGCGGCGTCGTCTCGTCCGCCGGGAGGGCGTTCGTCGTCGCGAGCAGACCCTTGCCGTCCCACTCGAGGCCCGCGGGGAGCGGGACCTCGACGAGGGTGCTCGGCCCGCGCTTGCCGACCTGCGAGATCTTCCCGCCGAACAGCTCGGCGACGTAGACCGTGCCGTCGCCGGACACGGCGAGGTTGGTCGCTCCGAGGAACCCGGAGGCGAGCTGGCGCACCGCGCCGCGCCAGGGATCGACCGTGTACACCGCGCCGCGCGCGCCGAGGCTCGCGTCCTCGGGCCCGCCGGGGAGCGTCGTCACGTAGAGCACGCCGCGCGGGCCCACCTCGACGTCCGTCGGGACGGGCTCGAACCAGTACGTCTGCCCGACGACGCACGCGGGCCACCCGAGGCCCGCCGCCGCCTCGGCGGTGACGACCGCGGGCTGCGCGGGCAGCACGGCCACCGTCCGGACCCGGCCGCGGTCGCTCACCGACAGGATCGCGTTGGCGCCCGCGTCGGCGACGTACGTGGTGCCGCGGGACGACGTCGTGGCGTACGGGTGGGAGTCCGCGATCCCCGTGTACCGGGGCGGGACGGGCGACGCGGGGACCTGGGCGACGCACGCCGGGTCGGTGTCGCGCAGGCCGTAGGTCACGCCGCCGTCGGGGTTGTTCGCCTGCTCGTACGCGAACGTGTCCGCGAGCACGACGGGCGCGCCCGTCGGGTTGCCCTGCCGGTCGGTCTGCAGCGTCGAGACCTCCGACGCGACCGGTCCCTCCTCGCCGAGCTGCGTCTCGGTGAACGTGATCCGGCGGCCGTCGAAGGAGACGCCCCCGACCTCTCCGCCGTCGGGCGACGCGTAGAGGACGGTCGGGGTGCCGTCGCGGCCGACGGCCGTGAGCAGCCCGGCGAAGTTCTGGGTGACGTAGGTGGTGCCGCGCGGCCCGACCGCGAGGCTGAGCGGCGTGACGAGGCCGGTCGCGACGTCGGTCACGGTCGGCGGGCGCGGCGAGGGCTTGCCGCCGTGCGCGACGGCGGGCCCCGCGACGAGCACGAGGGCGGCCGTCGCGGCGGCGACGGCGGCGGGCAGGGCGGTGCGGAGTCTTCTCATGGGTGCTCCTGGTCCGGCGGTCCCGCGGGGGCGAGGGGAGCCGGCGCGCGCTGCTGTCGGCGCGGGCGTCGCCCCGGGGACGAGGGTGAGGTGGTCGTCGGGCCGGACGACGTGGCGCGCCGGGGGCGTGCCGTGCGACCGGCGAGGCGCCGGCCGGGAGTCTGCTGTGCGTCGGCGGTGAGCACAGACCTCCGAGTGTGCACCTGCGGGCGGCACGGGTCCACCATCGTCGCCCCGGGCGACGAGCGCCCGGGGCGACGGCGAGACCGGTGGGTCAGCCGCGGACGGCCAGGTCCACCCAGACGAGCCGGTGGTCGCTGCTCGGGAACGGGAAGACGCCGGTGAGCCGCGAGAGCGGGTCGGCCTGGACGGGCCAGAACACGCCCGCGTCCCGGACCCGCACGTCGCGCGACGGGAGCACGTAGTCCGCGCGCAGGTTCCCGGGCGCGGTGTCGGCGAAGTCGGCGGTGTCGAGCGCCTGGTCGCCCCGGTGGGTCGCGTTCGCCCCGCCCTGGAGCGCGGCGGCCTCGACCGCTCCGGTGGACCGGGGCGCCGGGTCCTGGACGCGCCGGTGGTCGAGGAGCTGGTCGATCGCGGCGTCCACGGAGTCGCCGTCCAGCGGGTCGGCGTTCTGGTCGCCCAGGACGACGAAGCTCGCGCCCGGGCGCAGCCCGCCGCGCCGGCCCGCGTCGTCGTACACGTAGCGCGACGCCGTGCCGGGCGTCACGTAGTCCGCCCAGAACCGGATCTCGTCGTGGTTGCGGCGGCCGTTGCGGTCCTCGGGGCCGTCGAACGTGGGCGGGGTCGGGTGCGACGCGAGCACGTGGACGGTCTGCCGCCCCACGCGCACCGGGACGTCCCAGTGCGACTTGCTCGACAGCCGCACCACGTCGAGCTCCTCGGGCGTGAACCAGTCGGCGGGCGCGGGCGTCGCGGGGTCGTCCGGGAGGAGCGCTCCCGGCATGTCCTTCCACAGGAAGTGCTGGAACGTGCGGACGCCGCGCGTGTCGATCGGGTACCGCGACAGCACGACCATGCCGTACTGCCCCTCGAACGCGCCGAAGCCGAACGCGTCGTCCCCGCCGCCGACCACGCCGTCGTCGTTCAGGTCGAACCCGCTGGGCACGCCGGTGTTCGACGGCGCGACGTACGCGTAGCGGTACTCGATCGGCTCGGCGCCGCCCTGCGGGACCTCGAGGTAGTGGTCGCGGAACAGGTCGACGGCGCGCCCGCCGGGCACGAAGTCGAACTCGTTGAGCAGCACGACGTCGGGCCGCGTGCGCTGGAGCACCTCGGCGATCGTCGCGGCCTGCGGGTCGTCGGGGGTCGAGAGGTCGGCCTCGAGCTCGCCCGCGGCGGCGCGGTTGAGGCTCGCGTTGTACGTCGCGACGCGCAGCGTCCCGCGGTCGTGGCCGTGGCGGTCGCCGTGCGCGGCGGCGGGCGCGGCGCCCGCGCCCACGACGGCGAGGGCCGCGGCGGCCGCGAGGGCGGGGACGAGCGCGGTGCGTGCTGCGCGCGGTCGGCTGCGGGGCGCGGTCGGGGTGGACGGTCTCGTGGACACGGTGGCTCCTCGTCGTCGGGGACGGTGGTCGTCGAGAGGTTCCCCGCCACCGTACGCACGGGTGCCCACGCCCGGAAGGTCGGGAAGGTGTCGCGCGGGCGAACACCCGGCGCCGGGCCGGGGTGACGATGTGGGTGCCCGGTGGGACCGTGAGACATGGACACCTCGCCGTCCCGACCCGTCCGCACCTACCCGCACGGCGTGCCCTGCTGGGTGGACACCGAGCAGCCCGACGTCGACGCCGCCCTCGCGTTCTACGGCGCCCTCTTCGGGTGGGAGTTCGAGGACCGGCTCCCGCCCGGCGCGGGGGAGCGGTACGTCGTCGCCTCGCTCGGCGGGCAGGACGTCGCGGCCGTCGCGACGGGCCGCGGCGAGCCCGGCTGGATCACGTACGTCGCGGTCGACGACGTGGACGCGTCCGCGCGCGGCGTCCCGGACCTCGGGGGCGAGGTCCTCGACGGCCCGACGACGGTCGGCCCGCCGGGGCGCATGGCGACCGTGCGCGACCCCCAGGGCGCGACGTTCCGGCTGTGGCAGCCGGGCACGCGGCTCGGTGCCCAGCGCGCCAACGAGCCGGGCACGTGGAACTTCAGCGTGCTGCGCACGCCCGACGTCGCGCGGGCCCTGCACTTCTACGGCCCGCTGCTCGGCTGGGAGGTGAGCCCGGACCTCGGAGCCGGGATGGCGCGCGTCGAGGGCTACGGCGACCACCTCGCGCGGACCGTCAACCCGGAGATCGACGCGAACCAGGCGGGCGCGCCGCCCGGCTTCCGGGATGTCGTGGCGGGCGTCCTGGAGGAGCCCGGACGCGCACGCCACACCGTGACGTTCGCCGTCGCGGACCGGGACGCCGCGGCTTCGGCGGCCGAGCGCGCCGGTGCGGTGGTGCTGTCCTCGGCCGACACGGGGTGGACGCGCGAGGCGGAGGTCCGCGACCCGCAGGGTGCGGTGCTCACGCTCTCGCAGTTCACGCCGCCCGAGGGCTTCTGACCGGACGCTGACCGCCGGGTGGAGGCGGGTGCGGCATCATGACGCCGTGAACGTCGTCACGCGCAGCCCGCACGCCCAGGTCGTCGACCGTCTCCGCGCCGCGGACCTCGAGTACGGGCGCGTCGGCCCGACGGACGAGCGCGGCTGGACCTTCGCCGAGGTCGACACCGAGAACGGCACGGCGACCGACGCGGCGGACGCCCCGACGTCGGCCGCGGAGGCCCTCGCGCAGGTCGACGCGCTCGTGCCGGTCCCGTGGGTCGTGCAGCTCGACGCGGGCTCGGACCTGCTGCCCGAGGGCGTGAGCGCGATCCTCGCCGCCCGCACGGACGCCGTCGCGCCGCCGGTCGTCGTCACCTGGGCCCCCGCGCAGCCCGGCTCGACCACCGACCACACGATGCGCCTCGACGGCGACCCGGGCGCCGTGCTCGCGGCCGTCGGCGCGCTCGTCGGGCTGCGCGACGCGACGACGGCCGCGGACCGGCTGCGCGCGCTCGAGCACCCCGACGACCTCCTCGAGGCGTTCGCGGCGGTCGCGGACCTGCCCGCGACGGACTCGGCGGCGCCCGACGCCGTCGTGCAGCTCGTCCGCGCCGACGCTGCGTTCGTCCGCGCCGCCGTGCGCCGGGCGGGCACGGCGTGGGTGCGCGCCACCGACGAGCGCACCGTCGTCTGGAGCGCCGCACGCCCCGAGGTGCCGAGGTTCGGCGCGGCGGACGAGGCGGAGCAGGAGGCGTTCCGGTCGGCCCTCTCGGGCGAGTTCCGCGCCCGGTCCACGATCGAGCGCGGCCTGCGGGCCGGGGAGGTCGTCGTCAGCCTGGAACGGACCGGCGGCCGCGTCGCCTGGACGCTCAGCACGCCGGGGCGCCCGTGGGTCTTCGGAAGCTGGAACGACACCTGGACGGACCTCTCGACGTCCGGCCCCGAGGGCGCGTACGAGGCCTTGGCCGAGGCGTTCGGCGCGCCGCGCGACCCGGGCCGGCTGCGCGCGCTGCTCGCCTCGTCGACCTGGCCCGGCGACCCCGTCGCCGAGCTCGCCTACCTCCTCGGGCTGCCCGCCGCGCTCGTCGAGGCCGTCGAGGACCCGGCGCGGTTCCGGCACGGCGCCGAGCGCGTCCAGCCCCTCGGCCCGACGGCGCCGCTCACCGCGACCGAGAAGGCGGCCCTCGTCGCCCGCGCGCCCCGGCGGGGCGCGGGGAGCGCGGCGTGGGACGTCGTCCTGCTGGTGCTGGGCCTCGCGCTGCTCGGCCTCGGGGCGGCGATCCTCGCGACGGACGGCGCCGTCGTCGGGTCGGACGGACCGCCCGGGTGGGACGTCGTCCCGTGGGTCGCGGGCGGCGCCCTCGTCCTCACCGGCTGGGTGCGGGCCGGGTCCGCCCGCGGGGAGCGGCGACGCTTCCTCGCCGACGCGTGAGCGCCCGTCCCCGGTCGGCTCCGACCGGGGACGGGCGACGTACCGGGCCGCTGCGCGCAGCGGCCCGGTCGATGTCAGGCGCCCCGTCAGGCTGCCCGGTCAGGCTGCCCGGTCAGGCTGCCCGGTCAGGCTGCCCGGTAAGCGGCCGTCGAGGTGGTCGACCTCCTCGAGCAGACGCTCGCGCGTGGCCGTGTCGCGCACGAACTTCTCCACGACCTTGCGCACCGACGCCCACCGCCCGGCCTCGGCCGCGTCGAGCGCCTTCGTCAGCTGGCCGGGCGGGAGGTCGAGCGCCGCGAGGCGCGAGCGCAGGCCCTCCGGCGTGACGGTCACGACGACGGTCGTCTCCGCGGTCGCCTCGCCGCCCGCGCCCCGCGCGGTCGCGGTCACCGTGTGCTCGCCGAGCGCGAGGTCCGCGGCCGGGACGACCGCCCCGTTGTCCACGGGCTCGCCGTCGAGCGTCACGACCACCTCGTCCGCGTCCGTCGTGCTCGCCGCGACGACGAGCGTGCCGCCCCGCTCGACCTCGGTGCCCTCCGCGGGGCTGACGATCGTGACCGTCGGCGCGCCGGGCGCGGGCGCCTCCTGCTCGCGCGCCTGCTTCCACCCGACGAACGCCCCCGCGCGGTCGGTGATGATGCCGTCGACCCCGATCTCGGTGAGGCGCGCCCAGTCGGCGGCGGAGTTCACGGTGTACGGCATGACGGCGACGCCCGCCGCGTTGAGGTCGGCGACGACGCCCGGACGCGCGAGCAGCGCGCTCGCCGACGGGTTGTACATGACCGCGTCGAGGTCCTGCGCCGCGGCGACGGGGTCGGCGTCGAGCGCGCCGCGGAGCAGCCCGCGCGGGATCTGCGGGGCGTGCTCGCGCGCGGCGCGCAGCGCGTCGACGTCGAACGACTGGAGCACCACGCGGTCCTCGAGCCCGGCCTCGACGACCATGTCGACGACGCGCTCGACCTCCGCGGACGTCTCGGGCCCCTTGATCTCCAGGAGCAGGGTCGACGAGCCGGTCTCCAGCAGGTCGAGCAGCTGCGCGAACGACGGCAGCCGCTGCCCGGCGAACGCGGGCGAGAACCAGGACCCGGCGTCGAGCGCGGTGACCTGCTCGCCCGCCAGGACGGCGACGTCGCCCGTGCCGTCGGTCGTGCGGTCGACCGTCTGGTCGTGCAGCACGACGGGGACGCCGTCGGCCGTGGTGTGCACGTCGACCTCGACGTACTCCGCCCCCGTGCGCATCCCGGCCGCGACGGCGGCGAGCGTGTTCTCGGGAGCCACCGAGGAGTAGCCGCGGTGCGCGACGGTGACGGGCAGCTCGCCGTCGCCGCCGACGTACGACGCGGGCTCGATCTCCGTGACGGTCACGTCGTCGACGCTCACGGTCGCCCCGGCGGTGACGAAGCCGAGCGCGCCGTCCCGCGACCGGTCGATCCGCCCCTCCAGCACGGTCCGCCCGTCGAGCGCGTACGTGACGGCCGCGCCCTGCACCTCGACGGACAGGTGCACGTCGCGCCCGGTCGCGGCGTCGGTCGGCGCCGAGCCGGTGTACGGGACGTTCCACGCGTCCGCGGCGGTGCGCTGGGCGATCTCGACGCCGTTGGGCGCCGTCGTCGTGGTGCGCAGGACCGCCTGCCACCACGGGGTCGTGCCGTCGGGCGCGACGTCGAGGATCGCGCCCGCCCAGCGCGACGCGTTGTCCACGCTCTCGAACCGGAGCGTCGCGTCGAGCCGGTAGTTCTCCGCGGAGCGGCCGAACACGATCCGCGCGGGCGACGACCCGTCGGGTGCGTCGCCGACGAGCCGGCCGTCGCGCACCTGCCAGTCGCCGAGCACGGGCGTCCAGCCCTCGGGGAGGTCGTCGCCGTCGAACGACTCGGCGAGCAGCACGTCGCCGGGTGCGGCGGCCGCCGGGGCCGCGAACGGCACGGTCGCGGTCGTGGCCGTGGCGGCGACGAGGGTCGTCGCGAGCAGGGTCCCCGCCAGTGCGGCGGCGGTGCCGCGCACGGCGCGGCGTCGGGTGGTCGTCATCGGGTCCTCCGAGCGTCGGGTCGGTTGCCCCGGCGACCCTAGGAACGCGGCGTTGCGCTCCGGTGGACGCCGGGCGACGCCCCGGGGACGGTCAGGTGTCGGGACGCCGCCGCCCCCTCGGCATCCCCCCGAGCCTCACCCGGGCGGCCCGGTCGCGCCCGTCAGGAGCAGGCGACGTCGGCCCCTGCCGCCCCGTCGACCACGGGGTTGATCCCTGCCGAGCACGGGGTTGGCGACGTGTTTCGCCGGGAGAGCGA
Source organism: Cellulosimicrobium sp. SL-1 (assembly GCF_011033075.1). Lineage (NCBI taxonomy): Bacteria > Bacillati > Actinomycetota > Actinomycetes > Micrococcales > Promicromonosporaceae > Cellulosimicrobium > Cellulosimicrobium sp. SL-1. The sequence continues at coordinate 152,285 of NZ_JAACJC010000012.1, read as the reverse complement.
CCCCAACCCCGTGTTCGGCGGAGGTCTCTGCCGGGCGGGGGGGGGGGGGGGGGGGGGGGGGGGGGGGGGGGGGGGGGGGGGGCGGGGAGGCGGTCAGGCGGGGAGCGGGGTGCTCGGGCGAGCGGGGGCGGGGCGGGCGGCGACGTGGCCGTGGCCGGCGACGTCGACCCCGACCGCGAGGAGGCGGGGGACGCCGTCGGTCACCTCGACGGTCGAGACGGACGCGTTGGGCAGCGCGACGAGGCCGGTGGGGGCGAGCGTCGCGAGCCACGCGCCGAGCGTGAGGCCGTGCCCGACGACGAGCACGTGCCGGTCGCGCGTCGCGCCCGGGCGGGACGCGTCGTCGTGCGCGGCGACGACGCGCGTGAACACCGCGCGCACGCGAGCCATGAAGTCCCGGCCCGGCTCGCCGCCGCCGACGCCCGGGTGGGTGCCCGCGAGCATGCGGGGCACGAGCTCGGCCCACGGCTCGACGGCGTCGAGCTGCGACTCCGGGCGCCGCTCGTAGGAGCCGAACGACAGCTCGCGCAGGTCGGGGTCGACCGTGAGCGGGAGGTCGGAATGGTGCCGCAGGATCTCCATCGCCGTGAGGACCGCGCGGCCCTGCGGCGAGGAGTACGCGGCCGCGAAGTCGTGCCGCGCGAGGTGCTGCGCCGTGACGCGCACGCCCGCGCGTCCGGTGCGGGTGAGGGGGGAGTCGCACGCACCCTGCAGGTGGCGTCGTGCGTTGAGGTAGGTCTGCCCGTGGCGTACGAGCGTGATCGTCAGGGTCATCGTCGCTGTGCCCTCTCCGGTGCGTCCCGGTCTGCTGGTCACGGCCGACGCTAGGGGACGGGGGTGTCGGGACGACGACCGCCGGGTGACGCCGGGGTGGCGGGTGCCGGAACGCCGTCCCTCAGGAGCGCGCGGTGACCTCGTCGCGGTGCCGGGCGTCGTCGGGCCCGGGAGCGTCGTCGGCGCCGCGCGGACCCGCCTGCTCGGCGTCGGGTGCCTCCGCCTGCACGGGCACGCGCTCCTCGGGCTGCTCGGGAGCGACGGGCGCGGGCCACGGCTCGTCGGCGACGGCCGACCCGGCGTGCGGTCGCGCGCCCGCGTGCCGGTGCGCGACCACCGCGAGCGGCGCCACGAGCACCCCGCACACCATCCCCCACGAGAGGCCCGCCTCGAGCACGGGGAGGGTGCGGCCGGCGTCGGGCAGCACGCCGCCCGCGGCGAGCGTGGAGGAGACGACGGGCACCGCCGCGGCGAGGGCCGCACCCCCGGCGCACGCGAGCCACACCCCGAGCAGCAGCGCCGCGCGGCCCTCGACCGGCGGCAGGCGTCGCGCGGCGAGCGCCGTGAGCAGCCCGACCGCGAGACCGACGCCGACGGGCAGCAGCAGGTGCACGGGGTCGGCGAGGAGCGCCGCGCGGTCGACGGCGATCCGGGCGGAGGGCAGCAGCACGACGTCGCGCGCCACGCCCCACGGCGACTGCGGGTCCGCCGCCCCGGGGAGCGTCGTGCGCCCGACGCCCGCGGCCGCCCACAGCACGCCCGTCGCCGTGCCCGCGGCGAGCGCGGCGGGCCACGCGCGCACGCGCGGCGGCGTCCGGGTGTGCCGCGTGCCGGCGGGGTCGTCGTGGCGGTCGGTGAGGGCGCGCGCGACGGCGACCGTCACCGCCACGAGCGGGCCGTTGACGAACCCCCACCAGCCGCCGAGCGCGGTCGCGACGAACCGGCTGATCGTGTCCGCGCGCCAGGCGAGCGTGACGCCCGCGAACCAGGCCGCCGTCGCGGCGAGCGCGGACGCGAGCACGGCCGCGCCCCAGACGGCGAGGAACGCGGCCCAGCGGCCCTCGCCCGCGGGCAGGCGCCGCAGCACGAGGTGCGTGCCGAGGGCGACGACCCCGCCCGCGAGGGCGGCCGTGAGCACGGTGCTGCCCGACACCTGCTGACCGCCCGTGACGACGCCGGTCGGGTGGGGCAGGAGCGTCCGGACGAGCCCGGCGGGCAGGGCGTGCGCCGCCCCGGCGAGCCAGTCCGCGACCCGCCCGGTGACGACCCAGAGCACCGCGGTGAGCGTCCCCGCGGCGACGACGGCGGGCACGGTCCTCGATGACGGCATCCTGCGAGGGTAGTGGCAACGCGCGGCCGCGCGGACCGCTCAGTTCCGGCGGCGGTCGCCGTCTCTACGCACGGGGACCTGCCGCGACGCGCGGCGGGACGACGACACGGAGGACGTCATGAGCGAGACCACGACCCGCACCACGAGCCGCACCCTGGACGTGCCGGGAGCCGTCCTGGCCTACGACGTCCGGACCCCCGCGGCGCCGGGCGACCTGCCGCCGCTCGTCGTCATGGGCTCGCCCATGGCGGCGTCGGGGTTCGGGCAGCTCGTGGACCTGATCGACGACCGGGTGGTCGTCACGTACGACCCGCGCGGCACGGAGCGCAGCACGCTCGCCGCCGACGGCGAGGTGTCGGTCGAGCGGCACGCGGACGACCTGCACGAGGTCGTGGCCGCCCTCGGGCTGGGGCCGGTGGACGTGTTCGGGTCGAGCGGGGGCGGCGTCGTCGGGCTCTCGTGGATCGAGCGGCACCCGGAGGACGTGCGGACGTTCGTCGCGCACGAGCCGCCCATCACGCCGCTGCTGGAGGACGCCGCGACCGCGACGGCGGTGCAGGCGGACATCGTGGAGACGTACCGCCGCGAGGGCTTCGGGCGCGCGATGGCGAAGTTCGTCGCGCTCGTCAGCCACGTGGGCCCGCTGCCCGCGGACTACCTCGACCGCCCGGCGCCCGACCCGGCGATGTTCGGCTTCCCGACGGACGACGACGGGTCGCGCGACGACCTGCTCCTCGGCCGGAACCTGGCCACCATGCCGTCGTGGGCGCCCGACGGCGACGCCCTGCGTGCGGCGGCGACCCGCATCGTCCCCGCGGTGAGCGCCCAGGGCGAGGGCACGCTCGCGTGGCGCGGCGGTGCCGCCCTCGCCGCCCTCCTGGGCGTCGAGCCGGTGACGTTCCCGGGCGACCACGGCGGCTTCATGGTCAACGAGTGGTCGCCCGCGAACGACCCGGCGGCGTTCGCGACGACCCTGCGCGAGGCGCTCGCGGGCTGACGGCGCGTCCCGGACGCGCCCCGCGTCTCAGCGGAGGGCGGCGAGGGCGAGGCAGCCCAGGCCGAGAACGACGTCGAAGTACAGGCACGCCTCCGCCATCGGCCGGGGGACGACCTCGCCGCGCCGGTGGTGGACGACGTCCCACGCGGCGTGGCCGGCCAGGGTCAGCCCTGCCACGACGAGACCGATGCCCGGGTCGACGGCGAGCGCCACCACAGCGAGGGAACCGTAGCCGAGAAGTGCGGCCGCCTGGGGGAGCGTCGGTCGTGCTGCGCCGCGCGCGACGCCGATCCCGAGCAGCACGAGCGCGGTGAGCCCGATGCCGGCCCACCAGGGGATGCCCGCCACCTCGCTCGCGACCACGACGAGCGAGGCGCCGAGGATGCTCACCCAGGCGATCCAGGGGCGTCCGAGCGCTGCTGCGGCCACGTAGCAGAGCGCGGCCGCGCTCACGCCGATCGCCAGGGTGGTGCGGTCGGCCACGCCGATCGCGAGCAGCAGGACGGCGACGCCGAGGCCGAGCGCGGCGGGCCAGCGGGCCACGACGGCCCGGGCGGTGCTCGTCCCGGTGCTCGTCCCCGTGCTCGTCTGGGTGCTCGTCCCCCGCGCGGTTCCGGAGCGCGGTCCGGTGGTCTGCCGGGCGGTGCGTGGAGTGCTCATGACGTCCTCGTCTCTCGTGGCGGTCGCGGTCGGGCGACCGCGCTCTCCTGGGAGGAACAGCCTCACCCTGGGCCGCGGTACTCCCCGGGGGTATCGTGGACGGTGTCCGGATCCGTGGACCGGACGTCGGGAACCCGGGGGTGACGGCTCATGGCGGAGCGGTTGGTGGCGGTCGTCGGCTACGCCGGCGCGGAGCTCCTGGACATCGCGTGCGTGACCTCGACCCTCGTCCTCGCGAACCGTGTGGGCGCCGCGCCCCCCTACCGGGTGGTGCTGCTGACCCCGGGCGGGCGACCCGTCGCGTGCGACTCGGGCCTCACGCTCGCGAGCCACGGCTCCCTCCAGCGGTGGGTCGAGCCGGTCGACACGGTCGTCGTGACCGGAGGGCTCGGCCACGAGGAGGCCGGTGCCGACCCGCTCGTCGTCGCGCACGTGCGCCGGGTGGCCGCCCTGAGTCGCAGGGTCGCGTCGGTCTGCACGGGCGCGACCGTCCTCGCGGCGACGGGTCTCCTCGACGGGCGTCGTGCCACCACGCACTGGCGCTACGCCGACCGGCTCGCGCAGGAGTACCCCGCCGTCCGCGTCGACCCGGCGCCCATCTACGTGCGCGACGACAACGTCTACACGTCGGCGGGCGTGACGAGCGCGCTCGACCTCACGCTCGCGCTGGTCGAGGAGGACAACGGTCCGGAGCTCGCCCGCAGGGTGGCCCGCGCGCTCGTGACGTACCTCCAGCGTCCGGGGAACCAGGCCCAGATGAGCGTCTTCACGGCGGCCCCTCAGGTACGGGACGCATGCGTCCGGGCCGTGGTCGACCTCGTCGCCGCGCGGCTCGACGGAGACCTCTCGCTCCCCGCCCTCGCCGCCCACGCGGGCGTGAGCCAGCGCCAGCTCACGCGCCTGTTCGTCCGGCACCTCGGCCGCACGCCGGCGCGGTACGTCCGGCGAGCCCGGACCGAGGCGGCGGCCCACCTGCTCGCGTCGACCGACCGCCCGGTCACCACCGTCGCCCGCGAGTGCGGGCTGAGGTCCGCGGAGGCGCTGCGGCAGGCGTTCGCCGCGGAGTACGGCCTCGCGCCCTCGCAGTACCGGGCCGCGCACCGGCGTGCCGGGCGCCTCGCCCCGCCTGGCGGGACCGGTCCGGGAGCCGCCGGGCTCCGCGGCGCGCGCGGCGAGCAGGAGCGGCTGCCGACGTAGGGAACCCGCGCACGGCCCACCGGGCCCGTCGCGGGTACGTCCACCTACGAGGTGGCGAAGAGCGGCGCGCGGCCGGGCGGCTGCGCGGGCGGCGGGTCCTGGATCCCGGCGAGCAGGGGCCGCTCGAAGACCGCGTGCTCGGGCGTGAGCTCGAACGGCTCGTCGCCGTGCACGACCCGCAGCCGCTCGCCGGACTCGAGGCGGTACGTGACGCCGTCGGGCCGGACCTCGACGCGCGCCCGGGCGTCGCCGTGGTGGACGGCGAGCGCGAGCCGCGTGAGCCGGGACGGGAGCCGGGGGGCGAGGCGGAGCCCGTCGTCGTCGTGCCGCAGCCCCACGATGCCCGTGACGACGGCGGTCCAGGCGCCCGCGAGCGACGCGACGTGCAGCCCGCCGTCGGTCGAGCCGCGCAGGTCGCACAGGTCGAGGAGCGCGCACTCGCGCGCGTAGTCGTACGCGAGGTCGACGTAGCCGATCTCCGCGGCGACGACCGCCTGCACGGGCGCCGAGAGCGACGAGTCGCGGACGGTCAGCGGCTCGTAGTAGTCGAAGTCGCGGCGGCGCTGCTCGGGCGTGAACTCCTCGGGCGCGGCGTGCAGGGCGAGCACGAGGTCGGCCTGCTTGACGACCTGCCGCCGGTACAGCTCGACGTAGTGCACGTGGTCGTCGAGCGGGAACCGCGCGGTGCCCCGCGACTCGAAGTCCCAGGGGGCGTGCCGCGTGAAGTCCTGCGACTGCTCCGTGACGCCGAGCTCCGCGTCGTACGGGACGACCATCCGGTCCGCCGCACGCCGCCACCCCGCGCGCTCGTCCGGGGTCACGTCCAGCCGCGCCGCCTGCTCCGGGAACCGCTCGCACAGCTCGTCGGCCGCGCGCAGGTTCTTGCGCGCCATGAGGTTCGTGTACGTGTTGTTGTCCACGACGGCGGTGTACTCGTCGGGCCCGGTCACGCCGTCGATGCGGAAGCCGGCGGCCGTGTGGTGGCCGCGCCCGGCCCACAGCCGCGCGGTCTGCACCACCAGATCGACGACGACGTCCCGGGCGAGCTCGTCGTCGTGCGTGGCGGCGACGTGCCGCACGGCTGCGAGCGCGACGGCCGACGAGACGTGGAGCGCGGCGGTGCTCGCGGGCCAGTAGCCCGACGACTCCCGACCGCTGATCGTGCGCCACGGGAACGCCGCGCCGGGCAGGCCCAGCTCGGCGGCCCGCTCGCACGCGTGGGGGAGGGTGGCGTGCCGCCAGCGCAGGTGCGCCGCCGCGGCGTCGGGCAGCACGTGGTCCAGCACGGGGAGCACGAACGTGTCCGAGTCCCAGAAGGCGTGGCCCGCGTAGCCGGTGCCCGTGAGGCCCTTGGCCCGCACGCCCACGGCCTCGACCCGCGCCGACGCCTGGACCACCTGGAACAGGCTGTGCCGCAGGGCCTGCTGCATCTCGAAGTCACCGTCGAGCTCGACGTCGCCCCGGTCCCAGACCGCGGCGAGGGCGTCGGCCTGCTCACGCTCGAGCGCGTCCCAGCCCGCGTCGACGGCCGCGGCGAGCACGGTGTGCGCGTGCGCGGGGAGCGCGTCGGCATCCGCGCCGCCCGCGTACGCGGCGAGGACGACGACCTCCAGCCACTCGTCGGCGCGCAGGTCGACGGTGAGGACCGCGGCGCCGCCGCGGTGGTGCCAGCGCGGGCGGACGCCGTCCGCGGCGTCGACGAGGTGCGCGGTCTCGGCCGCGACGCCGCGCTCCGAGCGCACGGTCCGCTGTCGCACCGACGACCCCTCGGCGTCGTGCCGGCACGAGACGGTGACCAGCCCGGGCGCCTCGCGGCCCGGGTCCTGCCCGCCGTGCGCGCAGCCGGGGACCGGGCGCAGGGTGACGGTGACGTCGTCGTGCGCGAGCACGCGCCAGCGCGACGCGACGACCTCGCGGCGCGAGAGCGGCACGAGCCGCTCGTTGTGCAGCGTGACGGTCCCGCCCGACGGCGCGGTCCAGCGCAGCTCGCGCCGCAGCACGCCCCGGCGCAGGTCGAGCACGCGCTCGTGCGCCTCGACCGTGCCGTCGGGTCCGGCGGGGTCGGCGGTCCGGACGTCGACCGGCTCCCCGTCCACGGACCAGCCGACCCGCCACGCGTCGACGACCGGCACGAGGCGCTCCTCGACCTCGGGGTAGGCGTACGCGCGCTCCGCGTAGGTCTGCTCGAACTCCTCGTGGACGGAGGCGACGAGGGTCGCGGGGTCGTCGTCGGGGTCCGCCTCGTCGAGCGTTCCGCGGACGCCGACGTACCCGTTGGCGAGGGACAGGAGGGACGCGGCCGTGGCCGGGTCGTCGACGTCGAGGGCCGACTCCCGGACGGACCACGCGGGGAGGTCGCGAGTCACGCGGTCACTCCACCACGACGCCGTGTCGCACACCCGTCCGGGGCGTGTCCGAGCGCCGTCCAGGGCCGCTCCGGAGACAAGTGTCGATCGGCCGTGGACTTTTGCTTGTTGTCGACACAACTTTCGCCTACCTGTTGACATCCATGCACTGACTGCGGTGTCATGAACCTCGTTGCCCCTGGAACCGACCAGGGGGCCGGACGTCGGCGCAGGGGAGCCCGTCGTCCGGACCGACAGCCGGACGGTACGCACCGACGCGTACCCCGGCGGGGCCCGACGGCCCTGGACCTCGCCCCACGGCCGGTCTCCCACCGGCCCGGGTCGAGCCCCGCACGACCGAGCAACCTCTCGACCCTCTGCGACCGCGGGACACCCCCGCACCACCCAGTCCTGCTGCTCAGAGTCCCCCGCACCACCTCGGGGAGCCTCCGCGCGCCCGAGCGCGCCGGCACGCGGGGCGGCGACCGCCGTCCCGCCGGTCCGGCGCGCCACGGACCGCCCGGACGACCCCGTACGCCCGGAAGGAGTCCCCCATGCCCGACCCGACGACCGAGACGGCGCCGAGGCCGCTCTCGAGGCGGGCCCTGCTCGCCGGGGCCGGCGTCGTCGCTGCCAGCCCCGCCGCCGCGCTCCTGCTCGGAGCCGGCGGCAGCGTCGCCGCGGCGCCCCCCGCCGCCGCCGCGACGACCGTCACCGCAGCCACCGGCGTCCGCAAGATCACCATGTACGCCGAGCGGATCTCCGACACGCTCGTCGGCTACGGGCTCGAGCGCGGCAAGGCGACCGTCCCCGGGCCCATCCTCGAGATGTGGGAGGGCGAGACCCTCGAGATCACGCTCGTCAACACGACGGACAAGCGTCTGTCGATCCACCCGCACGGCGTGAACTACGACGTCAACAGCGACGGCAGCACGTTCAACAACTCGTTCAACGAGCCGGGCGAGACGCGGACGTACACGTGGTCGACGGTCAAGATGGCGCGCGACCGCGGCATCTGGATGCCCGGCAGCGCGGGGTACTGGCACTACCACGACCACGCGTGGGGCGAGCACGGCACGCAGGGCCTCGCGGCGGGCCTCTACGGCGCGCTCGTCGTGCGCCGGGTCGGCGACGTGCTGCCGCAGAAGCAGTTCACGATGGTCTTCAACGACATGACCATCAACAACAAGGTCGCGCCGGACACGCCGATGTTCGAGGCGAAGCTCGGCGAGCGCGTCGAGTTCATCTGCATCGGCCACGGCAACCAGCTCCACACCTTCCACCTCCACGCGCACCGCTGGGCGAACAACCGCACCGGCCTGCTCGCGGACCAGTACGACCCGAGCCAGGTCGTCGACAACCGGGACCTCAACCCGGGCGACGCGTTCGGGTTCCAGGTCGTCGCCGGGCTCGGCGTAGGGCCGGGTGCGTGGATGTACCACTGCCACGTCCAGTTCCACTCCGACGGCGGCATGGCGGGCATCTTCCTCGTGCGCAACGCCGACGGCTCGATGCCGCCGGGCGCCCAGGAGTCGATCGACCGCTTCCAGGGTCACGGCAGCCACACCATGTCGGCCCCGTCCGGGGCCGCGCCGTCCGGCGCCGCCGCGACGACGAGCGCCCCGGCCACCGCCCCCGGCGGTCCGGCCGGCGGTGGCTCCGGGCCGGCCGTCGTCGACCTCACGGGCCACGCCGGCCACTGACCGTCCGCCGGTGAGGTGGGGCGGGCCGTCGGCCCGTCCCGCACCCGGCAGGACCCGCTCCCGGCCCGTCCGGGGGCGTCGCACCGATGACGAAGGAGTTGGAGAGTGCTTTCCAGACGATCGACACCCCCCACGAGGGGGCGCTCCCGACCGGGGGCACTACGGGCCCTGACCGTCGGCCTGACGGGCATCGCGCTCGTCGCGAGCGCCGCCGTCCTCCCGGCGGCGGCCCAGACCGGCGCCACCGCACCGACCACCGCGGTCAGCGCGGGCGGGTCCCTCGCGGCGGGGTCCGTCGCCGCCGCGCCGGCCGCCGCAGCCGCGCCCGTGCGCGTGCTCGTGTTCCACGGCGCGCCCGACGAGCAGACCGACCCCGTCGTCGACGCGACGGCGGCGCTCACCGAGATCGGGGCCGCCAACGGCTTCGAGGTCGAGGCGACGTCCGACCCGGAGATGATCAGCGCGGCGACGCTCGGCGAGTACCGCGGCGTCGTCATGCTCTCCGCGGAGGGCATCGAGCTGAGCGGCGAGCAGGAGGCCGCCCTCCAGGCGTACATCAACGGCGGCGGCGGCTTCCTCGGCGTGCGCGACGCCGCGCGCTCGCAGGAGGCCTCGAAGTGGTTCGAGGGCCTCGTCGGCGCCCGGATCAAGGGCGCCACGATGACGGCGGAGAAGGTCGCCGAGGCGACCGGCACCGGCCGCAGCCCGGCCGCCGAGACGCCGGCCAAGGCCGTCGACGGCGACCCCAACACCAAGTGGCTGACGTTCGCCCGCACGGGCCAGCTCACGCTGCGCATGGAGCAGCCCGTCGCGGTGGTGAAGTACGGCATCACGTCGGCGAACGACTCCGCGGGCCGCGACCCGAAGAACTGGAAGCTCCAGGGCTCGACCGACGGGCAGACGTGGGTCGACCTCGACACGCGCGCCGACGAGGACTTCCCGCAGCGCTTCCAGCCGCGCACGTTCGACGTCGCGAACGAGACCGCGTACGGCTGGTACCGGCTGGACGTCACCGCGAACTCCGGCGACGCCGAGGTCCAGCTCGCGGAGCTCTCGATCTACGGCCCCGACTCCGTCGAGCAGCCCGACCCGGAGATCCCGCTCGAGGAGCGCACGGTCGACCTGGTCGACCGCCAGCACCCCGCGACGGCGGACCTCCCGCTCACGTGGGACCGCGAGGACCGGTGGCTCGAATGGGCCGACGACCCGACCGGTGACGTGCACACGGTCGCGACGCTCGAGCCCGGCCCCGACGCCGGCCCGACGACCAACCCGTTCCAGCCCGTCTCGTGGTGCCGCGACTACGACGGCGGCCGGTCGTTCTTCACCGGCATGGGCGGCACGCCCGAGAGCTGGGCGGACGCGACGTTCCGCGAGCACCTGCTCGGTGCGCTCCAGTGGACGACGGGCGTGGTGCGCGGCGACTGCCAGGCGACCATCGCGTCGAACTACAAGGCCGAGCGGCTGTCCCAGGTGAACACGGCCGGCACGCTCGACCAGAACGGCGAGCAGCACGGTCTGACGATCGCGCCCGACGGCACGGTCTTCTACATCGGCCGCGGCGCCTGCCCGACCGGCCCGATCGTCCCGTGGAGCGACCCGAACGTGGGCCTCGGCTGCGGCACGATCCACCAGTGGGACCCGGAGACGGGTGAGGCGAAGCTGCTCACGACGCTCGACGTCATGGGCAACCGCGGCAGCGGCGACGAGCTGGTGAAGAACGAGGAGGGGCTGCTCGGCATCGTGCCCGACCCCGACTTCGCGACCAACCACTGGCTCTACGTGTACTGGATGCCGCACGAGAACATCGACCGCGAGCGTCGCGTCGGCTACCGGACCGTCTCGCGGTTCACCTACGACCCCGAGACGCCGACGATCGACCAGAGCACGCGCGTCGACCTGCTCGAGTGGGAGACGCAGATCCACAGCTGCTGCCACGCGGGCGGCGGCATGGCGTTCGACAGCGAGGGCAACCTCTACATCGGCTCGGGCGACAACAACTCGTCCGGCGGGTCGAACGGGTACTCCGGCAACAACTGGACGCAGGAGTTCGCGGGCATCAGCTTCCAGGACGCGCGCCGCACGTCGGGCAACACGAACGACCTCAACGGCAAGATCCTGCGGATCCACCCCGAGGACGACGGCACGTACACGATCCCGGACGACAACCTGTTCCCGGTGGGCGAGTACCCCGCGGACAAGACGCGCCCGGAGATCTACGTCATGGGCGTGCGCAACATCTCGCGCCTCCAGATCGACCCCGACACCGACTGGCTGACGGCGGCCTGGGTGGGCCCGGACGCCGGCAGCCCGAGCCCCGAGCTCGGCCCGGCGAAGTACGAGACGGCGACGATCATCACGTCCGCGGGCAACCAGGGCTGGCCGTACTGCATGGGCAACAAGCAGCCGTACCGCGACCGGAGCAACGAGGACGCGAGCGTCCTCACCGGCTGGTACGACTGCGACAACCCGAAGAACACGTCGCCCCGCAACACGGGCCTCGTGGACCTCCCGCCGGTACGGAACAACATGATCTGGTACTCGCCCTCGGGCGGCGGGCCGGTCTTCCCGGACCGCGGCAACGGCATCCCGACGTACGAGGACGACGAGGCGACCTACACCATCCCGTGGCTGCGGGGCGGCGGCCAGGCCGTCATGTCCGGTCCGACGTACCGCCAGTCGCAGGTCGACCCCGAGTCCGACGTCGCGTGGCCGTCGTACTGGGAGGGCAAGTGGTTCATCGGCGACCAGTCGAACTCGAACAACCGCGTCGCGGTGACGGTCGACCCGGAGGACCTGGACGCCCCCGTGTTCATGGAGGACCTCCGCCAGATCATCCCGGGCGGCCGCGGTGACGGGCTGCTCCAGAGCTGGATGGACGCGAAGTTCGGTCCGGACGGCGCGCTGTACCTGGTCGACTACGCGGGCGGCTTCTTCAGCCTCGACCCGAACCAGAAGCTCATGCGGATCACGTACCAGGGCGGGGCCCCGACCCCGGCCCCGGCCGCGTCCGCGACGAGCATCCAGGGCGACCCGCTCACGGTGCAGTTCACGGGTGCGCGGTCCGGCGGCGTCTCCTACCTGTGGGAGTTCGGCGACGGCAAGACCTCGCGCCAGGCCAACCCGAAGCACAAGTACCCCCGCATCGGGACCTACGAGGCCAAGCTCACCGTCACGTACGCGGACGGCTCGACGGCCACCGTCACGACCGACGGCTCGCCGTCGTGCACCCTGCCCGACGAGCGCGAGACCGTGTTCTTCGGCGACGTCGACTCCACGGTCGAGAACCTCGACCTGGGCGCCTGCACGATGAACGACCTGTTCCAGGACGAGAAGGAGTGGCGCACCCACGCCCGGTTCCTGGCGCACGTCGAGTCGGTCGCGAAGAGCCTGTACGACGACAGCCGGATCGACGAGCGCGAGCGTGCTCGCCTCGTCGACGCCGCGGCGCGGTCCCAGATCGGCGTGGACCCGGGCGGGTACCGCACGATCTTCGACGGCACGCAGGAGTCGCTGTACGACTGGTTCCAGGCACCGAGCGGCAAGTTCACGCTCGAGCCGGGCGGTTCGCTGAAGTCGAGCGGCGGCCTCGGGATGCTCTGGTACGCGGGCGAGGAGCTCGGGGACTTCTCCGTGAAGCTCCTGTACCGCGACGTCTCCGAGGGCGACCACTACGCCAACACGGGCGTGTTCACCCGGTTCCCGAACCCGAACGACCCGGGCGACGTGCCGTGCGCGGCCAACCAGTCGCCCGCGTGGGTCGCGATCTCGTGCGGTCACGAGATCCAGATCTACGACGGTCCGACGGGCGAGCCGCAGAAGACCGGCTCGGTCTACAACTTCGACCCGCTCGGCCTGAACACCGGCGGCGAGAAGCCGAAGGGCGAGTGGAACGAGTACGAGATCCGGGTGGTCGGCCAGCAGTACACGATCATCCGCAACGGCGTCGTCATCAACGAGTGGGAGAACACCCCGGGACAGCAGTCGTCCCGTGCCGGTGACCCGCCGACCGACCTGCGCCAGTTCGACAGCGGGTTCATCGGGCTCCAGAACCACGGGAACGCGGACCTCATCGAGTTCCGCGACATCCGGGTCGCGGACCTGTAGCACCGCCGGGCGGGGGCGGCCGGCCAGGCCGTCCCCGCCCGTACCCGGCAGAGCCCCCAGAACCACCCCCAGAACCTTCCCGAGACACCCCCCGAGGAGTGCACCCTCATGGAACGACGTACCAGTCCCGGCGGCGTCCGCCGCCGCGGCGCGCGGCGGTTCCTCGCCGCCACGGTCGCCGGGCTCACCGCGACGACGGTCCTCACCGTCGCGCCGGCGTCCGCGTCCCCCGCAGGGACGGCAGCGCCGTCGTCCGTCTTCTCCGTCGCCGACGCCACCGTCGCGGCCGAGCAGGTCCTCACGTGGACCGCGGACAACAGCGTGACCGACTACAAGGCCTTCCCCGCCACGGCCGAGGCGGGTCCCGCCACGATCGTGTTCGAGAACAGCATGGCGACCGGCAGCACGTTCGGCATGAGCCACACGCTCACGTTCGACACGTCGTCGCCCGACTACAACCACGACGTGAACCTCAACATCCTCGCGAGCCCGTTCGACGCGAACGGCGGGCGGCACGAGGCCCAGGTCACCTTCACCCCGGGCAAGTACCGCTACTTCTGCGCCATCCCCGGGCACGGCGAGATGTGGGGCGAGCTCGTCGTGACCGACGGCGGCACCGGCGGCGAGGACACCACGGCCCCGTCCGTGACCGCGCTCGTCACGGGCGAGCAGGACGGCGACGGCGCCTACGTGGGCGGCGCGACCGTGACGCTCGACGCGACCGACGACGACTCCGGCGTGGCCGGGGTCGAGTACGACCTCGACGGCGCGGGCTGGCAGGCCTACACGGAGCCGTTCGTCGTCGACGCCGTCGGAACGCACACGCTCCAGTTCCGCGCGACCGACGCCGCGGGCAACACGTCCGAGGCGCAGACCGCGACCTTCACCGTCGTCGAGGGCGACGTCGAGGAGGACACGACCGCCCCGGTCGTCGAGCCCATGGTCATGGGGCAGCAGGACGAGTCCGGCGCCTACGTCGGCACCGCCGCGTTCATGCTCCACGCCACGGACGAGGGCTCGGGCGTCGCGTCCGTCGAGTACCAGGTCGACGGCGGCGCGTGGCTCCCGTACACGACCACGGTGCCGTTCACCGAGGTCGGCGAGCACACCGTGTCGTTCCGGGCGACCGACGTCGCGGGCAACGTGTCCGAGGTCGGCTCCGTGACGTTCACCGTCGTCGCCGGCGGCGGCGAGGACGACACGACCGCCCCGACCGTCACCGCCGAGGTCACCGGCACGCAGGACGGCAACGGCGCGTTCGTCGGGTCCGCCACGGCGACGCTCACCGCGACGGACGACGCGTCCGGCGTGCAGAGCGTCGAGTACGACCTCGACGGCGCCGGCTGGCAGCCGTACACCGAGCCGATCGTCGTCGACGAGCCCGGCGAGCACACGCTCGTCTACCGGGCCACCGACGTCGCGGGCAACGTCTCCGAGGAGACCGTCACCGAGTTCGTCGTCGTCGCGGAGGCCGAGGAGGACACCACGGCCCCCGTCGTGGCGACCGAGCTCAGCGGCCAGCAGGACGAGGACGGCGCCTACGTCGGCTCCGCGTCCGTGCTGCTCACCGCCACGGACGACGGCTCGGGCGTCGCGACCGTCGAGTACGACCTCGACGGTGCGGGCTGGACCGAGTACACCGGGGCCGTCGTCGTCGACGAGCCCGGCCGCCACACGCTCGCCTACCGCGCGACCGACGTCGCGGGGAACGTCAGCGAGCCGGCGACCGTCACGTTCGACGTCGTCGCGGGCCAGGGCGGCGACACCGTCGCCCCGACCGTCGACCACCGCGTCATGGGGGGCGACAAGAACGAGGCCGGCGAGTACCTCGACAACGTGTTCGTGCGCCTCCTCGCGAAGGACGCCGACTCCGGCGTCGCGTCGGTCGAGTACCAGCTCGACGGCGGCGAGTGGACCCCGTACGCCAAGCAGATCTCCGTGCGGACCCCCGGGTCGCACACGGTGACCTACCGCGCGACGGACGTCGCGGGCAACGTGTCCGCCCCGAAGACGGTCACGTTCGTCATCGCGGGCGGCGAGGAGCCCGGCGGCGACACCGACGGCCCCGTCGTCACGGCGGGCGTCAGCGGCAGCCGCACGCGCGACGGCGACTTCGTCGCGAGCGCGCGCGTCACGCTCACGGCGGTCGACGAGGAGTCGGGCGTGGACCGCATCGAGTTCCAGGCCAACGACGGCGCGTGGCAGCGCTACGCGGCCCCGGTCGCGTTCGCGGCCGACGGCCAGCACGTGGTCCGGTACCGCGCGGTCGACGGCGTCGGGAACGTCACGAGCGGCGAGGTGACCTTCACGGTCCTCAAGCTCGTGCGGGACCGCTGCGTCGGCTCGGACATCCGCCCGACCGTGATCATCGACGGCCACGACAGCACGGTGCAGAACTACGACGACGGCACCGGCTGCACGGTCAACGACCACGTCGCCGAGAACGACGAGTACGCGACGCACCGTGAGTTCGTCGACCACGTGAGCCTCGTGACCGAGGACCTCGTCCTCGACGGCGTCCTCGACGACGCCGAGCGGGACCTCGTCATCACGGCGGCCCAGCTGTCCGACATCGGTCGCCGCTGACAGCACCCGCCCCACCAGCACGTCCGACCGGCGAAGGCCCGGACCCGCTCCCTCCAGGAGCGGGCCCGGGCCGTCGTCGTCCCCGGGCCGCTCCCGGTCCGCCGGACACCCCCGGTACGCCGGACACCCCCGGCCCGCCGAGCACGATGTTGCTGTCGCCAGGGGCGGGATGCCGACGACAAGGTCGTTCTCGACCGCGCGCAGGGTCGTGCTCGGCCTGCCCCGGGGGGAGGGGGCGCCCGGGAGGGGCGCGCCGCGCCGTCGGGCAGGGGTGGGGCGACCACGCTGCCCGACGCCGCGCCGCGGACCGGTCAGGCGGGCGGCTCGCCGTAGACCGGGCGGGCGAAGGCCAGGACGATCCCCGGCCCGCCGCGCTGGGCGAGGCGCGTGCGGTCCTCCGGGTGGTCGAGCAGGTGCCGCAGGACGCGCGCGACCGCCTCGGGGTCCGTCACGACGACGGGGTCGGGGTCCGGTCCGTGCGCGGGCCGGCCCTGGAGCAGGTCCTCGCCCTCCGCGTGGCGTGACCGTGCGCCGTCGTGCAGCTCGACGCGGAGCGACGGGCGCCCCTCGCCCGGGACGACGTGGACGCGCGCGACGTCGTCCCACCGCACGACGACCCGGACCACCTCCGCCCGGCCCACCGGCAGCTCGACTTCGTGCGGCCGCAGCACGACCGCGTGCTTCGACGGCCCGCGCACGTACGCCAGCAGCCCGCCGCCGAAGGCGAGGGCGACGATGCCGATCAGGGCGGCCGCGAACCCCTCGTCGTTCCGCAGGAGCCACACCGCGAACGCCACCGCGCCGCCGCACAGCGCGAGCAGGATCAGCAGCACCGCGAGGTAGTCGACGACGGGCGTCAGGCGCTCGCGACCGCGCACCCCGCCGCGCACGGCGGTCCACACCATCGTCGGCCGGTACGGCTGCCGGGGTCGGCGGCTGCTGCTCACGGAGGACAGTCTGCCGGGTCGGCGCAGAGCACGACGTTGCTGTCGTTCTCGCGGCGATCCCGCCGGCAACCTCGTGCTCGGCGGCTCGGGGGCTCGTCGGTTCAGGAGCCGCCGAGGAGCATCCGCTTGGCGGCGGTGAACTCGTCGTCGGTGAGGGAGCCGGCGGCGTGCAGGCTCGCGAGCTCGGCGAGCGCCGCGGTGACGCCGTGCTGCACGGTCACCTCGGGGGTGCCCGCGCCGCGGGTCATGCGGGTCGTCGTGTACGTGGTCGTCGTCGAGGACGACGAGCGCGTGGGCGAGCCCCACGCGGGGGCGTCCGCGTCGGTCGTCGGGTCGTCGGCGACCGGTGCGTCGACGACGGTCGCGCCCGCGGCCCGGGCGGCGTCGTGCAGCGCGCGCGTGCGGTCGCGGCGGGCCTGCACCACGACGCGCTCCCCGGGCAGGCGCCAGACGACCACGGGGTCGCCGGGCTGCGGGACCTCCGACGGGAGCAGGTTCGTGACCGGGGCGAGGCGCGTGACCGTCGTCGTCAGCGCCCCGTGCCGCACGCGCACGGCGCAGTGCGCGACGCCGCCCGACTCCGTCCGGTCCGTGACGGACGCCGTCACGACCCCGGCCTCGCGCGTCGCGGCCAGACGGTCGCGGTGGTACTGCGCGTAGAGCGGGGCGTCGTCGCGCGACCGGCGCAGCGACCGCGCGTAGCCCGCCCACATCGGGCCGAGGAAGACCCACGGGAAGATCGTCCACACGACGTTCCAGAACCACGGGAAGAAGCCGTCGTGGTCCCACGCGTTGACCGTCACGAGCCAGACGAACCCGCCCGACAGCAGCGCGAGCAGCACCCCGTTGCGGATCTTCGTCCCGACGCCCGACGGCGGCTCCATGAGTCCCTCGGGGGTACGCGGCAGGTCGTCGACGGACTCGTCGTTGCCCACCAGCCGCAGGATGGCCTTCGGGTCGGCGGCTTTGCGCGCGAGCGCGGCGGACGGCGGCAGGGGCGATTCGTCGTGCGGGGCGGACGGCGCCCCGGTCGTGTGGTCAGACATCACCCCGATCCTACGATCGCCCCGCGCCACCGGGCCCACCCCTCTCCAGGCGAGCACGGGGATGGCGACCTCTTGCGGCTGTTTCTGGTCGGCAACCCCGTGGTCGACGGGCGGTGGAGCCGTGTTGGTCAGCGGTTGGTCGTCACCGTCGTGCCGGCGGCGCGGGTTGCGGCCAGCAAGGGCTGGAGGCGGAACGCCTGGACCGGACCGAGGGCTCCCGTGCCGCTTGTCTCGCCCGCCGCTGCTCGGGTCGCGCCCCACGCGAGGTAGTGGGCCGTGAGGTCGTACGCGTCGGGGCCGTCGAGCCGGGCCCGACGCAGCACCTTGCCCTCGGCGTCGCGCGCCACCGCGAGCACGTGCGTGCGCGACGCCGCGCGGGCCGCCTCGTCCGGCCCGCCGCTCGACCCGCTGCGCGAGCGGGCGAGCCGCCGCAGGCCGTCGCCCAGCCCGGGGACGCGCAGCGCCGCCGTCGCGACCGCCGTCGCCACCGGCGCGAGCCGCACCGCGGGACCGGACACGCCCAGCGCCACCTCGACGTCGCGCAGCCCCGGCGCGAGGCCGGGGAGCGTGAACGGCTCCGTGCCGCCCGCGGTGACACCGCGCACGCGCCGTCCGGGGCCGACGTCGAACGTGACGACACGCGCCGCGACGCGCTCACTCCGGAGACCGCCGTCGCGCCACGCGTACGACGGCGCGAGCGCCGTCTCCAGCGCGCTCACGCGCGTGCCGCCGCTCACGCCGCCGCCGGTGGGGAAGTAGCCGATCTCCAGGCGCACCGCGTCGGCGCCCTCGTCCTGGAGCGCGAGCGCCCCCGCGAGGTTGCCTGGCACCCAGTCGTGGCCGAACGCCGTGAGCAGCGCCGCACCCGTGCGCCGGGCGCGCGGACCGAGCTCGTCGAACACGCGCCGGATGAACGCCGGCTCGCCCGTCGAGTCGAGGTACACCGCGCCCGCGTCGATCGCGGCCTCGACCGCCGGGTCGCCGTGCCGCCCGAACGGGCCGACCGTCGAGATCAGCACGTCGCCCGGTTCGACCAGCGCACGCACGGTCCGCGCGTCGTCGACGTCGGCGACCGCGGTCTCGAGCGGCGTGCGCGCCGAGGTGCCCGACGGCGCGCTCCCGGCCTCGGGCGAGCCCGTGGGCTCGGCGCGGTGACGGGCCGTAGACCCTGCCGTCGCGGCTGGCGTCTGCTCGGCGAGCTCGGCGGCGAGCGCGTCCAGCCGGTCCGGGGACCGACTCGCGAGCACGGGCCGCGCGCCGCGGGCCACGAGCTCGTGCGCGACGAGCGTGCCCGTGTAGCCGGTCGCGCCGAGGAGCACGATGCGGCCCGTCGCCGGGGGAGGGGTCGGGGCGTCGGCCATGGGGTCGCCTTTCGCCGGAACCGGGGATCCCGCGAGACTACGGAGCGGTGCCGGGGCTCGCGCGTCGGCGGGTGCTTGCCGCTCCGTGCCCGCGCTCGTCCGCGGTCGGCGTGGTGTCCTGGCGGTATGGACCGACAGCCCGACGACCCGCGACGCGAGCACGGGTCGCCCCACGACGGCGGACGGCCCGACGGGCCCCGGCCTGGGCTCGTCGGCGTGCTGTGGTGCGTCGTCGTCATCGTGGCGGTGCTGGTGGTCGGCGTCGCGATAGGACTGCTCGACGCTCGCTGACCGTGCCGGCCCGCATCGCCTCACGGCGTGCGCTCGGTGGGGCTTGCCGCGCGCTGGGTGGACGGCGGCGCGGTGCGGCTCGCGCCCGGAGGTCAGCAGCGCCCCACTCCGCCGACGTCGATATCGACGTCACCCTCCATGACTTCGATACTGACGTCGTCTAGGATGACTTCACTATCGACGTCATCGGAGGCGGTATGGCGGTCCGCATCGAGATCACGAGTCCCGAGCTGCTCGGCTTCGCCTTGCAGCAGGGCCGACTGCTGCGCGGGACGAGCCAGCGGCAGCTGGCCGACCAGCTCGGCATCGGGCAGAAGTGGGTCTGGGAGATGGAGAACGGCAAGCCCGGTCTTCTCATGGAGCGCCTCTTCGCCATGCTCGACGCGACGGGCGTCCGGCTGTGGGCGGAGATCGACGAACCGGTCGGCGACGACCTCTCCGGGGCAGGCCGGGACGACGTGGAGAAGCTCGATGGCTGACCTCCGCGTCGAGCTGTACGGCCGGCTCGTCGGTCATCTGGTGGGGACGAGCTCGCGCACGTTCGACTTCAGGACGGACCGGTCCGTGCTCGAGCACTGGGCACCGGGCAGCACCGTGCTGTCGGAGTCGGTACCGCTGAGTCTCGTGGAGAACCGCGCCCGCGCGGCTCGGCGACGCAACTACTTCGCCGAGCTCCTCCCGGAAGGCCGCGTCCTGAGCGACCTCGCCGCGCGGGCGCGGCTCGGGGAGACCGACGTCGTCGGACTGCTGGCGCGCTACGGGCGCGACGTCGCGGGCGCCGTCGAGCTCTACGACCTGGACGCGCCGGGCGAGCCACGGACGCCGCGCGCGACGCCGCTCCCCGACGAGCAGGTCGGCGCGCTCCTCCGTGACACCCGTGGCATGCCGCTCGGCAACTCCCCGTACTCCGGGAAGTCCTCCCTCGCCGGGGTGCAGGACAAGATCGTGCTCGCCCTCGTCGACGACGTGTGGCACCAGGTGCACGACGGATACCCGTCGACCCACATCCTCAAGCCTCACTCCACGGCAAACCCGACGATCATCTACGACGAGGAGTACGCGACACGGATCGCCGCACGCCTGGGCCTCACGCACGGGACGCCCCGGCTGCACGAGTTCGACGGCCGGACGGCGCTCGTCATCGAGCGCTTCGACCGGTCTCCCGACGCCCCGCGCGGACGCCTCCACCAGGAGGACATGAACCAGGCGCTCGGAGCGCACGGCGACGAGAAGTACCAGGAGATCGGCGGAAAGGTCAGCCTCGTCCGGATCGCGCAGGTCCTACGGCGAGCCGCAGGTCCGACGGCGGTCGACCAGCTCCTGCGGTACATCACCCTGACCGTCGCGGTGGGCAACCTCGACATGCACGCGAAGAACGTCTCGATGCTCCACCTCCCGGACGGCTCGGCGCGGGTGGCGCCGATGTACGACGTCGTGCCGCTGCGGCACCAGCCGACCGACGGTCGGCTGGCTCTTGCTGTGAACGGCGTCTACGTCCACAGCGCCGTCACGGCCGGGGACCTCGTCAGCGAGGGGGAGGCGTGGGGATCGAGAGCATCGGCCGACGTCGTCCGCTCGACGCTCGACGACGTCGCCTCGGTCGTCGCGAGCGAGACGCCGGATTCGCGGGCGCAGCCAAGCTTGCGCGACGAGATCCTCGGCTTCACGCGGAATCTCCTGGCGGGACGCCCGACGGGATAGGCGGCGGGTCGGCACACGGCGACACAGGGCTCGCCTCGACGAGGCGCCGGAGATCGCGGCCACGGGGCCTTCCGCTCGGGCATGGAGCCCCCACTGCCGTCAGCGTCTGTCTCCGGGGCCCCACCAGCACTTGATGACACGTGCCTTCTGACGTTCCGCCTCTTCTCCGCGTCCGAGCTGCACCGCGGTGGCCGTGTCAAGCTTGTCGGCATGGGTGATGGTGGAGCCCCTCGCGCGTGGTTGCTCCTGGCGGTGGGAGACGACCGTGGGCATGGAGGCAACGCGGGGTATGACGACCAGGTCGACGCGTACTACTCCTGGGACGACAAGGTCCCTAACCACAAGAGCGTCAGAGTCGGTGACGTCGTTGCGCTCTGGGACAGGGCACGCCTTCTAGGAGTCTCGGTCGTCGAGGCGATCGAGGTCGTCGAGGGGTTCAAGGCACAGTTCCGCTGCGTGAGGTGCAGGAGCACGAGACTCAGGGCCCGCAAGACGGTGATACCCCGGTACCGGTGTGCAGAGTGCCGGGCACAGTTCGACGAGCCGGACATCGATGTCGTCCCCGTGATGCTCTACACGGAGAGACACGACGCCGCCTGGACTCCGCTCCCTGGAGTGCTCAGAGCGGACGAGCTCCGAGCCCTCGCGAGTCACGAGGGCGACATCAATTCGATCCGGCCCTTGGACTGGCCGGCCTTCCAGCAAGCGCTCTCAGATCGAGGAGCGCAGCGCGCTGTCGCCCGGGTGGGCGTCCGGGCGCTCGACGATTCGTGGGCCGTCCCCGGCGGCGTGCGGCTCGGTTCGGCGGACGGTTTCGCGCACTCCGTGGTGAGAGTGCGGCGGGGCCAGCAGAGGTTCCGCGATCGACTCCTTGCGAGACAGGGCAGTCACTGTGCCTTCACCGGGGCGGCGCCGGAGCGCGTGCTCGAGGCCGGACACCTGTACAGCTACGCCCAGCTCGGCACACATCACGAGCACGGTGGCCTCATGCTCCGTCGCGACATCCACCGCCTGTTCGATGATGGTCTTCTTGCTGTCAGCCCGCGAGATCTGCGGGTCGACGTGTCCGACGAGCTCGCCAGCTTCCCGCAGTACGCCAGCCTCCACGGCGGGGAGCTCGCGGTCTCCCTGCGCGACGAGCACGTGGGCTGGCTCTCCCGCCACTGGCAGGAGCACCGCGCGGAGGCGAACCGGTGAGCGTCTGCGTCCGCCACCGGGGATAGGTGATGTGCTCAGGCGCCGTTCTCGGCCGACTGCGACACCAGAACCGCGAGCTGCACCCGGTTCGTGACGCCGAGCTTTGCGCTCGCCGCGGAGAGGTGGGTCTTGACCGTCGCTTCGCTGACGTACAGCCGCTGCGCGATCTCGGGGTTGGACAGACCCTGCGTGACGAGTCGCGCGACGTCGAGCTCGCGCTCGGTGAGGGTCGAGACCTGCTGGGCGGCCTCCCTGCGCCCTGCCGCGCCGGGCGCGGCGGTGACCTGCGCCATGACGACGCGCGCCGCGCGGGGCGACAGTGCACCGTCGCCGGCTGCGACGGCGCGGACGGCGGAGACGATCTCGTCGGGGGACGCGTCCTTGGCGAGGAACCCGGACGCCCCGGCGTGGACGGCGTCGAGGATGCTGGACTCGGTGTCGAACGACGTCATGGCGATGACGCCGGGCGGGTCGGGGAGCGCCCGCACGGCGCGTGTCGCCGTCACGCCGTCGACGCGGGGCATGCGCAGGTCCAGGAGCACGACGTCGGGGTGGTGCGCCTGCACGGCCGTCACGACCTCGTCGCCGTCGGCGGCCTCGGCGACGACCTCGATGTCGTCGGGCCGCAGGATGGTCCGCAGCAGCCGTCGCACCATCGGGTCGTCGTCGACCACGAGCACCTTGATCACGCCCCGACCCTAGCGGCGCGCGCCCACGGCGCGTCCGCGGTGGCCGCCGTCCTCGGCGCTGGCGCAACGGCCGTGCCGCCCGTCGCGACCGCCGCCCATCGCGACCGCCGCCCGCCGCGAGCCCCCGTCAGGCCGGCGCGCCGTCCTGGTGGCGCACCCACGTCTCGCGGACCTCGGTGAGGTGGTCGAGCATCGCGGCGCGGGCGCCGTCGGCGCGGTGCGCGTCGAGGTTGTCGACGATCGCGCGGTGCGCGCGCGTGACGACGTCGATGCGGCGCGGGTCATAGGAGAACGTGGCGACGCGCGTCTCCATGAGCCCTTCGCCGAGCACGTCGTAGAGCATGACGAAGAAGTCGTTGCCGGTCGCGACGGCGAGCCCGCGGTGGAAGGCGTAGTCGTTCTTGGACGCGGCGACGATGTCGTCGGCGTGCCCGGGGAGCTGGTCGACGAGGTCGGCGAGGCCGGTGAGCGCGGCGTCGTCGATGCGTTCGGCGGCGATTCCCGCGACGGCGACCTCGAGCGTCGCGCGGACCTCGTGGAGCTGGAGGTAGGGCACGTTGGGGCCGTGGTGGAGGAACATCTGGAGCATCTGGCCGACGTCGTCGATGCTGGTGCGCCCGACGCTCAGGCCGGAGCCGGGCGTGGCGGTGACGATGCCCTTGGCGGTGAGGGCGCGGACGGCCTCGCGCACGACGGTGCGGGAGACGCCGTAGGACTCGCAGAGCTCGCGCTCGGAGGGCAGCCGGTCGCCGGGCTGGAGCTCGCGCGCGAGGATGTCGTCGCGGATCGCGTCGGCGACCTGGTCGGACAGTCGGCGCTGTCGCACGATGCCGCTCGTCGGCAGCGTCGCATCGGGCTCGGGCACCGTTCCTCCTCGGGGTGACGACCGCGCCATTCTGCCTCACGGGGGCCGCGACCTGCCCGGACGCGGTCCCTGCTCACGGTCGTGAGACGGGGTTGGCTCAACTGGTATGACAGGATACAGTCACTCAACCTGCTGAGCCGAGCGTCCGACGTCGGGCACCCGTGCCGGCAGGTCTCCCCTCACCCGCACGCAGAGCAACGCGGCTTCCCAGTCGCGGGGAAAGAGCTGTTCCACGATGCGCGCCATCAGATTCGAGACGTCCGGGACCGCCCACGTGGTGGACATCCCGCGCCCGGTCCCCGGCCCCGGCGAGGTCCTCCTCGCCGTCACCTCCACGGGGGTGTGCGGCTCCGACCTGGCCGCCCTCCGCGGCACCCACCCGTTCCGCGTCCCGCCGCTGATCTCCGGCCACGAGGCCGGTGGCCGCGTCGTCGAGGTCGGCCCGGACGTCGCCGGCGTGGCCGTCGGCGACCGCGTCGTCGTCGACCCGCAGCGTCCGTGCGGCACGTGCGACCTGTGCACGACGGGCGGCTACCACCTGTGCGCGAGCAAGCAGATGCTCGGCGTCGCCGAGTGGGACGGCTCGTTCGCCGAGCACGTCGTCGTGCCCGCGTACACGCTGGTCCCCGCGCCCGACGGCGTCGCGGACGAGCACCTCGCGCTCGCCGAGCCGGTGGCGGTCGCGGCCCACGCCGTCGCGCAGCTGGGGGAGCGGCGCCGCGGGCGCGCGCTCGTGCTCGGCGGCGGCACGATCGGCGCGCTCGTCGCGCGCGTCCTCGCCGACGGCGGCAGCACCGTGGTCGACGTCGTCGAGCCGCGGGAGCACGTCCACGAGGTGCTGCGCGCGGTCGGCGCGACGGGCGTCCACCTGCCCGACGCCGCGCTCGAGCCCGGCTCGTACGACGCCGTCTTCGTCGCCGCGGGCGTGCCCGCGCTCGTCGAGCGCGCGTTCGAGGCCGTCGCGCCCGGTGGGGCGATCGTCCAGGTCGCGGTGTTCAACCAGCCCGTGCCGGTCCCGGTGGGACAGCTCCAGGTGCGCGAGATCGCTCTGCTCGGCACGGCCATGTACACGAAGGACGACTTCCGCACCGCGCTCGACGTCCTCGCACGGCACCCCGGGCTCGCCGACGTGCTCGTGTCCCGCACGACCTCCCTCGAGGAGGGCGCCGCGATCACCACGACCATGGCCGCCGAGGGGCCGGGCGACATCGTCAAGCTGGTGATGGTCCCGTGAGCGCGGGCCGCGCCGTCCGCGGTGTCCTGTCCGGCGCCGAGCGCGCGCTGTTCGTGGTCTCGGGCGTCGCGATCACGCTCGTCAGCGCCGTCCTCGTGCTCCAGGTCTTCATGCGGTACGTGCTCAACAGCCCGACCGTGTGGTCCGAGGAGTTCGCGACGCTCGCGTTCGTCTGGTGCGTCATGACGGCGATCCCCGTCGCGGTGCGCCGCAGCGAGCACATCGCGGTGACGCTGCTCCTCGACCGCCTGCGCGGGAAGGTTCGCCGCGCGTTCGTCGCGCTCGGCTACGCGCTCTCCGCGGGCCTCTTCGGCCTCGTCGCGGTCTACGCCGCGATGATGCTCCCGACGGGCGCGCGCCAGCTCATGACCGGCCTGACCATCGCGACGGGCACGGACATCACGCTGCTCGCCATGTACGTCGTCGTGCCGATCGGCATGGGCTTCTCCTGCGTCTACGCGGTCGAGAAGCTCGTCGAGGCGCTCCGCGGCGACTTCGACACCCCCGACGACGCCGTGGAGGCGAACATCGCCGAGGCGGAGCAGCTCGTCGCGCCCACCTCCCAGGACAAGGACGTCTGACCCATGCCCCTCATCCTCGGAGGGCTCCTCCTCCTCATCCTCGTCATCGGCGCCCCGGTGGGCGTCGCCGTCGGCCTCGCCTCGTTCGCGAGCCTCGCCGCCGAGGGCGTGCCGCCCGAGGTCGGCGCCCAGCGGTTCGTCGCCGGGATGCGCTCCTTCCCGCTCCTCGCGATCCCGCTCTTCGTGCTCGCCGGGTCGCTCATGAACGCGGGCGGCGTGACCCAGCGCCTCATCGACTTCGCCTACGCGATCGTCGGCCGCATCCGCGGCGGGCTCTCGGCCGTCAACGTCCTCACGAACATCACGTTCGGCGGCATGTCCGGCTCGGCGGTCGCGGACGCGTCGTCGGTCGGCCGCCTCCTCATCCCGCAGATGCTGCGCCGCGGCTACGCGCCCGGCGACGCGGCGTCGGTCACCGCGACGGCGTCGATCGTCGCGCTCGTGCTCCCGCCGAGCATCACGATGATCATCTACGGCGTCGCCGCCGAGGTCTCGATCAGCGCTCTGTTCTTCCACGGCCTCTACATCGGCCTCGGGTTCGGCCTCGTGTACCTGGTCACGGGCTGGCTCGTCGCCCGCAAGAAGGGCTACCCGGCCGAGCGCGGCGTGGGCGCGCGCGAGCTCGTGCGCACCGCCGCCAAGGCGCTCCCGGCCCTGCTCATCCCGGTCGTCGTGCTGGGCGGCATCCGGCTCGGCGTCTTCACCGCGACGGAGGGCGGCGCGGTCGCGGTCCTCATCGCCGTGATCCTCGGGGTCGTCGTCTACCGCGAGCTGTCCTGGCAGCGGGTCGTCAAGGCGATGCGCGAGACCACGATGCTCGTCGCCGCGATCATGCTCATCATCGCGATGGCGCAGGCCTACTCGTGGGCGCTCGTGACCGGCGGCACGCCGCAGATCGTCGCCGACGCCGTGCTCGGGCTCACGGACAACGTGCTGCTCATCCTCTTCGTCGCGAACGTGATCCTGCTGCTCATCGGCACGGTCGTCGAGGGCAACGCGGCGATCATCATCTTCACGCCGATCCTCCTGCCGATCGTCACCGCCGCGGGCGTCGACCCGGTCCACTTCGGGCTGATCGTGGTCATCAACCTCGCGATCGGGCTCATCACGCCGCCCGTCGGGATCAACCTGCTCATCACGAGCCGGATCGCCGGGATCTCGGCGGAACGGGCGCTGCGCGACATGCTCCCGTGGCTCGGCGTCTCGGTCGCCCTGCTGTTCCTCGTCACGTACGTCCCCGTCCTCACCGGCATGTACTAGCCGGCGCGACGGTCGACACCCGCCACCGGCACCAGCACCCCGGCGGGCGAGGGCGTCCCGCGCCCTCGCCCGCCCCGCACACGAAGGAGCTTCCCGTGGGGAAGAGAACCACCGCGCCGCACCGTCGCGTCGCCGCCCTGGTCGTCGCGAGCGCGCTCGCCCTCGGCGGCTGCACGGCCACGACGACGGACACCGAGCCCGACCTGCTGCTCCGCCTCGGCCACTCGTACGGCGCCGGAAGCCTGCAGGACCGCGCCGCGAACCGGCTGTCCGAGCAGGTCGCCGACGCCTCCGACGGCCGCGTGACGATCGAGGTCTACCCCGCCTCCCAGCTCGGGAGCTGGGAGGACATGCAGGAGGGCCTGGAGTTCGGGGCGGTGGACATCGTCGTCGAGTCCGTCGGCTCGCTCGAGCGCTACACCGACCTCGCCGCGATCGAGGGCGTGCCGTTCCTCTACGAGGACGAGGACCAGTTCCTCGAGGTCTGGGACGGCCCGCTCGGCGACGAGATCATCGACGCCATCCGGGAGGACTCCGGGTTCCTGCTGCTCGGCCAGATGTACCGCGGCGGGCGCGTGCTCAACACGCAGCGTCCCGTCACCGAGCTCGCCGACGCGCGCGGCCTCAAGCTGCGCGTCCCGACCCAGCAGACCTACCTCGACACGTGGCACGCGCTCGGCGCGAGCCCCATGCCGCTCGCGCTCAGCGAGGTCTTCCCCGCGATCGAGCAGGGCGCGGTCGAGGGCCAGGAGAACCCGATCGACGTCGTGCGGTTCAACTCGTTCTACGAGGTCGCGCCGCACGTCACGCTCACCGAGCACGTGTTCGGCAACTTCCACTTCCAGGTCTGGGCCGACGCCTACGAGGGCTGGCCCGACGACCTGCGCGCGATCGTGGACGCCGAGATCGACGACGTCTCCTCCTGGTACCGCGAGACGTCGATCGCCGAGCGGCAGGAGAACGTCGACTTCCTGGTCGAGCGCGGCGTCGAGCTGCACGAGATCGACCGCGCCGAGTGGGCCGAGGCGTCGTCCGAGGTGCTCGACCACGTCGACCCCCGGGTCGTGGAGTGGGCCGAGCGCATCCGCTCGGGCGACGCGTGACGCCGTACCGCGGCCCCGAGCCGCGCCGGCGCGTCGACCGCGCCGCCCGCGACGACCGACGACCCGACCGACCAGAGGAGACACCGATGCGCGGCGCGATCGCCGACGACTTCACCGGGGCCACCGACCTCGCCGGCAACTGGAGGGCGCGAGGTCTGCGGACCGCCGTCGTGCTGGGCGTCCCGGGCCCGGACGACCTCGCGGACCTCGCCGACCACGACGCCGTCGTGGTCGCGCTGAAGATCCGCTCCGTGCCCGCCCCCCAGGCCGTGGAGCAGGCGCGCGCGGCCTACCGCGCGCTCGCCGCGCTCGGCGTCACGCAGGTCTACGACAAGTACTGCTCGACGTTCGACTCCACGCCCGAGGGCAACATCGGGCCCGTCGCGGACGCGCTGCTGGAGGAGACCGGCGCGCGCAGCGCCGTCGTCGTCCCCGGCTTCCCGGACGCGGGCCGCACCGTCTTCCGCGGCCACCTGTTCGTGGGCGACGACCCGCTCGACCGCAGCCCCATGAAGGACCACCCGCTCAACCCCATGTGGGACTCGCGCGTCGCGAACCTCCTCGCGGCGCAGACCGCGCACCCGGTCGCCGAGGTGCCGGTCGGCGTCGTGCGGGCCGGCGAGCAGGCGCTGCGGGGCGCGATCGTCGCGGCCGAGGCGCAGGGCGCGCGGTACGTCGTCGTCGACAGCATCGACAACGACGACCTCGCGGTCGTCGCCCGCGCGACGTCCGACGCCCCGCTCGTCACGGGCGGCTCCGGCCTCGCGCTCGGCCTCGACCCGACGGGCGCGACGCTCGGCGACATCGCCGCCGTCCCGGGCCGACGCGCGGTGCTCGCGGGCAGCGCGTCGCGCGCCACCCAGGCGCAGGTCCGGGCGGCCCTGCCGCACCTGCCGCACCAGAAGGTCGACGTCGCGGCGGCGCTCGCGGACCCGGGCGCAGAGGTCGAGCGGCTCCTCGCGTGGGCGCGCGAGCGCTGGGCGGAGCAGCCCGACCGGCCGGTGCTCGTGTACTCCGTGGGCGAGCCGGACGACGTCGCGCGCGGCCGTGCGGTGACCGCCGACGCTCCTGCCGTGGTCGAGCGGCTGTTCTCCGCGCTCGCGCCGCGGCTCGCGCAGGCAGGAGCGACGCAGCTCGTCGTGGCGGGCGGCGAGACGTCGGGCAGCGTCGCCCAGGGGCTCGGGGTGCACGTGCTCGAGGTCGGGCAGCTCCTGAGCCCGGGCGTGTCCTGGCTGCGCGGTCGCCGCCGCGGGGCCGACGACGTCAACCTCGTCCTCAAGTCCGGCAACTTCGGCACCGAGGACCTCTTCGTCACCGCGTGGGAGGAGCTCGCATGAGCGACCTGGTCGAGGAGCTGCTCGCCGCCGGGCGCGGTCTCGCCGCGAGCGGGATGTCGCCCGGGACGTCGGGCAACGTGTCCGTGCGCGTCGGCGACGAAGTGCGCATGAGCGCGAGCGGCACGTCCCTCGCGACCCTCACCGCCGAGCAGATGGCCCGCACGACGCTCGACGGCACCCCCGTCACCGAGGGCGACGGCCCGACGCCGCGGCCCACCAAGGAGTGGCCGCTGCACCTCGCGATGTACGCGCGCGACCCGGAGTACCGCTGCGTCGTGCACCTCCACTCGCCGAGCGCCGTCGCGGCGTCGTGCCTCGCTCCGTGGCGCGAGCACACGGCGTTCGCGCCGGTCACGCCGTACGTCGTCATGCGCGTGGGCAACGTGCCGCTCGTGCGGTACGCCGCGCCGGGCGACCCGGCGCAGGCCGAGCGCGTCCGGGGGAGCGCGCTGCGCTTCCACGGCGCCCTGCTCCAGAACCACGGGTCGATCGCGACCGGGCGCACGGTCGCGGAGGCCGTCGACCGCGCGGTCGAGATCGAGGAGGCGGCGCGCGTCCGGCTGCTGCTCGGGGACCGGCTCGACGCGCGGCTCCTCACCGACGACGAGGTGCGCGAGCTCGTCGAGGCGTACGGGCAGCCCTGGGGCTGACGTCCGGGCGAGGATGGTCCGGTGCCGACCGACCCGCCGTACGCGCGCCCGACCGCCGACGACCTCGCCGCCGCGCGCGGCCGTGAGATCGAGGACTGGCTGCGGCCGGACCTCGACGTGCTGTTCTGCGGGATCAATCCCGGGCTGTACTCGGCGGCGGTCGGGCTGCCCTTCGCGAACCCGGGCACGCGGTTCTGGAAGGCGATGCACGAGGCGGGCTTCACCGACCGGGTGCTCGGGCCGTGGGAGCGTGAGGAGTTCCTCGGCGCCGGGCTGGGGATGACGAACGTCGTGCGACGGGCGACCGCGCGGGCGGACGAGCTCACCCCGGACGAGATCGTCGACGGCGGACGCCGCCTCGTCAAGACGGCGGAGACGTACCGGCCGCGGTGGGTCGCGGTGCTCGGTCTGGGCGCGTACCGCACGGCCTTCGCGGACCGTCGCGCCGCGACCGGCCCGCTGGAGCGGCGCGTCGGCCCCGCGCGGGCGTGGCTGCTCCCGAACCCGAGCGGCCTCAATGCGCACCACACGGTCGCGACGCTCGGCGCGGCGTACGCAGAGCTGCGCGTCGCTGCGAGGCTGCCGGACCGCCGTCGGGCGTGAGCGCCGCGCGGGGCGAGCCGGGCTGTCGCCGCCTGCGCGTGCCCTGGCCGCGACACCTCGTCTTGTTGACTCTTGCGAGAAGTTGTTGACTTGTGTGAATCGGCCCGGGAGACTCGAGGTCCCGGAGGTCGACGCCGTCCCGGGTTCTTGCCCCCTCACCGTCGAGGAGACACCCCATGAAGCTCTCCCTGTCCCGGGCGCGCACGCGTGCCACCGCTGTCACGGGTGCGCTGGTCGCGCTCGGGCTGGTGGTCTCGGGCGCTGCCGCCGCGGCCGCCGCCCCGTCAGCGGCGACCGCCGCACCCACTGCAGCCTCCGCCGCGGTCGCCCCGACGATCTCCCCGGTCGTCGACGCCAACTTCCCCGACCCGGACATCCTGCTCGTCGACGGCGTCTACCACGCCTACGCGACGAACGACCAGGGCCGGAACGTGCAGCACCGCACCTCGACGGACCTGGTCACGTGGAGCGCCCCGAACGACGTCGCCCCCGACCTGGGCGCCTGGGTCAGCGAGGCGTGCACGTTCTCGCCGGGCGGCGCCACCGACCGCTGCGTGTGGGCGCCCGAGGTCGCCGCGGTCGAGGGCGGGTACGCCCTCTACTACACGGCCCGCGACGCGACGTCGCCGCGCCAGTGCATCGGCCTCTCGCTCTCCGACTCGCCCGAGGGTCCGTTCGAGCCCGTCGGCGACGACCCGTTCGTCTGCCCCAACGGCGAGGACGGCACCGAGGACCTCGGAGGCGCGATCGACGCCGGGACGTTCGTCGACGGCGACCAGCTCTACCTGCTGTGGAAGGCCGACGGGAACTGCTGCACCGGCAAGACGGCGATCATCTTCGCCCAGCCGCTGTCGCCCGACGGCACCACCCTCACCGGGCCGGCCACGGAGCTGATCCGCGTCGACACGGCGTACGAGGGCCGCGTCGTCGAGGCGCCGACCGTCGTCGAGCGCGACGGCACCTACTACCTCTTCTACTCCGCGAACGACTTCTACGGCGGCGCGTACCGCACGGCGTACGCGACGGCGCCGAGCCTGGCCGGCCCGTGGACCAAGGCGACGACGGAGCTCATGACGAGCGACCGCTTCCAGGGCGACGTGCGCGGCCCGGGCGGGCAGGACATCGTCACCGCGCCGGACGGCTCGGACGCGATCGTCTTCCACGGCTGGAACGCGGCGTTCACGTACCGTGCGATGTACGTCGCGGACCTCGAGTGGTCGGCCGACGGCGTCCCGTCCGTCCCGCAGGCGTCCGACCGCTACCAGGCCGAGGACGGCGTCGTGGCGAACGCGCGCGTCGTGGCCGACGGCGGGGCGTCGGGCGGGGCGAAGGTCGGCGGCCTGGACTTCGCGGACTCGTCCGTGACGGTCGAGGTGCACGCCGACGCGGCCGGGCCGGCGCTGCTCGGCATCCGGTTCGCGAACGGCTCGCAGGACGGGTCGACGCGCGTCCCGTCCACCGGGACGCTGGCCGTGAACGGCGAGGTGACGGAGACCGTCGTCTTCCCGCACACCACGTGGGGCAACTGGCAGACGTCGGAGCACCTCGTCGACCTCGTCGCCGGGACCAACACGATCACGCTGACGCGCGCGACGTTCTACACCGAGCTCGACGCGTTCGACGTCTACCCGGCGACGCGCGACCCGCGCCCGTCGGCCCCGCCGGTCATCCCGTCGGACGCGACGCGGTACGAGTTCGAGGACGGCGTCATCACGCGCGGATCCGTCGGGAGCGCGGCCGGGGCGTCGGGCGGGCAGAAGGTCGGCGGCCTCGACTTCCTCGACAGCTCCGTCGCCCTCCAGGTCCACGCCGACGAGGCCGGGTCGTACACGCTCGGCGTGCGGTTCGCGAACGGCTCGGAGCGCGGCGGGTACACGCTGCCGTCGTCGAGCACGGTCACGGTGAACGGTGCCGACGCCGGGGTCGTCACCTTCCCGCACACCACGTGGGGCAACTGGCAGTCCGTCACGCACCAGGTCGAGCTCCAGCAGGGCTGGAACACTGTCGCGCTGACCAAGCTCACCTGGTACACCGAGCTCGACGCGCTCGACGTCTTCCCGGCCGAGGCGCCGCCCGTCGACCCGCAGGTCACCGTCACCGCGCAGCCCCGCTGCCTCGGTGGCACCCCGTACCTCGCCGTCCGCGCGACGAACGACGGCGACGAGACCGTCGCCCTCGCCGTCACCACCCCGCACGGCGAGCGCGCGTTCGCCCAGGTGGACCCGGGCAAGAGCGCGTACCAGTCGTTCAAGGTGCGCGGCGGGGCGCTCGAGGCGGGGGAGGCGCTCGTCGCGGTCACCGACGTCGCCGGCACGACGACGGAGGTGACGGCCGCGTACGACGCGCTCACCTGCGCGTAGCCGCCTCCTGACCAGCAGACCGCGGTGCCGCCCGGCCGATGGGCGGCACCGCGGTCGTGCGTCCGGGCCGGGGCGACAGGTTCGTGCGCCCAGGGCTGCGCCACAGGTCGGGGCGGGGACGTGCGGCGGTCAGTCCCGGGGACGGTCCCACGGCAGGTGGGCCCGGACGACGAACCGGCCGTCCTCGACGCCCGCCGAGAACGTCCCGGCGAGCGCCTCGCAGCGCTCGCGCATCCCGACGATCCCGGTGCCGCTGCCGGGGACACCCAGGGCGTCCGCGGTGAGCGCGTTGCGGACCGTCAGGTCGACGCCGTCGCCGGGCCGGGCGCGCACGTCGACGTCCGCGCGGGCGCCCGGGGCGTGCTTCATCACGTTCGTCAGCGCTTCTTGCACCACCCGGTACACCGCGCGCGTGAGCGCCGGCGGCGCGGAGTCCGCGTCCGTGACGAACACCGTCGCGGCGAGGTCGACGCCCGACGAGCGCGCCTCGTCGAGCAGCGCGGCGAGGTCGCCGAGCGCCGGGGCGGAGCCCGTGTACTGCTCCGCGCCGTCGCGCAGCGACGTGATGAGCGCCCGCATCTCCTCGAGCGCGCGGTGGGCGGACGAGCGCATGGTCCGGGCGGCGTCGGCCACCTCCGGGTCCTCGGTCGTCACCTCGAGCGCCGACGCCTGCAACGACATGACCGACAGGTTGTGCGCGACGGTGTCGTGCATCTCGCGCGCGATGAGCTCGCGCTCGTCCTGCCGCGACAGCTCGGTGCGCAGGTGGTCGGTCTGGCTGCGCAGGTCCTCCGCGTGCGTGCGCAACGTCTCGGCGCGACGGGTCTCCACGGCGGCGGTCTGCTGGGCGACGTGCGCCCGGCCCGCGTAGCGGCGGACCAGTCCCGCGCCCACCGAGAGCGCGACGAGCAACACCCCGATGACGACGTAGCCGGCCGGGGGAAGGTAGGTGGTCTCCCCGCCGGTGGCGGGCGTGAAGGAGAAGATCACCGAGTCGCCAGGTCGTGCGCCGTCGCGCCAGAACGACGCGGCCACGGCCGCCGCGGTGGCTGCGATCGACCCGAGGAGCACCGGACGCCGGTCCTCCCGCGCGAGGACGAACGGCAGCGCGAGGAGCGGGGCGAGCGCGCCGACAGGTGTGAGGACGCCTGCCGCGGCGGTCCCGAGACAGACGGCGACGGGGTGGCGGATGCGCCAGATCACCGCGGCGGAGACGCACGCGGCGAGGACGAGCCACAGGATCGAGAGCCCGAGCTGGCCCCCGCTCAGCTCCTGACCGTGCCGTGCCGAGTCGAACGACAGGCCGACGACGCCGACGAAGAACGTCGCGGCGACCGCCAGCGCGGTCCCTGCCCCGGACCAGAACCGCCGCGCCCGCCCGGGGGCGGGGGCCGCCGTCGGGCGCGCGCCGCCGATGGGGTGCGGCGGCAGGTGGCCGATAGGGGCACCGGCGGCGCCCGGGCCGGTCGGCGCCGGCGGCCAGGTGGGCCCGGGATACCCGGGTGGCGGGGCACCCGGGTGGCCGGGCGCCGGGTAGCCCGGTGGAGGCGCGGCGCCCGGCGGCACCGCGGGGCCGCCCGGCTGCTGCGGCGGGGGGTACATGCGGCGAGCATACGCACGGGCGCCGACGCCCGGCCTCCGCCGACCGGCTCGCGCGACCGGCCCGGATCTCCTCCGGTCGGACGGCCCGGACGAGCCGGTCGGGCGATCCGCCGGACGGTGCCGCGCGGCCACGATCGTCCTCGAACGCAGCGACCACGACGCACCGAGGAGACCACGATGTCCGCACGCCACGAGGGCCAGCGCCCCGACCAGCCGGGCGCGTACCCGGCCCAGCCCGGCCCGACGCCGCCCCCGGGCCAGCCCTACTCGTCGCCCCTCGGGCCGGGCGCCCCCGGAGCAGCCGGCCCGACGCCGCACGCCCCCCACCCCGGTCAGGCGGGCTGGGCCGGTCAGCCAGGTCAGCCGGGTCAGGAGGGCTGGGCCGGTCAGCCGGGCATCCCGGGCCAGCCGGGCTTTCCGGGACAGCCGAGTCAGCCGGGTGCGGCCGCGTTCGCGGGGCAGGCGCCGGGTGTCCCGCCGCGCAAGAGCTGGTTCGCGCGGCACAAGATCCTCACGGGCCTCGGGGTGGTCGTGATCCTCGCCGTGATCGGGGCCGCGCTCGGCGGCGGGGGAGGGGACGAGCCCGAGGCGCCGGCACCGGTCGCGGGGTCGAGCGCTCCCCAGGATCCCGCCGAGCCCGCCCCCGAGGCGCCGGACGAGCCTGCCGAGGAGCCCGCTCCGGAACCCGCGGCGGCCGTGGTCGGCACGCCGGTGCGCGACGGCAAGTTCGAGTTCACCGTGACGTCCGTGGAGACAGGGGTCCCCACCGTCGGGGACGAGTTCCTCAACGCGCAGGCGCAGGGCCAGTTCGTGCTCGTGCACGTGACGGTGACGAACATCGGTGACCAGGCGCAGATGTTCGACGGCAGCAGCCAGAAGCTCGTCGACACCGCCGGGCGCGAGCACTCCGCCGACACCAGCGCGGCGATCTACCTCGGCGACGCGAACTCGTTCCTCACCGACATCAACCCGGGCAACAGCGTCGAGGGCACCGTGGTGTTCGACGTCCCCGCCGACGCTGTCCCCGCGAGCGTGACGCTCCACGACTCCTTCTTCTCCGGTGGGGTCGAGGTGTCGCTCGGCTGAGCGCAAGGCGCGCCTCCCGGGCCGTCGCGACGTGCCGGAGTCACGGACGGACACGATCCCGCGCTCGCTGCACCGCCGCGCACCCTACCCGGACGCCGGGAGCAGGAGTGCGCGGCGGTGGGCGTCAACCGCCCGGGAGGTCGTCGGTGACCAGGCGTGACCTGGCCTCGTAGACCTGGAGCGGGTCGGCTGCGCTCGTCGTGGTCGCGGTGCCCGTGACGTCGGTCCAGCTCGGCGTGCCGGTGATCCGGAACTGCCCGGACCACGTCGTGGTCAGCGTGATCGTCACCCAGTCCGCCGGCTGGCCGTACGTGTGCGCGACGGTGTGGTGCGGGTACGCGGCGCCCGGGTCGGTCGTCGTCACCGGGCCGCTCCCGTCGCCGTAGTCCCAGGTGAACGACCGGGGGGTCGCCCGGATCTGGACCGGGATGCCGAGCAGCGTCGTGTCGAGCACCTGCTCCTCGGGCTCCGTGTAGGTGATCGTCGGCACGTTGACCACGGTCCAGCCGTCCGGCGGCTGCACGACGACGGGCGACGGCGCGAGCGTCAGGGTGGCGAGGGCTCGCGATGCCTCGTCCGCGAGGTCAGCTGGCGTCACGCACGACTGGTCGGCCACGGGTGCGCCCGCTGTCGACCACTCGCCAGGCGTGCCGTCTGCGGCGATCTCACGGGTCTGCCGGTACAACGCGCCTAGGTAGTAGGAGTTCGCGTCACACTCGAGCCCTTCGGTGACGAGCCGCTCCCACTCGGCGCAGCGGCCAGACAGATCGGACGTGGGGTCGTCGAGGCCGTTGAACACCGCGCAGGTTGTCTGCGAAGACCGGTAGTACCGCTCAGTAGCCGGGCCGCCCTTCGCGCCGCTCACCTCATGTGATTGACCACCCCGCGTCGCAAGCTCAGCTTCGACGCGCACCTCCTGGTTGTCAATCTTGCCGAACCCGCTCCAGTCACCGTGTGGGGCTTGGCTGGAGTTCTTGTGAGTGACTGTCTCGGGCCTCAACGCGATCTGGTGGAAGAAATGAGGAGCGGTCCCCAGTGCGAGTGTGAGGCTGAGTGCTGCTCCGAGCATCGCCCTCATCCTTCCGGTGACGGAGCGATCTCGACAATCACCCATTCGTTTTCGTTGCGGCCAACTTCGGCGCGGACAGACCGAGACGTCGCTGGTCCACTTGCGATCTCTTCACCGCTCGCATCGGTGACAGAAAACGCTGATTGGGTTGCAGCTCCATCCAGCGGCCATATGCCGGTTGCTGCGTCGCGTGCATATTTACCTGCGTCTTTGATCTGCAAAGACATTTCGCCGCCCGAGTGCTTCCCGTCATTCTCGCGCAGCCACGAGGCCTGAGCGGAGGTGTCTGCGCAGAATCCGCACTCCGAGTGGGATAGCGAATCCCACTCGGCGGTGTCGCCCGTGGCGAGTACGTAACCGTAGAGCGACAAGAAGTACTCCGCCGCCGCAGCAGCACCTTCGGCGCCGTCGCGATCCATGGCCGCGGGTCGTTCGGGCTTCGGCGGCCCGGTCGTGGTCGGCTCGGGTTCGGGTGTCTCCGTCTCAGACGGCTCGGCCGACGTCTCGACCGGAGGTGACGGTGCGGGTTCACCCCCGCCCGTGCACCCGGCGACCAGGCACCCGGCCGTCACGACGACGCCCAGGGCGAGCGCTCGCCGTCGGGCACTGCTTCTCGACCGGAGCGCTCGGGCGCTCACCGTTCCTGCCGGTCGTTCCTCGACCGGCGCATGACGCGTACGACTCACCAGACCCCCTGCCCGCGAACCGGGCGGCGCGGCCCGGACCGGGCGGCACCGCGCGAACGCCACGAACCTAGCGAAACGCCGTGCGACGCGGAACCGCCCGTCCCGCCCTGTGGACGACGCGTCACGAGGTGTCCACCACGTGACCGCTCCACAGGTGCGGGTGGCGCGGCGGGCACGGCTCGGTGAACGTTGCCCGACGCCCGTCCCCGTACCTGCCCATTCCCGGACAAAACCGGCGCCTTCGCTTCCTATGCTCCGAGTGGCCGCCCACCCGCAGGACGGGTGCCGCGCCGGCCGTGACCTGCACCCTCGGACGAGCGGACCTGTGCTGTGACCACCGTTCTCACCCCGGAGTTCCCGGGCTCCCCGGGCGCGCCCCGCGGCGCCTCGCCGGGCGCCACCACCCCGGCCTCGGGCCCGGACGCGACCCGCCCGGGCGCGACCCGTCCCGGCGCGCCGGGATCGCCTGCCGGCCCGACGTCGTCGGGCACCGACCGCGAGGCCCAGACGCTGCACCGCAGCCGTCTGGGCGCGCGCCGCCGTCGGCGGAACCTGCTGTGGGCGCTCCTGCTCGCGGGCCCGAACGTCCTGCTGCTGCTGGTGTTCGTCTACCGGCCGCTGCTCCAGAGCTTCTACCTCTCGACGCTCCAGTGGAACCTCGGGTCGCCGGTCGCGCGGCCGGTCGGGCTGGGCAACTACGTCGAGTGGTTCACCGCCCCGACGACGGGCCGCATCGTCACGACGACGCTCGTCTTCACGCTCGCGACCGTCGGCGGCGCGATGGTCCTCGGCCTCGGCCTGGCGCTGCTGCTCAACCGCCGCCTCAGGGGCCGCGGCGTCGCCCGGACCGTCGCGTTCGCGCCCTACGTGCTGTCGGGCTTCGCGGTCGGGATCCTGTGGCTGTTCATGTTCGACCCGCGCTACGGGCTGGTCCAGGAGCTCCTCGGCTGGGTCGGCGTCGCGTCGCCGCAGTGGTACACGCAGCGCCCGTGGCCGCTCGTGATGATCGTCGTCGTCTACCTGTGGAAGAACCTCGGGTACGTGGCCCTCATCTACCTGGCGGGCCTCCAGTCGGTGCCGCAGGACCTGAAGGACGCGGCCGCGCTCGACGGCGCGTCGTCGGCCCGGACGCTGCGCTCGATCGTCCTGCCGATCCTCACCCCGACGACGTTCTTCCTCGTGGTGACGATGCTCCTCGCGTCGCTCCAGTCCTTCGACATCATCAAGGCGATGACGCAGGGCGGCCCGCTCGGCTCGACGACGACGCTCATGTACTCGATCTACGAGGAGAGCTTCGTCAACGGGCGCGCCGGGTACGCGTCGGCGGTCGCCACGGTCCTGTTCCTCGTGCTGCTCGCGGTGACCGCGGTGCAGATGCGGTTCGTCCAGCGGAAGGTCCACTACGCATGAGCGCCGTCGCGCCCGCCCGTCCCGAGACGGCGCCCGCCACGCCGGCCGTCCTCGCGCCCCGCCCGTCGGGCGCACCCCGTGCCCGACGCCGGGCCCTCCAGCCGGGCGGGTACCTCGCCCTGGTCCTCGCGACCGTCGTGCTCGGCGCGCCGCTGGTGTGGATGGTGCTCGCGAGCATGAAGACGCCCGCCGAGCTGTACACGGTCCCGCTGCAGTGGCTCCCGGGCAGCGTGAACCTCGACAACTACGCGCAGGCCGCGGACTCGATCCCGCTGGGGCGCCTGCTGCTCAACAGCGTCGGGATCACGGTCGTGGGCGCGGGCCTCAAGGTCGCGCTGGGCCTCACGTGCGCGTACGCGCTGGTGTTCCTCGACTTCCCGTTCAAGAAGGTCGTGTTCGGGCTCGTCATCGCGACGCTCATGATCCCGCCGCAGATCACGATCATCCCCAACTACACGCTCGTCGCGAGCCTCGGGTGGCTCAACACCTACCAGGGCATCCTCGTGCCGGGCCTGGCGAGCGCGTTCGGGACGTTCCTGTTCCGGCAGCACTTCCTCACGCTGCCGCGCTCGATCCTCGAGGCCGCCGAGCTCGACGGCGCGGGGCACTGGCGCAAGCTCTGGCGGTTCGTCGTGCCGATGAGCACGCCGACGCTCGCGGCGGTCGCGCTCGTGTCCGTCGTGACGGAGTGGAACGACTACCTGTGGCCGTTCCTCGTCATCGACCGCCCGGACAAGATGACCCTCCCCGTCGGCCTCACGCTGCTGCAGAACACCGACGGCATGACGAACTGGGGCGTGCTGCTCGCCGCGACCGTGGTCGTGACGCTGCCGATCCTCGTCGTCTTCCTCGTCCTGCAGCGTCGACTCGTCGCGGGCCTCACCGCGGGCGCCGTCACCGGCTGACGCGCACCCGTTCGACCACCGGACTCCCCGGCCCGCCCGCAGCGGTCCGGGTTCCCCGAAGCGCACCGACACCCGGTGCACGACCTGAAGGAGCACCTGTGTCCCACCGCACCGCACCCGGCCGGCCCGCGCGCCGCCGTCGGGCCCGCGCCGCCGCCACCGCCCTCACGGCGGTCACCGCCCTCGCGCTCACCGCGTGCGCCGGCCCGAGCGTGGCCGGGGCCGACGGCGCCGGTACCGCGGGCGACGACGCGGCGGCCGAGGCCGTCGACTGGTCGGCCGTCGAGCCCGCGTCCGAGATCACGTGGTGGAGCAACCACCCCGGCACGTCGCAGGAGATCGAGCAGGAGCTCATCGACCGGTTCGAGGAGGAGTCCGGCATCACGGTCAACCTCGTGACCGCGGGCGCCAACTACGACGAGGTCGCGCAGCGCTTCCAGGCCGCCTCGCAGACCGACGAGCTGCCGGACGTCGTCATCGCGTCCGACGTGTGGTGGTTCCGCTACCACCTCAACGACCAGATCCTGCCGCTCGACGACGTGCTCGAGTTCGTCGACGCCGACGCGGACGACTTCCAGCCCGCGCTCTACGCGGACTACGAGTACGACGACCAGCACTGGGCCGTGCCCTACGCGCGCTCGACGCCGCTCTTCTACTACAACAAGGACCTGTGGACGGCGGCCGGCCTGCCCGACCGCGGGCCGGAGACGTGGGCGGAGCTCGAGGAGTGGGACGCGTCGCTCAAGCCGCTCGTCCCGTCGGGCGGCTCGACGCTCGGCCTCTCCACCGGGCCGTCGTGGGGCGCGTGGTGGTTCGAGAACATGATCTGGGGCCAGGGCGGCGCGTACTCCGACGGGTTCGACCTCACGCTCGACTCGGAGGAGTCGGTCGCGGGCGGCCAGTTCCTGCACGACCTCTTCCACGAGAAGGGCGTCGCGACGCTCTCCGCGGACGACGCGATGGTCGACTTCTCGTCGGGTCTCATCGCCTCGACCATCGGCTCGACGGGCTCGCTCAAGGGCGCGCTCGACGCGGCGTCGTTCGAGGTCGGAACGGCGTACCTGCCCGACGGCCCCGACGGCGGCGGCACCCCGACCGGGGGGACCGGTCTCGCCATCCCGTCGTCGAAGTCGCCCGAGCAGCAGCTCGCCGCGGCGATGTTCCTCGCGTTCCTCACGGACACCGAGAACACCGCGTACTTCTCGCAGAACACGGGCTACATGCCGGTGCGCACGTCGGCCGTCGAGTCCGACACCATGAAGGCCATCTACGAGGCGACGCCGCAGTTCCGCACGGCCGTCGACCAGCTCGCCGACAAGGCGCGCCCGCAGGACGACGCGCGCGTCTTCATCCCGGGCGCCGACGCGCTGCTCAACGAGGCGATCGAGCAGATCGTCATCGAGGGCGCGGACCCGGCGGCCGCGTTCGAGTCCGTCGCGCCGCGCATCGAGACGGCGTACAGCGAGAACGTGGAGCCGTACCTGTGACGGCGACGGCCCTCGCGCCGACGGGCTCGGTGCCGGACCGGGCCGCGCGCCCGCGCGTGATCGCGCACCGCGGCAACAGCTCCGTCGCGCCGCAGAACACGCTCGCCGCGTTCGAGGCGGCGTGGCGGGCCGGCGCGCACAGCATCGAGATCGATGTGCAGCTCACGGCCGACGGCGAGCCCGTCGTCATCCACGACGACACCGTGGACGCGACGACGTCCGGCAGCGGCACGGTCGCGCGGCTCGACCGCGCGGCGATCCGGGCGCTCGACGCCGGGTCGTGGTTCTCCCCGGCGTTCGGCGGCCAGCGCGTGCCGACGTTCGCCGAGGTCGTCGACCTCCTCGTGCGGCGGCCGGGCACCGACCTGCTGCTCGAGCTCAAGGGGTCGTGGACGGTCGAGCAGGTGCGGCGCGTCACCGGGCCGATCCGCTTCGCGGGCATCGCCGACCGGGTCGTGGCGCAGAGCTTCTGGCCCGAGACGGTCGCCGCGTTGCGCGAGGCCGACCCGGGCCTGCGCCGCGGGCTGCTCGTCGTGGCGCTCGACGACGACGTGCTCGCGCGGTGCGCGGAGCTCGATGTCGTGACGTGCAACCCGATGGGCGCACTCCTCCTGGAGGACCCCGGCCTGGTGCAGCGCCTGCACGACGCCGGTCTCGAGGTCGCGGTCTGGACGCTCAACGAGCCCGCGCACTGGGCCGCCGCGGTCGACCTCGGGGTGGACGCGATCATCACCGACCGTCCCGACCGGCTCGCGGGCTGGCTCGCGGCCCGCGGGGTCTGAGGCCCGGACCGGTCCCACCGGGGTCGCGCGCCGGACGCTCGTCGTCCGGCGCGCGGCCCCGGTCTCGCGTCCCGCCGCGGACGCCTCCCGGGTTAGCGCACGACGATGGTCGTGACGACGTCGGTCACGCTCGGCCGGGGCGGCGTCGACCCGAAGCCGAACCGGACCGGTGGGACGACGTCGCGCAGGTCGCCCAACGACGTCCCGTCCCAGCACGTCTGCGCGGCGACGAGCGCGCGGACGTCGGTCGCGCCGTAGTGCTCGGTGCGCCCCGGCCCCGCGCTGCCCCGCGTCCGGACCCCGCGCAGCAGCACGCGCGCGACGGGGTCGGTGAGCACGGTCGCGTGCCGCGACGTCGCGACGCGGTGCGGCACCGCGCGCAGCACGTGACCCAGGGTCGTGCGCGGCCCAACGGCGAGCCGCGCCTCGAGCGGCCCGGCCACCACGTGCCAGTCCGGCCGGCGGCCGCGGCCCGGTCGCGCACCCGCCGCGTGATCGCGGGCAGCAGCGGGCGCGGCGGGAGCCGGCTCGTCGGTGACGGCGACCGGCACCAGGACGACCCGGTCGAAGCGGTAGGTCGACGCGACGAGCTCCGCGACGGGGCGCGACGGCGCGAGGAGGAGGCGCTCGCCGTCGGGCCGCTCGACCATGACGTCGGCGAACGCGCCGAACGGCGACGCGTCCCAGCGCCCGACGACGACCCGCGTCCCGGACGCCGTGCCCCAGCCCGCGATGCGGCCGCGGAACCGCAGGACGCTCGACATCCCGGCAGCGTAGGCCGCGCCCGGCGCGCCCGCCCCCGTTCGGCGCGCGAGCCGTCGCCCGGGGCGGGACGCTCAGGGGAGGCGGCGACCGCCGTCGGGCAGCAGGAGGTGACCCGTGCCGAAGACGACGCGCGACGGCGACGCGAAGCAGTCCGAGATCCCCAGCACGCTGCAGCGCTCGGACGAGAAGGCGCAGCGCACGTTCGCGAAGGCCTACGACGCCGCGAGGGAGCAGTACGGCTCGGAGGAGCGCGCGCGGCGCGTGGCGTTCGCGGCGCTCAAGCACACGCACGAGAAGATCGGCGACCACTGGGAGCCGAAGGACGAGCCCGGCCCGTCCGACGACCGCGCCGAGGAGGGCGGGCTCGACTCGACCACGGACACCGCCGGGGGCGTCGACGCGAACGCGACCAAGGAGCACCTGCTCGACGTCGCCCGC
This sequence comes from Cellulosimicrobium sp. SL-1, assembly GCF_011033075.1. NCBI lineage: Bacteria > Bacillati > Actinomycetota > Actinomycetes > Micrococcales > Promicromonosporaceae > Cellulosimicrobium > Cellulosimicrobium sp. SL-1. The sequence goes on along the minus strand of NZ_JAACJC010000012.1, from coordinate 109,131 downwards.
CGGCTCGACGTCGACGGCCGGTCGACCATGACCAAGGACGAGCTCATCGAGGCGATCCAGCGCGCCAACGACCGCGCGACCCGCCGCGCCCGCGGCGACTGACCCGCAGACCCCGCGACCCCACCTCTACCTCGCGCGACCGCGCCTCTACCTCGCCGAGGGAGAGCCCCGGTTCCGCGAGGTAGAGCCCTGGTTCCGCGAGGTAGAGCCGTGGTCCTCGGCGGTCGGCTCGTCGGGGTCAGGCGGGCCGACGGCGGTGGGGGACCCGCACGCGGTCGAGGTCCTGTGCGACGGTGAGCTCGCCGTCGAACACCTCGCGGGCCTCGCGCCAGAACTCCGTCGGGTCGGGGTACCGCTGGGAGAAGTGCGTGAGGACGAGCGACCGGACGCCCGCCTCGGCCGCGACCGTCGCGGCTTGCCGGGCCGTGAGGTGGCCCCAGCGCTCGGCCTGCTCGCGATCGCGGTCGAGGAACGTCGACTCGATGACGAGCAGGTCGACGCCGTCCGCGAGCCGATGCACCGCGTCGCACAGGCGCGTGTCCATGACGAACGCGAACGACTGGCCGGGCCGGGGGCCGCTCACGTCGTCGAGGGTGACGGTCCGGCCGTCGGGCGTCGTGACGCGGCCCGCGCGCTGCAGCTCGCCCACGACCGGCCCCGCGAGCCCGTGCCGGGCGAGGAGCGCGGGGTCGAGCGACCGGCCGTCGGGCTCGTCGAGGCGGTAGCCCACGGCCTCGATCGTGTGGTCGAGGCGCTCGGCGCGGAGCGTGAAGCCCGGCTCCGGGCGGCCGGGGACGGGCGGGAGCACGCCGTCCGTCGTGACCGGCTGGAGCTCCAGGTGGCCGCGGCGGTAGTGGGCGCTCGCGTCGAGCAGGTGGTTCACCCACCGCTGGCCCGACGCCGGGTAGGTCACCCCGATCGTGTGCCGCACCCCGTCGCCGCTGATGCGCTGGGAGACGCCCGCGAGGCCGAGGCTGTGGTCGCCGTGCAGGTGCGTGATCGCGATGCGCGTGAGGTCGGTCGCCGACACCCCGGCGAACGTCATCTGCCGCTGGGTGCCCTCGCCGGGGTCGAAGAGGATCGCCTCGTCGTCCCAGAGCAGGACGTAACCGTTGTGGTTGCGCGTGCGGGTCGGGACCATGCTGGCCGTCCCCAGGACGACGAGCTCGCGGCGGGACATGCGCCCAGCGTGCCACGCCGCGCTCGCTGCCGGGCTCGTAGGGTGGCAGGAGACCCCCGCACCCGAGAACCGGAGAACCATGCGCCTGCTGCTCGTCCGTCACGGACAGACCCCGTCCAACGTCGCCGGCCTGCTCGACACCGCCCTGCCCGGGCCGGGCCTCACCGCCCTCGGGGCGCGCCAGGCGGCAGCGATCCCGGACGCGCTCTCGGGCCGCGTGGTCGACGGCGTCGCAGTGTCCACGCTCGTGCGCACGCACCTCACCGCGGCGCCGCTCGTCGAGCGCCACGGTCTGGAACCGCTCGAGCTCGACGGCCTGCGCGAGGTCGACGCGGGCGACCTGGAGATGTCCGCCGACCACGACGACCACGCCCTCTACCTCGAGACGGTGTTCGCGTGGGGGCGCGGCGAGCCCGGTCGTCGGGTGCCCGGCGGCCCCGACGGCACCGAGTTCCTCGACCGGTACGACGACGCCCTCGCCGCCGTCGCGCGGACCGGGTGGGAGACCGCCGTCGTCGTGTCGCACGGCGCGGCGATCCGCGCGTGGGCGTGCGCGCGCGCCGCGGGCGTCGACGTCGACCGGCTCGCGTGGACCCCGCTCGCGAACACCGGGCTCGTCGAGGTCGAGGGGGACCCGGCGTCGGGCTGGCGGTTCGTCGGGCTGAGCGACGGGCCGCTGGGCGGCGCGTTCCTCGACGACCTCGTCGCGGAGGACCCGACGGGCGAGTCCGTCGACGAGGAGGAGCGCCGCGCCGCGGCGGACGACTGACCCCTACCACCCGGTCGGAATGACGCAATGATCAGATCATTGCGACATCCCGACGCATCGCACGGATCTAGCGGTCGTCACGTTCGTGACATACGCTCGACGGATGGCCGACGCACCGCTGCCCGCGCCGAACGAGCGCGCGCTGGAGTCCGACATCGTCACGGACCTGCGCGAGCAGATGACGTACGGGTCGTACCTGCACCTCGACACGCTGCTCGCCGCGCAGGAGCCCGTGAGCGACCCGGAGCACCACGACGAGATGCTGTTCATCGTGCAGCACCAGACGACGGAGCTCTGGCTCAAGCTCGTGCTGCACGAGCTCCTGTCCGCGCGCGACCTGCTCGCCGCCGACGAGCTGGGCGCCGCGCTCAAGCGCGTCGCGCGCGTCAAGCACGTGCAGCGCACGCTCACCGAGCAGTGGTCCGTCCTCGCGACCCTCACCCCGAGCGAGTACGCGCAGTTCCGCGGGTTCCTCGGGCACGCGTCCGGCTTCCAGTCGTGGCAGTACCGCGCGGTCGAGTTCCTGCTCGGCAACAAGAACGCGCGCATGCTCGACGTGTTCGACGCCGAGCCGGACGCGCGCGCCGAGCTCGCCCGCCTGCTCGCCGAGCCGAGCGTCTACGACGAGTTCCTGCGCCACCTCGCGCGGCACGGCCACGACGTCCCGCAGCGCGTCCTGGACCGCGACGTCACGGTCGCGCACACGCTCGACGACGACCTCGTCGAGGTCTTCCGGCGCATCTACGACGACCCGGAGACGTACTGGTCCGCGTACGAGACGTGCGAGGAGCTCGTCGACCTCGAGGACAACTTCCAGCTCTGGCGGTTCCGCCACATGAAGACGGTGCTGCGCATCATCGGCACCAAGCGCGGCACGGGCGGGTCGAGCGGCGTCGGCTTCCTCCAGCGCGCCCTCGACCTCACGTTCTTCCCTGAGCTGTTCGCCGTCCGCACCGAGATCGGGCGGTCGTGAGCCTCGGCCGGGCGGACGACGGCGGCACCTGGCTCCCGCCGCTCGCGGACGCGCACGTGCACCTCGGCCTCGTCGACCCGGTCGCGGTGCGACGCGGCGGGATCGCGGTCGTGCACGACCTCGGGTGGGTGACCGACGTCGCGCGCACCTGGCCCGGGCGTCCCGGCTTCCCGGCGGTCGCGTTCGCGGGCGCGTTCCTCACCGCCCCCGGGGGCTACCCGTCGGACCGGTCGTGGGCGCCCGCCGGGTCCGTCGAGGAGGTCGGCTCGCCCGAGGCGGCCGTCGCCGCCGTCGATCGCCAGGTCGCCGCGGGGGCCTCGTTCGTCAAGGTCGCCCTGCACTCCGGCGCCGGCCCGGTGCCCGACGACGTCACCCTCGCCGCGCTCGTCGGCCACGCCCACGCGCGGGGTCGGGACGTCGTCGCGCACGTGGAGGGGCGCGGCATGGCGGCCCGCGCGTTCGAGGCGGGCGTCGACCGGCTGGCGCACGCCCCGTTCAGCGAGCGCCTGCCCGAAAACCTCCTGGCGGCGATGGCCCGCCGCCGCCCCGCCGAGCACGACCTTCCACACGGTCGAGCACGGGGTGACGGGCGAGATGAGCCGGACGGCGACGGTCACCCCGTGCTCGGCGGGGCGAGGGTGAGCCGGGTGGGTTGGGTGAGCACGCTCGACGTGCACGGGTGGGGGAGCCCGACGGCCGAGCAGGACGTCGCGATCGACAACGTGCGGCGGTTCGTCGCGCTCGGGGGGACCGTCGTCTACGGCACCGACCTCGGCAACGGCCCGCTCCCGCCCGGTGTGAACGCCCGTGAGCTGCGGGCGCTCGCGGAGGCCGGACTCGACGCGCACGCGCTCCTCGGTGCGATCGCGCACGACGGCGCCGTACCCGACACTGACGGCGCCGCGACCTGGGTCCCCGGCGACCCGCCCGACCTCGACGACCCCGACGACGTGGCCGCGTGGTTCGCGCGCGCCGTCGTCGTGGCGCGACCCGAGCCCCACGGTGCGCCGCGCGCACCCCGCACCCCGGAGGACCGGCGATGACCCACACGACCGACGCCACGACCACCGACCACGCCACGCGATCGGCCGCGCTCGACGCGGCGGACCCGCTCGCGCGGTTCCGCGACGCGTTCGTCGCGTCCGACGAGGTGACCGCCTACCTGGACGGGAACTCGCTCGGCCGGCCGACGCGCGCGTCGGCCGAGCGGCTCGCGCGGTTCGCGACCGACGTCTGGGGAGCGCGGCTCATCCGCGGCTGGGACGAGGAGTGGTACGAGCTCCCGCTGACGCTGGGCGACCGGATCGGCGCGGTGACGCTCGGCGCGGCGGCGGGCCAGACGTTCGTCGGGGACTCGACGACCGTGATCCTCTACAAGCTCGTGCGCGCTGCGCTCTCGGCGCCGCAGGTCGCGGGTCGCGACGAGATCGTGCTCGACGCCGGGAACTTCCCGACGGACCGGTACGTGCTGGAGGGCGTCGCGCGCGAGCACGGCGCGACGCTGCGGCGGATCACGCCCGACCACGACGGCGGCGTGACCCCGGAGCAGGTGGCGGAGGTCCTCTCCGACCGCACCGCGCTCGTGCTGCTCAGCCACGTCGCGTACCGGTCGGGGTACGTGAGCGACGCCGCCGCGATCACGACCCTCGCGCACGATGCCGGGGCGCTCGTCCTGTGGGACCTGTGCCACTCCGCGGGCGCGGTCCCCGTCGAGCTCGACGTGTGGGGCGTCGACCTCGCGGCGGGCTGCACGTACAAGTACCTCAACGGGGGTCCCGGCGCGCCCGCGTTCGGCTACGTGCGCGCCGACCTCCAGGGCGCGCTCACCCAGCCGATCCAGGGCTGGATGGGGAGCGCGGCGCCGTTCGAGATGGGTCCGGCGTACGCGCCGCACGACGGCGTCCGGCGCTTCCTCTCGGGGACGCCCGCGATCGTCGGGATGCTCGCGATGCAGGACATGCTCGACCTCGTCGACGCCGCCGGGATGGCGGCGGTCCGCGCCAAGTCCGTCGCGCTCACCGAGCACGCGACCGCCCTCGTGGACGACCTGCTGCTCCCGCTCGGTGCCCGGTACGCGTCGCCGCGCGACCCCGAGCGCCGGGGGAGCCACGTGACCGTCGACCACGACGCGTTCGAGGCGACGCTCCCGCTGCTCTGGGAGCGCGGCGTGATCCCCGACTTCCGCCGCCCGAACGGCCTGCGCCTCGGCCTGTCCCCGCTCTCGACGAGCTTCGACGAGGTGCGCGTCGGCGTCGAGGCGGTGCGCGACGCCCTGGCCGAGGTCCTCGGCGGCCGCACGACCGGCACGGCCGGGTCCGCGTGATCCTCGACGACCTCGACTCCCGGCCCGGGAGCACGACGTCGTTGCTGCGCACCGTCGTCGGGCTGTACGTCCGGGACCTGGGCGGTGCGGTCGCGGTGGCGGACCTGGTCGACCTGCTCGGCGCGCTCGGCGTGCCGCCCGCGGGGGCGCGCAGCGCGGTCTCGCGCGTCAAGGCCAAGGGCCTGCTCGTGCGCGAGACGCTCGACGACGGCCGCGCCGGGTACCGGCTCGCGCCCGACGCCGGGCCGATGCTCGCGCGCGGTGACCGGCGCATCTTCGGCTACCGGCAGCAGGGCGGCGGCGACCCGTGGTGCCTCGTGTCGTACTCGTTGCCCGAGGAGCGGCGCGACGCGCGGCACCAGCTGCGCCGGCACCTCGCGTGGATCGGCGCCGGGAGCGTCGCGGACGGGCTGTGGATCACGCCCGGTCACCTCGTGGACGAGGTCGAGGAGATCCTCGTGGCGCTGGAGGTCCGCGACGCCGCGACGGTGTTCCTCGCGGGGGCGCCGCGCCTCGCGGGGTCGTTCGCGGACGCGGCGGCGCGCTGGTGGGACCTCGACCGGGTCGCGGCGCTGCACCGCGCGTTCCTCGCCCGGCACGATGCCTCCCGGGCAGGTCTCGGCGCGGTGCCCGACGGCGGCCCGCCCGCCGCGGACGACGGCTCGCCGCGTGCCGCGGACGACGGCTCGCCGCGTGCCGCGTTCGCACGGTGGGTCCGCGCCGTCGACGACTGGCGGCCGATCCCGTACGCCGACCCCGGGCTGCCCTCGGACGCGCTGCCCGCGGACTGGCCGGGGACGGCGAGCGTCGCGCTGTTCGAGCGGATCCGCGAGACCCTCGCGGCTCCCGCGTCCGAGCACGTGCGGGACGTCGTCGGGCGCTGACCGGGGCACGACGCGCCCTGTTCGCCGGTCGGTCGCCGCGCGTTCACCGCGACGACGCGTGCGAGCCGTCCCCGCTCCCTACGGTGACAGCGCGTCTCACCACGGGTCCGACGCCGCCACGGTGGTCCGACGGTCGTCGCCGCGCGGACCCTGACCTGCGGCGGAACCCACGGACCCGGGGTCCCCGCCGACGTCGCCCTCCAGGGTCTCCTGCGGCGGAGGCCACGCCCCCGGGCCTGGAGCGCGAGCGCGCTGCCGGCTCAGGCGGGGTCGCCGAGCGGCTGCACGACGACCCCGCCGAACCGGGCCTCCTGCGCGCGGAGCGCGACGCCGTCGATCCAGACCCTCCCCGCGAGCACCTCGGCCGACGCGGGCGAGCCGTCCGGGCGCTGTGCGGTGTACCCGCCCGTGATGGTCGCGTTCGCCAGGACGACGGGACGATCCGCCTCGTCGGTGACGTCCTGCGCGCACCACCCGCACACGTGACGCGGGTAGCGGGGGTTCTCGCGGAGCAGCGTCCCGCACAGCGGGCAGTGCTGCACGGGGCGCGCGTCGCCGTCGGGCAGGACGAGCGCCTCGGAGCGCACGAGGCCGCCCTGGGCGGTGCGGCGCGCCAGCGCCGTGAGCACGCGGCGGCCGATCCCGGGCCAGCCGTGGACGGCCGCGGACCACTCGTCCGGCACCGCGCGGGCGCCGTACCGCGCGCCCAGGAGGCTGCCCGCGATCGCCGCGACGGTGTCGGTGTCGCCGCCGACGGCGACCGCGGCCTGGAGCGCCGCCACCAGGTGGTCCCGACCCGCGAACCGCGAGCGCTCCGGTGGGGACGTCGTCGCGATCGCGCGCCACGCCGCCTGGAGCGCGGTCACCGTGAAGCCGTTCTGCCGGAGGTCGGCCTCGGGCCGGGCGGACTCCGCGTCCGCGACCCACGCCGACCAGCGCGCCGCGGCCTCCGGGTCGAGCAGGTCGAGACCGGCCCGCACGTCGAGCCGCTGCTCCGTCACCGCGACGCGCACCGCCTCCGACCACAGCACGCACGACTCGGCGGCGAGCGGGTCGGTGTGCGTGATCTCCGCGACGGCGCGCGCCGCGCGGGCGGTCGCGTCCCGGTCGTCGAGCGCGACGAGCCCGACGACGCCCGTCCGCATGAGCGCGCCGTTCCCGGCGGTGCGGCCGGTCGCCGCGTGCAGCGCCGCGGACGCCTCGCGCAGCCGAGTCGCGGCGGGACCACGGCGGGCGGCGGCGTCGCGCAGCACGGCGGCGGTCTGCGTCCCGACGTCGGACGCGCCCCCGGTGCGCCAGGCCTCGAACGCGGCGGCGACGTCGTCGAGCGGCGTCGCCCCGAACGCGTCGGGCACGGGGGAGAGGACGTCGTGCGCCGCGGTCACGCGCGCGACGCACACCGACATCTGGGTGTCGTCGCTCCACTCGCCGGGCGCGTACGGGCCGAGCCCGCCCCCGCGCATGACCGCGACCTCGTCGCGGTGCCCTGGCCCGGGCGGCTGCGCGAACTCGTACGGCACGCCGAGCGCGTCGCCCGCCGCCTGCGCGAGCAGCACCCCCGACGCGCGGTCGAGCAGGCCGTGGTCGAGCGGGTCGGGGGCTGCCGGGCGGGGAACGGGCGTCGTCGTCACGTCGCGATCGTGCCACGATGACCGCATGACGACGCCCGACGACCTCGCCGCCCTCGTCGCCTCCGTCGAGGCGGACGAGCGCGACCTCGTGCTCCGCACCTTCACGCACGACGACGCGTGGCGGCTCGGCTGCCTCCTCGTCGAGCTCGCCGACGAGCGCGACCTGCCCGTGACGATCGACGTCCGCAAGGGGCCGCAGCAGGTGTTCCACGCCGCGCGCGCGGGCACGACGCCGGACAACGACACGTGGGTCGAGCGCAAGGTGCGGGTCGTCGAGCGGTTCGGGGCGTCGTCGTACCTCGTGGGCCTGCGGGCACGGGCGACGGGGACGTCGTTCAACGAGAAGCACGACCTCCCGCTCCAGGAGTACGCCGCGCACGGCGGCGCGTTCCCCGTCCGGGTCGAGGGCGTCGGGATCGTCGGCGTCGTCACCGTGTCCGGGCTCGCGCAGGGCGACGACCACGCGCTCGTCACCGAGGCGCTGCGGTCGTTCCTCGGCCGCGCAGGCGCGACCGAAGGCTGACGCACCTACTCGCAGGCGACGCCGTCGCCGTCGCGGTCGAGCTTGGGGGCGTAGCCCGGCTCGCCACGGAGCAGCGGAGCCGCGCCGGCGGCCCGCACCGCGTCGCAGTTCTGGTAGTACGTGGACGTGCTGCCCCCGGTGTCCGCGACCCCGGCCGGGGCGCTGGGCCGGGACTGCTGGGTCGAGCGGGCCGCGGCGGCGGCCGCCTCCGCCTGGGCGACGGCCGCCTCGCGGCCCTCGACGTCGGACACCCGGGTCGCCAGGTCGGCCTCGACGGTCGCGACCGCACCCTCGCGCGCCGCGACATCGGCCTCCGACGTCTGGAGCGCCGTCGCCCGCTCGTCCAGCTCGGCCTGGGTCGCCTGTGCGGCGGCCGTCTGCTCCTCGAGCGCGGTCCGCTCGGCGTCCAGCTCGGCGCGCTCGCCCTCGACCGCGTCCTGCTCGTCGGCCGCCTGCGCGACGAGGGTCCTCGCCTCGTCGAGCGCCCGGCCCGAGTTGCCCTGTCCGACCAGCAGCCCGACGACGAACAGGGCGACGCCCGCTGCGGTCAGCAGGGCCGCCCGGCGCCCGCGTCGAGGCCGCGCGGCCCCGGTCGACGGTGCGGTGGTGGTGTCCTCGACCCAGAACGTCCAACCCTCGGGCGCGGACGGCCAGGCAGGGTCCGGGGTCCAGCCCGGCTCGGGGCGCCAGTCCCCGGGGGCCATCGGCCACCCGGGAGGGGCGTTGAATCTCAGGGCCATGCGTCGTCCTCGTCTCGCGGTCGCCGCGTCGACGTCGACGGGCACGACCGAACCCTCCTGGGGGTGTGAGGTGAACGCTAACGCGCGGTCAGCCGCCTCGGGGAGGGCGTGACGGGGTGAAAGGACGTCAGACGCCCGGTCGGGGACGTCGGTCCCGTGAGCCGTGCGAGAGAGCGGTCGGGGCCGGCACCACGAGGGTGCCGGCCCCGCCGTCCGACCGCGCAGGGGCGTGCGCGGCCGGGTCGGAGGGCCGGCGCGACGTCGGGCGTCGCGCCGGCGGTGCGGCGTCAGGCCGCGCGCGTGACCTCGATGCGCTGGGGAGCGCGGCCGGCGAACACGCCGGCGACGGTCACGGTGAGCACGCCCGCGTCGTAGGACGCGCGGACGGCGTCGGCCTCCGCGGTCTTCGGCAGGGTGACGGTGCGGCGGAACTCGCCGAACCGGACCTCGCGGACGCGGCGCCCGGCCGGGGCGGCCTCGGCCGCCTCGTCGGTGCCCGCCGCGGGCTGCTCGCCCTCGGCCTGCTCGGCGTCGTCGGCCGCCTCCTCGGCCGGAGCCTCGACGACGCGCTGGTCACGACGCTCGCCGCGGACGACGAGCCGGCGACCCTCGAGCTCGACGGTGACGTCGCGCTCCGGGTCGACGCCCGGCAGGTCGAAGCGGGCGACGAGGTCGTCGCCCTCGCGGTAGACGTCGGCGGCGGGCGCGAAGCCCGTGGGGGCGACGCCCGCGCCGGACGGGCGCGTCCAGAGCTGGCGCACGAGCCGCTCGGTGGGGAGCGGACGGAACGGCGCCACGGTGTAGGTGCTGATCATGGTGGTCCTCCAGGTCGGTCGTGCCACGGGGGCCGTGGCGTCTGACCTGTGCAACCTTGAGCGTGTCCCGCTCAGTCCCGAGTTCGCGCACGACGAACGGCCTCAGCGGCGGCGCGCCGCCCGGCGGGCCTTGCGCGCGGCCGCGGCGCGCTCCTCGGCGGCGTCGAGCCGCTCGTCGACCGCGTCGAGCGCCTCCCGCGCGGCGGACTCCGCGTCCCGCGCGTCGCTCAGGCGGGCGCGCAGCGCCTCGCGCTCGTCGGCGAGCCGCGCGAGCTCGTCCTCGACGCGGGCGAGCTCGTCCTCCACCTGCCCGACGGCGTCCCCCGCCTCGCGCGCGCGGGTGTCGGCGTCGTCGCGCTCGGCCTCCAGCCGGTCGACCTCGGCCGCGCTCTCCTCGACCTCGCGCTCGGCCGCCTCCTGGGCGTCCTCCTCCTCGGCGTCGGCCGGGGGCTCCTCGTCGCCGTCGGTCGTCCCGCCGCCGTCCGTGACTGCGCCCGTGCGCGCGCGCAGCTCGACGACGTCGGCCGGCTCGCCGCCCTCGTCGACGATCCCGAACCCGACGTGCTGGAGCGCCTGCGACAACCGGCCTGCTCGGACGAGCGCGCCCGCGTCGGGGTCCATCACCGCTGCCGTGAGAGTCTCCGCGAGCCGGTCGACCGCCGTCCCGGACACCGCACGGCCCGCGATCTCGCCGGCGTCGCGCACCTCCCCGACGACGCGCTCCACCCGCTCGCGCCGCAGCCGGTCGAGCGTGCGCAGGCGGGTGCGGTCGCGGTCGGCCGTCGCGTCGCGCAGCTCGTCCCCGAGGCTCACGAGCGCGGCGACGTCGTCCGGCCGCTCGCGCGCCACCTGGTTCACGACCCACGCCGCCACCGTCGGCTTCGTGAGCCGGCCGACGCGCTCCGCACCGACCGCGTCGCCCGACGCCTTGACCCGCTTCGCGGCGGCCGTGCGCGCCACGACGAACTGCTCGAGCGGGAGTGCGAAGAGGCCGTCGACGAGCGCGTCGACGTCGAGCGCGTCGTCGGTCATGCCGTCTCCCGTGCCGCGCGTGGTCATGACTCCCAGCGTCGCACCCCGGGGGCCGCCGTGCTCTGGCCACGTTCGTGAGGGCCGAGCAGCAATTCACCCGCTCGGCCCTGTCCGCGGCCACGAAGGCTGGGGGACTCTGGAGGTCAGGCTGGCGAGGGGGAATGATGAAACGACGATTCTGGGGTCTTGTCGGGGTGGCGATGGTGTCGCTCACGGCGTGCACGGGAAGCCCTGCGGAACCCGCGACGGTGACGGTGACCGAGACGCAAGAAGCGGAGGCGCAGGGCACGGGACCAGAGCCCACAATGGCCGAGGAGAGCGCTCCGGAGCAGCCCACGACGGCTGACGCGGGCTCCGGTGCCACCGGCGCCACGGAGCAGACGTTCACCATGCCGGCGGTGGTCGGCCAGAACCTCCAGGATGCCCAGGACCTGCTGCAGACCATGGACTCTTACGTGATGGATCAGCAGGACGCGACGGGTCTGGAGCGTCTCGCGATCGACGACTCGAACTGGACAGTCTGCGCGCAGGACCCGGCGCCGGGTGCGGTGGTACCGATCTCGACGGTGGTGACGTTGGCGGCGGTCAAGCTCGACGAGACGTGCCCGTGAGACTGTCCCGCACGGGACCGGTCGCAGTTCACGCTGCCCGTGCACCGGAAACGGCGAGCAGGCGCTCGAACGCCGCCTCGGTGACGACCGGGACGCCGTAGCGGCGGGCGGTGCGGGCCTTCGTCGAGAGGGAGTCGGGGTCGGCGGCGACGAGGAGCCGCGTGCGGCGCGTGACGTAGGGCCAGGGGGAGAGGCCCGCGGCGCGGACGTCGCGCTCCCAGGCCTCCCGCGTCCGCGACATCGAGCCGGTGAGCACGACCTCGTCGCCCGCGGCGAGCACGAACGCGGGTCGGGCCGGGACCGTGGCGCCCAGGGCGGCGGCCCCCGGTGCCGCGGTGCCCGGGGCCCCGACGTCCGCGACCGCGTCGAACAGGCGCGTCCCGAGCGCCGCCTCGACGGCTCCCGCGACGTCGTCGGCGTCGAGGCCGAGCTGCCCCGCGACCTCGTGCAGCGCCGGGTCGTCGCGCAGCGCCGCGCCGTCGTCGCGATCGCCCGTGGCGGTCGTCCCGTCGAGCGCGTCGAGCTCGGCCCGGGCCAGCGCGGCCAGGTAGTCGCGGTGCAGGGCCTCGACCGTCGCGCGGTCGAGCCCGGCGTGCCGGGCCTCCGCGAGCAGCGCGGCCCGCTCGGCGTGCGAGACGTAGCGGTCGAGGAGCGCCTCGTCGAGCAGGCGCAGGTACGTGCTCACGTCGCGCCGCGCGTCCGCTCCCGGGGCGCCGGGCGGAGACGGGTCCGGAACGGCGGGAGGGTCGGCGAGCGCCGCGAGCCAGTGCCCGCGGGCGCGGCTGGTGCCGCGCAGCACCGGCTCGGCACCGGGCAGGACGGCGGGCAGCGACCAGCGGACGCCGTCCGCCGCGGCGCGCGCGACGGCCCAGCACTCGTCGTCGGACGCGACGTCGAGGTAATACCCGAGCAGCCCCGCGGTGGCGCGCGCGTCGCCCAGGGCCGAGTGGACGCCGTCGTGCACGACGCCGACGGCCGCGCAGCACGCGGCCAGTGCCCGCGAGCCCGTGAGGTAGCGGCTCGCGAGCTGCTGCGTGCACAGGCACGCGACGGGGTCGATGGCCGCGGCGATCCCGGCGCGCCCGATCTCGGCGCGCAGGAAGCGCGTGTCGAACGCCGCGTTGTGGGCCACCAGCACGCGCCCGGCGAGCAGGCGCAGGAGCGCGGGCGCGACGCGGTCGAACGTCGGCGCGAGCGCGACGTCCGCCGCGGCGATGCCGTGCACGTGCTGCGGCCCGAGGTCGCGCTCGGGATTGACCAGGGTGGACCACTCGTCCTCGACGCGACCGGCGTCGTCCACGAGGACGACCGCGACCTCGGCGACGCGGTCGCCGAGGCGGGGCGAGAACCCCGTGGTCTCGAGGTCGACGACGGCGAATCCGGGCACGGGCACAGTCTGCCCGACGTCGCCCACGACCTGCTCCGGCGCCGCGGCCGTTACGGTCGTGTGAACTCCTCACGCTCGTGCCGCCCGGGGGTTCCGCGCGCGGCCCGGGAGGCATACGCTCGCGAGCACACGAGCCTCCGCAGCGTCGCGTCTCGTGTGCGACTCGGCCGCACCCCGACACGACCGGGGGTGGTCCGCGGGGGCCACTGTCGAGGAGGATGCGTGAGACCACGAACGATCGTCCCGTCCGCAGCGGTAGCGGGCCTCGTGCTCGCGGCGCTGACCGCAGTTCCCGTCGGCGCCGAGCCTCTCGGCGCCGCGTCCGGCACGGCCGCCGGCAGCCTGCGGGCCGCCGCGGCACCGCCCCCGCTCGAGGACCTCGTCACCGGCGACGCGGTCATGCAGCGGCTCCAGGACCTCCAGGACATCGCGGACGCCAACGGCGGCAACCGCGCGCTGGAGACGCCCGGCTACGAGGCGAGCGCCGTCTACGTCGAGGACGCCCTGCGGGCCGCGGGCTACGAGCCCGAGCGCCAGTACTTCACGTTCGAGGACCTGGAGACCGACGAGCTGTCCCTCACAGCGGCCGGCGTCGAGGTGACGTCGGACGTCTACCCGGCCGAGTTCGCGCCCGACACCCCGGACGACGGCGTCACGGGCCCGATCGTGCAGCCCGCCGACGCGCTCGTCCAGGGCTGCACCCCGGACACGTGGGACGGGGTCGCCGTGAGCGGCGCGGTCGCGCTGATCAGCCGCGGCTCGTGCCCGTTCGCTGACAAGGCGCTGTACGCGGCGCAGGCCGGTGCGGCGGCCGTGATCCTGTACAACAACACCGACGGCGCGCTGAGCCCGACCCTCGGCGCCGAGAACGACGCGTGGGTCCCGACGGTGGGCATCACGCAGGCCGCGGGCCAGCAGATCCTCGCCGCGATCGCGGGCGGCGCGGAGCCGGTCGCGACCTACGACCTGCAGACCCACGTCGAGGAGTTCGAGACGTTCAACGTGCTCGCCCAGACCCCGGGCGGGCGCGACCACAACGTCGTCATGGTCGGTGCGCACCTCGACGGCGTCGAGGACGGCCCGGGCATCAACGACAACGGCTCCGGCTCCGCCGCGATCCTCGAGGTCGCGGTCCAGCTCGCGGCCGCGACCGACGGCGGCCAGGACGTCGAGAACGCGGTCCGGTTCGCGTGGTGGGGCGCCGAGGAGGTCGGCCTGCGCGGCTCGACCCACTACGTGAGCGACCTCGCCGCGAACGACCCGGCGGCGCTCGACGACATCGCGACGTACCTCAACTTCGACATGGTCGGCTCGCCGAACTACATCATCGGCGTGTACGACGCGAACGAGTCGACCTACCCGGCCCCGGTCGAGGTCCCGCCGGGCTCGGCCGAGACGGAGGCCGTCTTCACCGACTACTTCGACGGCATCGACCAGCCCTGGGTCGACACCGAGTTCTCGGGCCGCTCCGACTACCAGGCGTTCATCGAGAACGGCGTCCCGGCGTCGGGCCTGTTCACCGGCGCGGACGGCTCGAAGACGGCCGAGGAGGTCGCGATGTTCGGCGGCACCGAGGGCATCTTCTACGACCCGAACTACCACTCGCCGGCGGACACGATCGACAACGTCGACGCGACCGCGCTCGACATCATGTCGCGGGCCATCGGGCACGCCGTCGCGGCGCTGTCCGAGGACACGTTCGCGATCAACGGCGTGGGCAACCCGCGCATCGACGCCGTCGAGGCGGAGGCGCGGTGCCTCAACGGCACGGCGTACGTCGCCGTGCGCGGCGCCAACGGCGAGGACGCCCCCGCGGACGTCCGGCTCGTCACGCCGTTCGGCGAGAAGAAGTTCAGCGCCCTCGCGCCGGACAAGAACGCGTACCAGTCGTTCAGCACGCGCGCGTCGTCGGTCGCGGCGGGCACCGCGACGGTCGCGGCCTACCAGTGGCGCGGCGGCGACCCGGTGTACCAGCGGTACGACGTGGCGTACGACGCGATCGACTGCGGCTGACGCCTCCGCGTCGACCTGACGGGCGGGGCCGTCCTCCACGGGAGGGCGGCCCCGCCCGGTCTACGCTGGCTCGCGGTGCGCCGTCGGGAGGCGCGACGGACGGGGGGCACATGGCGAAGGAACCGTTCCTGACGACGACGGACGACGAGCCGGGACAGGGCCCCGACCTGCCGGGCACGACGTCGGGCGACGGGCGCAGCACCCTCGCGCGGCTGCTCGGCGAGAGACGTCTCCTGCGCGTCCCTGCCCTCTGGGCGCTGCCGCGACCCACGCTCCCGCGGTCCTCGTTCTCGCTCCCCGGCGCGCTCCCCGGCCGTCGTGCGCGGCGCGACGACGGCGACCCGGCGCCCGAGGCGGTCCCCGGACCTGATCTCGACACCGCGCTGGAGGACGCGCTCGTCGAGGCGCTCGCGGACGACGCTGCCGTGACCGACGGCGCGGACGGTCGCCTGCCCGACGCCGCTGCGGCCGACGGTGGGTTCGACGACGTCGTCGCGGAGTGGGTGCGCCGCGTGATCGCCGCCTACCCCCGCCCGACGTACCCGCTCGAACGCGAGTGGGATGTGTCGGTCCAGGGGGTCGTGCGGCTCGTCCCGTACGTGCCGCGGTTCGCGACGGCGCCGCTCGCGCTGCTCGACCGGTTCGGCGCCGTGACGATCGGCCCTCGGCGGGTCGGCCTGGACGGCAAGGACGTCGACTGGGACCGCGTGGTCGAGGTCCGCACGGCGCCCGCGTGGACGTGCCTGTCGGCCGAGGCGCTGGAGGTGAACCTCGCGCAGTACGTCGTGGCGCTGCCCCCGCTGCCCGGCCGGGCGTGGGTGCTGGGCAAGATCAGCGAGCTCCTGCTCTCGCTCTACCTCGCCGTGCTGCCGCCGGACGCGGACGGTGACGACGTCCTCGCCGACACGCACGCGCTCTTCGGCGCGTGCGGAACCGAGGGCGGTGCCGCAGACCGGCCCGACGGCAGCGCGGACGTGGCCGACGCGGACGCGCCACCGGACCGGATGTTCGACCGCGTGGTCACCCAGGTCGTCTACCGGCGGCGGTTCGGGACGGGCGAGGCGCAGGCCAGCACGACGTCGGTCCTGCTCCAGCTCGCGCTGCGCGGCGCGACGGACACGCTCGTCCGCACGGCGGCGGAGCGCGGGGTCGACGTCGTGCATGTGCGGGCCGAGGACACGAGCGTCGGGTCGGTCGTGGCGCGCGCGGCGACGTGGCGCCGCACGGCGCTCGACCTGCGCGAGCGGGTGGGCCGGCGCCTCGGGCGCTGACGGCTATCGGTCGAGCGCCTCGAGGACCGGGGTGTCGCCCGCGGTGAAGCGGATGAAGCGCCCGACGGTCGACGGCGTGCGCAGCGCCTGGGCGACCACCATCGCGACGTCCGCGCGCGAGACGCGGGAGGCCGCGCCGTCGGGCACGTCGTCCGCGCCGTCGAGGCCGTCCGGGCCGTCGCCGACGACGCGGATCGCCCCGGTCGGGTCGTCGTCGGTGAGCGTGCCCGGGCCGAGGACGGTCCAGTCGAGGTCGGTGCCGCGCAGGTGGTCGTCGGCGGCGAGCTTGGCGTCGGCGTAGGCGAAGAAGCTCGAGTCCGGGTCGACGCCGTGGTCGGGCACCGACCCGATCCACGACACCATGACGTAGCGCGGCACCCCGGCCGCGACGGCCGCGTCCATGGTGCGACTGGCGGCGTCGCGGTCGACGGCGTACGTCCGCTCGGGGTCCCCGCCGCCGGCTCCGGCCGACCACATGACGGCGTCGAACCCGTCGAGCGCGGCGGCGATCTCCTCGGTCGAGGCGTGCTCGACGTCGAGCAGGAGCGGCTCGCCGCCCAGCCGGCGGACGAGCGGGAGCTGTTCCTCGGCGCGCACGATCCCTGTGACGGTCGCGTCGTGGTCGACGAGGATCGGGACGAGCAGCCGGCCCACCTTGCCGTGGGCACCGACGAGGGCGATCTTCATGCGGCGGACTCCTGTCTGTGGAGAGTGGGAGTCCACCGTCCTCCGTCGTCGTCCGCGCCGCCACCCGGGGCGGCCCGGGCCCGGGTGTGACGGGACCCGGTCAGGGGCGCGTCACGGGCACTGCTTCGCGTTCGGGGCGGCGTCGAGCGTCACGGTCTGCGACGCGCGCACGAGGTCCCCGCCCTCCGGGTCCTGCGCGCACACCGTCCAGCCGTTGGCCGCGCCGGGCAGGGCACCGGCCCGCGCGTCGCGCGCGTCGACGACGACGACCGTCACCGCCCCGCGCTTCTCCAGGTCGGCACGCGCCTGCTTGAGCCGCGTCTCGACGAGGTTGGGCATGGAGAACGCCGGCTCGATCTCGACCGAGACCTCGACCCCGTCCGAGCTGCCCGGCTCACCGGGGCCGCCTGTCGGCTCTCCGGTCGGGTTCGGCGTCGGCTCGACGGTCGGCTCGGAGGTGGGGGTCGTCGTCGGGTGCGACGTGGGCGACGGCGACGGGCTCCCCGGGCCGCCCGGCAGCCCGTCCACGCGGCACCCGGCGAGCGCGGTCACGGCCACGACGGCGAGCACGACCGCCCGTGCGCGTCGCGGTGCTCCCACGACCCGCGGCCGCGCGGCGTCGCGCGTCCCGTCGTCGTGCTTCCTGGTGCTCGTCCGGTCCGTCATCGCCGACGGGTCCGTCATACGTCCTGCCACTGCACCGCCCCCGGTTGCCCCCTGAAACTGATTGCGTGATCGAGGGTACGCGACGGGTGCCCGGTCGGCCTGCGCGCGGGCTGCCGTCGGGCGTCAGGGGCGGCCGGTGCCGGTGCGCTTCGGCGGCCGGACGGTCGGCACGTCGCCGACGATCGGGATGGGCCGACGGTGGAACGGGAAGCCGTAGCGCGTGACCAGACCGGCGAGCGTCGTGAGGCGGTTGCGCGGCCCGATGAGCCCCATGATGTGGACGAACAGCCACGCGAGCCACGCGACGCCGCGCGTGAGCCGCAGCCTCCCCACGACCTCGGCGATCGCCGCGCGCCGGCCGATGACCGCCATGGTGCCCTTGTCGAAGTACCGCAGGGACGTCGTCGGGCGCCCGGCCAGGAGCGCCTCGATGTTCCGCGCGACCTGCTCGCCCGACTGGATCGCGGGCTGCGCGAGCTGCGGCAGCCCGGCGGGCGAGATCGCGATGTCACCCGCCGCGAACACGCCCGGCAGGCCCTCGACCTGGAGGTCGTCGCCGACGACGACGCGCCCGCCCTCGCCGCGCGGCAGGCCCCAGTCGTCGACCTCCTCGTGGGGGTGGACCCCCGCCGACCACACCGTGAGGTCGGAGCGGATGCGCGTGCCGTCGGTGAGGACGACGGCGTCGGGCAGCACCTCCGCGACCCCGGCACCCAGGTGCAGGCCGACGCCGCGACGGCGCAGCTCCTCCGCGGCGTAACGGCGCAGCCTCGGGTGGAACGACTTGAGCACCTCGCCGCCGCGCTGGACGATCTTCACCTCGAACGCGTCGCCGTGGATCTCCGGGTAGGCGGGCCGCAGCCCCGCGGTGCGGAGCTCCGCGAGCGCCCCCGCGACCTCGACGCCCGTCGCGCCGCCGCCGACGACGACGACCCGCAGCCCCTCGTCCTTGCCGGGGTTCGCCGCGGCCTTCTCGAGGCGGATGAAGAGCGTGTCCCGGATCTTCATGGCCTGGGACCGCGAGTACATGGGGAACGAGTTCTCCTTGGCGCCGGGGGTGCCGAAGAAGTTGGCCGTGACGCCGTTCGCGACGACGAGGTAGTCGTAGTCGACCCACTCGTCGTTGAGGAGGCGGATGCGGCGCGCCTCGTGGTCGATGCCGACGAGGTGCTCGTGCACGACCCGCACGTTCTTCTGCTTGAGCCGCAGCCCGCGCAGGAAGTAGGTGACGTCGCCGGGGTTCAGGCCGCCCGTCGCGACCTGGTAGAGCAGCGGCTGGAACGTGTTGTAGACGCGGCGGTCCACGAGCGTCACGCGCACGGGCGCCTTGGCGAGCCCCTTGACGACGGCGAGCCCGGCGAACCCGGCGCCGACCACCACGACGTGCGGTAGCGGGGCGGCGGCTGCCGGGGCGGGGGCAGCGGTGACGGGCTCGGGCACGTGGCCTCCTCGGGGCGACGGGGTGGGAGAGCGCCGGTGCCCGCCCGACTGCGTCGCGGACGTCGCCGACGACGTGTGCCAGGTTACGGCGAACCCCGCCCCCACGCCGAACAGGCGCCCGGCCCCCGAGGGAGAGCCCCGGTCCCGCGAGGTAGAGCCCCGGTCCCGCGAGGTAGAGCGCTGGTCGCGCGAGGTAGAGGCGTGGTGGTGACCACGCCTCTACCTCGGCGGACCGGGGCTCTACCTCGGCGCGTCGTGGTGCTCGACGTCGTCGCGGCCCAGGAGGTCCTCGCGGACGACGCGGCGCAGCACCTTGCCGATCTGCGAGCGCGGCAGCTCCGGCACGACGGCGAACGTCCGGGGCAGCGCGTAGCGCGCGAGGCGCTTCTCGCCCCACTCGCGCACGGCGGCGAGGTCGACGCGCGGGGGCGAGGCGGCGTCGTCCGCGTCGTCGAGCACGACGACGGCGGCGACGTGCTCGTCGGACCCGGAGCCCGGCACGCCCACGACGGCGACGTCCCGCACGCCGGGCATCCCGCGCAGGTGCTCCTCGACCTGGGACGGGTACACCTTGAACCCGCCGGTGACGATCATCTCCTTGATGCGGTCGACGAGCGTGACGAGGCCCGCGTCGGGGCCGTCGAGGGCCACGCGCACGACGTCGCCCGTGCGCAGCCACCCGTCGTCGAGCAGCTGGTGGGCGGTCTCCTCGGGACGGTTCCAGTAGCCGCGGAACACCTGCGGGCCGCGGACGAGCAGCTCGCCGCGCACGGTGCGGACGCCGTCGTCGGACGGCTCGGCGTCGCGCAGGTCGCCGGCGTCGAGCGCGTCGGCGTCGACGACGCGGATCTCGGTGCTGGGGAACGGGAGCCCGAGGGTGCCGGGGCGGCGGTCGTCGGAGCACGGGTTGCCGAGCGAGATCGGTGACGTCTCGGTCATGCCGTAGCCCTCGATGAGCAGGCCGCCCGTCGCGTCCTCCCAGCGCTGCGCCGTCTCCGCCGTGATGGGCATCGCGCCGGCGAAGGCCAGGCGGATCGAGGTGAGGTCGGAGCCCGCGCCCGGGGCGTCGGCCGCGGCGGTGAGGATGCGGTCGAACATGGGCGCGACGCCGGGCAGGAACGTCGCGGGCCGCCGCGCCTGGGCGGCGACGAACGCCTGCGGGTCGAACTTGGGGAACGCGACGAGGGTCGCGCCGACGCGCGCCGGCAGGGTGAGGCAGAACGTCAGGCCGAACGCGTGGAAGAAGGGCAGCACGCCGTAGACGGTCTCGGCGCCCTCCTCGAACGACGCCCACGCCTGGCCCTGGACCACGTTGGCGACGAGGTTGCGGTGCGTGAGGACCGCGCCCTTCGGCGTGCCGGTCGTGCCACCGGTGTACTGCAGGAGGGCGACGTCGTCGGCGGCGGGGTGCGGCAGCGCCGGGGGGAGGGCCCGTGCGCGCCGGACGAGGTCGTGCCAGTCGGGTACGCCGGCCGGGAGCGGCGTGCGCAGGGCCTCGCGCTGCGCCCGGGCCCGGGCGACGGGCAGGCGCAGCGCGAGACGGCTGCCGCGCGGCAGGTCGCGCGCGATGTCGAGCCCGACGACGCGCCGCAGCCCGGGCACGTGGGCGCGCGCCTCGAGCACGGCCGGGACCGTCTTGGTCCACACGACCGCGACGCTCGCGCCGGAGTCGGCGAGCTGGTGGGCGAGCTCGTCGGCCGTGTACGTCGGGTTGTGCTCGACCACGACCCCGCCCAGCCGCTCGACCGCGTAGAACGCGACGACGTGCGACGTCGCGTTGGGCAGCACGAGCGCGACGCGGTCGCCGCGCCGGACGCCGAGGTCGTGCAGGGCGCTCGCGGCGCGCTCGACCTGCGCCACGAGCTGCGCGTACGTGGTGGTCGCGCCGAAGAAGTCGACCGCGACGCGGTCCGGCCAGCGCTCGGCCGCGCGGTAGAGGGCGGCCGTGACCGGCTCGTCGGGGACCTCGACGTCCGTCGGGACGCCGGGGGCGTAACGGTCGGTCCACGGCCTCGTCGCCAGAGTGTTCACTACGCCACCGTAACCTACGGTTGCGTAGGTTGTGTGCGGCAGCGGTGCCGAGCCGGGGAGGGCGCCGCGCGACGAGATGTCAGCCCGCGAGGACGCGGTCGAGCGCCGCGCGCCCCACGGGACCCCAGTGGGCCTTGCCGCCGGGCAGTCCGCGGTCGCCGTTCTGCCCCATGAGCAGGAGGAAGAGGGCCTTGAGCGCCGCGAGCCCGCGGGCACGCCGGACCGTCGCGTCGTCGGCCGGCGCGTAGGCGTCGAAGAACCGCGCCGCGAGGCCGGCGGGCAGCAGCACCCAGGCGGCGGCGAGGTCCCAGGCAGGGTCGCCCGCGAACAGGTCGCCGAAGTCGACGACCCCCGCGAGCGTCCCGTCCGCGACGACGACGTTCGCGGGGTGCAGGTCCCCGTGCACCCACACGGGCGGACCCTCCCACGCGGGGGCCGCGACGGCGTCGGCCCAGACGGACCGGACGGCGGCGGCGTCGTCGGGGGCGACGGCGCGCAGGAACCCCTCGAAGCCGTCCGTGACGTCGCGGGGGTGGGCGCCCCGGTCCGTGGACGACGGCGCGTCGGCGGGTGCCGCGACGTGCAGCGCCCGGAGGAAGCCCGCCAGCGCGTCGGCGGCGTGCTCGCCCCGGGTGATCGTCCCGTGGTCCAGCGGCTCGCCGGGGACCCAGGTCATGACCGTCCAGTGCCGCGGGAGACGCGCGCCCGGCTCGCCGTGCCGCACCGGCGTCGGCACGGGGAGCGGCAGGCGCGGCGCGAGCGCGGGCAGCCACCGCCGTTCCTTGAGCTGGAGCTCCGGCGTCGGGTCCATGCGCTGCACCCGCACGGCCAGGTCGTCGCCGAGCCGCCACATCTGGTTCCCCCAGCCGCCCGCGACCTCGCGGAGCGGCAGCCCGGCGAGGTCCGGGTGCTGCTCCGTCAGAGCCTCGCGGACGAGGTCGGCGGTGATCGCGGTCTCCGGGGCGCTCATGCGCGCCCACGGTACCGACACGCCGTCGGGCGCTGCTCAGGCGGGGTGCCAGCGCGCGCCCCAGCGGCGGGTCAGACGTCCGCCCGACGTCGCCGCGTGGGCCCGCACGCCCGCCTCCACGGCGTCCGCGACGCCGTGCGCGGACGCGTCCGTGTCGGCGAGGAAGCGCACGGTGACGCGCGCCTCGCCACGGACGACGCCGACGTCGTACGCCTCGACGGTCGTGAGGGCGCGCGCCGCGTCGGCGGCCGCGGGCAGCACGGCCTCGGGGTCCGCGCCCGGGTGCAGGAGGCCGACGGCGAGGGTCATGCGGTAGGACGGCACGGCTCAGGCCACGCCCGGCCGGGGCGCCGCGTCGCTGAGCACGGCGACGAGGAAGTCGGCGTCCGGGGTCCAGGGGCGCAGGTCCCACGTGGCGAGCGCGAGGTCGAGGTGCAGGCCGGCCTCCGTGGCGTCGGCGAGGAACTGCTCGGGCGGGTACCCGCGACCGGTGCCGAAGCCCACGACGGCGCGACCACCGGGCGCGAGGTGGGCGCGGAAGCGGCGCAGCACCTCCACCTCGGTACCCGGCGCGAGGAACGTCACGACGTTGCCCGCGCACACGATCAGGTCGAACGGCTCGGTGACGCCCTCCGCGGGCAGGTCGAGCTCCGCGAGGTCGCCCACGCGCCAGTCGGGTCCCGGGTGGTCGGTGCGCGCGGCGTCGACCAGGACGGGGTCCACGTCGACGCCCACCACGCTGTGCCCGCGCGCGAACAGCTCGGCGCCCACGCGCCCCGGCCCGCAGCCCGCGTCGAGGACCCGGGAGCCGCGCGGCAGCATGGCGTCGACCAGGCGGGCCTCGCCCGCGAGGTCGGCGCCCCGGGCGGCCATGGCCCGGAAGCGCTCGACGTACCAGGTGGAGTGCGAGGGGTCGGCGGCGGTCTTCTGCTCCCAGCGCGAGGGACGGGTGGCGCTCATGCCGCCGACGCTACCCGGGCGTGGGAGAGTCGGTCCCGTGACCTTGGTCCCCACCACCCTCGGCACCACCCTCGGCATCGACCTCGGGACGAGCGGGCTCAAGCTCGTCCTCCTCGGCCGGGACGGGTCGGTCGTCGCGGAGGCCGAGGCGGCGTACGACGTCGAGCACCCGCGCCCCGGCCGCTCCGAGTCGGCTCCGGCGACCTGGACGACGGCGCTCGGCACCGCCCTCGACGACCTCGCCGCCCGCGCGGCCGGGCTCGGCGAGGTCGCGGTGCGCGCGGTCGGCGTCGCCGGCCAGATGCACGCCGCGGTGCTCGTGGACGCGGCGGGGGGCGCCGTCGTGCCTGCCGTCCTGTGGACGGACGCGCGCGCCGCAGACCGGCTCGACCGCTGGCGAGCGCTGCCCGACGCCGTGCGCGCCCCGCTCGCCAACCCCCTCGTGCCCGGGATGACCGGGCCCGTGCTCGACTGGTTCGCCGCGCACGACCCCGCGACGCTCGACCGCGCGGCGCACGTGCTGCTGCCCAAGGACGTCGTGCGCGCGTGGCTCGTCGACGACCTCGCGCTCCCCGTCGCCACGACCGACCGGTCCGACGCCGCGGGCACGCTCCTGTGGGACGTGCCCCGCGACGCCTGGGCGGCCGACGTCGTCGCGCACCTCGACCTGCCGGCCCGGCTCCTGCCGGGCGTCGCGCCGTCGGACGCCGTGGCCGGGACGACCGCCCGGCTCGCGCGGTGGTTCCCGGCGAGCGGGACCGCGGTGCCCGTCGTGGTGGGCGGCGGGGACACCCCGGCCGCGCGGCTCGCCGTCGGGGCGCCCGGGCTGCACGTCAACCTCGGCACGGGGGCGCAGGTCATGGCCGCGCTCGACCGGCCCCAGCCCGCGCTCGACCCCCTCGTGCACACCTTCGCGGACACCGGCGCCGGCCCCGCCGCGCGGTGGTACCGCCTCGCGGCGGTGCAGAACGCGGGCCTGGCGCTCGGCTGGGCGCTGCGCGTCCTCGGGCTGGGCTGGTCCGACGGCCTCGCGCTCGCGCGGACCGTGCCCGACGGCGCGGGCGGCGTGACGTTCCTGCCGTTCCTCACCGGGGAGCGTGGCGGGGTCGCCGGTCCCGGCGCACGCGGGGCGTGGACCGGGCTGCGCGAGGACACGGGGCGGCCCGAGCTCGTGCGCGCCGCCGTCGAGGGCATGGTGTTCGCGGTCGCGGCGGCGGTCGACCTGCTCGACCCGGCGCCCGCGGCCTCGGCCGTGGCGCCCGTCGCGGGACCGCCCGTGAGCCGTCCGGAGGGCGAGCCGGGTGCGGTGGTCGTGACGGGCGGCGGGTCGCGCGACCCGCTCGTGCGCCGGCTCCTCGCCGACGCGCTCGGCCGGCCTGTCCACCGCGTCGGGCTCCGCAGCGCGACCGCGGTCGGCGCGGCGCTGCTCGCCGCGCGCGGCACGGGCGACCCGGTCGAGCCGGTCGTGGCCACGGACGAGCCGGAGCTCCCGGGCCCGGGCCGGGCGGACGTCGTCGAGCACCTCGCGCGCTGGCGGGAGGCCGCCGCGGCCCTCGCGTGACGCACCCGGGGCCGACCCTGCGAGAATCGAGGGATGTCCACCGCAGCCGCCGTGACCACCGGGACCGCACCCGTCACGGACCTCGCCTCCAGCGCCCCCACGGGCGAGATCCTCGCGGTGTGCCGCGTGCACGCCCTCCTGCCGGACGCGGGGCCCGTCGGCGTCACGGCGATCGACAAGCGGCCCGTCACCGGGCCGGTCAAGGTGCGCCGGCTCGGGCTGTACGCCGACCTGCAGGCCGACCGCGCGAACCACGGCGGCGAGGAGCAGGCGGTGTACGCGTACGGGCAGGACGACGCGGACTGGTGGGCCGGCGAGCTCGGTCGCGACGTCCCGCCGGGCCTGTTCGGCGAGAACCTGCGCGTGGAGGGCATCCCGGTCACGGAGGCCGTCGTCGGCGAGCGGTGGGCCGTGGGCACCGCGCTCCTCGAGGTCACCCAGCCGCGCACGCCCTGCTCGACGTTCGCGCGCCGCCTCGGCGAGGACCGGTGGGTCAAGCGCTTCACGGTCGCGAACCGCACCGGCGCGTACCTGCGCGTCGTGCAGCACGGCGAGCTGCGCGCGGGCGACGCGGTGACGGTCTGCTACCGGCCCGAGCACGGGGTGACGCTCGCCGACTGGTTCGGCGCCTGGAACGGTCGCGGCGCGGACCCCGAGCGCGCGGCCGGGCTCGCGCGCCGCCTCCTCGCCGCCCACCTCGAGGGCGACGTCACGCTCACGGACGAGCTGCGCGCCCGCGCCGAGATCGCGGCCGGACGCCGGATCGAGGACTGAGCGTCAGCGCTCCGCGCGCGGGATGCGGGGGCCGCGACGGCCGCGGGGCGGCTCGTTCGGCGGCCACTCGCCGTCGTCGGAGCCGTCGTCGGCGGTGAAGAGCAGGTCGTGCAGGCGCACCTGGACGTTCTCGACGTCCGGCACGTCGTGGAGGTTCAGGCCGGGCTTGTCGGTCGCGTCCGAGATGACGAGGGTGCCGCAGCCGAAGATCCGGTCGATCGGACCCTTCTCGTAGTTGACGTCGTTGATCCGGTAGAGCGGGATGTCGCGGCCGGTGCGCGTGATGATCCCCGAGCGCATGGCGATGCGCTTGTTCGTCACCGTGTACTCCGTGGTGCGCCAGCGCAGCCACGGCACGAACACCCAGACCACCGCCGCGACCAGCGCGAGACCCGCCACGACCCAGCGGACGACGTCGTTCGGGACGAGCAGGACCGTGACCACGACGGCGGCGACCAGCACGAGCAGCAGCACGAACGGCCAGAACAGCGCCTTGGCGTGCTCCTTGAGCTCCATGACGACGTGCTCGCCCTCGGTGAGGTGCTTCTCGCTCAGTCCCATGGGCAGCATCGTGCCACCCGCGCTACCCCTGCGCGGCCAGGTTCCAGCCCTCGACCGTGCGCAGCCCGTGCCCGTAGCCGAGGAGGCAGATCGCCGCGGTGCCGAGCTCGAACCGCGCGCCCAGGGCCGGGTCGAGCCCGAGCCAGACCGTCGCGAGGACGCGGAGCAGGTGGCCGTGCGCGAACAGCACCGCGTCGCCGCCGTCCTGGAGCGTCGGCTCGACGCGCCCGAGCACCCGGGCGGCCCGCGCCGCCACCTGGTCGAGCTCCTCGCCGCGGTGCCCGTCGGGCGCCGCGAGGACGTTCACGCCGTCGCGGAAGAGCAGCCACTCGCGCCCGAGCTGCTCGCCGACCGCGACCGAGGTGCGCCCCTCGACGGGCCCGTAGTCCCACTCGGCGAGGTCGTCGTCGGTCGTGGCGGCGGGGAAGCCCGCGAGGTCGGCGGTCCGGCGCGCCCGCTCCCGGGGGCTCGTGAGCACGACGGCGGGGCGCCGCCCCCGGCGGTCGGCCCACCCCTGGAGCCACACGCCGGCCGCGACGGCCTGCTGCTCGCCGGCGACGGTGAGCGGGACGTCCGAGCGGCCCGTGTGGCGCCCGCTCGCGCTCCACTCCGTCTCGCCGTGGCGGACGAGGACGAGCTGCGGGTCGGGGGAGGGGGCGGTCGGGGTCACGGGGCGGCCTTCCTGCGCGGGGGTTCCTCAGCAGGATCACCCCGGCGCGCGGACGGCGCGCGGCGACAGCCCTGCCGGGCGGTGCCGGGGCCTCGACCGGCGGGCGCGGTCGGGTCAGTCGGGGATGCCGTCGAGACCGTTCACCGTGAGGAAGACGACGAGCGCGCCGAGCAGGACGACGGCGAACCCGGTGGCGACGAGCAGGACGGTACGGGGGCGGACGCGCACGAGGACTCCGGGCCTGGGGGACGGGCGGGCCTCCCCATTCTCCCGCAGCACCACGGCGGTGCGGTCCGTGGGTGCGGCACCCGTTGACACGTCTGGCGGGGCCCGGCAGGGTGGCCGGACGCGTGGTCGGGACGACCGCGCGGACGAGGACGTCGGCGACCGCGCCGCGGCGGGACGCCGACGCGCCGGTCCGGGGGAGGAACCGCGATGGTGCACGAGACGGCGGACGGGCAGACCGCGTACGGCAGCCCGGAGTTCGACTGGTCGATCCTCACGGTGCCGACGGCGCTCGCGGTCGTGCGGGGACAGCTCGGCTTCTCGTGGCTCGAGCTGAGCGACCGGCTCGCGACGCTGACGCAGGCGGAGCTCGAGTGGGAGCCGGGCCCGGACGCGCTGCGGGTCGTGCGGCGGGGGTCGGAGCGCACGCCGCGCACGCTCGGTGCGGGCGAGTGGGTGATGGAGTGGCCGGAGGGTCCGGACTCGCCGCAGCCGCGCACGGTGGCGTGGCTCGTCGCGCACCTCACCGAGGCGTTCTTCGAGCGCTGGGAGTGGACGTTCGGGCCGCACGAGCGGCGCCGGGACGCGGTGACCTTCTCGGGGGAGGTCGGGCCCGCCGTCGACGGGCTGCGGCACGAGGTCGAGCGGTGGCGCGCGGGCGTCGACGGCCTGCCCGAGGACGGAGCGTTCACGGTCGGGCTCGGCCAGGCGACGGAGATCGACGCGCAGGCACCGTTCGCCCACCTCGTCGCGCACATGAACCGCGAGCTCGTGCACCACGGGGCCGAGATCATGGTGCTCCAGGACCTGTACCGCGCGACGCACGGCACGGACTGATCGCCCGCCGCGGGAATCGCGCGGCCGCCCAGATGGTTGAAGCGTCACATGACCACGAACAGCCCGGCGCCGACGGACGCCGCCGCCCCCACGGTGAAGATCGACATCTGGTCCGACGTCGCGTGCCCCTGGTGCTACGTCGGCAAGCGACGCCTCGAGACGGCGCTCGGCCGCCTCGCGGAGTCCGGTGACGGGCCGCAGGTCGACATCGAGTACCACTCGTTCGAGCTCGCGCCCGACACGCCCGTCGACTTCGACGGCACCGAGGTGGACTTCCTCGCCGGGCACAAGGGCATGCCGCGCGCCCAGGTCGAGCAGATGCTCGGGCAGATGACGCAGCTCGCCGCGGCCGAGGGGCTGCGCTACGACTTCGACGCGCTCCAGCACACCAAGACGCTCACGGCCCACGAGCTGCTGCACCACGCGAAGGCGCACGGCAAGCAGGTCGAGATGAAGGAGCGGCTGCTCAAGGCGTACTTCGAGGAGGGTCGTCACGTCGGCCGCGTCGAGGAGCTCGCGGACCTCGCGGCCGAGGTCGGGCTCGACCGCGCCGAGGTCGTCGCGGCGCTCGAGGACGGGCGCTGGGCCGACGACGTCCAGGCCGACATCGACCAGGCGCGCGCCTACGGGATCAACGGCGTGCCGTTCTTCGTGGTCGACGGACGGTACGGCGTCTCGGGTGCGCAGGACCCGGCGGTGTTCGTCCAGGTGCTGCAGCAGGCGGTCGCGGAGCGTGACGCGGCCTGAGCCGCGGCGTCCCGGACCACATCGGGATGCGGCGTGGAAGCGACGCATCTCACACCCGGTGCGGTGGAACTGCGACTCGGTATCACCCAGACTGGACGCAGCCCGCACCGACGCCGGCCCACACGTGCACCGGCGCCCGTGAATCCCACGAGGAGGCCTCAGATGACGGACACGACCACGAACCTCTACCACTCCATCGCGAACCCGCGCCGCACGACGCTCATGACCGTGAGCGCCGCGGACGCCGCCGCCCCGCACCGTGAGCCCGCACCCGGCCTCACGCTCGTGGGCGCCGACGACGCCGCGGTGTGCGTCGACGGGTCGTGCGCGCTCTCCGAGTAACCGTGAGTGCGTGAAAGAGTCGCCGGAACGGAACGTTCCGGCGACTTTTTCCTGCACCCAGCGTGGGGCGGGGACCGGTCAGTTGCGGCGGTGGTCCTGGATCGACAGGCGCGGGCCGCGCCGCGGTGCCTGCGCCCGGCCGGAGACCTCGAGGAGCCGCACGACGCGGTAGCGGTGCGGCGCGTACGGCGCGAGCAGCTCGAGCATGCGCTCGTCGTCGACGCGCTCGCCCACGAGCGCCCACCCCACCGCCTTGGCCAGGTGGTAGTCGCCCACGGACACGGCGTCCGCGTCGCCCAGCGCCCGCTGCGCGACCTCGGCCGCCGTCCACACGCCCACGCCGGGCACGACCTGCAGCCGCGCGTGCGCGGCCGGAGCGCCCTGGACGTCGCGCAGGCGGTCGCACTCCTCGAGGCGTCGGGCGACGCGCGCCGCCGCGACGACCGTCCGGGCGCGGCCCGGGTCGACGTTCGCGCGGTGCCAGTCCCAGGTGGGGACGCGCGCCCAGGTGGCCGCGTCGGGCACGACGAGCATCCCGGCGTCGCCCGCGGGCCCCGGCGCGCGCTCGCCGTGCCGACGCAGGAGCCAGCTCCACGAGCGCCACGCCGCGACGGACTGCACGCGCTGCTCGAGGATCGCCGGCACGAGCGCCTCCAGCACGCGCCCCGTGCGCGGGATCCGCAGGCCCGGGCTGCGGCGGTGGGCGTCGCGCAGCACGGCGGGCGGGGCGAAGCCCGTGTCGTCGTCGTCCTCGCCGAGCAGGCGGGGCAGGTCGTCGAGCACCTCCGCGGCGCCCGTCCCCCACGCGTGCCCGACGACGTCGCAGGGCCCGGTCTGCACCAGCCGGTACGCCGCGGGCCCGCTCTCCGCGCGGGTCGTGCGCCACACGTCGCCGGACGGCGTGCGGCGGAACGTCGGGTCGTAGGGGCCGCGCGCGAGCCGGTCGAGCGTGAGGTGCAGGTCGAGCGGCCGCCCCGAGCGGAAGCGCCGCGCGAGCGGCGCGCCGGGCTGCGTCGTCGCACCAGGTCGCGCCGGAGGGCCGGCCTGCGTCGTCGGGCCGGCCTGCGTCGTCGGGCGGGCCTGCGTCGTCGGGCGGGCCTGCGCCGTCGGCCCGGGCTGCGTGAGGTCGCCGATCGTGCGCTCGGCGGGCGCGCAGCCCGTGCTCGGCAGGACGGTCACCCGTCCATGGTCGCACCCGCCGCCGACGCCCGACCCCGCCGCCCTCGCCGCTCCCCAGCACCCGGCCGTCGAGCACGACGTTGCTGGCGGTAGCAGCCCGTTCACGACAGCAAGCTCGTGCTCGACCCGGTGCAGGGTCGTGCTCGGCGGGACGGGTCAGTCGAAGAGGGTGTCCATGTCCCACGCCGGCTCGGGCGCGGCCTGACGGGGCGCGGGTGCCCCACGGTCGGCCGCACCCGGTGCGGGCACGCGGCCCGGCGACCGGGTCGGGTCCCCGAGCTCGGGCACGAGCGTGCCGTCGAGGTCCCCGCGGCCCGCGGCCCAGTCCTGGGCGGCGAGGCCCGCGAGCTGGTCCGCGCGCTCGTTGAACGGGTCGCCCACGTGGCCGCGCACCCAGCGGAAGCGGACGGGCCCCGCGCGCTCGGCGATGACCCGGTCGATCGCCTGGACGAGCTCGAGGTTCTTCACGGGCTGGCCGCCCGCCGTCCGCCACCCCTTGCGCTTCCAGGCGACCACCCACTCGGACGCGCACTTGATCGCGTACTGCGAGTCGGACTCGATGAGCAGCGGCTCCGCGCCCGGGTGGGCGCGCACCGCCTGGAGCAGCGCGGTGAGCTCGGCGACCTGGTTGGTCCCGCTCACGGCGCCGCCGGAGTCGAACGTGCCGTCGTGGTTGATCCACGCCCACCCGATGGCTCCGCCCGGGTTGCTCAGGCACGAGCCGTCGGTGCTGACAGTGATCACAGCGCTCCTCGATCACGGACGACCCCGCCCGCCGGCTGCGGCGCGGGGAGGCGAATGCGTCGGCGCCATTGTCCCCCGCCCGGGAGGGTCGTGGTGCACGTGTCCGACGCCGCCCCTCCAGGATGCGGGCTCGGGGTCGCCTCAGGGGAGAACCGGGGGGATACCCCATGGTGCGGCGGGGCGGCGCCGTCGAGGCTGGGACGCATGGTCGCGTGGGTCGTGGAGCTGTGGGGACAGGTCGAGTCGTGGCTGCTCGCGCTCGTGGACTCTGCGTGGGCGCTCCCCGTGCTCTTCGCGACGACCGCCGGCGACGGGTTCTTCCCGCCGATCCCGGGCGAGACGGTGATCGTCATGCTCGCCGTCGCGGCCCAGTCGGGCGGCGGGGTCGCGTGGGGGATCGTGCTCGCGGTCGCCGCGCTCGGCGCCTGGTGCGGCGACCAGCTCGCCTACGCCCTGGGGCGCGCGCTCGGCACCCGTGCCCTGCCCGCCCTGCGGGGCGCGCGCGGGCGGCGCGCGGTCGAGTGGGCCACGCGGTCGCTCGACCGGCGCGGCGCGTCCGTCGTGCTCGGGGCGCGGTTCGTCCCCGTCGGGCGCACGGCCGTCAACGTGACCGCCGGCGCGGTCGGGTTCTCGCGGCGCCGGTTCATGGCGCTGTCCGCCGTCGCCTCCGTGACGTGGGCGACGTACTCCGTGGTCATCGGGACGCTCGCCGCCGCGTGGGTCGGCGACAGCCCGCTGCTCGCGGTCGTGGTGGGCGTCGTCGGGGGCATCCTGCTGGGCGTCCTCGTCGACACCGTCGTCCGGCTCCGCGCGGCGCGGCGCGAGCGGGCCCTCGCCCCGGCGACCGGACCGGTCCCGGCATCCGTCGCGGCGCTCGCCGTGCCGGGCGGCGCGCCCGAGGAGACGGACCCTGACCTCGTCCCGTGCCCCGGCGCCGCGAGCTAGGACTGCCGGCCCGCAACGCGACGGCTCGGCCAGGAACACAGGAGGGCCCCGGTCGACGACCGGGGCCCTCCGCTGCTCTCGGGACGCGCCGGTCAGGACACGCCGAGCAGGTCGATGACGAAGATCAGCGTCTTGCCGGACAGGCGGTGCCCGCCGCCCGCCGGGCCGTACGCGAGCTCCGGTG
This sequence comes from Cellulosimicrobium sp. SL-1, assembly GCF_011033075.1. Classification (NCBI taxonomy): domain Bacteria; kingdom Bacillati; phylum Actinomycetota; class Actinomycetes; order Micrococcales; family Promicromonosporaceae; genus Cellulosimicrobium; species Cellulosimicrobium sp. SL-1. The sequence continues at coordinate 77,456 of NZ_JAACJC010000012.1, read as the reverse complement.
GCACGACGAGCTTGCGGCGCCCGCCGACCTTCATGCCCGGGATGCCCTGCTGCCAGCCCGCGATGAGGCTGCGCAGCGGGAAGTTGATCGACTCGCCGCGGTTCCACGACGCGTCGAACTCCTCGCCCGTCTCGTACTCGACGCCGAGGTAGTGCACGTTCACGGTCGCGCCGGGCGTGGCCTCGGGGCCGTCGCCCACGGTGATGTCCTCGACGACGAGCTCGGTGGGCGCGGGACCCTCCGGGGCGTCGACCTCGGGACGGGACAGTCCGTTCTCTCCAGTGGTCATGCTCCGATCCAACCACGGCGCCGGGCGCCCGGTCCGGCGTGCGGAGCCCGACGGCGCTCCGGCGCGGGTCGAGGTTGGGGTCGTCCGCAACCCCGGTCGGGGGCGCCCCGCACGGCCCGTTCGGCGACGCGCAACACCGCGAGCCCGAAAATCGCCATCATGGAGGCATGCCCACCACACCTGAGCCGCCCTCCGGCGTGCCCGCCGACCCCGCGCGCCCGGGCGCACCCGAGGTGCCGCCAACCCCGGTGCCGCCGACCGCCGTCGGGCACCGGCCCTCCCCGCAGGAGGTGCGGCGGTGGCGCCGCTTCCTGGCCGACGAGCGCGCCGAGGCCGCGGTGTACCGGGACCTCGCGAGCCGCCGGACGGGCGAGGAGCGGGACATCCTGCTGGCGCTCGCGGAGGCGGAGCGCCGCCACGAGCAGCACTGGCTCGACCTGCTCGGCGAGGACGCGGGACGGCCGCTGCGCGGCGACTGGCGCACCCGCACGCTCGGGTGGCTCGCGCGGCGCTTCGGCGGCGTGTTCGTGCTCGCGCTCGCGCAGCGGGCCGAGGCGCGCTCGACGTACGCGACCGACGCCGACGCGACACCCCGGATGGCCGCCGACGAGCGGATCCACGAGGAGGTCGTGCGCGGCCTCGCGACGCGCGGGCGCAACCGCATGTCGGGGACCTTCCGCGCGGCGGTGTTCGGCGCGAACGACGGCCTCGTGTCGAACCTCGCGCTGATCCTCGGCATCGGGGCGTCCGGCGCGTCGAACAGCACGGTGCTCCTCTCGGGGCTCGCGGGACTGCTCGCGGGGGCCCTCTCGATGGGCGCGGGGGAGTACGTGTCCGTGCGCTCCCAGCGCGAGCTGCTCGACGCGTCGACGCCGAGCCCGCAGGCGTCGGCGGCGCTGCCCGACCTCGACGTGGACGCGAACGAGCTCGCGCTCGTCTACCGGGCGCGTGGCATGGCGCCCGCCGAGGCCGAGGAGCACGCGGCCGACGTCCTCGCCACGTACACCCAGCAGACCGTGATCGCGCCGCCGCCCGGCATCGACGAGCACGAGACGCACGGGACCGCGATGGGGGCGGCGGTCTCGTCGTTCCTCTTCTTCGCGTCGGGTGCGCTCATCCCGGTCGTGCCGTACCTCCTCGGGATGACGGGGTTCCTCGCGGTCGGGGTCGCAGCGCTCCTCGTCGGGATCGCGCTGCTCGCGACCGGCGCGACGGTGGGCCTGCTCTCGGGGACGTCCCCGCTCACGCGGGCCCTGCGTCAGATCGCCATCGGGTTCGGCGCAGCTGCGGCCACGTACGCGCTCGGCCTGGTGTTCGGGGCAACCGTCGGGTGAAATCCGGCGCGTCGAGTGGTGAGCGTCACACTTCCGTGCCTACCGTGACCTCGGACGGGCCCCACGGCCCGCCCCTTCGCTGCACCGACGACCCACGGGGCACACGATGGACGCGACTCACGACGCGCAGGGCAGGCGCGCACCGGCCGCCCGTCGCTGGCTCGTGCGCGCGCTCGTCGCCGGTGGCGGTCTCGGTGCCGGCCTCGCGTTCGCCGTCGCGACCGCGGGCGGCGCGTCCGCCACGGACGACCCGCTCGGGCTCGGCAAGGCCCTCTCGCCCGTCACGTCGACGGTGCAGACCGTCGTCGACCCGGTCGTCCAGGACGTGGTCCAGCCCGTCGTGCGCGACGTCGTCGCCCCCGTGGTCCAGCCCGTCGCCCCGGTCCTGGAGAAGGTCGTCACCCCTGCCGCCCCGGTGGTCGAGGAGGTCGCGCGGCCCGTCGCCCCGGTGGTCGAGCAGGTCGTCCAGCCGGTCGCTCCCGTGGTCGAGCAGGTCGTGGAGCCGGTGGCGCCCGTCGTGCAGCCGGTGACCGACGCCGTCGCGCCCGTGACGACGCCGGTGCTCGACGTCGTCGTGCCGGCCGCGACGCCCGTCGTCGAGGCGGTCGCCCCCGTGGTGAACCCCGTGCTCGAGACGGTCTCGCCCGCGCTCGACCCGGTGACCCCGGTCCTGGAGGCGCTGACGCCGGTCCTCGACGTCCTGGACCCCGTGACCGACCCGGTGCTCGGGCCGATCACCGGCCCGCTCGCTCCGCTGGAGCCGCTGACGCCTCTGCTCCCCGGGACGCCCGGCACGGGCACCCCGGGCACGGACGACCCGTCGGTCGGCGTCCCGTCGACGCCGGGCGCGGTCGACCCGGGCGGCGTCGTGGCCGCGCCGTCGGTGACCGCCGTCCCCTCGCTCTTGCCCGCCGCACCGGCGGCCGCCGCACCCAGCGCCACCACGACGGGCCGCGACGGCCCCGAGGATGTCGCCGCGAGGGACGCGCGCGCCCGGACGGCGGCGGTCGACGTCGCACCGAACGGCGCACCGCCGGGCTCGGCGCTGCCCTCCGACGGGCCGACCGGCCCCGGGGGCGTCCCCTCCGACGGCGGGCCCGGCACCACTCCCTCGCCCTCCGGCAGCGCGCAGCGCGCCGGGGCGGGCGGCGAGCTCGCGGCGGTCGGCAGCGGTGCCGACGCCCCCGCGCTCTCCTCCTGGACCGCCGTCGTGGACGACGCGCGGTCGAAGCACCCCTCGACCTTCTTCGAGGTCCCCGTCTCTCCTGCCTGACGTGGCTCGCGTCGCGCCCCGAGCGCGGCAGACGCGACCCGGCGCCGTCGTGCGCCAGCCACTTCTGAGCAGGAAAGAGAAACGATCATGCACACCTTCGTCCGGCGCGCGCTGCGCACAGCGCTCGTCACAGGCGGCCTCGTGGTCGTCGGGGCCGGAGCGGCCCACGCAGCCGAGGGCGACCTCCTCGGCGATCTCGGACTGGACGTGTCGGTCGAGGCTCCGCTGAGCCAGGTGACCGAGGTCCTGCCCGACGTCGCGGTCGACGTGCCCGTGCACGTCCCCGTGACCGTGTCCGACGTCGCGGTGGGCGCCCTGGGCGACGCCGCCGTCACCCCCGAGCCGGCACCGGCACCTGCACCGGCGCCTGCTACCGCGCCGGAGCCCGCTCCGGCGGCTCCCGCGGACGTGGACGTCGACGTGCCGGTGACCATTCCGGTGGACGTGTCCGGGGTCGCTGCCGGTGTCCTGGGTGACGCCGCGGTGACCCAGGCGCCGGCGGCCGACCCGGCGCCCGCGCCGGAGCCTGCTCCTGTGCCGGAGCCTGCTCCCGCCACGGGGGCGGACCCGGCGGACGTCGACCTCGACGTGCCGGTGACGGTCCCGGTGGACGTGTCGGGCGTCGCTGCGGGCGTCCTGGGTGACGCCACGGTGGTCCCGGCCCCGGCGGCGCAGCCGTCGGCCCCGGCGACCGGTGGTGGTGCCGGGGGCTCGACCGGCGAGGAGGCGTCCGGGGTGGACGTCGACGTGCCGGTGACGGTCCCGGTGAACGTGTCGGGAGTCGCTGCCGGTGTCCTGGGCGACGCGGCGGTGACGCCGGCTCCGGCGCAGCCGTCGGCTCCCGCGGCCGGTGGCGGCGCCGACGGCTCGACCGGCGAGGAGGCGTCCGGGGTGGACGTCGACGTGCCGGTGACCGTCCCGGTGGACGTGTCGGGTGTCGCCGTCGGCGTGGGCGGTGACGCCACGGTCGGTGGCGGGACGGCCGGCGAGGGCTCGGGCGACGGGACCGGCTCGACCGGCACCGACGGCTCGGGCCTGCTCGACGGCGTCCTCGGCGAGGACGGCCTCGTCGACGACCTGCTGGGCGACGGCCTCCGCGGGGGCGGTCTGCTCGGTGAGGGCGACGGCCTGCTGGACGGCGTGCTCGGCGAGGACGGCCTCGTGGACGACCTGCTCGGCGGCTCGTCGGGTGACGGTCTGCTCGACGGCGTGCTGGGCGAGGACGGGCTGCTGGGCGACGGCGGCGTGCTGGACGGCGTGCTCGGCGAGGACGGCGTCCTCGGGGCGCTGCCCGACCTGGACGTCGACCTGCCGGTGACCGTGCCCGTGACGGTCTGCGGCGTGGGTGTGGGCCTCCTGGGCGACGCCTCCGCGGGGTGCCCGACGGCCGCCGTCGTGCCGACGGACCCGACCGACCCGACGGACCCGACCGACCCGACGGACCCGACCGGCCCCACGGACCCGACCGACCCGACGGGCCCGACCGGTCCTGCGGACCCGGGGACGACCGGCGGCTCGGTGACCCGGGTGCTCAACCCGGTGAGCACGGGGACGGGCTCCACGAACGGCGCCGCGACCGGCACCGCGAACGCCGCGTCCGCCGTCACGGCGTCGGGCCCGACCGCCCTCGCCACGACGGGCGCGGGCGGTGACCTCGGTCTGCTCGTGATGGCCGGGCTGCTGACGCTGCTCGGTCTGTCGCTCCAGCGCTTCCGCCGGAAGTCCTGGGTCGCGGACCCGGACGCCTACACCCCGGTCTTCACCGACCGGAGCTGACGTCCAGAGACGCCAGGACCGCCCGGGCAGCTGCCCGGGCGGTCCTGGCCGCGCTCGTCGCGCGCTACGCGACGGCGAAGACGAGGGCCGCGATGGCGAAGCCCATGACGCCGATGGCCGTCTCCATGACCGTCCACGTGCGGAGGGTCGTCTTGACGTCCATGTCGAAGAACCGGCCTACGAGCCAGAACCCGGAGTCGTTCACATGACTGAGCACCACCGAGCCTGCTGCCACGGCGACGACGACCGCGGCGAGCTCGATCGCGTTGAACCCGCCGGCCTCCACGGCCGGGGCGATGAGCCCAGCCGCGGTGGTCAGCGCGACGGTCGCGGAACCCTGCGCCACGCGGAGGATCGCCGCGATGAGGAACCCGGCCACGATGACGGGCAGGCCGAGGTCGCCGAGCACGTCGGCGAGCGCGTCGCCGATCCCCGTCGCGCGCAGGACTCCACCGAACATGCCGCCCGCGCCGGTGATGAGGATGACCGAGCACACGGGGCCGAGCGCCGAGTCGAGGGTCTTCTCCAGCGCCGTCCCGGAGACGCCGCGACGGCGGCCCAGGACCCAGGCGGCGACGAGCACGGTGATGAGCAGCGCGATCGGCGTCGCACCGATGGCGCGCAGCGTCTGCACGGCGGGGTTGTCCCCGTCGACGGTCCCGGCGGCGCGGAGCGCGTCGAGGCCCGTGTTGGCGAAGATGAGCACGAGCGGGAGCAGGAGGATCGCGACGACGGTGCCGAACTTCGGCGGGTTCTCGAGCTGGTCCTCGTCGGCCTCGCCGAGGATCGCGGGGATGGGTAGCTCGATGCGGCGTCCGGCGAAGCGACCGAACAGGTAGCTCGTGACGTACCACGTCGGGATGGCGACGACGAGGCCGAGCAGGATGACGATGCCGATGTTCGCGCCGAGGAACTCGGTCGCGGCGACGGGGCCGGGGTGCGGCGGCACGTAGATGTGCATGACGGAGAACGCACCCGCCACGGGCAGGCCGTAGAGGAGGAGCGAGCCGCCCAGCCGACGCCCGACGGAGAAGACGATCGGCAGCATGACGACGAGACCGGCGTCGAAGAAGATCGGGAAGCCGAAGATGAGGGAGGCGAGGCCGAGCGCGAACGGCGCCCGCTTCTCCCCGAACTTCTCGATGAGGAAGTCCGCCATGACCTTGGCGCCGCCGCTCGTCTCGACGAGCCTGCCGAGCATGGCGCCCAGCCCGACGAGGAGCGCGACGGTCGCGAGCGTCGAGCCGAACCCGGCGGTGAGCACCTCGACGATCGATCCCGTCGGGATGCCGGCGACCACCGCGGTGAGCAGGCTGACGAGGATGAGCGCCACGAAGGCGTGCAGCTTGAGCTTGATGATGAGGAACAGCAGGATCGCGATCGCGCCGGCGGCGATGGCGAGCAGCGGTCCGGCGGTCAGGGTCTGTGTCCAGTCCTCGGGGGGCATGGTGTCTCCGTCGACGGTCGGGTGCGTGGTGCGTGGTGCAGGGGTGAGGGTCAGGGAGGGCGGCGCGGCTCAGCGCTCGCCCGAGGCGTCGTTCAGCGCTCGCCCGAGGCGTCGCTCAGTGCGTGCCCGAGGTGTCGCTCAGCCGGGTCCGGGCGAGGATCTCGTCCACGACCTGCTCGGGCGTGGCGGAGACGTCGAGCGTGAAGCCGGGCTCGTCGTCGGCCAGGGGCTCGAGCGTGGCGAGCTGCGACGGCAGGAGCGACGTGGGCATGAAGTGCCCGCTGCGGTGCTGCATGCGCTCGGCGAGGAGCTCGGGGGTGCCGTCGAGGTGGACGAAGCACACCTCGCCCCGGGCGGTGCGCAGCAGGTCGCGATAGGTGCGCTTGAGCGCGGAGCACGTGACGACGCCGGACCGGCCGGCCTCCGCCTCGCTGCTCAGCCAGTCGCGGATCGCCTCGAGCCAGGGCCACCGGTCGTCGTCGGTGAGCGGCGTCCCGGCGCTCATCTTGTCGATGTTGGCCTGCGGGTGGAAGCGGTCGGCCTCCGCGTACTCGGTGCCGAGGCGCTCCGCGAGCAGCGTCGCGACGGTGGTCTTGCCCGAGCCGGCGACGCCCATCACGACGAGGTGCTGCGGCAGGGGGTGGTTCCCGGCGTCGTCGGGCCGGTCGGTGGAGCTGACGTCCGTGTCCATGTGTCGACTTCCGTGTCGGGTGGGGGCGTCCGGTCGGGGCGGTGCCTGGGGCCCCGGCCGTCCCGGTGACGACCGTCGTGGTCGTCCTCGGCCTCCACTGTGGGGCATTGGTAGCACCTTTGGCAAGTGATTGATAGCACCATTGGCCGCCACTAGGCTGCGAGACATGGCGACGACGGTCCTGCACACCACCGTGCTCGACTCGCTCGGACGTCGCATCACCAGCGGCGACGTCCCCGCGGGCACGCCGTTGACCCTGGAGTCGATCGGCTCCGAGTTCGGGGTGTCGCGCACCGTCGCGCGCGAGGTCATGCGGCTCCTCGAAGGGCTCGGGCTCGTGCGGTCGAGGCGTCGCGTCGGGATCGTCGTGCTCGGCATCGAGGACTGGAACGTGCTCGACCCGCGCGTCATCCGCTGGCGGCTCGAGGGCCCCGGCCGCGACCCGCAGCTCCGCACGCTCACCGAGCTGCGGCACGCCGTCGAGCCGCTCGCCGCCGCCGGGGCCGCGCTCCACGCCACGCCCGCCGAGCGCGCCGAGCTCGTCGCCGCCGCCGGTCGCATGCGCCTGCTCGGGGAGGCGGGCGACCTCGAGGAGTTCCTCGCGCTCGACGTCCGGTTCCACGAGATCCTGCTCCGCGCCAGCGGCAACGAGATGTTCGGCGCGCTCGCAGGCGTCGTCGCGGCCGTCCTCAGCGGCCGGACGCACCTGGGCCTCATGCCGGCCTCGCCCGTCCCCGAGGCCCTCGACCAGCACGAGGCGGTCGCGCGCGCGGTCTCGGACGGCGACCCGGAGGCCGCCGAGGCGGCGATGGCCGCGATCGTCGGCGAGGTCCGCACCGCGCTCGACGGGGTCCCGCCCGCCCCCACCTGAGCGGCACGCCCCGGCCCCGCCTGAGCGGCGCCCCCGGTCCCGTCGGGGCCGGCAGGTTCCGCGGGCTCAGCGCGGGTGCACGCGGACCTCGGCCGCCTTGACGACGAACCAGACGCGCTCGCCCGGCACCAGGCCGAGCTCTGCGACCGCGCGCGGCGTGAGGTCCGCGGCCAGGCGCGGCCCGTCGTGCCCGACGGCGGTCGTCGCCCCCGCGGTCGGGTCGCGCGGGTCGTCGCCCACCGCGCGTCCCCACACGCGCAGGAGCGGCCCGTGCGGCTCGACGCTCGTCACGACGACCCGGTACGCGTTGCGCGGGCTGCCCTCGGGCGTCGTGCGGTGCACGGCGACCGCGCGCGGCTCGAACACCGCCACGGCGCCGTCCCCGACCGCGAGCGGCTCGTCCGCCGTCCCGCGCACGCGGACCTCGGTGCCGTCGACGGCGACGGTCAGCTCGCGCCCGAGTGCTTCCCCGTCCGGGCCGACGCCCGCCGCGCCCCCGACCAGGTCCGTCGTCCCGTCCGTCGTCCCGCCCGCTGCCCCCGGCGCACCACCGCTCGCCGTCCGCACCGGCTCCAGGACGGCGACGTGCGCGACGCTCCCCGCGAGCAGGTTGACGCCCGCGAGGCGGGCGGCGAACCGGGACCGCGGCCGCGTGAGCACCGCGTCGACCGGCCCGTCCTCGACGACGCGGCCGCCCTCCAGCACGACGACGCGGTCCGCGAGGAGCAGCACGTCGAGCAGGTCGTGCGTCACGAGCAGGGTCGTGCGCGGGTGCTCGCGCTGCGCGTGGTGCAGCACGGTCCGGACGTGCTGCGCGACGCCGACGTCGAGCGACGCGAGCGGCTCGTCGAGCAGGAGCACGCGCGGGTCGGTCACGAGCGCCCGGGCGATCGCGACGCGCTGCGCCTGCCCGCCCGACAGGTCGGTCGAGCGGCGTCGCGCGAGGTCCGCCGCGCCGATGCGGGCGAGCGCGTCCCGGGCCTCCCCCCGGGCACGAGCGCGGGGCACGCCCCGGGACCGGAGGCCGAACGCGACGTCGTCCTCGACCGACAGGTGCTCGAACAACAGTGGGCGCTGGCTCAGCCACGCGAGGTGACGACGGCGCGGCGGGAGGCGCGAGACGTCGTCGTGCCCGACGGTGACGCGCGCACCCGGAGCCTCGCCGGGTGTGAGCAGGCCCGCGACGACCTGCACGAGCGTGGACTTGCCCGCCCCGTTCTCGCCGAGCACCGCCACGACCTCGCCCGGCGCGACGGTGAGGTCCACGTCGAGCCCCCGCTCCGGCACGACCGCGCGCACGGTCAGCGCGGCGGGGGGCGTCCCGGTGCGCGAGGTCGGAGCCGCGACGGCTGCCGCGGCTCGGTCGGCCGGCGGGTCGGCCTGCCGGGGAGCGGAGACGACGGCGCGGGGGCGCGGGCCGCCGTCGGGCTCCGAGCCCCGGGCGCCTCGCCGCGGCCGGGTGCCGGGGCCCCCGAGCACGCCGGGCCCGTGGACGACCGCGGTGATGAGGACCGCCACCGCGACGAGCACGAACGACAGCGCGACCGCGCTGTCCGGGTCCGCGCTGCGCTGGAGGTAGATCTCGAGCGGCAGGGTCTGCGTGACGCCCTGCAGCGCGCCCGCGAACGTCAGGGTCGCCCCGAACTCGCCGAGGGCGCGCGCGAACGCGAGCACGGCGCCGGACAGCAGGCCCGGCAGGACGCGGGGGAGCGTGACCCGCCGCAGGACGGTCGTGGGCCGCGCGCCGAGCGTCGCGGCGACGTCCTCGAGGCGCGTGTCCTGGCTGCGCAGCGCACCCTCCAGGCTGAGCACGAGGAACGGCAGCGCGACGAACGTCTGCGCCAGCACGACGGCCGTCGTCGTGAACGCGACCTCGATCCCCAGCACCTCGAGGTGCCGGCCGACCAGGCCCCGGCGCCCGAACGTGTGCAGGAGCGCGATGCCGCCCACGACGGGCGGCAGCACGAGCGGCAGGAGCACGAGGGCGCGTGCGACGCGCTGCCCCGGGAACGTGGTGCGCGCGAGGACGAGAGCCATGGGCGCGCCGAGCACCACGCAGCACGCCGTCGCGGCGAGCGCCGTGCGCAGCGACAGGCCGAGCGCGTCGAGAGCCGCCGGAGAGGTCACGAGCGCCCAGAAGCCGCCGGTCCCGTCCGGCCCCGGCGTGAGCTCCACGCGCCCGACCATCGCCGCCACGGGCACGACGACGAACAGCGCGCCCAGCAGCGCGGGGACGAGGACCCAGCGGGGCAGGCCGCGCATCAGGAGCCGCCGGGAGGCACGGGGGTCACGGTGCGTCGGGCGTGCCGAAGCCGGCGGCGGCGAGCGCGGCCTGCCCGGCGTCGCCGGTGACGAGGTCCACCCACGCCTGCGCGAGCGTGACCTGCTCCGGGCCGGACTCCTCACCTGCCGCGACGAGCGCGATCGGGTAGACGTTGAGCGCGGCGCTCGTCTCGGGCACGGCCACGACCTCGACGTCGTCGCCCGCGAGCGCCGCGTCGGTGACGTAGACGAGCCCCGCGTCGGCCTCGCCCGCCGTCACCTTGCCGAGCACGTCGGTGACGCTGGCCTCCTCGCTCACGCGGTGGACGGTCACGCCCGCGGCCTCGGCGACGGTGTCGGTCGCGCTGCCGCACGGCACCTGCGGCGCGCACACGACGACCTTGACGTCGTCCCGCGCGAGGTCGGCGAACGTCTCGACACCCGCGGGGTTGCCGGGCGGTGTCACGATCGTCAGCGTGTTCGTCGCGAACGCGACGGGGTCGGCGGCGTCCCCCGCGTCCACGACGCGCGCCATGGAGCGCTCGTCCGCGGACGCGAAGACGTCGGCCGGCGCGCCGGCGAGGATCTGGTCGCCCAGGTCGGACGACCCGGCGAACGACAGGGCGACGGTCACGCCGTCGTGCTCGTCCTCGAAGTCCGTCGCGAGGTCGGTGAACACGTCGCGCAGCGAGGCCGCGGCGAGCACGGTGAGGGTGCGGTCCGCGGCCGTCGTGCGCGCGGCGTCCGGGGCGGCGCCGTCGTCGGTCCCCGCGCCCGTGGCGCACGCGGCGAGGCCGGCGACCAGGGCCGCCGCCCCGAGCGCCGCGAGAGGGCCCCCGGTGGCGCGGCGGGTGGTCGTGCGGGCGGACGCGCTCACGCGGCTCCTCCGGGGGTCTCGACGATGACGGTCGTCGCCTTGACCACCGCGACGGCGAGGCTGCCGGGCTCGAGCCGCAGCTCGCGCACGGCCTCCGTGCTCATGAGCGACACGACGCGCTGGCCGCCGCAGAGCATCTCGACCTGGGACATGACGGTGTCGCTCACGACGTCCGTCACGATCCCCACGAACCGGTTGCGCGCCGAGCGGGCGACGCCCGAGGGGTCGGGCGTCGGGTGCGACTGCGCGACGGCGAAGCGCGCGAGCTCCGCGCCGTCGACCACCTTGCGCCCGGCGTCGTCGGCGCTCGCGGCGAGGTCCCCGGCGTCGACCCAGCGGCGGACGGTGTCGTCGCTGACCCCGAGCAGACCCGCGGCCTCGCGGATCCGAAAGTGCGGCATGAAGGCGACCCTAGACCCGCGTCTGCGGAGTGTCACCCGACGAGGTGTGGTGCTGGGCTTCGCGGCCCGGCTGGGGAGGTGCAGTCTTCCCGCTTCCCCGAGCACGCCCCTGGAGCGGGTCTAGGCGACGTGCACCTGGCACTCGGGGCACACGGGTACGGCCGATGCCGCTTCGTCGCGAGTGATCGGACAGTGAAGCGGGCACAGGATGCTGACTCGGTGCGGGACGCGGGAGCCGGGGATCGAGCCCCAGGCGATGATGTGCAGGACGCGGGCACGGGCTGGGCCACCGCAGCCCGGACAGTCCACGGCGATCCACTTCTCGATGACGCTCATGGCGGCTCACGTTCTCGGCGCAGTCTTCGCGACCCTGATGGTTGCAGTACGCCGTCGTGGCCCGGGAGGTCCGCCGGCAGCGGGCTGCTTCACGACCGGCATTCCCCGCGACACGTGGACGCGTCTCTCACGATGCGCCCTCCGTGGCCCGCTCGCCACACCTGGTGAGGCGAGTCATCAGGTGCGCCAGGTGGGGTCGAAGTCCGGGTGCTCGGCGTAGGGCGTGGCGAGTGCTCGCAGGATGCGGTCACCGACGAAGGCGATGCCGCTCTGGGCGCGCTCGTCGGTGTCGCGCTCCAGGTCGGCGGTCATGTCGTACCCCGTGGCCTCGTAGGCGAGGGTGATGATGCGTCGTTTCATCGCGCACTCCGTCAGGATGCGTGAGCATGACCACGGCGCTGGAGGTCCTGGCCCGTCCTCGAGGGTCGCGCACGCTGCTTCGTCCTCGTCGATCCGAGCGAGGAGGAACTCCGTCAAGGCCATCTGCTCATCCTCCCACCGACGGCTGGACAGTCTCTCGTGGACACAGCGAGCAACCCGTCCAGGTGTAGTGTCGAAGTGTGGTTGATCGCCGGATCGGCCCACGCGACGCCGATCGAGAAGGCTCTCGGACGCCGGGCGAGATGAATGCCCCGGACGAGGACACCTCGGGCGCGCGGTGGGACGACGACGGGGGTTATGAACCCGACCTGGAGGACGCACCGATCTCCTTGAGTGGGGCGTCTGACGCCTCACCGACTGCCGCGACGGCAGCGGATGCGAGCCGGCCCGCCGGTTCCGAGCATCGGACGTCACCATGAGCACCACCACTCCTCCTGCCACGTCCTTCGGCCGGGTGCAGGACACCGCACTGCAGCTGCGGGGCGTCCTGGACACTGCGCTGCCGCGCGAGCTCGGCACCGACGCGGAGCCCCCCCTCTACACCGTGACCGCCGTGTTCTCCCGCCGCGTGTCGGGCCCGGAGCAAGCGTTGCTCGAGCTGCCTGCCGTCACGACGTTGCTCGCCGATCACGGCTATGCGGGGGTCAGGCTGCGGGTGGAGGACCGGCGCCTGCTCATCGAGAACACGAACCTCGCCATGCTCTCCGGCGGGCTCGCCCACGAGATCGCGACGGTGATCCGGGACACCCAGGAGGCGATCGCGACGGAACGGACCAGGCGGGCGGACGAGCTCGAGGCCTGGCGCGAGGCCGAGGCGGTGCGTGCCGCGAGCGTGAAGGCCGAGGCCGACCGTGTCCGCTTCGAGTGAGGCGCCGACGCCCCAGATCCTGACGGTCCGCGCGCTGCCTGCGGCGCGGGCGACGGCTCGCGACTACTCGGTGCTGGCGAAGATCGTGCGCGAGTCCGGGCTGCTGCGTCGGCGGTACGGCTACTACTGGACCCGGCTGGTCCTGACGGTCGCCGCGTTCGGTGCCGTCTGGGCGGGGATCGTCCTGGTGGGTGACTCCTGGTGGCAGCTCCTGCTGGCCGTGGTGCTCGCTCTCGTGCTCGCCCAGCTCGCGTTCCTGGGCCACGACAGCTCCCACCGGCAGGTGTTCCGGTCGCGGGCCTGGAACGACTGGACCGCTCGCATCCTCGCGAACGCGCTCGTCGGGCTCAGCCACGCCTGGTGGACGACGAAGCACGACGCCCACCACGCCGCCCCGAACCAGGAGGGCCACGACCCTGACATCTCACCGGGCGTGATCGCGTTCACGCCCGCCGTCATCGCGAGCCGTCACGGCTGGCGAGGGTGGCTGGCACGTCGGCAGGGCTGGTACTTCTTCCCCCTGCTCGCCCTGGAGGGCCTCAACCTGCACGTCGCGAGCGTGCGCCGGGTGCTCGGCCGTCGGCCCGTGCCGCACCGTGGCGTGGAGGTCCCGGTCCTGCTCGGGCGGCTCGTCCTCTACCTGGTGGTGCTCGGCTTCCTGCTCCCCCCGACCCTCGCGGCGGCGTTCCTCGCCGTGCAGCTCGCGGTCTTCGGCATCCTGCTCGGCGGCGCGTTCGCCCCGAACCACAAGGGCATGCCGATCGTCCCGGCGACCGCGGACGTCGACTTCCTGCGCCGCCAGGTCCTCATGTCCCGCAACATCCGCGGCGGCCCGGTCGTCGACTTCTTCATGGGCGGCCTCAACCGCCAGGTCGAGCACCACCTGTTCCCGAGCATGCCCCGACCGAACCTCAAGCGCGTCCAGCCCCTCGTGCGCGAGTACTGCTCCCAGCTCGGCGTGACCTACACCGAGGTAGGGTTCTTCACCTCCTACCGGATCGTCGTCCAGTACCTCAACGACGTCCCCGGACGCGCCCGCGAACCGTTCTCCTGCCCCCTTGCCGCCAGCCTCGGCCGCTAGGGACATCGGGCCCGCGCGTACAGCCGCTCCCAGGTTCGTTCCCAGGTCGAGGGCGTAGGGTCGAGTCATCCGCGGCGAACGTGCCCCGTCTGAGGTGCGCGGGCCCGGAACCGCAAGGAGGCCACCATGGCCACCACCCCGCTCAGCTCCGCCACGAACGGACAGCCCACCGCCGGCGTGTCAGGCAGCCGTCCCGACTCACGCGTGTCCCGCACGTCGGGCAACCCGACAAGAACTCCCCGCACCCGTACGGGGGCCACGTGGGTCGGCCTGTGCGTCGCCGCCCTCGTCCTGGTCGCACTCATCGTGTTCATGCTCCAGAACACGCAGCTCGTGGTCGTCTCGTTCCTCGGCTGGCAAGGCTCCGTCCCGCTCGCCCTGGCACTGCTCATCGCAGGCATCGGCGTCGGGATCGTCGCCCTCGTCGTCGGCACCCTGCGCATCCACCAGCTCCGCCGACGCCTCGCACACCAGGTCTAGCACCGCGGCGCACCGATGACCGACGACCGGGAGATCTCGACCCACCGACCCGCCGACCTCGTCGGCGAGATCGACGCCTCCCAGCGCGAGATGGAAGACGTCGTCTCGGTCGTCGACCAGGGGGCGCCCGTCGATCTCGTCCTCTACGTCGCCGCACGCGCGCGCCTCGACACGGCCGTCGCCGCATGGAACCAGCGTGTGGGAGCCACCCGGCCACCACCTCGGTGACCGCGAGCTCGACGCACCGCCTGGTACCTGAACTCCCGATGGAGGACGTCGGTCGTCAGTCGGAGCAGGATCGCGGGACGTGCCGTTGTCACGACTGACCGTTGGTCGGGCGTGGCCTGGTCGATCGGCTACGCGGAGGGTCGTGTGGTGCTCCACACGAAGAGGTCCGACGCTCCTGCGAGCTCGAGCACGTCTCGGGCGTAGTCGCTGCAGCCCAGGATGATCGGCCGCAGAGGGGCGCTGGCGGCGAGCAGGAGGAGGCTGACACCGGCGGAGTCCAGGAACGTGACGCGCGAGGCATCGATGTGCAGCGCCCCGTGGGCCGGGCTCGGGCGAGGTTGCGCGGACTCGACGACGGCGTAGTCGATCTCGCCCCACAGCTCCCACGAGTCGGGGCTGGATCGCAGGCCTCCGTGCAACGGGACGGGGGGATAGGTGGCCGGGTCGCTCTCGTGAGCCATGCGGGTGCCTTTTTCCGTTGAGGCCGGCCGACGCGGGAACACTGTCGGCTTCCAACCTCTCACACTCGCCGCTTCGGCGGTGGTCGGTCACCAGGTCCAGCAGCCGTCGTCAGTGCGCGCCTCGGTTGCCCGATCGTGTTCCGACTCGAGGCACGGTGGCGGTGCGGGTACGCCCGACCCCATCGACGACGGCGAGCCCTCGAACGCCCGCGCCGCCTCTCCCGCTCCGACGCCGCCCACGGCGCCCCGACCCGGACGCGCAGAACGGGTTCGTGGTGGCTGGCGAGCCGTCTGCGATCAGGGGCCGCGTCGTCTCCTGCGCCGGGTGTGGCACGCTCGGCGCGTGAGCGAGACGACCACCCGGGACGACGTCCGCGTCGTCGTGGAGGACCCGACGACCCCCGACGTGCTGGCGCTGCTGCAGGAGCACCTGGACGACATGCACGCGACGTCGCCGCCCGAGAGCGTGCACGCGCTCGACGTCGAGCGCCTGCGCGCGCCGGACATCACGTTCGTCACCGCGCGGTCCGCGGACGGCGGGCTCCTCGGGTGCGGCGCCCTCAAGCAGCACGACGCGACGCTGGGCGAGCTCAAGTCCATGCGCACGACGGCGGCCGCACGGGGCCGGGGCGTCGCCGCCACGGTCCTCGCGCACCTGCTCGACGTCGCGCGCGACCTTGGCCTGGACCGCGTGAGCCTGGAGACGGGAACCGAGGACTACTTCGCGGCGGCGCGACGGCTCTACGCGCGCCACGGGTTCGTGCCGTGCGCCCCGTTCGCCGACTACACCGACGACCCGAACAGCACGTACCTGACGCTCTCGCTCGCCTGACGGGGCCACCCTGCACCGGGGTAGAACCTCCGGTCGCGAGGTAGAGCCCGCCGCGCTCTACGTCACGACCGGGGGCTCTACCTCGCGACCGTGCGGTGGCGGGGGAGCGCCACGCCTCATGCGTCGAGGCGCAGGCGCGCCCCGAGCGCGACGGCGGCGACGACGGCCGCGCCGGCCACGAGGACGAGGTCCTTGAGCACGTACTGGCCCATGAGGGTCATGCCGTGGCCGAACAGCTCGCCCGCGAACAGCACGATCGGCGAGAGGATCCCGGCCATCGCGACGGCGAGCGCGAGCAGCCCCGCGCGGAGCAGCCGGCCGGTGAGGAGCGTCAGGCCGATGAACGTCTCCAGGACCGCGGTGAGGACCACGGCCGCAGTCCCGCCGACGAGGCCGAGCGTGAGCGTCTCGACGGTGCGAGCCGCGATCGCGGCCGCCGGGCTCGCGCCGGGGACGAGCTTGAGGACGCCGAACCCGAGGAACACGAGACCGAGAGCGACGCGCAGCGCGGGCACGGACCAGCGGGTGAGGACGCGCGCGGTCGCGGCGACGGCGGCGTCCACCCGGCCCGCGAGGCGTGCGGGCACGAGGGCGGCGCGACGGCGGCGGGCGCGCGTGGCGTCCGCCGCCGACGGCGCGGACGGGCGGGTGGCGCGGGGACGACCGGCGGTCGTCGGGGCGGTGGTGGACATGCGGGAACCTCTTCCGGAGACGGTCGCGGTCGGGGTGACCGCCCCGGGAGGGAGGGCGTCGCAGGGGGTCCTGGGGACGGCGTCGGGCCGAATTCACCCGCCGACGAGCGTCGGCCGGGCCACCCCGACCGGCCCCGAGGGTCAGCGCGAGCGCGGGCGCTCCGAGGGGTCCCAGCCCGGCCGCGGGGCGCGCGCGGCGACCGACGCGTCGCGCGAGCGGTACACGACGTACGGGCGGAACAGGTACGGCACCGGGGCGGAGAACGCGTGCACGAGCCGCGTGAACGGCCACAGGATGAACAGCAGGTTCGCCGCGACGACGTGGAGCTGGAACGCCGCGGGCACGCCCGCCATGAGCTCCGGCTGCGGCTGGAGGTACCAGAGCGAGCGGAACCACGGCGAGATGGTCTGGCGGTAGTCGTACCCGAGGCCGTCGGCGAGGAGCTGTGTCTGCACCGTGGCCCACGACCCGAGCAGGATCGACGCCGCGAGGAACACGTACATCGTCTTGTCCATGCGCGTCGTCGCGCGGAAGACGGGGCCGGACGTGCGGCGGCGGTAGATGAGGATGAGCAGGCCCGCGACGAGCACGACGGCCGCGACCGACCCCATGTACGTCGCGACGAAGTGGTAGGCGACCTCCTGGATCCCCACCGCCTCCGTCCACGACTCCGGGATCACGAGCCCCAGCAGGTGCCCGAGGATCACGAACAGCAGGCCGACGTGGAAGAGCGGCGAGCCGAGGCGCAGCAGCCGCTTCTCGTAGAGCTCGCTCGACCGCGTCGTCCAGCCGAACTTGTCGTACCGGTACCGCCAGATCGAGCCCACGACGAACACCGCGAACGTCACGTACGGGAGCACGACCCACAGCAGGACCTCTCCGGTGCTCACCCCGTTCATCGCACCGCACCTCCCGGCCGGTCGGGCGCGCCCGTGCCGTACGGCTCGAGCGCCAAGGGCTCCATGCCCACGAGCTCGGCGGGCGGCCCCGCCGTCACGAGCTCGACGTACCGCTGCTGCGTGCGCTCGTCGAGCGGCGGCAGCGTGAGGCACACGGCCTCGACGACCCCGGTCCAGGGGCTGCGCGCGCTCTCGAGCGCCGTGCGCAGCACCTCGATGCCGTCGCGGTGGGACGCGAGCAGACCGGCGGCGATCGTCGCGTCGTCGCCCGTGGTCCGGGCCGAGAACTCGAGCACCGTCGGCAGGTAGTCGGGCAGCTCCGAGCCCGTGACCTCCCACCCGGCCGCGCGGTACGCCTCGACGAACGCGACGAGCGCCGTCCCGCGCCGGCGGGTGTCGCCCGCCGCGTAGTACGAGAGGTACATCGAGCACTTCCGCTTGAGGTCGAACGTCGCGACGTACCGCGCCTGGAGCTCGCGCAGGTCCGGCCCGCCCGGCGTCGTGAGCACGTCGCAGAAGTCCTCCAGGCGCTCGCGGACGGGGCTGGGCAGGCTCGGGGCGGACGCGCGGACGGCGTCGACCGCGGCGAGCACGTCCTCGTCCGGGTAGGCCAGCAGCAGCGACGCGGCCATGTGGGCGGTGCGGCGCTGGGCGGCCGACGTCGCGACCGGGGCCAGGTGGTCGGGCTGCGGACCCCGAGGCCGTGCCCCGGGCCGCAGGGCCGGGGTCGGGAGCAGGGAGCGCGCCCTCATCGGGTGCCTCCGTCGGGCTCGACGCCGGGAACGCTCCCGGGCGCGGGACCGCGCGCCGGACCACCCGCCGGCCCGCCGGGTGCGGGTCCGTCGGGCGCGGGTCTACCGGGCGGCGGGGGACCGGGGATCGTGTCGTGCCGCGCGTCCTGGCGCCCGCCCGGCAACGACCCCGGGCCGCCCGGCGTGACGCCGCCGGGTGCGCCCGCCACGTCGCCCGGCTCCGGCCCCTCGCCCGGCGGGAAGAGGCCGGGCGGTCGCCCGTTGCCGTCCCAGTTGAGGAGGTTGACGCGACCGGGGGTCGACGGCCCGTAGGGCGAGTCCGCCGTCTGCCGCGCCTGGAGCACGTGGAAGTTCTCGACCGCGACCGGCACCGGGCTGCCCGACGTCTCGCCGAACGGTCCGCCGCCCGTGAGGCCCATGCCACCCATGCCGGGGCCGCCGTCGTAGTCGAGGGAACATGACATTTCGTCACGGCTGCCGAGCTCGTCGAGCTCGCGCGCGATCTCGGTGTGCGCGGTCGGGATGACGTACCGGTCCTCGTACTTCGCGACGGCGAGCAGGCGGTACATCTCCTCGACCTGGGCACCGGTCATGCCGACCGCGGCCGCCGTCCGCTCGTCGGCCACGCGGCCGAGGTTGATGTCGCGCATGTACGACCGCATGGCGGCCAGACGGCGCAGCACGCGCTCCACCGGGGCGGTGTCGCCCGCCGTGAACAGTCCGGCGAGGTACTCGAGCGGGATGCGCATCTTCGAGATCGCGGCGAACAGCGTGCGCCCGTCCTCGCCGTCGTTCCCGGAGGCGGCGACGACGTCGACGACGGGGGACAGCGGCGGGATGTACCAGACCATCGGCAGCGTGCGGTATTCGGGGTGCAGGGGCAGCGCGACCTCGTAGCGCGAGATCAGGTCCCAGATCGGCGAGCGCTGGGCGGCCGTGATCCAGTCGTCGGGGATGCCCTCCGCACGCGCGGCGGCCACGACCTCGGGGTCGTTCGGGTCGAGGAAGACGGCGCGCTGCGAGGCGAGGAGCTCGTGCTCGTCCTCCACGCTCGCGGCCTCGGTGACCTTGTCGGCGTCGTAGAGGACGAGGCCGAGGTAGCGCAGGCGCCCGACGCACGTCTCCGAGCACACGGTCGGCAGGCCGACCTCGATGCGTGGGTAGCAGAGCGTGCACTTCTCGGCCTTGCCGGTCTTGTGGTTGAAGTAGACCTTCTTGTACGGGCACCCGGTGACGCACATGCGCCAGCCCCGGCACTGGTCCTGGTCGACCAGCACGATGCCGTCCTCGGCCCGCTTGTACATGGCTCCCGACGGGCACGACGCGACGCACGCCGGGTTGAGGCAGTGCTCGCAGATGCGCGGCAGGTAGAACATGAACGTCTTGTCGAGCTCGGTGGCCACGTGCTCCGACATGTGCTGGAGCACGGGGTCGTCCTGCATGGTCGCGGTCGAGCCGCCGAGGTCGTCGTCCCAGTTCGCGGACCACGAGATGTTGATGTCACCGCCCGTGAGCAGCGACTTCGGCCGGGCGACGGGCGTGTGCTGCCCCTGCGGCGACGAGAGCAGCATGTCGTACTCGTAGGTCCACGGCTCGTAGTAGTCGTGGATCGAGGGGAGCTTCGGGTTGGAGAAGATCGTCGCGAGCTTCTTCAGGCGGCCGCCGGCGCGGAGCTTGAGCCGGCCCTTCTTCGTCCGCACCCAGCCGCCCTGCCAGCGCTCCTGGTCCTGGTAGGTGCGCGGGTACCCGAGCCCGGGACGCGTCTCGACGTTGTTGAACCACACGTACTCCACGCCCGTGCGGTTCGTCCACGCCTGCTTGCACGTCACCGAGCACGTGTGGCACCCGATGCACTTGTCGAGGTTCATGACCATCGACATCTGCGCCATCACCCGCACGACGTCACCCCCTCCCGGCCGGCCGGCCCGAGGCCGCCTGCTGCGTCCGTCCGCGTCACGAGTACCGCACCTCCTGGCTCCGGCGCCGGACGACCGTCATCTCGTCGCGCTGGTTCCCGGTCGGCCCGAGGTAGTTGAACGCGTACGAGAGCTGGGCGTACCCGCCCGCGAGGTGCGTCGGCTTGAGCAGGATGCGCGTGAGCGAGTTGTGGATGCCGCCGCGCAGGCCCGACGTCTCGGCGAGCGGGACGTCGATCGTGCGGTCGGTCGCGTGGAACATGTAGACCGTGCCCTCGGGCATCCGGTGGCTGACGATCGCGCGCGCCACCACGACGCCGTTGCGGTTGTACGCCTCGACCCACTCGTTGTCCGCGACGCCGATCTTGGCGGCGTCGGCCGGGCTCATCCAGATGCCCGGCCCGCCGCGCGAGAGCGACAGCATGAAGAGGTTGTCCTGGTACTCCGAGTGGATCGCCCATTTGTTGTGCGGGGTCAGGTACCGCACCGCGACCTCCGCGTGCCCGGCGGACCCCGGGTAGCCCGACGGCGAGGTGTCGCCCACGACGGGCGAGTCGCCGAACAGCCGGTGCATGTCGAGCGGCGGCCGGAAGACCGGCAGGTGCTCGCCGAGCTCGATGATCCAGTCGTGGTCGAGGTAGAAGTGCTGCCGACCCGTGAGGGTGTGCCACGGCTTGAGCCGCTCCACGTTGACGACGAACGCCGAGTACCGGCGCCCGCCGTGCTCCGAGCCCGACCACTCGGGCGAGGTGATGACCGGCGTCGGGCGGGACTGGACGTCGGGGAACGTCACGCGCTTGCCCTGCTCGTCGCGGGCGAGGTCCGCCAGGGGCGTGCCCGTGCGGCGCTCGACGTGCTCGAACCCCTGCACGGCGAGGCGACCGTTCGTCGTCCCCGAGAGGGCGAGGATCATCTCGCACGCGTGCGTGTCGCGGCCGAGGCGCGGACGACCGGCGGCGGGGCCGTCGGGCACGATCCCGTTGCGCCGGCCGAGGTCCGCGACCTCCGGCCCGGGCGAGAACTGCACGCCCTTGGTCGCCATGCCCGCCTTCTCGGTGAGGGGGCCGAGCGCGGCCATGCGCGCGGCGAACGCCGGGTAGTCGCGCTCGACGACGACGAGCTTCGGCATCGTCACGCCCGGCACGAGCTCGCGCTCCGTCACGGGCCGCCCCGAGTCGGTGAGCGCGCCGTGCGGGACGGCCATCTCGTCCGGGGTGTCGTGCGCGAGCGGGGCGGCGACGAGGTCCTCCCGCACCCCGAGGTGCGTCACCGCGAGCTCGGAGACCTTCGCCGCGACGGTGTGGAAGATGTCGAAGTCCGTGCGCGTCTGCCACGGCGGGTCGATCGCCGGGTTGAACGAGTGCACGAACGGGTGCATGTCCGTCGAGGACAGGTCGTGCTTCTCGTACCAGGTCGCGGCGGGGAGCACGACGTCCGAGAACAGCGTCGTCGACGTCATCCGGAAGTCGAGCGTGACGAGCAGGTCGAGCTTGCCGCGCGGCGCCTCCTCGCGCCACGTCATCGACCGCGGGCGCCGCTCGGGACCGGACTCCGCGGCGTTGACCGCGGCGTCCGTCCCCAGGAGGTGCTGGAGGAAGTACTCGTTGCCCTTGCCCGACGACCCGAGGATGTTCGCGCGCCACACCGTGACGACGCGCGGGAAGTTCGCGGGGTCGTCGGGGTCCTCGCACGCGAACCGGAGGGTCCCGGCCCGGAGCTCGTCGACGACGTGCTGTGCCGGCTCCTTGCCCGCCGCGCGGGCCTCGTCCACGAGGTCGAGCGGGTTGCGGTCGAACGTCGGGTAGCTCGGCATCCAGCCGCGCTGCGCGGACTCGACGAGCGCGTCCGCCGTCGTGCGCCCGGAGAACTGGCCCTGCGCGAGCGGCGACGCGAGCGCGTCCGCGGGCAGGCCGTCGTACCGCCACTGGTCGGTCGCGAGGTACCAGAACGCGGTGCCGATCATCTGGCGCGGCGGTCGCGACCAGTCGAGGCCGCCCGCGTACTGCGCCCAGCCCGTGACGGGGCGGCACTTCTCCTGCCCCACGTAGTGCGCCCACCCGCCGCCGTTGACGCCCTGGCAGCCGGTGAGGGTGGTCAGCGCGAGCATCGCGCGGTAGATCGTGTCCGAGTGGAACCAGTGGTTCGTGCCCGCGCCCATGATGATCATCGAGCGCCCGCCCGAGTCGAGCGCGTTCTGCGCGAACTCGCGCCCGATGCGTGCGGCGGCCGCGGCCGGGACGCCCGTGAACCGCTCCTGCCACGCCGGGGTGGCGGGCGTCGCGTCGTCGTCGTAGCCGGCGGGCCACTCGCCCGGCAGGCCGAGCTCCGGCCGGTTCACGCCGTACTGCGCGAGCAGCAGGTCGAGCACCGTCGTGACGAGCCGCCCGCCGACCCGCCGCGCCGGCACGCCGCGCACGACGACGCCCGCACCGCCCAGGTGCGCGCCCGCGTCGTCGCCCGGGGCCGGGTCGAGGTCGAACCGCGGCAGCCCGACGGCGACCGTCTCGTACGAGTGCCCGGCCGGGGTAGAGCCCTGGTCCGCCGGGGTAGAGCCGCGGTCAGCCGAGGTAGAGCCGCGGTCGGCCGACACCGGGCGGTCGGGGACGGAGTCGCGGGTGGGAGCGGCCCGGGGCGCACCCCAGAAGACGCCGTGCGGGTCGGCTACCGAGAGCAGCGGGTCGATGTCACCGAGGTCGAGGTTCCACCGCCCGGCGTCGGCCTCGCCGTAGCGGTGGCCGAGGCTGCCGTGCGGGACGCGCGGGGTGCCGTCCGCGTCGAGCACGACGGTCTTGAAGCGCGCGTTCGCCGAGCCCGCGTCGTCGTCGCCGGGGTGCCCGACGCCGTCGGGCAGGTCCGCCGCGGTGAGGAACTTCCCGGGCACGTACGTCGCGCCGCCCGAGCCGTCGTCGCGCTCGTCGAGCACGACGAGGTGGGGCAGGTCCGTGAAGCGGGCCGCGTACTGCGCGAACTGCGGGGTGCGGCGCTGCGCGTAGTGCTCCGTGAGGATCACGTGGCCCATGGCCTGGGCGAGCGCGCCGTCGGTGCCCGGGTGCGGGGCGAGCCACTCGTCGGCGAACTTCGTGTTGTCCGCGTAGTCGGGCGACACGACGATGACCTTCTGGCCGCGGTAGCGCGCCTCGGTCATGAAGTGGGCGTCGGGCGTGCGGGTCACGGGGACGTTCGAGCCCCACATGATGCAGTACGTCGAGTTCCACCAGTCCGCGGACTCCGGGACGTCGGTCTGGTCGCCGAACACCTGCGGGGACGCGACGGGCAGGTCGGCGTACCAGTCGTAGAACGACAGCATGGTGCCGCCGAGCAGCTGGACGAACCGCGCGCCGACCCCGTGGGAGACCATCGACATGGCCGGGATCGGGGAGAACCCCGCGATGCGGTCGGGCCCGTACGCCGCGATCGTGTGCACGTGCGCGGCGGCGACGATCTCCGCCGCCTCGTCCCACGTGGCGCGCACGAGGCCGCCCTTGCCGCGCGCCGCCTTGTAGGCGCGGGCGGTCTCCGGGTCGGTCGTGACCTTCCGCCACGCGAGCACCGGGTCGCCCGTCGCGGCCCGGGCCGCGCGGTAGGCGTCGAGCAGCGCGCCGCGCACGTAGGGGTAGCGCACGCGCGTGGGGGAGTAGGTGTACCAGGAGAACGCGGCGCCGCGTGGGCAGCCGCGCGGCTCGTACTCCGGCGAGTCCGGCCCCACGGAGGGGTAGTCGGTCTGCTGCGTCTCCCACGTGATGATGCCGTCCTTGACGTACACCTTCCACGAGCACGACCCGGTGCAGTTCACGCCGTGCGTCGAGCGCACGACCTTGTCGTGGGACCAGCGGTCGCGGTAGAAGACGTCGCCCTGGCGGCCGCCCGTGAGGAACACCTGCCGCAGGTCGTCGGAGACCTTCCCGCGCTTGAGGTGCTTGCCGAGCCGCAGCAGCGCGTCCTCGACCGGTCCCTCCGACGTCGTCGTCATGCCGCGCTCCCGCCGTCCGTCACGGAGACCACCGGGCGCCACCAGGGGCGGCGCGCCGGCGGCGACGACGGCACGGACAGGTACGACATGAGGCCTCCTGGGCGAGCAGGTGCGGCGGTCGGTCCACAGCCACTATGCCCAGACCGTCCGGATCGCGCGCGGCGAGCGCACGCCGCGGTCCCGCCCCGCCCGGCTCGCTACCGTGGCGCCATGACCGCACCCACCGGACGGCCCGCGGACGTGACCGTCGCCGTCGTCACCGTGTCCGACCGCTGCTCGCGCGGCGAGGCGGAGGACCGCTCGGGACCGCTCCTCGCGGGGCTGCTCGCGGCGGCGGGCTGGGCGGTCGTCACCGACCTCGTGCCCGACGGCGTCGCCCCCGTCCGAGACGCGGTCGCCCGGGCGGTGGCCGGGGGAGCGCGCGTCGTGCTCACGACCGGGGGGACGGGCGTCGGGCCGCGCGACCTCACGCCCGAGGGCACCCGCGAGGTGCTGGCGCAGGAGGTCCCGGGCATCGCGGAGGAGCTGCGTCGGCGCGGCGCGGAGCACGTGCCCGCCGCGGTGCTGTCCCGCGGCGTCGCGGGGGTCGCGCCCGGCCCGCACGGGCGCGCGCTCGTGGTCAACCTCCCCGGCTCCACGGGCGGGGTGCGCGACGGCTGGGCCGTGCTCGAGCCGCTCCTGCCGCACGTCCTCGCCCAGCTCGACGGCGGCGACCACTGACGACCGGGCCGTCCCGGCGGGTCGACCAGGCGGTCGTGGCGGGTCCCGGGGCCGTGACGAGCCAGGACCGCCTGCTCGGCACGGGGCGGGGTCAGCCGGGCGGGGTCAGCCGCCGGCGAAAGGGGGGAGGACGTCCACCGTCTCGTCCGCGGCGACGGGGGTGCCGTCGCTCGCCGCGCGCACGCCCCCCACGAGGAGCGAGCAGCGCGGCAGCACGTCGGCGAGCGCCGCGTGCCGAGCGACGACCGCGGCGTGCAGCTCGCCGACCGTCGTCGCGTCGACGGTCTCGGACTCGGTGCCGGCGGCGTCGCGCGCGCCGGCGAAGTAGCGGACGGTCGCCATCTCTCAGTCCTGCGTCTCGGCAGGGACCGCGGTGCCGGGCAGCTCGGGCTCCGGCGTCCACGCGAGCGCGAGCTCGGTCGCCCGGTCGAGCACGTCCTGCACGCTGCGGCCCGACCCGTCGTGCGCGGCGAGCCCGGCGACGTAGCCCGCGACGAACGTCGTGAGAGGCGCGGCGGGGCGCTCGATGCCGTGCGCGGCGTCGCGCGCGAGGTCGAGGACCGCGCCGATGTCGACGACCTCCGGGTCGAGGTCGAGGTCCTGCGCGAGCGCGTCGACCCAGCGTTCGAGGTTCGTCATCGTGGCCTCCTGCCGTCGTCGGGGGTGCCGGCGGGCGGGGCGCCGGGCACCGCGGGCGCGCCTGCGGCGAGGCGGCGCTCCTGCTCGCGGGCATCCTCCCACGTGTCCACGTCGTCGGTGGCGCCCGTGTCGTCGGGGACGCCGATCGCGGGGAGACCGGCGAGGAGTCGCCGCACCGGCGCGCCCTGGACGGTCGGCAGCGCGGCGAGCGCGGCATCGAGCGCCGCGCGCTCGTACAGTCCGACGAGCCACTGGGCGCGTCCGTCGCGCACCGCGTGGACGGCGACCTCGCCGCTCCGGCGGCGGGCGGCGGCGAGCAGCGCGGGCACCGCCTCGGCGGCCCGCGGGACGTCGCACGCGAGCACGAGCACCCAGGGTGCGCGGCCGTCGTCGGGCAGGGCGGCGAGCCCGGCCGCGATCCCGGCGACGGGCCCCCCGAACGGCGGGTCCTCGCGCGTGCGGACGTAGCGCCCCGGGGCGGCGAGCTCCGCCGGCCCGACGACGACCGTCCGCGCCGCGCCCGTCGTCGCCGCGAGCGCGTGCTCCAGCAGCGGCCGACCCCCGACGACGAGCCCGGGCTTGGGCGTCCCGAGCCGCTCCGCCCGGCCCCCGGCCAGCACGACGGCGTCGAACGGGAGGGACGGTTCGGCACCCCGTGCGGGGATCGGCAGCTCGAGGTGCCGACCCGGCCCGTCGGGTGCCGACCCGTCGTCGGGGTGGGGGACCGTCACGACGCGCGGTGCCAGTCTCCGGACTTGCCACCGGTCTTCGCCACCAGCCGCACGTCGGTGAGCTCGACGGACTTGTCGAGGCCCTTGACCATGTCGACGACCGCGAGGCCCGCGACGGCGACGGCCGTCAGCGCCTCCATCTCGACGCCCGTGCGGTCCGCGGTCCGGACGGTCGCGGTGACGTCGACGCCGTGATCGCCCACGACGAGGTCGACGACCGCCCCGTGGACCCCGATGACGTGCGCGAGCGGCAGGAGCTCCGCCGTCCGCTTGGCGCCCGCGATCCCGGCGACGCGCGCGACGGCGAGCACGTCGCCCTTGGGGACGGTCCCGTCGCGCAGAGCGGCGACGATCTCGGGGGAGCACCGCACGGTGCCCGTCGCCGTCGCGGAGCGGACGGTCGGCTGCTTGGCGGTGACGTCGACCATGCGCGCGTGCCCGCGCTCGTCGAGGTGCGTGAAGCTCATGCCGCCACTCTCGCACGCGGCGCCGCGCGCGGACGGCCAGGGATCGGGTGCGCTCGCGAGCCGCAGGCGGGAGGATCGGCCCATGCGCAGCTCACTCCTCGACCACGCCGAGCGCTCCGTCGAGCCCGGCAGCTTCCAGCTCCAGAACGACCGCATGCTCAAGGTCGACCTCCGCGGCACGGGCGGGTTCTTCTTCGCGAAGCAGGGCTCGATGGTCGCCTACCAGGGCGACGTCGACTTCGCGTACGAGGGCAGCGGCGGTCTCGGCAAGATGTTCAAGAAGGCGTTCACGGGCGAGGGCATGTCGCTCATGAAGGTCTCGGGCAGCGGCGACGTCTTCCTCGCGCAGGACGCGGACCAGGTCTTCGTGCTCCATCTGGAGGACGAGGGCGTGACGGTCAACGGCGCGAACGTGCTCGCGTTCGAGAGCTCGCTCGCGTGGGACATCAACCGGGTCGAGGGGGCGTCGATGCTCAGCGGCGGCCTGTTCAACACGACGTTCACCGGGACCGGGGCGCTGGCCGTCACCGCGTTCGGCACGCCCGTCGTGCTCGACGTCGACGTCCCCACCTTCGTCGACATGCAGGCCGCGGTGCTGTGGTCCACGTCGCTGCAGTCCTCGATCCGCAAGACGGCGAAGCTCGGCGCCGCGATCGGCCGCGGGTCCGGCGAGGCGTACCAGCTCGCGCTCTCGGGGCGCGGGATCGTCGTCGTGCAGGCGTCGGAGGGGCACCCGCCGCCCGCGGCGAAGTGATCGAGGCCGGCCCCGGGTTCAGAGCAGCAGCACCTGCACGGGGTCGCCCGGTGCCACGGCCGTGACGTCGGCCCCGACGACGGCGAGCGCGTCGGCGTGCGCGAGCGCGCTCAGGCGGTGCGAGCCGGAGCCGCGCGCCGTCGCGTCCTCCTCGGGGCGACGGCCCGCGGGGACGACGTGCGCGCCGTCGGGCTCGGTGTGGCGCACGAGGACGAGCTGCTCGCGCCCAGGCGGCGAGGACCACCCCGCGGCGGCGACGCGCCGGACGAGCGGGCGGCCCGTGCCGGGCACGCCGCGCAGCCGGTCCACGACGGGCCGCACGAACAGCTCGAACGACACGTACGCGCTCACGGGGTTGCCCGGCAGCGCGAGCCACGGCACACCCCGCCAGCGTCCGAGACCCTGCGGGCGGCCGGGCTGCATGCCGACCGCGACGAGCCGGGCGTCGGTGACCGCGTCCTGCCACGGCGTGCCCGCGCGGGTCGCGGGGTCGAGCACCTCGCGCACGACGTCGAACGCCCCCGCGCTCACCCCGCCGGTGCTGACGAGCAGGTCGGGCGGGGCGCCGTCGAACGCGTCGAGCAGCCCGTCCAGCGTCGCGACGAGCGCCGCCGCGGAGTCGCCCACGGCCCCGCGCCGGACCACGTGCGCGCCCGCGGCCCGCGCGGACGCGGCGAGCAGGACCGAGTTGGAGTCCGGGATCCGCCCCGGCCCCGGCGTGGCCCCGGGGGCCACGAGCTCGCTGCCGGTGGAGAGCACCGCGACGCGCGGCGCGCGGTGCACGCGCACGGCCGCGTGCCCGGCGGACGCCGCGACCGAGACGTGCCGCGCGGTGAGCACGGTGCCCGCCCCGACGACGACGTCGCCGCGCCGCACGTCCTCCCCGCGGGACCGCACGTGGGTGCGCGACGCGTCGTGGACCGCGACCGTCGTCGGCCCGCTCCCGGCCGCGCCCGGCGTGAAGCGGCCGGTCGACGTGCGCTCGACGGGCACGACGGCGTCCGCCCCGGGCGGCACGGGCGCGCCCGTCATGATCCGGACCGCCTCGCCCGGTCCCAGGCCGAGGTCGAGCCCGGCCGGACCCGCGTCCCCGGCCGCGACGTCGCCCACGACGCGCAGCACCACGGGCGCCGACGGCGTCGCCCCCGCCACGTCCTGCGCGCGCACTGCGTACCCGTCCATCGCGGACGCGTCGAACGCGGGGGCGTCCAGCGCGGACACGACGTCGGCGGCCAGGACGGCCCCCACGGCGTCCTCCAGCGGGGTGTCCGCGGGCGCCGTCGGGTGGACGAGCGCGAGCGCGTCCGCGGTGTGCTGGACGATCGTCCGACTCGGGTCGCGCGTCATGCCCGCACCGTAGCCGAGCCCGGGTGCCGACCTCGGGAGGGTGGGCTACGTTGGGCACCGGAGTCATGAAGCGGCCCGAAGCCCCCCGAACCTTGGGAGGACGACATGGCCTCGATCCCCGTGACCACCCTCAGCCCCGACCAGACGGCGCCCGTGCGCCCCGCAGCGCTCGCGGAGGTGCTTGCCGTGGGCACGCACCTCCTCGTGGGGCAGTACCGCGTCGAGCTCGGCACCGGGACGTGGTGGTGGTCGGACGAGGTGTACACCATGCACGGCTGGGCGCCGGGGGACGTCCAGCCCAGCCTCGACGCGCTGCGTTCGCGCAAGCATCCGGACGACCGCGCCCGCGTGGTGCGCGCCGCCACGGAGGCGATCCGTTCCGGTCGCCCGTTCTCGTGCGCCCACCGGATCGTCGACGGGCACGGCAAGGCCCGGTCCGTCGTCGTGACGGGACAGGGCCGACGGGACGCGCGCGGTCGCGTCGTCGAGATCGCGGGGTACGTCGTCGACGTCACCCCGACGCACAAGGAGGCGCTGGAGCGCGAGTCGCAGCGCGCCGTCACGCGCGCGTTCGTCGCGCAGGCCGCCGTCGAGCAGGTCAAGGGCGTGCTCATGGCCGTGCACGGCGTCGACGACGTCGCGGCGGGCCAGCTCCTCGCGGAGGCGGCCGGCGAGGCCGGCGTGCCCGTCCAGGAGACGGCCGCGCAGGTCATGCGCGCGCTGAGCAAGGCCGGCGGGGTCGGCCCGACGGCCGAGGCCACGGTCGCGGGCGCGTTCGCCGCCGTCCGTCCGGTCGCACGGCCCCGCGCCCACGAGGCGCAGCTGGCACGCCGTCGCGAGCCGGCCCGCTCCTGAGCCGGGCGGCCCCGCGCACGACGAGGCGCACGACGAGAACCACACGAGAAGGAGGAACCCCATGACCGACGAGACCGCCTTCCCGGCCCAGCAGCAGGAACCCCCGGGCCTCACCCGACGCATGGACCCGGTGCCCGACCACGGCGAGCAGTCCTACCGCGGCACCGGGCGGCTGGAGGGCCGTCGGGCGCTGATCACGGGCGGCGACTCGGGCATCGGTCGTGCCGTCGCCGTCGCGTTCGCGCGCGAGGGCGCCGACGTCGCCATCGGCTACCTGGCGGAGGAGCAGGAGGACGCCGAGGAGACGGCGCGCTGGGTCCGCGAGGCGGGCCGCACGTGCGCCCTCCTGCCCGGCGACGTCACCGACGAGGCGACGGCACGGGCCCTGCCCGGACGCGCCGCGGCCGAGCTCGGCGGGCTCGACGTGCTCGTCAACAACGCCGGCTTCCAGATGGCGCGGCGCGAGTCGATCGAGGACGTCACGACCGACGAGATCGACCGGGTGCTCAAGACGAACCTCTACGCGCTGCTGTGGATCACGCAGTCGGCGCTCGAGCACCTGGGCGAGGGGGCGGCGATCGTCAACAACTCGTCGATCCAGGCGTTCCAGCCGTCGACGTCCCTCCTCGACTACGCGTCGACGAAGGCGGCGATCAACAACCTCACGGTGAACCTCGCGGCCGAGCTCGGCCCGCGCGGCATCCGCGTGAACGCCGTCGCGCCGGGTCCGATCTGGACGCCGCTCCAGCCGGCCACCCAGCCCGAGGAGAAGATCGAGCAGTTCGGGAAGGACACCCCGCTGGGGCGCGCGGGCCAGCCCGCGGAGGTCGCTCCGGCGTTCGTCTTCCTCGCCTCCCCGACGGACGCGAGCTACGTGTCCGGCACCGTGCTCGGTGTCACGGGAGGCAAGCCCGTGTTCTGACGGGCACTTCCTCGCCGGGGGAGCCGCGGACGGTTCGGCCGAGGGCCGCGGCTCGCCCGGGAGGGTCGGAGGGTGGGCGTCCGCGCCCGTCCGGGGGCGGGACCGTCGCGAGAGCGACGGCGCCCGTGAGAGGGTCACCAGCCGCCACGCCTTGTGCGGGCGAGACGGCCGCCGCCCCCGCCCCGCCCCGGTGACGCCCGGGCGGGGCCTCCGGCACGACGTGCCCCGGTTCTCCGCGACGTAGGCTTGCCGCGGAGACAAGGAGAGCACCCATGAGCACCGATCGCGGAACGAGCGCCGAGCCGACCCCGGGAGGGTCCGGAGCGCCGCTGACCGAGGTCCCCGTCGTCGACCTGATGGCGGAGGAGGCGACGGTGGCGGGCCTCGTGGCGGACGCCGCCCGCGCGCTGGCCGACGAGCCCACGCTGCAGCAGACCCTCGACCGGGTCGTCGAGCTCGCCGTCGCGATGGTCGACGGGTGCGACGAGGCGGGCATCTCGCTCGTGACCCGCCGCCGCATCGAGAGCGCTTCCGTCTCGGGCCCGCTCGTGGCGCGCGGCGATGCGCTCCAGTACGAGTTCGACGAGGGGCCGTGTCTCGACGCCATCCGCGAGCACGCGCTCGTGGAGTCCGGGGACGTCGCGACGGACCCGCGCTGGCCGCGGTGGGCGCCGCGCGTCTCGAGCGAGCTCGGCGTCCGCTCCATGCTGTGCGTCCAGCTCTACACCTCGGAGAACGCGCACGGCGCGCTCAACATGTACTCGGGGTCGCGCGCCGCGTTCGGCCCGGACTCCCACCACCTCGCGTCGACGTTCGCCGCCGTCGCGGCCGCGGCGATCTCGGCCGCGCGGACCGAGGAGCAGCTCCAGTCCGCCGTCCAGACCCGCACGCTCATCGGGCAGGCCCAGGGCATCATCATGGAGCGGTACTCCCTGACTCCCGGCCGCGCGTTCGCCGTGATGAGCCGCGTGTCGCAGGACGCGAACATCAAGCTCGTCGACGTCGCCCGGGAGATCGTCGAGACGCGGCGCATCCCCGGCGTCGGCGCGCCCCAGGAGGGCTGAGCGCCCCCGACGGCTCAGCCGCCCGCGCCGGGCTCATCGGCGCACGACGCCTCGAGCAGCGTGTCGACCCGGAGTCGGACCGACTCGTCGAGCAGCGGCCCGGCCGTCCCGGCGCCGTCGACCACGCCCTCCACGAGGCGACGGGCGAGCTCGCGGACGGGGACGTTCACGTCGTTCGAGCGCCGGCGCAGCACCTCGAACGCGTCGTCGGGCCCCGTGCGCAGCGCCGCCATGAGCACGCCCTTGGCCTGCTCGATCACCGATCGCGACGCGTCGGCGGCCCGGATCGACGCGGTCGCCTCCCGCCGCGCGGCCTCGGCGTGCGCCGTCGTCAGGTCGACGAAGTAGCCCACCACGTGCGCCCAGGGCAGCTCCGCGCCCGGGTTCTTCCCCTGCGCCGCGACGGCGAGCGTGCGAGTCGCGCCCGTCGCGTCCACGATGCGGTGCATGGACCCGAACGGCTCCCCGGTCCGCGCGGCCTGCGCGAGCTCGCTCGCGACGCGCTCCCGGTCCTCGGGGTGCTTGTGCGACAGGACGAGGGCGGTCGTCGGCACGACCTCGCCCGGCGCGAAACCGTGCATCTCGTACACCTCGTCCGACCACCACCACGAGTCGGTCGCGATGTCCACGCGGAAGCGGCCGACCGGCTGGGGGTCACCCGGACCGAGGGCGGCGAGGAGGTCGGCGAGAGCGGGCGGGACGACGTCGTCGGGTTCGGTGGCGTCGGCGGGCAGGGCAGCGTCCATCGATGGGGGTCCCCGGAGATCGAGCAGGACGGAGCCGATTCCTGACCCCAGCAGACTGAAGATTATCCCAGCGTCGGCGCGAGGGAGGAAACCGTGACCACCCAGGTCAGCGACGGGCGGGACGAGTCGGCCGAGGAACGGTCCGACCGGAACTGGGCGGAGCTCCTCCAGGAGCTGCGCGTCATGCAGATGGGCGTGCAGATCCTCACGGGGTTCCTCCTCACGCTGCCGTTCCAGCAGCGCTTCGGGGACCTCGACACCTTCCAGACCGGCGTCTACCTCGCGCTCGTCGCGCTGGCCGTGCTGTCCACCGGCCTGTTCGTGACGCCCGTGAGCCTGCACCGCACGCTCTTCCGCCGGCACCGCAAGACGACGCTCGTGACCCTGAGCGACCGGATCGCACGGTTCGGCGTGCTCGTCCTCGCGTTCGTCGTCACGGGGACCGTGCTGCTCGTGGTCGACGTCGTCGTGAACCGCACCGCGGCCCTGTGGTCGAGCGGCTGCGCGCTCGTGCTGCTCGTCGGCCTCTGGTTCGTCCTCCCGCGCCTCGTCGCCCGCGGCACCGCGGCGTCGGACTGACCTCGCGATCGAACCGCAGTCGCGCGAGGTAGAGAGGTAGAGCCCTGGTTCGCCGAAGTAGAGCCGTGGTCGCCCGAGGTAGACCCGTGGTCACGCGAGGTAGAGCCGATGCTCGCCGAGGTAGGGCCGTGGTCACGCGAAGTAGAGCCGTGGTCAACGGCGAAGACCGTGGTGGAACCGGGCACCACCCCCCCGGCCGCCCCGCGCCGGCCCGGAGGGTCGAGAGACACCCACTGTCCACCATGGGCCGCGGCCTCCGGCGAGCAGGTGATTGTGGCCCGTCAGTCGACCAGGACGAGCCCAGATCACCTGCTCGCCACCGAGTTCCGGCGCGACCGCGGTGACCCGGTGGGCCGTGCGGTGCGAGCGCACCTGACCCCGCGGGCAGTCGCTCGGGCAGGGGAGACCCAGAGGTGAGACGACGCCGGGCGGGGTGGGCGGTGGTGCCGCGTCGTGGCGGGCCTGGCGGGAGCCGCGAGGAACGAGCGGCGGATGGTAGACGCGGCACCACCGCCCACCCCGCCCACCCGGGGCGACCACGCGCCGTCGGGCATGACCACGGCTCTACCTCGCGTGACCCCGGCTCTACCTCGCG
Organism: Cellulosimicrobium sp. SL-1; assembly: GCF_011033075.1. Lineage (NCBI taxonomy): Bacteria > Bacillati > Actinomycetota > Actinomycetes > Micrococcales > Promicromonosporaceae > Cellulosimicrobium > Cellulosimicrobium sp. SL-1. Next base: position 43,919 of record NZ_JAACJC010000012.1, on the reverse strand, counting down.
TGACCACGGCTCTACCTCGCGTAACCACGGCTCTACCTCGTGTGACCACGGACTCTCTCGGAGAGTCAGGAGGACGACGCGGAGGCGCGGGCCTGGACGCCTCGACGGACGGGGCCGAGGGTGAAGAGCAGGGTCAGCAGTGCGGTGAGGGCGAGCAGGCCGAAGCCGAGGCCGTACGTGCCCTCGAGCTGGTAGACGGCGCCCATGAGCAGCGGCGGGATGAACCCGCCGAGGCCGCCCGCCGCGCCGACGAGGCCCGTGACCGCACCGACCTTCTCGACCGGTGCGACCTTCGAGACGAGGGCGAACGTCGCGCCCGACGACGCACCGAGCGCGGCAGCGAGGCCGAGGAACGCGATCGTCCCGACCGGCACGAGCGACGGCTGGAACGCGACGACCGCGGCGAGCGCCGTGACGACGGCGAAGCACGCGACGGACACCGGCACGCCGCCGAACCGGTCGGACAGCGCGCCGCCGACGGGCCGCATGACGACGGCGAGCACGACGAACCCGGCGGTGCGGGCCGCGGCGTCGGACGCGGTGAGGTCGTAGGCGTTGACGAGGAACGTCGGCAGGTAGACGGAGAACGCGACGAACCCGCCGAACCCGACGGCGTACAGCCAGGACAGCTGCAGGGTGGCGGGGAGGCGGAACGTCGCCCAGGTGCGGGACCAGAACCCGCCGGCGGGGGCGGTCGCCCGGCCGGGCGGGACGCGCAGCAGCAGCCACGACACGACGGCGAACACCGCGAGGACGGCGGCGACGAGGAGGAACGGGGCGGCGTCGCCCCACGCGTCGCGGATGCGGACGGTGGTGAACGCGGAGATCGCGGTGCCGCCCATGCCCATGCCGAAGATCCCGACGGCGGTGCCACGCCGCGCGGGCGGGTACCACGCGTTGACGAACGGCACCCCGACGGCGAACGCGGTGCCGCCGAGACCGAGGAAGAAGCCGCCGACGATGAGCCAGACGAAGCTGTCCGCGACGAGCCCGACGAACAGCACGGGCAGGATCGTCAACGCGCTGACCAGCGGGAACATGACGCGCGCGCCGTACCGGTCGGTGAGCGCCCCGACGGGGATGCGGCCGAGCGACCCGACGACCACCGGCACGGCGACGAGCACGGACACCTGCACGTCCGTGAGGTCGTACTGCTGCCCGTACGCCGCACCGAGCGGGCTGATGAGCGCCCAGGCCCAGAAGTTCACCGCGAACCCGATGGTCGCGAGGACGAGCATGAGGGTCGGGGAGGTGGACGTCGACGTCGTCGTCGCGGAGGGTCCGGCGGCCCTGCCCGCGTCCTGCTGCGCCATGGCGACTCCTGGGGGAGGTGCCCGTCGTCGGGCACGGGGGAGGTCGTTGCGTCGAGCACCTCCACGCTAACGACGCTCCCCGCGCCGCGCGCGGGGAACCCCCCGTACCGTGGGGGCGTGCTCGACTGGCTCTTCGGGGGCGTCGCCCTGCTCAACGTGTACGCGCTCGCCCTCGTGGTGCTGCGCGCGCCGCTGTACCGCACGCGCGTGTACCGGCCGATGCTCCTCAACATCGGGCTCTCGATCGCGCCCGTCATCGTGCTCGGGCTCGTGGTCGTCGTCGACGCGGTGCTCATCGCGGGCGGTGCCCCGTCGTGGGCGGTCGTGGCGTGCGCCGTCCTCGGGTTCGGCGTCTGGCTGCTGCTCCTGCCGAACGCCGGCTACCTCGTCACGGAGCTGAACTACAGCCACCGCCAGGAGGGCGAGGAGGTCCCGCTCTGGTACGACATCGTGGCCGTGCTGACGCTCGCCCTGTCCGGGGTGATGAACACGCTCGTCAACGTGTTCCTCGCGCAGGCGCTGCTCGCGATCGTGCTCTACCCGGACGACGACGCCCCGTTCCGCCGGCCCGTGTCGTGGGTCGTGGTGCTCGTCGTGCTGGCGCTCGTCTCCGTCGGGATCTACCTCGGCCGGTACGTGCGGTTCAACAGCTGGGACCTCGCCCACCCGGTCCAGTTCGTGCGCAAGCTCGTGCGGCACTTCCGGGCCCGCGGCGCCGTGCAGGACGCCCTGCTCTTCGTGCTCCTGCACACGCTGTTCTTCGCGGTCATGTACGCGATCGTCATGGGGCCGGTCACGACGCTCCTCGTGCGCGGGGCCTGACGGCCCGTGCGGTTCCGGCGACGGCCCGTGGCGGCCCCGTAGGATGCGCGCCGTGACGTCGACCGCGCCGAAGGCCGCCCGGGGCGTGCCGCTGCTCCGCGCCGTCGTGGGCACGTGGCCGCGCCGCGTGGCGCTCGCCGTCGTCCTGGGTGCCGTCGTCGGCACGACGGCGGCCGGCGGGCTCGCCCGGCACGACGCCGCCGATTCGGGGCCGGCGCGGGGCGCCGCGGGGGAGCCGGTCGCCACGGGTCCCTTCGACCTCACCGTGCGCTCGTGGTCCGTGACGGACGCCGTGCAGGTCTCGGCGCTCGAGGACTCCGGGGCGGACGCGTGGCTCGTCGTGGTCGTCGGCGCGCTCGACACGGACCGCGAGTCGCGCCGGCTCGACCGCACCGCAGTGACGCTCCCCGACGAGCTGCCCGGCGGCCTGGCGCTCGCGGGCGACGCGGAGCCGGACCGCCCGGACCCCACGCTGCTCGTGCGCGACGCGTCGTCGTACCCCGTGCTCTCGCCGGGCCTCGCCGACGACGTCGCGCTCCTGTGGCCCGTGTCGGTGCCGGGGGAGAGCGGCGCGGTGAGCACGCCCGACGAGCCGCTGACCGTGACCGTCCCGACGTTCCGGTACCGCGACATGACGGTCGGCGGCGGCCGGCGGTGGGCCGAGACGGGCGCGGTCACGCGCGTGGACGTCCCGGCCGGGGCCGTCCCGCCCGAGATCGTGGACCCGCCCGAGACGGAGGACGGCTGGTGACCGAGGAAGCGACCGCCGTGGCACCGGACGGGCCCGTGACGCCGGGCGGTCCCGGGGCGGTGGAGGGGCGCCCGCGGCGGACCGGCCGGGCCGTGACCGTCGTGCTGCTCGTCCTCGCCGTGGGGGCGGGGGCCGCGGTGTCGCGCGTCGACACGTGGTGGCCCACGCTCACGCCGACGACGTCGCGCGGCACCGTGGGCGAGGTCGTGACCGCCGGTCCGGTGCGCGTGCGGGTCGACGACGTCCGCAGCGGCACGACGCTCGACGACGGGTCCGGCCCGCTGACGACCGAGGGCGTCTGGGTCGTCGTGGACCTGGCGGTGTCCGGGACGACGGGCGAGGCGAGCGTCGAGGTGGTCGAGCTGCGCGACGCCGCCGGGCGAGACCACGAGGCGTCGCGCCGCGTGGGCAACCAGGTCCTCAGCACGTTCGCGGACCCGGACGTCCCGGAGGCGGGGACCGTCGCCGTCGAGGTGCCCGCGCGGGCGCTCGAGGGCGACCTCGTGCTGCGCGTGCTCACGGAGCACCAGGACGCGGACCTCGACCGTCCCCAGGCGATCGCCGAGGTCGACCTCGGCCGCGTCGCGCCGCCCGCCGCGGGGGACTCCCTGGAGACGGTGCGGCCCGCGCTCGTCCCGGGTGGGTGGGACGCATGAGCGCCGGCTGGTGGCGGACCAACCGCTGGTGGCTGCCCGTGCTGGTCGTGGCGCTCGGCGCCCTGGGCTGGCTGACCTGGCGGTCGGACGACGTGCAGGCCTGGTGGTCGGGCGAGCCGCGCGTCGCGCACGCGCCGGACGCCGACGGCTGGGCCCAGGTCGGTGACGTGCGGGCCCGGCTGGTGGGTGTCGAGGCGGTCGACGGGCTCGACGACGGGTACGGCGGCCGGATCGAGGTGCCCGACGGCTACACGCTCTGGGCGGCCGACGTGTCGCTGCGCTCCGACGCGCCGCCCGCCCCGGAGGGCGCGGAGGAGACCTTCTCGTCGTGCGCGGTGCTGCTCCGGGACACGGCCGGCCGGGAGTACGCGGCAGGCGCCTCGGCGCTCCCGGGCATGCCGTACCCCGAGGCGCCGGTCTGCACGGGCGCCGTCTCCAGCCGGAGCACGCAGCACTTCCTGACCCCGGACGACGCCGAGCCCGCCGAGGTGCGTCTCGTCGAGCCGAGCCTCCTGCCCGCGTACTGGTCGCTCCCCGTCGCGGACGTCGGCTGACCGCCGGGACCGGCCGGGTGCCGGGTCAGGCTGAGGCCGCGCCGACCGTGGTCGGCGTGCTCGGCGTGCTCGGCGTGCCGGTGCCGACGGCGGTGTCCGGCTCCCCGGCCCGCCGCGCCGCACGCCGCGTGCGCAGCGCGGACGGCAGGCCCAGGCTCGCGAGGAGCGCGTCGGCCGCGGCGGCGAGCAGGACGGTCGTGAGCACCTGCACGACGACGGTCGCGACCGTCTCCAGCGGGCCGACGAGCGCGCGCCACGCGACGATCCCCGGCTGGCCGACGACCGCCTGCGCGGCGGTGAGCACGACCTGCTCGGCGAGCGTGAGGAGCGCGAACGCGACGCAGAAGAGCAGCACCGCGCCCCAGCGGCTGCGCCACAGCATCCCGAGGGCGCCGACGAGGCCGCCGAACCGCCGGCCCGGGTCGAGCATGAGCGCCCACGCCCGCTGGGCGCCGCTCTCGCCGAGCGTCCGGTTGAACCGGTCGACGGCGCGGGCCGTGCGGCCGGTCGCGCCGTCGTCGCCCGGCACCGCGTGGGCGGGGTCGACGACGTCGATCGCCTCCACGCCGTACACGATCGTCCCGAGCGTGAGCCACGCGAGCGGCACCACGAGCCCGGTGACGACGCCCGCGACGAGGAGGGACGTCGTCGGGCCCACGGCCTCGACGAGCGGCTCGAGCGCGTCCACGCGCGCGACGACGCCGTCCCACCAGGTCGTCACCTCGACGACGACGACGCGCGTCGACCACCACTCGCGCACGCGCCCGACGAGGGCCGTGACGGTGAACGCGCCGACGACGATCCAGACGACCTCGCAGTAGCCCGCGGCGATGCGCACCGCGGCGGAGCGGGCGCTGTGCCGGGCGTCGCCGTCGCGCGCGGAGACGTTGCGGTCGAGGCGTCGCGCGAGCCGTTCCAGCAGGGTGCGGGCGAGCAGCGCGCCAGCGACGACGAGCACGACGGTGAGCCCGAACCCCTCGGGGACCGGGCTGGCGGTCTCGATCCCCGCGCCCGCCGCGAACGCGTGGTCGAGCGCGGCGGAGTCGATGTACGCCTGCCAGTCGGACGACAGGCCGCCGTAGAACTCGTAGATGACGAGGTAGGGGACGAGGACCGACGCGATCGAGCCGAGCAGCGCCCGGACCTCGAGCCGGTCGCGCTCGGTGCGCGGCTCCCGCCGCAGGACGTGCAGCATGACGACGATCCCGACGACCGTCGCGAGCGGCGAGAAGCACAGCACCAGGAGGCCCAGCACGCCCGACGACGGCGCGACGGCGAGCGCGGCCCGCAGCGCGAGCTCGTGCAGGACCTGCGCGAGGACGGCGACCGCGACGAGCGCGGGCCAGTGCCGGGCCAGGAGCCGGCCCGCGTCGGCGAGGACGCGCAGGCCGGCGCGCAGGATCGAGTCCTGAGGGGGCGTCGGGCTCGCCGGCGGGGCGGTCACGCGCGCCAGGCTACCCGGCGGCCCGGCCTCCCTCGCGCGGACGGAGCGGGCCGGACGTCAGGCGCGCGACGCGAGGCGGGCGACGACGCGCTTCGCCTCCTTGCCCGCGAAGCGGCGGGCGAGGACGCCGACGCCCGCGGCGACGGCGGCGAAGGTCACGGCCTGGACGACGCCGACCTCCTCGTCGTCGAGGTCCTTCGGGGCGTCGTGCCCGGTCACCTTGGCCCAGACGAACGTGACGAGCTTCTGCGCGGCCCAGCCCGCGGCGAAGGTCAGGGCGACGGTCCCGACCTTGAGGGCCAGGGTCTGCTCGGTCTCGTTCGTGTCGGCCACGAGGGGTTCCTCCGTCGGTCGGGGCGCCGGGCGGCGCCGGGCGTGCTCGCACGACCACCGTAGTGCGAAGTCGCCGCCCACGCGTCGCCCGGCGCGCTCGCCCGGCTCAGTCGTGGCTCACCGCGTCCAGGACGGGCAGGCGCGCGGCGCGCACCGCGGGCCACACCGCGGCGACGACGCCCACGACGCCGGCGAGCACGAGCATGGCGCCGAGCTGGGCCCACGGCACGGCGAGGGTCGTGAAGCCCTGGTCCGCGAGCACCGACGGGAGCGCGGCGGCGAGGCCGGTCCCCACGGCGAGCCCGACGGCCGTGCCGAACACCGCGACGAGCACGGACTCGATGAGGATCGTCGTCGCGAGCTGGGCCCGCCCGAGCCCGACGGCCCGCAGCAGCCCGATCTCGCGCGTCCGCTCCGCGACGGACAGCGCGAGCGTGTTGACGATGCCCAGGACGGCGACGAGGACGGAGAGCCCCAGCAGGGCGTAGACGATCGCGAGGACCGACTCGACCTGGCCGGCGACGTCCGCGGCGAACTCGTCGGCGTCGAGCACGGACGCCACGACGTACGGCGCGACGGCGTCGGTCACCCCGGCCCGCACGGCCGCGAGGTCGGCGTCGGGCTCGGTGTCGAGGAACAGCATCTCCGTCGTCGTCGCGCCGACCGCGGCCGCCACGTCGGGCGGCAGGAGCAGGTCGACGGAGAACGCGTGCGAGTCGACCACCGCGCCGATGCGCACCTCCCGGGCCGGGAGGTCGGGCCGTGCCGGGTCGGCGAGCGTCAGGACGTCGCCCAGGGCCCAGCCGTGCTCGTCGAGCGCGTCCGCCATGACGGCGGCCTCGCCCCGCGCGTACGCGGCGAGGTCGCCCTCGGTCGCGGTCGTGCGTACGGAGCGCCCGAAGCCCTCGGCGGGGAACCCGACGACGAGCTGCGGCTCGCCGTCGACGACGACCTGCCCGTACGTCGTGACGTCGACCGCCGCGACGCCGGGCACGGCGCGGACGTCGCCCGCGACCCCGTCGGGCAGGTACGGCATCGCCGAGCGGACGACGAGGTCGGCCGCGGTCTCCTGGTCGACGATGTCCTGCACGGAGACGCGGGTGGACAGCGCGAGGACGGACGTCGTCGAGACGAGCGCCATCCCGACGACGAGCGCGCCCGCGGTCGCCGCGGTCCGCCGCGGCTGGCGCGTGACGTTGCCGCGCGCGAGACCGCCGAGCGGGCGGACCAGCGCGACGAACGGCGCGGCGAGGACGGTCAGCACCGGGCCGACCGCGAGCGGGGCGAGGAGGAGCACGCCCGCGACGACGCCGGCCGCGCCCAGGCCGAGGAGGGGCGCGCCCCCGCTGCCGACCACGGCCGCCGCGACGACGAGCCCCACGCCCGCGAGCAGCGCGAGGGTCCCGGCGGCGGCACGGGCCCGCCCCGTCCCGGCGGGCCGGACGACGTCGGCGCGCATCGCCTCCACCGGGCGCACGAGCGCGGCGTGCCGCGCGGGCAGGGCGGCGGCGAGCACCGACACGACGACGCCGACCACGAGCGGGACGGCGACCCCCGTGGCCGTGACGGGCAGCGAGCCGGAGAGCTCCATGCCGACGGCGCCGAGCCCGCTGCGGGCGAGCTCCGCGAGGCCGAACCCGGCCCCGACGCCGAGCAGCGCGCCCACGGCCCCGACGACCGCCGCCTGCCCCACCACGGAGCCGAACACCTGCCCGGGCGACGCGCCCACCGCGCGCAGGAGCGCGAGCTCGCGCGTGCGGCGTCGGACGTGCATCGAGAACGTGGTGGTGATGATGAACGTGCCGACGAACAGCGCGAGCGCGGCGAACACCAGCAGGAACGTCGAGACGAACCCGAGCTGGTCGGTGATCGCCTCGCTCGTCTCGGCGCGCAGCTCCGCCCCCGTCAGCGCCTCGGCGCCCGCGGGGAGCGCGGTCGCGACGGCGTCCCGCAGCGCCTCCGGGGAGACGTCGTCGGCCGCGTACAGCGCGACCGACGGGACGAGGTCGTCGGGCGCGTACGTCGCGGCGGCGGTCCCGGCGTCGAGCAGGACGATCGTCGCGCCCGCCATCGGCGCGGACAGCGAGACCTCGCCGACCACGCGCACGGGCCGCACGGCGTCGCCCAGCACGACGTCGGTCGTGCCGCCCACCGCGAGGCCCGACGCCGCGAGCGTCGCCGACTCGAGCGCGACCTCGCCGCCGTCGCGGGGCGCGCGGCCGTCGACCACCTGGGGGCCGGGGTCGCGGGGGTCGTAGGCGACGCCGATGCTTGGCGCCTGGCTGCCGAGGACCGCGGTCCCGTCCGCGCCCACGAGCACCGCGGGACCGCTCACCTCGGGGAGCGCGAGCGCGACGTCGTCGCGCGCGCCGAGGTCGTGCGCCAGGTCCGCCGGGACGAGGCTGCGCGCGCCGCCGACCTGGGCGGACGCCGACGTGAGCGCGTCCCCGGCGGGGGACGCGCCGCGCACGTACGCGTCCGCCTGGACCGACGAGGCGACGATGCCGTCGAACGTGGTCGCGAGCATCGCGCGCAGCGCGAACGTGCCGGTCACGAACGCGACGCCGATCGTCACGGCGAGGACCGAGAGGACGAGCTGCGCGCCGTGCGCGCGCACGCCGCGCAGCGCGATCCGGCCCATCATCAGGCGGCCGCCGTCGTCGGTGCCGGGGTGGCGTGCGCCGGTGACGGCGCGGCGGGCGTGAGGGAGCCCAGCGTGTCGAGGACCGCCTGCGGCGTGGGGTCGTGGAGCTCGGTCACGAGGCGGCCGTCCGCGAGGAAGAGCACCCGGTGGGCGTACGACGCGGCGGTCGGGTCGTGCGTGACCATCGCGACGGACTGGCCGAGGTCGTCCACGGACGCGCGCAGGAAGCCGAGGACCTCCGCGGCGGCGCGGGAGTCGAGGTTCCCCGTCGGCTCGTCCGCGAGCACGATCGCGGGACGCGACACGAGCGCCCGCGCGCACGCGACCCGCTGCTGCTGCCCGCCCGACAGCTCGGCGGGCCGATGCCCCAGCCGGGGGCGCAGGCCCACGGCGTCGACCACGCGGTCGAACCACTCCCGGTCGACGGGCCGCCGCGCGATCGCGAGCGGCAGCACGATGTTCTCCTCCGCCGTGAGCGTCGGCACGAGGTTGAACGACTGGAAGACGAACCCCAGGCGCGTCCGCCGCAGGCGCGTCAGCCGGCGCTCGCTCATGGCGGAGACGGTCTCTCCGTCGACGACGACGGTCCCCGCCGTGGGGGAGTCGAGCCCCGCGAGGCAGTGCAGGAGCGTCGACTTGCCCGAGCCGGACGGGCCCATGATCGCGGTCAGGCGCCCCCGCTCGAGGTCGACGTCCACGCCGTCGAGCGCACGCACCGCGGCCTCGCCGCGCCCGTACGTCTTCACCAGCCCGCGCGCGGTCGCGATCGCGGGTCGCGCAGCGCCCTGAGCGCCCTCAGCGCCCTCAGTGGGCGGGCCCTCGCGCGGGGTGCTCCGCTGTGCCGCACCTGTCGTCGTCACGTCCTCGTCCGTCCTCTCGTCGTGCCGCTGCGCGGGAGCGTCGTGGCTCGCCGGGCGGCGCCGTCCTGTGGTGGCCGCCGGGGCTCCCGGCGGCCGTACCGACCCTCCCGCGGCGCGCGTGCCCGCGGCATCGGGGGCGGGCCCCGAACCGCCCCTGGTCCGCGGTCGCCGGTGCTCAGGGTTCTCTCAGGGGAGTCTCCGGGTGAGGGGCCGGTGTAGGCTCGCGGTGAACGACAGGGGAGCTCCTGGAGGAGCTGAGAGTGCGGACCACCGCAGACCCTCGAACCTGATCCGGTTAGCACCGGTGGAGGAAGTCGGGAATCTCGATCACCTGCTCGCGCGGTCCGTCGCGCTCACCCGGCGCACGGCTCGTCGGGCCGGTGGACCCCTCCTGAACGTCCAGGGAGGACACATGCAGCACACGACCACCGTCGCCCGCCGCGGCCGGGCCCTCGCGACCGGCGTGGGCGCGACGCTCGCGCTCCTCGCCCTCGCGGCCTGCTCGGGTGGTGACGGCGCCGGGGGCGACGACGCGTCGTCGGGCATCGGGGGCACGGTCACGCTGGTGACCCACGACTCCTTCGCGGTGAGCGACGACGTGCTCGCCGCGTTCGAGGAGGAGAGCGGGCTCACCGTCGAGCAGGTCGCGCCCGGCGACGGGGGCGCGCTGGTCAACCAGCTGATCCTCACGAAGGACTCGCCCCTCGGCGACGTCGTGTTCGGGATCGACAACACCTTCGCGTCGCGCGCGATCGACGAGGGCGTCCTCGAGCCGTACACGCCCGCGGACGTCTCGGAGTCCGCCGCGTCGTACGCGGTCGGCGACGGCGGCGAGCTCACCGCCGTCGACCTCGGGGACGTGTGCGTCAACGTGGACCACGCGTGGTTCGCCGACGCGGGGATCCCCGAGCCCGTGACGCTGGAGGACCTGGCGAAGCCCGAGTACCGGGACCTCCTCGTCGTGACCAACCCCGCGACGTCGTCGCCGGGCCTCGCGTTCCTCCTCGCGACCGTCGGGGCGTTCGGCGAGGACGGCTGGGAGGACTACTGGGCGGACCTGCGCGCCAACGGCGTGAAGGTCGTCGACGGCTGGTCCGACGCGTACTACGTGGACTTCTCCGGCTCGGAGGGCGCGGGGCCGCGCCCGCTCGTGCTGTCGTACTCGACGTCGCCCGCGTTCACGCTCACCGAGGACGGCTCCGCGTCGACCACGGGCGCGCTGCTCGACACGTGCTTCCGCCAGGTCGAGTACGCGGGCGTGCTCGCGAACGCGAAGAACCCCGAGGGCGCACAGCAGCTCCTCGACTTCCTCGTGAGCGAGACGTTCCAGGCCGACGTCGCCGACCAGATGTACATGTACCCGGCCGACGACTCCGTCGCGCTGCCCGACGGCTGGGCCGAGTTCGCGCCGCTCGCCGACGAGCCCTTCGAGGTCGCGCCCGCCGACGTCGCGGCGCACCGCGACGAGTGGATCAAGGCATGGACGGCGACGGTCGTCGACTGACCCCCGGTCCCCCGGCGACCACGGCTCTACCTCGCGGGGTAGAGCCGTGGTCGCGCAGGGGAGAACCGTGGTTTCCCGAGGTAGAGCCGTGGTGAGGGGTCGGGCGGTCCGGCGGGGCGGCGTCGGGCGCGGGGTGCTGTGGGGTCTGGCGGCGGCGGTGCCGCTCGCGTTCCTCGGGGTGTTCTTCGCGTGGCCGGTCGTCACGCTCGTGGCGCGCGGGTTCGTCGGGGACGACGGCGGCCTCGACCTCTCGGGGTTCGCGGAGGTCTTCTCCGAGCCCCGCACGTGGCGGATCGTCGGCCTCACGCTCTGGCAGGCCGTGCTCGGCACGGCGCTGTCGCTGCTGCTCGGCGTGCCCGGCGCGTACGTGCTGTACCGGTGCCGGTTCCCCGGTCGGCGGGTCGTGCGCGCGCTCGTCACGGTGCCGTTCGTGCTCCCGACCGTCGTCGTCGGCGTCGCGTTCCGGTCGCTGCTCGTGCAGGGCGGCCCGCTCGGGTTCCTGCGGCTCGACGAGACGTTCGCCGCGATCGTCGTCGCGCTCGTGTTCTTCAACTACTCCGTCGTGGTGCGCACGGTCGGCGGGCTCTGGGAGCACCTCGACCCGCGCGCCGAGCAGGCGGCGCGCGCCCTCGGCGCGACGCCGTGGCGCGCGTTCCGCACCGTGACGCTCCCGGCGCTCACGCCCGCGATCGCGAGCGCCGCGTCGATCGTCTTCCTCTTCTGCGCGACGGCGTTCGGCGTCGTGCTCGTGCTCGGCGGCATCCGCTACGGGACGATCGAGACGGAGATCTGGATCCAGACCACGCAGTTCCTCGACCTGCGCACCGCCGCGGTGCTGTCGGTCGTGCAGCTCGTGGTCGTCGCGGCGGCGCTCACGGTCGCGAACCGCACGCGGGCCCGGCGCGAGCGCGCGCTCAACCTGTCGTCGTCGGCGTCGTCCGCCCACCCGCTCCGCCTGTGGCGCGACGGCCGCCCGACGGGCGACCTCGCGCCCGCAGCGCTCACCGCGGCCGTGGTCGCCGTGCTCGTCGGGCTGCCGCTCGGCACGCTCGTCGTGCGCTCGTTCCGCGTCCCGGGCGGCGGCTGGGGCCTCGACAACTACGCGAACCTCGGCACCACGGGCGGGCGCAACGCGCTGTCCGTCACCGTGTGGGAGGCGGCGGGCAACTCGCTGCGCACCGCCGCGCTCGCGACCGTGCTCGCCGTCGTGATCGGGGGTCTCGTGGCGCTCGTCGTGTCCCGGCGCCCGCGCTCGCGCGGCGGGCGGCGCGCGATCTCGGTGCTCGACTCGGTGTTCATGCTCCCGCTCGGGGTCTCCGCGGTGACGGTCGGCTTCGGCTTCCTCGTCACGCTCGACCGGCCGCTCGGCCTCGACGTCGACCTGCGCACGTCGGGGCTCCTCGTGCCGATCGCGCAGGCGGTCGTCGCGACCCCGCTCGTCGTGCGCACGGTCCTGCCGACGCTGCGCGCCATCGACCCGCGCCTGCGCGAGGCCGCCGCGACCCTCGGCGCCGCGCCCGGGCGCGTGTTCCGCACGGTCGACGGCCCGATCGCCGCGCGCTCGCTCGGCCTCGCCGTCGGGTTCGCGTTCGCCGTCTCGCTCGGGGAGTTCGGCGCGACGTCGTTCCTCGCCCGCCCGGACAGCGCGACCCTGCCGGTCGTGATCTTCCGGCTCATCGGGCGCCCGGGCGCCGAGAACTACGGCATGGCGCTCGCGGCGAGCGTCGTGCTCGCGCTGCTCACCGCGACCGTGATGCTGCTCGCCGAGCGGTTGCGCGGCGACCGACCCGGAGGAGAGTTCTGATGGTGCAGACCGACCCCGCCCCCGCGCGCGCGGGCACGCCGGAGCCGTCGCGCCCCGGCCCCGGCACCGGGGAGACCGCCGGGCTCGCGGTGCGCGACGTCGTCGTGCGGTACGGCGGGCGCGGCACCGGGGGAGCGCGCACGGACCCCGGCACGACGGCGGTCGCGGGCGTCACGCTCGACGTCGCGCCCGGCGAGGTGCTCGCCCTGCTCGGGCCGAGCGGCTGCGGCAAGTCGAGCCTGCTGCGCGCCGTCGCGGGGCTCGAGCCGGTCGCCGCGGGCTCCGTGGCGTGGGACGGCCGCGACCTCACGGGCGTCCCCGTGCACCGCCGCGGGTTCGGGCTCATGTTCCAGGAGGGCCAGCTCTTCCCGCACCGCGACGTCGCGGGCAACGTCGCCTACGGGATCGCGGGGCTGCCGCGCGCCGAGCGCGACGCGCGCGTGGCCGAGCTGCTCGACGTCGTCGGGCTCGCCGGGTACGAGCGGCGCGCGGTCGCGACGCTCAGCGGGGGCGAGCGCCAGCGCGTCGCGCTCGCGCGGTCGCTCGCGCCGCGCCCCCGCCTGCTCCTGCTCGACGAGCCCCTCTCCGCGCTCGACCGGGGGCTGCGCGAGCGCCTCGCGCTCGACCTGCGCGAGGCCCTGCGCGCCACCGGCACGACGGCCGTCTTCGTCACCCACGACCACGACGAGGCGTTCACCGTCGCCGACCGCGTCGCCGTCATGGACGCGGGCCGGCTCCTCCAGGTCGCGCCGCCCGAGGACCTCTGGCGCGCGCCCGGGTCGCGCCGCGTCGCGGAGTTCCTCGGCTACCAGGCGTTCGTCCCGCACGGGCCGGGGAACCTGCTCGCGGTCGGTCCGCGCGGCCTGCGGCTCGCGGGCGAGGGCGTGCCGGTGTCGGACGACGGGTGGGACGCGACCGTCGTCGGGAGCGTGTTCCGCCGCGGCGCGGTCGAGGTGACCGTCGACGTCGACCTGCCCGGACGCTCCGGCGGTGCGCCCGCGCGGCTGGTGGCGCTCGCGGGCGCCCCGGCGGTCGTCGAGCCGGGCGACCGGGTGCGGGTCGTCGTCGACCCGGCCGGGTGCGCCGTCGTGCCGGACTGACGCCCGGGCGGGTCGCCCGGGCCGTGCGACGAGCGAGAGGGCCGCAGCCGACCTAGCGTCGGGGGATGGACGACGTGACGACCGGTGACCACCCCCCGGAGAAGAACGGCAGCAAGTCCGCGAAGATCCTGTACCGCCCCGTCGGCATCGTCAGCTCCGTCGTGGGCGGGCTCGTCGCCGGGCAGGTGTTCAAGCAGATCTACAAGCGGGTCTCGCCCGGCCACCGCAAGGACGCCCCGACACCTTTGCAGTCGGAGTACCCGCTCAAGGAGATCGTGCTCGCGGCGCTCCTGCAGGGGGCGGTCTACGCGGTGGTGAAGGCGCTCATCGACCGCGGCGGGGCGCGCGCGTTCGAGCGCTGGACGGGGGAGTGGCCCGGCGACTGACGGTCAGTCGAGGCCCGCGGCATGGACGAGCAGCGCGACCTGCGTCCGGTTCTCCAGCCCGAGCTTGAGCAGCACGCTCGACACGTGGGCCTTGACCGTCGGGACGCTGAGGAACAGGCGCGCGGCGATGTCCGCGTTCGTCGCGCCGCGCCCGAGTTCGACCGCGACGTCGCGCTCGCGCCCGGTGAGCGCGTCGAGCGCGGCCCGGGCCCGCTCGCGCTGGCCGCCCGCGTCGGCGACCGACGTCATGAGACGCCGCGCGATCTCCGGCGACAGCACGGGCTCGCCCGTCGCGGCCGCGCGCACGGCGGCGACGATCCGCTCGGGCGGCATGTCCTTGAGCAGGTAGCCGGACGCCCCGGCGTGCAGGGCGCCGACCACCTCCTCGTCCGTGTCGAACGTCGTGAGCACGACGACGGCGGGCGCGTCCGGCCGCGCCCGCACGCGCCGCGTGGCCTCGATCCCGTCGACGCGCGGCATGCGCAGGTCCATGAGCACGACGTCGGTCGGGTGGGCGTCGAGCACGGCCGCCACCTCCGCGCCGTCGGCGGCCTCGCCGACGACCTCGATGCCGTGCGCGCCGTCGAGCATGAGGTGCAGCCCGGCGCGGACCAGCGCGTCGTCGTCGACGATCACCAGGCGGGTGCGCGCGGTGTCCCGGGGGACCGTCCCGGCGTCGTGGTGGCCGCTCCCGCGCGGGTCGTCCCCGCGCCCACCCTGCTCCGTCACGCGTCCCACGGTAGCCGGACGTCGAGGACGAACCCTGCGTCCCGCGCCCCGGCGTCGAGGGTCCCGCCGAGCAGGTCGACGCGCTCCCGGAGCCCGACCAGCCCGGTGCCGGTGCCGCCGCCCGCGCGGTCGCCGACGCCTCCCGGGCCGATACCGCCGCCCCCGCCCGTGCCGACGGGGACGCGGCGCGGGCCGTCGTCGGACACCGTGACCCGGACCTCGCCCGCCCGGGCGACGACGCGGAGCGTCACCGGGCCGCCCGGCGCGTGCCGCCGGGCGTTCGTCAGCCCCTCCTGCGCGACGCGGAAGGCCGCGACCGCGACCGTCGGCGGGACGTCGGCGGACCCCGTCCGCTCGTAGGTCACCTCGCCGCCGGCGTCGCGCGCCTCCACGACGAGCCGCTCGACGTCGTCGAGCGTCGGCTGCGGCGACAGCGCGTCGGCCCCGCCGGGCCCGGGCTCGGCGCGCAGCACCCGTACGACGTCGCGCAGGTCGTCGAGCGCCGAGCTCACCCCGGCGCGCACCAGTCCCGCGGCGCGGGCGAGCCGCTCCGGGTCGGCGTCCGGCCGGTACTCGAGCGCGCCCGCCGTGGCGGCGAGGAGCGAGAGCCGGTGCGCGAGGGTGTCGTGCATCTCGCGCGCTATCCGGGTGCGCTCCGCGACGCGCGCCTCGGCCACACGACGCTCCTGCTCGCGCTCGGCGCGGCGCGCGCGGTCCCGCAGCGACCACAGCAGCTGGTCGCGCGCCTGTGCGTACTGGCCCCAGCCGAGCAGGGCGGCGTGCACGGCGAGGTCGCACAGGAGCCACCAGCCGAGCGGCAGCGCCTGCGGCCGCCACAGCGCCTGCACGGCGTGGCCGAGGAAGCCGGCGACCGCGACCGGGAGCGCGGTGCGCAGCGGGTACCAGCGCGCGACCTGCAGGGTCGCGACGGTCGAGGCCGGGGTCGCGGCGCCCGAGTACGCCGCGAGCGAGGCGAGGACCAGCGCGCCGACCACCGGGGCGTCGCGCGGGGTCCGCGACCACAGCAGGGGCAGCACCGCGAGGGCGAGGACCGCGACGGCGACGTCGAGCCACGGGCCCGCGCCGGCGTCGTCCTGCGCGACGACCCCGGCGGTCGCGAGCGCCGTGAGCGCCGCGACGGCGAGCCAGGCGAGCGCGACCACCCACCCGGGGACGAGGACGTGCGTGCCGTCGCGGCGCGCGGCGGCCGTCGCGAGGACGGGGCGCCCGGCGAGGGGAGGGCAGTCGGTGGTGGTCATGCTCCGGACGCTAGGCGGCCGGTGCGCGGCCGACCACCGACCAAGGTCGGGGGTCGCCGTCCGGCAGGAGGGTCGAGGCCCGACGCCGGTCGGCCCGGCCGCCGCCGTCCGGCCGATGCGAAGGGAGTCCCCGGGCCGCGAGCGTGGGGACGTCGGCACCCGCCGACCGCGGCCCCGGCCGCACGAGCCGCGGCCCCGCCGCGCGACGAAGGAGGAACGTCATGTCCACGACGCGGAGCACCCCGAGCAGCACCTCGCACGGCGCCGCGCACGTCCCGGGCCACCCCCGCGCGTCCGTTCCGGACGGGCGGACGGCACGGCGCGTGCCGCGCTGGGTGGTCCCGCCCGTCGCGGCGGTGGTCGCCGCCGTCGTGCTGCTCGTCGGGACGGCGCTCGGCGTCGACCCCGCGGTGCGCACCGCGACCGGGACGCAGACGGTCGGCGTCGTGGCGGCGGTCGTCGTGACGCTCGTCGTCGGGTACGCCGGGTGGGGCGTGCGCGCGCTGCTCGGCCGCCGCCTGCGCTCGGGCGGCCGGCGGCCCTGGCTCGTGACGTGCGGCGTCGTGCTGCTCGTCTCCCTGCTCGGCCCGCTCGGAGCGGTGACGCCCGGCGCGGTGACCCTGCTCGTCGTCGAGCACCTGACGGTGGGCGCGACCCTGACCCTGGGCCTGCGCCGCTGACCCCCGCCCCCCGCCCCCAACCCCGCCGCCTCGCCCCACCCCCACCCCGTCGAACACGGGGTCGGCGACTGCTATCCGCCGGATCCGGTCGCTGACCCCGTGCTGGGCGGTCGTGGGGGGTGTGGTTGGCGTCGGGCGATGAGTTTCTGGGGGCCCGACGGTCTGCCCCGTCATCGATCTCCCCAGACCGGAAGGCCGCTCATGACCGCGACGCTCGTGTCCACCCTGTTCCTCTCGCTCGACGGCGTCGCCGAGATCAACCCGGCGTGGCACTTCCCCTACTTCGACGACCACATGGCCGCGGCGGTGGACGAGGACTACCGGGACGTCGATGCGCTCCTCCTCGGACGCGTCACGTACGACAGCTTCGCCGGGGCGTGGCCCGAGCGGGAGACCGCCGGGGACGAGGACGCGGAGTTCGCCGCGCGCCTCGGGAACCTGCGCAAGATCGTCGCGACGCGCGGCGACCAGGACCTTGGGTGGCGGCACGTCGAGCGGGTCGACGGCGACCTCGTCGACGCGGTCCGCGCCCTCAAGGAGGAGCCGGGCGTCGGCAAGGTGCTCGTCGCCGGGTCGATCTCGGTAGTCCGCCAGCTCCTCGCGGCCGGGCTGCTCGACGAGCTGCGCCTGCTCGTCCACCCCGTCGCGGCGCGTACCGGCGAGCGGCTGTTCGACGAGGGCGAGCCCGTCTACCCGCTGACGCTCCTGCGCTCGGAGACGTTCCCCACGGGCGTCGTGCGGCTCGTCTACGCCCCGGGCGAGATCCCCGGGGACGTCGGCTACGACGACGTCAAGGACAAGGTGCCGTCCGGCGACGCGTGACGCGCGACGGCGACCACCGCGACGTCGTCCTCGCGGCCCGGGTCGTCGAACGCCGCGACGACGCGCTCGCACAGGAGCGCCGGGCTCGCGTCGGCGCTCCGCCCGGCGACCTCGGCCAGCCGGTCCAGCGCGTCCACGAGGGACGCCCCGCGGCGCTCGACGAGACCGTCGGTCACGAGCACGAGGAGGTCGCCGGGGGCGAGCACGTCGTGGTGCGCGGGGCGGGACCGCGGGCTGGGTACGCCCAGCAGGCGCGAGCCCGCCTTGGCCCGGTCGACCGTGCCGTCGGCGCGCACGAGGAGCGCGGGCAGGTGGCCGGCGTCCGTCAGCTCGAGGGCGCCGGTCCGGGGGTCGAGCACGCACACGCACACGGTCGCGAACTCGGGGTGGTCCTCGCGCAGCGCCGCGTTGAGCAGGTCCAGGGCGGACGCCGCGTCGTGGCCCTCGCGCAGGTAGGCGCGCAGCGTGACCCGCACCTCCGCCATCACGGTCGCCGCGCGCAGCGAGTGCCCCTGGACGTCGCCGATGACGACGGCCACGCGCCCGTCCGGCAGGTCGAACGCGTCGTAGAAGTCGCCGCCGACGTCCAGCCGGTCGTCCGACGCCTCGTAGCGCGCGACGACCTCGACCCCGCCGCTCACCTGCAGCCCCGACGGCAGGAGCGCGCGCTGGAGCGCGAGGGCGATCCGGTGCTCCTCGGTGAACGTGCGCAGGTTCGACAGCGCGACCGTCGCGGCCTCCGTGAAGCGCGCGGCGGCCTCCTGCTCCTCGTCGGACAGCGGCTCGTCGCCGACCTCGATGCCCAGGCCGCCGACGAGCGCCCCCGACGCGTCGACGAGCCAGTGCGTGAACCACGCCGACGGTCCGACGCCCGCCTCGTCGAAGAGCGGCCGCCAGGGGAGGGGGACCTCGTCCGGGCCGAACACGGCGGTCGACGCCCCGGTCGGCGGGAGGACCGCCGTCGGGCCGCGACCGCGCACGAGCGCGGCGCCCTCCGCGACGCAGACGGAGCGCAGCACGACCCCGGCGTCCGCGACGACCATCGAGATCACGGCGCGACCGAGGACGGCGCACGCGCCCCGGGCGGCGTGGTCGGCGACGGCCTCGGGCGAGCGCGCCTCGTGCAGGGGGACGAGCGCGTCGGTGAGCGCCTCCAGGCGGCGGGCGGTGCGCCCGGCGCCACGCTGGGCGTCGACGCGTCGGCACAGCGCGCTGATCGTCGCGAGGAACTCGTCGCGGTCGAGCGGCTCGGGCAGGTAGGCGTCCGCGCCGCCCTCCAGCCCGGCGGTGCGGGCGGCGGCGTCGACGTCGGTCGCGGAGACGTGCAGGACGGGGAGGTGCGCGGTCGCGGGGTCGCTCTTGAGGATCCGGCACACCTCGCGGCCCGAGAGGTCCGGCAGGTTCACGTCGAGCACGACGGCGTCGACCGGGGTCGTGGCGTGCGCGAGCGCGTCACGGCCGGTCCCGGCCTCGACGACGCCGAACCCGGCCCGCCGCAGCCAGCTCGCCATGACGTACCGGTGCGCGGGCGTGTCGTCGACGACGAGCACGGTGCGGTCGGCGTTCATCGGCTCCGCACCTCGCGCCCGAGGGCCGCCACCAGGCGGTCGCGGTCGATCTCGGACTTGGCGAGGAACGGCACGTCGCCGATGCCAGGCGGCGGCGGCGCGCTCGACATGAGCACGGCGGCCGTGGCCGGGTGGACGTCGCGGATCCGCGACCGCAGCGCGAGGCCGTCCGTGCCGGGCAGGCACACGTCGAGGAGCGCGACGTCGGCCGGGCCGTCGTGCAGGAGGGCGAGCGCGTGCGTGGCGTCGTGCGCGACGCTGACGCGCGCCGCGGCGTCGCGCAGCATCGAGGCGACGACCGACGCGTAGGCCCGGTCGTCGTCGACGACGAGCACGTGCCCGAGCGGGGTGTCGCGGCCGGGGGCCTCCTCGGGCTCCGGGCGCGCGGCGGGGGCGTCCTCGGGCACCGCGGAGAGGGACGGGAGGCGCAGCGTGAACACGCTCCCGGCGCCCGGGCGCGACGTCGCGACGAGCGTGCCGCCCAGCGCCTCGGAGGTGCGGCGGGCGTACGGCAGGCCGAGGCCCGTGCCGCGGACGGTCGGCTGGAGGCGGTTGGGCACCTGGACGAACTCCTCGAACACGGCCTCGAGCTGGTCGGCCGGGATCCCGAGACCCGTGTCGCGCACGTCGAACCGCACGACGTCGCCGTCGGCCGCCGCCCGCAGCACGACCTCGCCCTCGTCCGTGAACTTCACCGCGTTCGTCAGCAGGTTCCGCAGCACGCGGGACAGCAGCCGACGGTCGGTGACGAGCGTGAGGCCCGGCTCGGCCGCGACCCGCAGGAAGACGCCGGACCGCACGAGCGGCAGGGTCGTGCCGCGCAGCTCGTCGAGCAGCGCCCCGAGGTCGACGGGCGTGGGCTCGACGTCGTCGTGGCCCGCCTCGGCGCGCGCCAGGTCGAGCAGCTCGTCGACGAGCGTGAGCAGCGTCGTCGCGCTCTCCCGCAGGAACCCGACCTGCTGCGTCTGGTCGGCGTCGAGGTGGGAGTCCGACAGGAGCGAGGTGAGGCCGATGATCGAGTTCACGGGCGAGCGCAGCTCGTGGCTGACGTTTCGCAGGAAGCGGGTCTTCGCCTCGTTCGCGGCGGCGAGCTCGCGGCCGCGCTCGTCGAGCTCGGCGTACAGCGCGACGACGCCGGTGTTGGTCTCCTCGAGCTCAGCCGAGAGCTGGTCGTACATCGCGAGGACGCCGCGGTTCGTCTCCTCCAGCTCCTCGTTGAAGCGCCGGAGCTCGTCCTGCTGGCGCGTCAGCTCGTCGAGCGTCCGCACGAGCTCGGCGTTCTGCACGCGCACCTCGTCGCTCGCGTCGGCGACGTGCGCGGCGGCGGTGGACCGGCGCACGCCCGCGAGCGTCGCCTCGTCCGTGCGCGCGGTCGCCGGCAGGGCCTTGGTGAGCAGCACGCGCGTACCGGTCGGGTCGACCTGCAGGCCGGGGACGAGCCGCCGGGCGGCGGGGACGCCGCCGTCGCTCGAGTCGCCCTCGACGAGGAACGGCGTCCCCGCCACGATCTCGGCGCGCAGCGTGGCCTGCGGCAGCCCGGGCAGGACGCCCACGACGACGTCGGCCGTGCCGGAACCGACCGCGGACCGCCCGATCTCGGACAGCGCCGTCGCGACGCGCACCTGGTCCTGCGTGTCGAGGCCGAGCAGGCGGCAGATCTCCCGCCCCGCCCGGCGCAGCGCGAGCACGTCGGAGTCCGAGCGCAGCTGGGTGATGAGGAGGGTGGTGCTCACGCGGCCTCCCGGGGGATCGGCAGCACCGCCACGCACGAGTCGTCGCGGCGCACGGCGTGGTCACGGAGCAGGACGCCCGCGACGACGAGGGGGGAGCGGACGGCGAGGCCCGGATAGTCGGCGAGCGACCACCGGGCCGTCAGCCCGTCGCTGTGCAGCACGACGACGTCGCCCGGCTCGGCGGGGTACGTCGTCTCGCGCAGCGGCCGGCCGCGCGTCCCGGCGATGCCGGGGTGGCTCACGAGCCCCCGCGAGCGCGCCCCGTGGACGGTCCCGGCGATGTTGCCGAGGCCTGCGTGCCGCAGCACGCCGCCCGACGCCTGGACCACCGAGACGGCTGCGCCGCGCGTGCCGCCGAGGGCGCCGTGCACACGCTCGAGGAGCGCGACCGCGCTCCCGGCCGGCGCGTCGAGGAAGGCCCGCACGGCAGCGCCGGAGGCCACCGCGGCGAGCGGGCCGTGGCCGAGCCCGTCGGCGACGAGGAGGCTGGGCGCGCCGTCGTCGTGGCGCACCGCGAGGGCGTCGCCGCACACGTCCTGCCCGGTCATGGGGCGGGTCACGCCCGTGGGCGCCGCGAGGTCGGTGGTCGCGCCGTGCGCGACGAACGTCGCCGCGATGACCGTCCCCTGGCCGGGCGACGTCCACGCGTCCCACGCCGACGCGAGGCGGGGGAGGGTGCCGAGGCCGATGCCGAGCGTGCCGCGGCTCGAGACGCCGTCGCGCATCGCCGCCGTGATGTCCCGCATACCGGGCCCGGCGTCGACGGCGAGCACGTCGAGCGCGGCCTCGGCGCCGGTGCGCCGTACGCGGACGAGCACCGAGCCACCCCCGGCGTGGCGGCACTGGTTGGTCGCGAGCTCGGAGACGACGAGGCCGACCTCCGCCGCGCGCTCGTCGTCGAGGCCGAGGTTCCGCGCGGCGGTGCTCGCGCCGCGCCGCACGCTGCCGACCGCGGACGGGTGGTCCACGGTGTACCAGGTCCCGTCCTCGACGAGCGTGCGGCGGTCGTCCGGGCGGTCCGGCTCCGCCGAGGTCATCGGGACCAGGTCGCGATCTCGACGCGCGTGCCCACGCCCGGCGCGGTGTCGATCGCGAAGTGCTGGACGAGGCGTCGTGACCCCGAGAGCCCGAGCCCGAGCCCGCCGCCGCTGGTCCAGCCGTCGGTGAGCGCGAGGTCGAGGTCGGGGATGCCCGGCCCCTCGTCCGAGAAGACGGCGCGGACGCCCGTCCGCGCCCCCTCCGTGACGAGCTGCACCTCGGCCTCGCCACCGCCCCCGTACACGAGGGTGTTGCGCGCGAGCTCGCTCGCCGCCGTCACGAGCTTCGTCTGGTCGACGAGCGAGAGGCGTGCCTGCTGCGCGAGCGACCGCACGAGCTGGCGCACCTTGACGACGTCGGAGTCCGTGCGGACCGGCACGCGCTCCGCGGTCGTCGGCGGCGGGGTGGTCGTGGTCACCTCTCCTCGCGCTCGGCGGCGGCCAGGAGCACGTCCTCGGCGGACCGCTCCTCGGGGGCGAGGAGCGCGAGGCCGCGCTCGACGTCCAGCGCGGTGCGGACGTCGCCGAGCGACAGGCCGAGCTCGACCATGGTGATGGCGACGGCCGGGCGCATGCCCACGACCACCGTCGTCGCGTCGAGCACGTGCGAGATCCCGGCGACCGACGCGAGCATGCGGCCGATGAACGAGTCGACGATCTCCAGCCCGGAGATGTCGATGATCACGCCGCGCGCACCGGTGTCGGTGATCCGCTGGGCGAGGTCCTCCTGGAGCTGCAGCGCCGTGTCGTCCTGGAGGTCGATCTGGATCGAGACGAGGAGCGTCGAGCCGATCTTGAGGATGGGGACGCCGTCGGTCATGCGGGGAGCCCGGCCTGCCGGGTGTCGCGGCTCGCGCGCAGCGCGTCGACGAGGGCGTCGGCGAGGGTCGCGCGCGTGCGGATGTCGCCGAACTCGATGCCGAGCGCGACGATCGTCTGCGCGATCTGCGGGCGGATGCCGCTGATCGTGCACTCGGCGCCCATGAGGCGCGCCGCGACGACCGTCTTGAGCAGGTGCTGCGCGACCTGGGTGTCCACCGCGGGCACGCCCGTGATGTCGATGATCGCGTGCTCGCTGCCCGTGTCGACGAGCGTGTTGAGCAGCTTCTCCATGACGACCTGGGTGCGCGCGGAGTCGAGCGTCCCCACGAGCGGCACCGCGACGATGCCCTCCCAGAGCTTGACCACGGGTGTGGAGAGCTCGAGCAGCTGCTCGGCCTGCTCGGCGATGATCGCCTCGCGCGCGGCAGCGAACGTCTCGAACGTGAAGAGCCCGAGCTGGTCGACGAGGCGCAGCAGCGGGGTGACGTCCGTGTCGGCACCGGTCGCGGAGTCGAGCCGGTACAGGCCCTCCTTGAGGGCGAAGACGCCGATCGCGGTCTCGCGCGGCGTGAAGCCGAGGCGCGCGCGTGCGGACGACACGTCCGCGAGGATGCCCCGGAGCTGGTCGAACGCCGGCTCGGCGAGCGACACGCCGCCGGCGCGCAGGCCCTCGAGGAGCGCGTCGAGGATCTCGCCCTGCTCGCGCTCGAGCTCGCCCCGCGAGGTGCGGCCGTGGAGCTCGTTCGCTGCAGCCTCCAGCCACGCGCTGCGCACGGCGTCCGCGTGCTCGATCAGGGTCCGAGCGAGAGTCTCGGGGGTGGCGGCGTCGGCCATCGGGGTTCCTTCCACGGTGAGAGCGACGCCGAACGGGCTCGCGGCGGTCGCGCGCCCGCCAGTGTACGCAGGGCGCGGGCGCTCGCAGCGCGGCTGTGGACGCGCGCTCGCGCGCACGACGCCACGACCTCGCGACACGTCCCCGCCGTGAGGCGGAGGACACACCGCGGGACGCGGTCCGTGGAGGCTCGGCCCGTCCCCGTGCGCACGACCGCCCCCCGCGAGCCGCCCGAGCACGGTCGTCCCCGTGCCCGGGCGGGGCGCGGGCTAGCTGCGCAGGTCGAGGTAACGGTCGATGAGGGCCGCGGTGCTCGGGTCCTGCGCCGCGAGGGCGTCCTCGTCGCCCGCGACGGCTGGCGCGATCTCGAGCGCGAGCTTCTTGCCGAGCTCGACGCCCCACTGGTCGAAGCTGTCGATGCCCCACACGACGCCCTGCACGAACGTGATGTGCTCGTAGAGCGCGATGAGCTGGCCCAGGACCGACGGCGTGAGCGCGGGAGCGAGGATCGACGTCGTCGGGCGGTTGCCCGGGAACGTGCGGGCGCTCACGAGGTGCTCCGCGGTGCCCTCGGCCCGGACCTCGTCCGCCGTCTTGCCGAACGCGAGCGCCTTGGTCTGGGCGAAGAAGTTCGCGAGGAACAGGCCGTGCACGTCGGCGCCCGGCTGGACCGCGCCGCCGTCGCCCACCGCGTCGACGAGCGGGTGCGCGGGGTTCGCGACCGCGATGAAGTCGGCCGGGATGAGGCGGGTGCCCTGGTGGATGAGCTGGTAGAACGCGTGCTGGCCGTTCGTGCCCGGCTCGCCCCAGAAGATCTCGCCGGTCTCCGTCGTCACGGGGGAGCCGTCCCAGCGCACGCGCTTGCCGTTGGACTCCATGGTGAGCTGCTGGAGGTAGGCCGGGAAGCGGTGCAGGTACTGCGCGTACGGGAGCACGGCGTGCGTGTGCGCGTCGAGGAAGTTCACGTACCAGACGTTGAGCAGCCCCATGAGGACCGGGACGTTGCGCTCGAACGGCGTGCGGCGCACGTGCTCGTCGATCGCGTGGAAGCCCGCGAGCAGCTCGGCGAACCGGTCAGGGCCGATCGCGATCGCGAGCGAGGTGCCGATCGCGGAGTCGACCGAGTAGCGCCCGCCGACCCAGTCCCAGAACCCGAACGCGTTCGCCGGGTCGATCCCGAACGCCGCGACCTTGTCGAGCGCGGTCGAGACCGCGACGAAGTGCTGCGCGACGGCGGCCTGCCGGGACTCGTCCGTGTCCTCGATCGCGCCGACCGCCGCGAGCTCCGTCCACAGCCAGTCGCGCGCGAGGCGCGCGTTGGTCAGCGTCTCGAGCGTGCCGAACGTCTTCGACGCGACGATGAACAGCGTGGTGCGCGGGTCGAGGCCCGCCGTCTTCTCCGCGACGTCCGTCGGGTCGATGTTCGAGACGAACCGGACCTCGATGTCCTGGTGCTTGTACGGCAGCAGCGCCTCGTACGCCATGACCGGCCCGAGGTCGGAGCCGCCGATGCCGATGTTCACGACCGTGCGGACGCGCTCGCCCGTGACGCCCGTCCACTCGCCCGAGCGGACCTTGTCCGCGAACGCGTAGACCTTCGCGAGCTCGGCGTGCACGTCCGCGTCGACGTCCTGCCCGTCGACGACGAGGTGCTCGTCGTCGCCCAGCGGGGTCGGCCGGCGCAGGGCGGTGTGCAGGACGGCGCGGTCCTCCGTGACGTTGATGTGCTCGCCCGTGAACATCGCCTCGAGGCGGTCGTCGAGGTGGACCTCCTCGGCGAGGCGCACGAGCAGCTCGAGCGTCTCGTCGGTGACGAGGTTCTTCGACAGGTCGACCGTGAGGTCGGCCGCCTGGTGCGTGAGGCGGCGCGCGCGGTCCGGGTCGGCCGCGAACCAGGTGCGCAGGTCCGGCTCCACGGTGTCGCGGTGCACGGTCAGCGCGGTCCAGGACGGCGTGGAGGTGGGGTCGATCGGGGGCGGCACGGGCTGCGAGGTCATGACCACCAAACTACTGACCGACGTCGGCCCTCGCCCACCCCGACCGTCCCGCGGTCCATGGTCCGGCGGCCTGACGAACGGCCGTCGCAGGTCCCTGGACCCCGGGCGTGCGTGGGCGGGTCGCGCGACGATGGGGGGCGTGCGCCGTCGGGCGCGCACCGGGCGGCGACGCCGTCGCACGGCCCACGAGCGACGATCGGAGGAGGGACCATGGCGGAGGTCGTGCTGTTCCACCACGTGCAGGGACTGACGGAGGGCGTGCGGACGCTCGCGGAGACGCTGCGCGGCGCGGGGAACGTCGTGCACGCGCCGGACCTCTTCGAGGGGCGCACGTTCGCGACCCTCGACGAGGGCATGGCCCACGTGCAGGAGCTCGGTTTCGGGACCGTGCTGGAGCGCGCCCGGGGGGCTGTGGACGGCTACGACCTCGGCGTCGTGTACGCCGGGGTCTCCCTCGGCGTCCTCCCGGCCCAGATGCTCGCCCAGACGCAGCCGGGCGCCAAGGGCGCGGTGCTCCTCGAGGCGTGCGTGCCCGTCTCCGAGTTCGGCCACGCCTGGCCCGACGCCGTGCCCGTCCAGGTGCACGGCATGGACGCGGACCCGTCGTTCGCGGGCGAGGGCGACCTCGACGCGGCGCGCGAGCTCGTGGAGTCCACGCCCGACGCGGAGCTGTTCGTCTACCCCGGCGACCGCCACCTCTTCACGGACCCGAGCCTGCCGTCGTACGAGCCGGAGGCCGCCGCGCTCGTCACCGAGCGGGTGATCCGCTTCCTCGACGGCATCCGCTGAGCGGTCGGGCCGCGGCGGCCCCCGGGGTCAGGGCGCGCTGCCGGGGTCCGGTGCGTCGAGGACGAGCTGCCACTCCGCCTCGACGCCCGTGGGCGCGAAGCCCAGCGCGACGTTGATCGCGAGCATGTGCCGGTTCTCCTCGGCGTTCCACGTGTGCACACGGCGCGACGACGGCCGGGCGCGCGCCAGCTCGTCGAGCACGGCGACCTTGACGAGCAGGCCCAGGCTGCGCCCGCGGTGCTCGCGCAGCACGAGCGTGTCCTCCTGGAACACGACCTCGGGCCGGTCGCGGGGGTACGCGACCATCGAGAACGCGGCGAGCGTGCCCGTCGCCGTGTCCTCCGCCGCGGCGACGACGTAGCCGCGGCCCCGGTCGTGGATCTCCCGGGAGAAGGTCCGGACGCGCTCCGCGTCCCACGGGTCCTCCGCGAGGTCGAGTCCCCCGCTCGGGGCGTCGGTGCTCATGCGCGTCTCGAGCACCGCGAGCTGCGCGAGCCACTCCTCGGGGACGTCGTCCGTCCACACGTGCACGCGGTACCCGGCCGCCCGCGCCGTCGCCGCTTCTCGCAGCGGGTCGAGCACGGCGGGCGGCACCGGGAGCGCGAGCACGGAGTGCCGCATCACCTGCTCGAGCGTGAAGCCGCGGTGCAGCGCGAAGGTCGTGGCGTCGTCGTGCGCCGGGACGCGTCCGCTGCCCGTGGGCGCCTCGATCGCACCCGGGCCGGGCGGCGGCTCCGGCGCGAAGGACGAGTCGGACTGGACCACGCGCCGCCCCTCCGCGCGCACGACGTCGAGCGCCGCCTCCCACAGCGCCGTGCCGACGCCGCGGCGCCGGCGCGCCGGGTCCACGCCGACGTAGACGAGCGCCGTGTGCGTGTTGCCCTGCTGCGGGAGCGCCACCATCGACCGGCCGACGACGTCCTCGGGATGCGGCGTCGTGCCGTGCGGGGCGTCGTCGAGCACCGCGACCCACCGCAGCACGCGGCGGTAGCCGGCGCTGGCGACGGTGGACGCGACCGTGGCGGCGTCGAGCGCGAGGTCGGTGTGGCCGTGGATCGCGCGGTCGATCGCGTCGCCCACGCGGACCGTGCCGTGGACGGCCCACGCGTCGGGCGCGTCGAGGCGCCCGGGGACGGGCTCGATGCGCACGCGCCCGTCGCGGGTCGTGGGGGTGGTCGGTCGTGCGCTCACTCGGCGTCCTCCGGGGTCGTCCGGCGCTGCCACGCGGCCCACACGCCCGCGGGGCGGAAGCCGAGGGCGACGTTGATCGCGAGCATGTGGTCGTTCTCCTGCGCGTTCCACGTGTGGACGCGCCGGGCGCCGGGGCGCTGCGCCGCGAGCGCGTCGAGGTTGGCGACCTTGACGAGCATCCCGAGGCGGCGCCCGCGGTGCTCGCGCAGCACGAGCGTGTCCTCCTGGATCGCGAAGTCCTCGCGGCCGCGCGGGTGGACGAGCACGGTGAACGCCGCGAGCGTGCCCGACGGCACGTGCTCCGCGGCGCACACGAGGAACGCGTCGTCGTTCTCCGCCTGCTGCTGCACCCACGTCCGCACGCGCCGCGCGTCCCACGGGTCCTCGCCGTAGTCGACGCCGCCCGTGGGCGCGTCGGTGCTCATGCGCGTGAAGAGGACCGCCACCTGGTCGGCCCAGGCCTCCGGGACCTCGTCGGTCCAGGTGTGCAGGCGGTAGTCGCTGCCTGCCGCGGCCCGGGCGTCCTCGCGGTGCGCGTCGAGGACCGCGGGCGCGACCGGGAGGTCGAGCACCGAGTGCCGCTCGACCTGCTCGAGCACGTACCCGTGGGCGCGCAGGAAGCGCGGTCCGGGCGCGTCCGTGGGGACCCGGCCGGCGCCCGTCGTGGCCTCGAGCGCGCCGGGCCCGGGCGGCGGCTCCTCGCCGTGGTTCGTGTCCGAGAAGAGCACGGTGCGCCCCGCGTCCAGGTTCAGGCGCTCGCCGAGCGCGAGCAGCGCGCCCCCGATGCCGCGGCCGCGCTCGGCGGGACGCACGACGGCGTAGGCCTCGCCCAGGTGCTCGTTGCTCGTCACGGGGCGGGTCACGAAGAGGTGCGCGACGACGTCCCCCACCGCGGGCGGGAGGCCCTGCTCGTGCCACGCGGCCGCCGCGGCGGAGCGCACGACGACGAACCGGCGCTTCGTGGAGTACTCCTGGTGGGCCATGCCCGTGAAGATCTCGCGGGGCGGCAGCGCGAGGTCGTCGTAGCCGTGCACCTCGAGGTCGTGCTCGCGGCCGACGTCCGCGACGGCGAGGTAGGCCCACGCCTCGGGCGCGTCGAGCGACGCGGGGTGCGGGGCCTCGACGAGCGCGTACCCGCGCGGGAGGGAGGCGTCCGGGACGGGAGGGGCGACGGCGCTCATGGGTCCAGCGTGTCCGGCGCACGGGCGGCGCGTCCACGGCAATACGCCCGGGGACGCACGGACGGCCCGGTCCCTGAGGGGACCGGGCCGTCCGGGGAAGCGGGCCGCCGGTGCGGCCGACGCCGTCAGGCGCGCTTGCGGTTGGTGAACCAGGACCAGATGAACACCACGATGATGGAGCCGATGAGCGCGAAGCCCCACGTGCCGAGGTCGAAGAACTCCTCGTTGACGTCGGTGCCGAACACCGCCGAGGCGATGAAGCCGCCGAGCAGGGCGCCCACGATGCCCAGCAGGAGGGTGACGATCCAGCCGCCCTTCTGCTTGCCCGGCACGATCGCGCGGGCGATGGCACCCATGATGAGGCCGATGAGGATCCAGCCGATGATGCCCATGTCACGCTCCGTTTCCCGTAGGGACAGATCCGGCCAAAAGGACTCTTGCCCCGAATGACCTGACACCACCGTGGCACGGGCGCCCGGACCTCGCACGCCGACGGCGGTCTGCCGGGGCGGGGCGACCCCGCCGGCACCCGGCTCTGCGCGGTCTCGTAGGCTCGGAGGGTGGTGACGACCGAGGCGACGAGCGCGCGCGTCGACAGCTGGCTGTGGGCCGTCCGCGTGTTCAAGAGCCGCTCGCAGGCGACGGCCGCCGTGAAGGCGGGGCACGTGCGCGTCAACGGCGAGCGCGCGAAGCCCGCGACGAGCGTGAAGGTGAAGGACCGCGTCGTCGTGCGGGGCGGTCCGGTCGAGCGGATCCTCGTCGTCGAGAAGGTGCTCGTGAAGCGGGTGTCCGCGACCCTCGCCGCGACGGCCGTCGACGACCAGAGCCCACCCCCGCCGCCGCGTGAGCTCACCGTGCGCGTCGCGGTCCGCGACCGCGGTGCCGGGCGCCCCACGAAGCGCGAGCGCCGCGACCTCGACCGGCTGCGGGGCCGGGGCTGACCTCGGGCTGCCGCCGACCCGCGCGACCGCGCCCCGTGCGCCCAGCCCGCCCGACGCGCAGGACGGCCGACGGTCGCGTGCGAGCACGCGTCCGCCGGCCGTCGGCAGTGCTGTCGGGATCGCTCCCGGGATCGCTCCCGGGATCAGCAGGTCAGCAGGCTCCGAGGTCCTTCCAGACGCCCCACTGGCCGCTCTGCGACGGGTTCTCGCCCGTCGTCCACCACTTGGCCTGGTAGTTGCGGCCGGAGTAGGAGACGTTCGCCCCGCCGACGTAGGCGGCGCTCGCCGACCACGCCGGAGCCGTGCACGTGCCGGGGTTGCCCGGGTTCCCGGGGTTGCCGGGGTTCCCGGGGTTGCCCGGGTCGGTCCCGCCGCTGCCGATCTTCAGGTCGACGCAGTTGTAGAACGCGTTGACCGTGTTCGACACGTTCCAGCGCGCGAGGATCGTGTGGTTGCCCTCGGGCAGGCCCGTCAGGGTGTGGGAGATGTTGCTGGGCGGCTGCGCGCCGTTCTGGTTGAACGTCTTGAACAGCACGCCGTCGACGAAGTACTCCCACGTGCTCGTGTTGTGCGCCGCGGTGAGCTTCCACTGGAACGTGACCGACGTGCCGGTCTGCGTGCGCGGCCAGGGCTTGCTCGAGTCGTCGAGGATGCTGAAGCCGCTGCCGCCCGAACACTGCATCGAGCCCTTGGGCGCCTCGACGGACTGGGGCTCGTACTTGATCGAGCCGCAGTCGAAGGACGTCGTGCCCTTCGCGCAGTGGTCCTGCCGGCTCGGCGGCGACGTGATCCAGCCGTGGGCGCTCGCGCTCGGCGCGACGGCCACGGGCGCGATGATCGCGACCGCGCCGACGACGGCTGCCAGGAGTACTGCTCTCAGTCTTCGCATGAGATGTCTCGCTCTCCATCCGGTGGTGCATGGGTCCTGCGGCGCGCTTCCTCGCGGGCCGCTTCTCGGATCGGGCACCTCGACGCTACGAAACGGGCGGAGAGCCGGACAATTGGGCAAAGCCCGTACGTGCTTCCGCGTACGCGCGCCGGGCGCGCCCTCGTCGCCGGGTCGGCGACGCACGACGGCGGGTGGTCTCGCCCGTGGGACGAGACCACCCGCCGTCGCGGGGTTCAGCAGGTCAGCAGGCGCCGATCAGCTTCCACGGCCCCCATGCCTCGGAGCCCGGGACGTTGTTCTGCGTCCACCACTTCGCCTCGTACACGTTGCCCGCGTAGGAGACCTTCGCGCCGCCCGTGTAGGTCGACGTCGCGGCCCACGCCGGGTCCGCGCAGGTGCCCGGCGTGCCGCCGCCGGGGGTGCCGCCGCCCGGGGTGCCCGGGTCGGGCGTGCCCCCGCCGGGGTTGGTGCCGTCGGCCGTGACGGTCAGGTCGACGCAGTTGTAGAACGCGTTGACCGTGTTCGACACGTTCCAGCGCGCGAGGATCGTGTGGTTGCCGAGCGGCAGGCCCTTGAGGGTGTGCGAGATGTTCTTGGGGGGCTGGACGCCGCCGCCGTCGAACGTCGCGAAGAGCTGGCCGTCGACGAAGTACTCCCACACGCTCGTGGCGTGGTTCGCCGTGAGGTTCCACTGGAACGTCACGTCGCGGCCCGTGGTCGTGCGGGGCCAGGGCTTGCTCGCGTCGTCGAGGATCGCGTAGCCGCTGCCGCCGGAGCACTTCATCGAGCCCTTGGGGGCCTCGACGGACTGGGGCTCGTACTTGATGGAACCGCAGTCGAAGGACGTGGTGCCCTTCGCGCAGTTGTCCTGCCGGCTGGGGGGAGAGGTGATCCAGCCGTGCGCCGAGGCGCTGGGGGCGATCGCGATCGGGGCGATGATCGCGGTCGCGCCCACGACGGCGGCGAGGAGCGCCGCGCGGAGTCGCTTCATCGGGGGACTCGCTTCCTAGGTCGGGGAGGGCCGACGTCGTGCGGAGCCCGCACCGTCGACCGTGACGAGGGGGACCGTAAGCAGGTGGAGGACGAGGCTCCAACGCCTACGCAGGGCCGCTCCGGAGTACGGGATGTCCCGTACGCGACGACCTGCGGAGGGCGTCTTCGTGCGGCTGGACCGGGGTCCGCGACCCCCTCGCGACGTGCCTCGGGCATCCGTCCGGCGGGTGAAAAGTGTGGGGACTACGTAGGGCGCCGGGACGCCGGACGAGACGGCGGCCCGAGCTGGACGAGCGTCCGGGAACGAGGGCGTCGGACGGCCCGGTGCGCCCCTGCGCGGGAACGCGTCCGAGGCGCGTTCGGGTCCGCGGCCCGTCAGGCGGGCGCGTCCTCCTCGCGCAGCCGCGGCTCGGTGCGCAGCGCGGGCCGGAGGCCGGACTTGTCGGCGTAGAACGCGCGCACGACGTCCATGTCGGCGCGGACGTCACCGGTGAGGTCGATCGTCGGGCCGAGGCCCGTCGTCATCGTGGTGCGGTCCACGTAGCCGAGCGTGACCGGCAGGTGCGCCTCGCGCGCGATCCGGTAGAAGCCCGACTTCCAGTACGACCCGGCGCCGCGCGTGCCCTCGGGCGTGACGACGAGCGAGAAGACCTCGCCCGCCTGGAGGCGGCCGACGACGTCCGCCACGACCCGGCTCGGGTCGCGCCGGTCGACGGGGATGCCGCCCAGCGCGCGCATGACCGGGCCCGCGGGACCGGCGAACAGCGTGTGCTTGCCCAGCCAGCGCACGTGGATGCCGGTGCTCCAGGCGATCGCGAGCATGAGCACGAAGTCCCAGTTCGACGTGTGCGGGGCGCCGACGAGGAGCGTGGGCCGGCTCGTGTCGTACGGCTGCGAGCGCAGCCGCCACCGGCTGGTCGCCCAGAAGGCGCGGGCGAGGGCTCGGCGGATCACCACGTCACGGTACAGGGTGGGAGCGCGGGGCCGCCGTCGACAACCACAGGCAGCGCGGTTAGTCTCCGGCGGGTAGGGAACTTCCCGCCCTACCTGCTCGGCCCGGACATGTCTGCTCGACCACCCACTGCTCGACGGAGACCAGATGGACACCACTCCCGCCGGAACCCCCGCCCTCCTGCGCACCCTCAACGCGCGCGCCGTGCTCGACGTCCTCGGCACCGGCGCGCAGGTCGCCCGACCCGACGTCGTCGCGGCGACCGGCCTGTCGAAGACGACCGTCGCGCAGACCCTGCGCGCGCTCGAGGCGACGGGCGTCGTCACGGAGGCAGGGCTCGACCGGGACCGTCGCGGCCCGGCCGCGACGCTGTACCGGGTCGACCCGGACTACGCGTTCGGGCTGGGGATCGACGTCGCGCGCGACCGCGTGCGGGTCGCGCTCGTCGACGTCACGGGAGCGGTCCGTGCCCGCGCCGAGCGTCGCGACGTCAGGCCGACCCCGACGGCGCGCGCCCGCGCCGCCGCCGAGCTGGCCCGCGCGTGCGTGACCGACGTCGAGGCCCGGCTGCCCGAGGGCGCGAGCGTCGAGGTGACGCGCGCCGTCGCGGCGGTGCCGTCGATCGTCAGCCCGGACCACGCGACGATCCGCCGGGTGCCGGGCTTCGAGAAGGGCGGCACGGACCTCCACGACGCGCTCGTCGACGCGCTCGGCTGCCCGGTGACGCTCGAGAACGACCTCAACCTCGCGGCGCTCGCGGAGCAGCGCGACGGCGTCGCGGCGGGGGTCCGGACGTTCGTCGTGCTGGGGCTCGGCGACGGGTTCGGCGCCGGACTCGTCCTCGACGGTCGCTTGCACCGGGGCGCGGCGGGCGGCGCGGGGGAGGTCTCCTTCCTCCCGCACCCCGGCCGGTCGCTCGGCTCGGAGACGCTCGGGGCGTCGTCGATCGCGGCCATCGCGAAGGAGAACGGCCTCCCGGACGACATCGCCGTCAAGGACCTCGTGGACCGCGCCGAGCACGGCGACGGCGCGTCGTGCGACGTGCTCGACGAGGTCGCGGAGCGCATCGGCGTCGTGGCGGCGGCGGTCGCGCTCGTCGTCGAGCCGGAGCTCTTCGTGCTCACCAACCACGCCGCACGCCCGCCGATCGCCGAGCGCGTGCAGCGCTTCCTCGGCGAGAAGCTGGCCGTGCTGCCCGTGCGGGTCGTCCCGTCCGAGCTCACGAGCGACGCCGTCGTCGTGGGTGCGGCCCGGTCCGCGAGCGACGCGCTGCGCGACGAGGTGTTCCGCGCCGCCGCGGCCCACTCCGCGCCGGTCGAGGGCGAGGACGCCGGCGACGAGCGCGCGGAGGCCGCGTCGTGACCGACCCGGGCGGCCCGCCGTCGGACCTGGTGTCCCGGCTGGGCCTCGCGGACGACGCGCGCGCCGTGATCCTCAACGCCGACGACTACGGCATGTGCCGGGCCGCGAACCGCGCGATCTCGGAGCTGCTCCTCGCCGGGCACCTCGACTCCGCGACCGTCATGGTGCCGTGCGGCTGGGCGCCGGACGCGCTCGCGTTCGCCGCGGCCCACCCCGTCGACGTCGGCGTCCACCTCGTGCTCACGAGCGAGTGGACGCGCTACCGGTGGCGGCCCCTCACTGGGACGGGGACGTCGCTCGTCGACGCCGCGGGGTACTTCCCGCGCGACGTCCGCGCCGTCGAGCAGCAGGCACGCGCCGAGGACGTCGCGGCCGAGCTCGCGGCGCAGCTCGACGCCGCGCTCGCCGCCGGGGTCGACGTCTCGCACCTGGACAACCACATGGGCTCGGTCTACGGGCTCGAGACGGGACGCTCGTTCCTGCCGCAGGTGTTCGAGCTCGCGGCCCGGCACGGGCTGCCGTTCCGCCTGCCGCGCACGACCGACGGGATGCTCCTGCCGCCCGGCGACTTCCAGCCGCTCCTCGACGAGGCGACCGCGGCGGCCGACGCGCTCGGCGTCGTGCTCGTCGACCGCCTGTGGACGCACCCGTTCGAGCTCGCGGGCGAGGGCACGGACGACGCGGAGGGCTACGAGGAGGTCCGCGACGGCTTCCTCGACCTGCTGCGCCGCGTGCCGGCCGGCGTCACCGAGATCTACCTGCACCCCATGCTCGACGACGACGAGCTCGGCGACGTCGCCGACTACGCCGCGCCGAAGCGTGGGTTCGAGCACCGCCTCCTCGCCGACCCGGCCGTCGCGGCCGTGATCGCTGAGGAGGGCCTCGTCCGCGTCGGCTGGCGCGACCTGCGCGCGGTCCAGCGGGGCGAGCGATGAGCGCGCCGTCCGGGACGCCGTCGGGCACGGTGCCGAGCGGGGGGCTGCTCGCCCGCGTGCGCGACCGCCGCCTCGTCGGCGGGGCCACGCGCGCGCAGACCGTCGCCTACGGCGCGTCCGCGTTCCCCGCGAACCTGCTGCTCCAGACGTTCTCCGCGTTCGTCGTCTACTTCTACGTCGACCACCTCGGCGTGCCCGCCGGCTGGGTCGCGGGCGCGATGGTCGCGCACGGCGTCCTCAACGCGGTGCTCAACCCGCTCGTCGGCGCGGCCTCCGACCGGCGGCGCACCCGCTGGGGCCGTCGCGTGCCGTGGATCGGGCTCGGCGTCGTGCCGCTCGTCGTCGCGTTCGCGCTCGTGTGGACGCCGCCCGCGCTGAGCCCCACCGGGCTCGTCGTGTGGTTCCTCGTCGTCGTCGCCGTGTACGACGTCGCGTACGTCGTCGTCGTGCTCAACGTCTCCGCGCTGTTCCCCGAGATCTTCCGCACGACGGCGGAGCGCGCCCGCGGGAACGCGCCGCGCCAGATCTTCGGCCTCGTCGGCATGATCCTCGGTACCGCCGGCGCCCCGCTGCTGTACGGGACGCTCGGGTGGACGTGGATGGCGCTGCTCCTCGCCGTCGTGAGCCTCGGGTTCTTCGCGTGGTCCCTCGCCGGCATGGTCGAGCGCCCCGTCGACGTCGCGGCGGTGCGCGAGCGCGAGGCCGCCGTCGGGCTCGGCGCCCAGCTGCGCTACACGTTCGCGAACCGGGCGTTCGTCACCTACGTGCTCGGGTCGCTGCTGCTGCAGAGCACCACCGCGATCGTGCTCGCCGCCGTGCCGTTCTACGTGCGCTACGTGCTCGGCGGGGCGGAGGCCGACGCGACGTTCCTCCTCGCGCCGATCTTCGTCGCCGCCATCCCGGCGATCGTCGGGTGGTCGTGGGTCGTGCGCCGCATCGGCCCGCGCTCCACGATGCTGTGGGTCGTCGCCGTGTACGGGCTCGCGACGTGCCTCTACCTCGTGCCGACCACCGTGCTCGGCGCCGCGCTCGCGGGGCTCGCCGTCGGCGTCGGCGTGGCCGGCCTCATGCAGGTGCTCGAGGTCGCGCTCGCGCAGGTCATCGACGACGACGAGCGCCGCACCGGCCTGCGCCGCGAGGGCATGTACTTCGGGGCGAACGGGTTCGTCGTGCGCGGGTCCGTGATCGTGCAGGCCGTCCTGGTCGCGGCCGTGCTCTCCGCGAGCGGGTACGTCGAGGGCACGGGCGACGTCGTGCAGCCGGACGGCGTCGCGACGGGCGTGCGCCTCCTGCTCGGCGGCGTCCCCGTCCTCATCGCCGCCCTGGCCTTCGTGTGCTTCTGGCTCTACCCCCTGCGCGGCCGGGACCCCGAGGGCACCGACGCCGCCCTCGCCGACGCCTCACCGACCGCCGCGGACCCCCTCCCGAGGTAGCCCCCGCCCCCGCGAGGTAGAGCCCCGGTCGCCCGAGGTAGAGCCCTGGTCACGCGAGGTAGAGCCGTGGTCGCGCGAGGTAGAGCCGTGGTCGCGCGAGGTAGAGCCGTGGTCGCGCGCGAGGCGCACCACGGCTCTACCTCGGCTGACCCTGGCTCTACCTCGGCGGGCCCCGCCTCTACCTGGGCGGGGTGGTGGTGCCGAGGGTGTGCTCGGCGACGGCGCACGGGTCGGTGCCCGCGTCGATGTCGCGGAGGTCGCACGCGACGCGGCGCATGAGGGTCCGGAAGGTGCCGCGCTCGTCGGGGGAGAGCATGTCGAGGAGCTCCTCCTCGGCGTCGTGCACGGCGGCGGCCCACCCGGCGAGACGACGGCGGCCCTCGGGCGTCGCGACGACGCGGCGTGCGCGCCGGTCGGCGGGGTTCTGCTGCCGCTCGACGAGGCCGGACGCGACGAGGTCGTCGACGAGGTACGTCATGACGGTGCGGTCGATGCCGTGGTGCTCGGCGAGCGCGAGCTGCGTGGGGTGGTCGCCCTGCGCCACGGTCACGAGGACCTGGTAGCCGCGCGTGCCGTGCGGGACGTCGTCGAGCGCCTGCTCGACGGTCGCGCGGTAGGCGCGCAGCAGGACGCCGAGGTGCCAGCCGAGGTCCTCGAGGCGGCCGGGGAGCTCGGTCGGGCCGGTGGGTGCGGCGGTCGTCGCGCTCGTGCTCATCCGCTCAGGGTACCGCGGGAATGCGGTTGCACCACCTATCTGTTCTCGATATGTTCTGCTCAACAACGTATCTTGAGATCGCGAGGAGCCATGCCCGACTACGGCCACGACCTGCGCTTCGGGTCCTTCGTCACGCCCACCGCCGCGGCGCCCCAGCAGGCGGTCGCGCTCGCGCAGCTGTCCGAGGAGGTCGGCCTGGACCTCGTGACCTTCCAGGACCACCCGTACCAGGCGGCGTTCCTCGACACCTGGACCCTGCTGTCGTGGGTCGCGGCGCGCACCGAGCGCATCCGCCTCGCGGGCAACGTGCTCAACCTGCCGCTGCGCCCGCCGGCGGTGCTGGCGCGCGCCGTCGCGAGCCTCGACCGGCTGTCGGGCGGGCGCGTCGAGCTCGGCCTGGGCGCGGGCGGGTTCTGGGACCCGATCGTCGCGATGGGCGGCGAGCGCCTCACGCCGGGGCAGTCCGTCGACGCGCTCTCCGAGGGCATCGACGTCATCCGCGGGCTGTGGGACACGACGACGCGCGAGCGCCTGGAGGTGGGCGGGACGTACCACCACGTCGACGGCGCCAAGCGAGGCCCCGCCCCCGCGCACGACGTCGAGATCTGGGTCGGGGCGCTCAAGCCCCGCATGCTGCGCCTCGTCGGCGCGCAGGCCGACGGCTGGCTCCCGTCGCTCGCGTACCTGCAGAGCTTCGAGGCGCTCGCGCAGGGCAACGCGACGATCGACGCCGCCGCCCAGGAGGCGGGCCGCGACCCGCGCGCGCTGCGCCGCCTGCTCAACGTCGGTGGCCGGTTCACCGCCGACGGCGGCGCCGGGTTCCTCCAGGGGTCGCCCCGGCAGTGGGCCGAGCAGGTCGCCGAGGTGACGCTCGAGCACGGCGTGTCCACGTGGATTGTCGGCGGAGACGACCCGACGACGCTCGCCGTCGTGGGCCAGGAGGTCGCGCCCGCCGCGCGCGAGCTCGTCGCGGCGGCGCGCGGCACGACCGACGGCGCGGCATCGGTCGCACCGACCGACGGCGGGGCCCGCGCATGACCGACTACGGCCACCCGCTCCGGTTCGGCACGTTCGTCACGCCGTCGGCGCAGGACCCGGAGACGGCGGTCGGGCTCGCGCGCGTCGCGGAGGACGCCGGCTACGACCTCGTGACGTTCCAGGACCACCCGTACCAGCCGCGCTTCCTCGACACGTGGACGCTGCTGTCGTACGTCGCGTCCGCGACGGAGCGCATCCACGTCGCGCCCGACGTCGTCAACGTCCCGATGCGGCCGCCCGCCGTCCTGGCGCGCGCGACGGCGAGCCTCGACCTGCTCTCCGACGGGCGCGTCGAGCTCGCCCTCGGGGCGGGGGCCTTCTGGGACGCGATGGCGGCGATGGGCACGCGCCGGCTCACGCCGGGGGAGTCCGTCGACGCGCTCGCCGAGGCGATCGAGGTGATCCGTGCGATCTGGGACGAGGACGGCGACGGCGAGCTGTTCGTCCCCGGCCGGCACCACCGGCTTGACGGCGCGACGCCCGGCCCGGGCACCACGCGCCGCATCCCGCTGTGGCTGGGCGCGCTCGGCCCGCGGATGCTGCGCCTGGTGGGGGAGAAGGCCGACGGCTGGCTCCCGTCGCTGGGCCGCGTGGGCCTCGACGGGCTGCGCGCGGGCAACGCGCGCATCGACGAGGCGGCGGCCGCCGTCGGGCGCGACCCGCGCGAGGTGACGCGGCTGCTCAACGTGTCGGGCACGTTCGAGGCGGACGCCGGAGCGTCCGGCCTCGGGGGCGCCCCCGACCTCTCCGGGCCGCCCGAGGCCTGGGTCGAGCGGCTCCTGCCGCTCGTCCTCGACGAGGGCGTCTCCACGCTGATCCTCGCGACAGACGACGAGCGCACCACCCGCCGGTTCGCGGACGAGGTCGCGCCCGCCCTGCGCGACGCCGTCGACGCCGCGCGCGCGGAGCGGGGCACCGACACGTCGCGCGTCGTGCCGCTCGCCGTGCGGTCCGCGCGTCGCGACGGCATCGCCTACGACGACGTCCCCGCCTCGCTCGCGGAGCGCGCCGTCGAGCCGGGCGACGCCGCGTAC
Source organism: Cellulosimicrobium sp. SL-1 (assembly GCF_011033075.1). Classification (NCBI taxonomy): domain Bacteria; kingdom Bacillati; phylum Actinomycetota; class Actinomycetes; order Micrococcales; family Promicromonosporaceae; genus Cellulosimicrobium; species Cellulosimicrobium sp. SL-1. The sequence continues at coordinate 4,816 of NZ_JAACJC010000012.1, read as the reverse complement.
GCGGGCGTGCGCTCGAACTACCTGCGCGGCGGCTCGCCGGGCCTCGTGCTGCGCCCGCGCGACACCGCGGAGGTCGTCGAGGCGCTCGCCTTCGCGCGCGCCCAGCCGGTGACGCGCCGGGTGCCGCTGTCCGTCCGCTCGGGCGGGCACGGGATCAGCGGGCGCTCGACGAACGACGGCGGCATCGTCCTCGACCTCGCCGCGCTCGACCAGGTGGAGGTGCTCGACGACGCCGCGCGCCTCGTGCGCGTCGGCCCCGGCGCGCGGTGGGGCGGCGTCGCGGCGGCGCTCGCGCCGCGCGGCTGGGCGATCACGTCGGGCGACTCCGGCGGCGTCGGGGTGGGCGGTCTCGCGACCGCGGGCGGCATCGGCTTCCTCGGCCGGGCGCACGGCCTGACGATCGACCACGTGCGCGCGGTCGAGGTCGTGCTCGCGGACGGCTCGGTCGTACGCGCGAGCGACGACGAGAACACCGACCTGTTCTGGGCCGTGCGCGGCGCCGGGGCGCAGGTCGGGATCGTCACGTCGTTCGAGCTCGTCGCGGACGAGGTGTCCGCGGTGGGGTTCGCGCAGATGGTGCACGACGCGTCGGACCTCGCCGGGTTCCTCGAGCGCTGGGGCGCAACGGTGGAGGCCTCGCCGCGGGACACGACGAGCTTCCTCATCGTGGGGCGGCCGCGGCCCGGGCAGCCCCTCGTCGCGCAGTCCATGACGATGGTCGACTCCGACGACCCGGACACCGTCCTCGCGCGGCTCCAGCCGTTCGCGGCGATCTCCCCGCTGCTCGCCCGGGCGACGGCGCAGATCGTGCCGTACGACGCCGTCGTCTCGGCGCCCCCACCCGGCCCGCACGGGGGGCAGGGCGAGCCCGTGTCGCGGTCCGGGCTGCTGGAGCACCTCACGCCCGAGGCGTCGGCGCGTCTCGCGGGCCTCGTCGCGAGCGGGGACACGTACTTCTTCCAGATCCGCTCGACGGGCGGTGCGGCGTCGGACGTCCCCGCCGACGCGACGGCGTACGCGCACCGGTCCGCGAACTTCTCGGTCGTCGCGATGGGGGCGAGCCGGTCCCGTCTCGACGCGCGCTGGGACGCGCTCGCCGACGTGTTCGACGGGATGTACCTCAGCTTCGACACCGACCTGCGCACCGAGCGCGTGACGGACGCGTTCCCGCCCGCGACCCTGGAGCGGCTGCGCGAGGTCAAGCGCCGCGTGGACCCGACGAACGTCTTCCGCGACAACCTGCCCGTCCTCGGGCCGCACCCGACGGACGAGCCCGCGCCCGCCGTCGTCCCGCCGAGGTAGAGCCCCGGTCCGCCGGGGTAGAGCGCCGGTCCGCCGAGGTAGAGCCCCGGTCCGCCGGGGTAGAGGCGTGGTCAACGACCACGCCTCTACCTCGCGCTACCAGGGCTCTACCTCGCGCTACCACGCCTCTACCTGGGGCTACCGGGGCTCTACCCCGGGGTGGGTGCCCGACGGCGCAGCGTGAGCACCGCGTGGACCGCGAGGCCCGCGAGCACGGCCCAGAACGCGGCGCCGATGCCCGCGACGACCGTCCCGCTCGCGGCGACGAGGAACGTCACGACGGCCGCCTCGCGGCCCCGCGGCTCGGCGACCGCGCCCGCGACGGCGGCGCCGAGCGTCCCGACGAGCGCGAGCCCGGCGGCCGCCTCGACGAGCCCGTCGGGCGCGGCCGCGACCAGCGCGGCGAGGCCGGCCGAGCCGACGGCGAGCACGAGGTAGGCCCAGCCCGCGGTGTGGGCCGCGACCCAGCGCCGGCGCGGGTCGGGGTGCGCCTCGGGGCCCGCGGCGAGCGCTGCGGAGATCGCCGCGAGGTTGATCGCGTGCCCGCCCGCGGTGGCGCCCGCGAGGGTCGCGAGGCCGGTGACGGTCATGGTCTCGCGCCACGGCACGCGGTAGCCGAACGAGGCCATGACCGCGACGCCGGGGACGTTCTGCGACGCCATCGTCACGACGTAGAGCGGCACGGCGAGCCCGACGACCGCCTGCCACGACAGCGTCGGGACGGTGAGGTCGAGGCGGGGGACGGCGTCGGCCCAGGCGAGGGTGCCGCTCCCCACGGCCTCGTGCCCGACGATCGCGAGCGTGACCGCGAGCGCCGCCGGCGCGGCCCAGCGCGGCGCGACCCGCAGCAGCACGAGCCACGTGAGCACGACGGGCGCCACGAGCAGCGGCGTCGTGACGAACGCCCGGACGGGCGCGAGGCACAGCGTGAGCAGCACGCCCGCGAGCATCGCCTGGGCGATCGGGGTGGGGATCGCGGCGACGAGGTCGCCGAGGCGCGGCCAGAGCGCGGTGAGCAGCACGAGCCCGCCGACGACGCAGAACGCGCCGACCGCGGCGGGCCAGCCCCCCGCGACCGCGCCCGTGCTGACGAGCAGCGCGGCCCCGGGCGTGGACCAGGCGAGCGTGAGCGGGGTGCGGTGGCGCGTCGTCAGCCAGAGGATGCCGACGGCCTGCGTCACGCACAGGGCGAGGAGCCCGGACGCGGCCTGATCGGGCGTCGCGCCGACGGCGCGCAGGCCGGCGAGCACGACGGCGAACGAGCTCGTGAAGCCGACGAGGGCCGTGACGAGCCCGGCGAGGACGGGGCGCAGGCGCTCCGGGTCGGGTTCCATGCTGCTCCAGCGGACGTGCCGAGCCGTTCTGTTTGCGGAACGCTACCAGAGTGGCCTGAGTCACGGCCGGTAGGCTGCCGCGCGTGAGCGACGGGGGAGCGCAGGCGGGCACGGGAGCGGGCGCAGGAGCGAGCGCGGGGGCGAGCGCAGGGTCGGGCGACGACCCGGGCGGTGGTGCCCCTGCGTCGTCGGGCCGCCGCGGGGACGAGACGCTCGCCGCGGTCGCCGCCCAGATCCGGGCGCTGCGGGCCGAGCGGGGGCTGTCGCTGTCGGCGCTCGCGGCGGCGGCGGGCGTCGGGAAGGGCTCGCTCTCCGAGATCGAGCACGGCGCGCGCAACCCCACGCTCGCGACGCTCTACGCGCTCGCCGGGGCGCTCGGCGTCCCGCTCGCGACGCTCCTCGCCGAGCGGCCGGGGTCGGAGGTGTCGTCGGAGGGCGTCCGGGCCCGCCTCCTCGACGCCCACCACCTGCCCGACGGCACGGCCGTCGAGGTCTACCACCTGCACCTCGAGCCCGCCGCGGACCGCACGTCGCCGCCGCACGGGCCGGGCGTCGTCGAGCACCTGCTCGTGACGTCCGGTCGCGTGCGCGCGGGCCGTCGTGGCGCGGAGGCCGTGGTGACCGTGGGCGACGGGCTGCGCTGGGTGTCGGACGCCGAGCACTCCTACCGCGCGCTCGACGGGGCACCCGTCGACGCGGTGCTCGTCATCCGCACGCCCCCGCGACGCGGCGAGCGGCCCGCTACCGCAGGCCCGGTCCCGGCGCCCACGCGCCGGACGTGAACCCCGACGGCGCGCCCGGCGACCACGGGGCCGGCGGCGGCTGCGGGGCCCGGACGAGGAACGCCTGGCGCGCCGTGAGCATGAGCTGCAGCAGCGCGCGCCGTTGCCCCTCGACGCGCCACGCCTCGACGGCGCCGCGCTCGACCCGGTCGTGGAGCAGCGCGAGCTCGGTCGCGGCCTGCTGGTAGTCGCGCATCGCGTGCGCGGCCCCCGCGCCACCGGTGCGACGCGCCCAGTCGCGCGCCTGACGGCGCGCGGCGAGCGTCGACAGCATCGCGAGGTCGGCGGGCGTGACGAGGCCCGTCGGCACGTAGGGCACGAGCTGGCGCTGGATCGTCGCGACCGTGCGGCGTCGGTCCCGGACGAGCAGGACGACCAGCGTGACCAGCACCCCGAGCCCGGCGAGGTACGCGACCCCGAGCGCGAGCGGGCCGAAGCCGGTCGAGGCGTTCCACAGCATGTGCAGGGCGATGGCCGCGGTGAGACCGCCGAGCGGCGCGAGCACGCGGCGCGGCCCGGGCGGGCTCGTGGCCGCGCTCGCGACGCCGAGGCCCGTGAGCGCCGTGCACAGCGGGTGCAGGAGGGGAGTGACGATCGCGCGCAGCACGAACGTCGGGCCGAGCGTGCCGTCCTGCGCGGCCATGACGAAGTACGTGACGTTCTCGACCGCCGCGAACCCGAGGGCGACCATCGCGGCGTAGATCACGCCGTCGGTCCAGCCGTCGATCTCGTGGCGCCGGAACCAGAGCATCCCGAACAGGACCGCGCCCTTGAGGATCTCCTCGACGAACGGCGCCCCGAACGACGCGACGACGTACCAGCCGACCTCCTCGCCGAACAGCGGCGCGGTGAGCAGCTCCAGGCCGAGCGTGTTGAGGATCCCCGCGACGAGCGTCGCGATCCCCGCGCCCCACAGGAACGCGACGACGAGCGCGCTCGGCGGCTCGGGCTCGAGGCGGTCGAGCGCGAGCACGACCGGCACCCAGATGCCCAGCGGCACGAGCGCGAGCAGCAGCCCGACCGTGAACGTGCCCACCCCGGACAGCGCCGCGAGCACGAGGCCCACGAGCAGGCACAGGCTCGCGACGGCGATCGTCACGATGACGCCGACGCGCGCGCGGCCCGGCGGCCGGCCCTCGAGCACGGCGCGCGGGTCGAGCGGGACGGCGGCACCCGCCGGGCCCAGCGGGTGCGGCGGCTGCTGGGGCGGGGGGACGGCCGGGCCGTGCGGCGGGAAGGTCACGGGCGGTAAGGCTACGCACCCGGCGGGCGACGCGGGAAGGCGTCCGCCCGGCGCGCCGCGCGGGGCCGGTCGCGCCGCGCGGGCGGCCTTGCGCCACGTGTCGGGCGCGAGGAAGGTGCGCAGGGCGCTCGTCGGCACGGGCGGCGCGACGACGG
>NZ_JAACJC010000011.1:0-188250 GCF_011033075.1 Cellulosimicrobium sp. SL-1 | reverse complement strand
CGCTCGGTGGGGAGCGGACGGAACGGCGCCACGGTGTAGGTGCTGATCATGGTGGTCCTCCAGGTCGGGCGCGGGTGCCGGGGCTGCTGCGGTGGGCGGAGCGGCGGCCGTCGGCGGTGCGGCGGCGGGCGGCGGCGCCCTGGCCGCGGCCGGGGCCGGAGGCCTGCTCGCGCTGGTCGCGTCCGCGCCGATCGCCGCGGCGGCGGTGACCGTGGGCGTGCTCGCGGTCGCCGGGCTGGGCGTCGCGGGCGCGCTCGGAGCCTTCACCCCCGACCCCACGCCGTCACCGACCTCGCAGTCGTCCCCGACGCCGTCCGGCTCGTCCCCGTCTCCGTCGCCCTCGCCCAGCTCGGGGACGACCGCCCCGACGCCCGACCCCACGACAGACCCGACGTCCCCCACCAACATCCCGCCGGCGCCGGCGGACCCCGCCACCCCCGACGCGACGACGGCTCCGCCTGCGGATGGGGGCGCGCCCGGCGGGACGAGCCCAGTCGGCTCGACGCCCACCGACCCGGCTCCCGGCGGCTCGACCCCCGTCGACCCGGGGACCGGCGAGCCGACGCCCGTCGACCCGCCGCCGGAGCCGGCTCCGGCCGCGCTCGACGTCGCGCTCGGGACCGGGATCGAGATGGAGGCGCGCAAGCCCGCCGACGTGCGCCTGACGGTGTCGAACTCGGGCGGGAGGGCGGCGCAGGACGTCACGGTCGAGATCGATCTGCCGGCCGGCGTCGAGGCCGTCACGTCGTCGGTCGTCGCGCGCGGCGCGTCGGTCGCGCCCGTGCTGCGCACGGCTGCGCTCCCGTGCGGGCCCGCCGCTGCGGGCGGGACGCTCGCGTGCGCGGTGGGCGTGCTCGCGCCCGGCGAGGCGCGCGACCTCGTCGTCACGGTCACGGCCCGGGGCGGCGGCGTCTACGAGTTCCCCGCACGGGTGAAGGCGGAGGGCCTGCGGACGGTGGAGCGCAACCTCACGCCGCCGCCCCTGAAGTACGTCGGCGCGGAGGTCCGGCTCGACGACGAGCACGTGACGCTCGCGGCGAACCCCGGGTCCGCGACGCTCACGCTCACGGCCGCCAACACGGGCGACCGTGATGCCCAGGGCGTCCGCTTCACCGTGCCCGAGCTGCCGAAGGGGCTGTCCCTCCGGCCTGTCGACGACGACTGGACCTGCACCACCCCGACGCGGGGCGCCGCGCTCGAGTGTGCGAGCGACACGGTGCTGCCCGCTCCGGCGCGCGGCGCGTCTGCGGGCCGCCCGGTAGAGCTGACCGTCGAGCTGCGCGCCGAAGACGGGTTCACGCCCGAGTTCCAGCAGCGCGACGACGGCGCGCTCCGCGTGCTCCCCGCGGACGTGCCCGTCGAGGTGCGGGCCGGAGCCGACGACCAGGCAGTCACGGCGAGCCGCACCCTGAGCGCGGCGGTGCCGCTCGCGTGGCTCGGGGCCGACGACGTCCAGGTCCGCGCGGAGAACGCGGGCGGCGCGGTGCGGTTCGTCGCCGACCTGACGAACGGGACGGGGACCCCTGTCACGGTCGGCCTCGTCGCGCCCGACACGCCCGCGTGGCGCGCGGCCGACCTCCCCGGGCGCGCGAGCGTGGGGGAGAACGCCTCGCTGGTCGTCGACGTCAACGCGCCTGCGGTGCCCGCGAGCATGCTCCTGCTCTCGCAGGAGAGGCTGCTCGTCGGCCCGGGTGGCGGGACGGTCGTCTCGCGGCCGCCGAGCGATCTCGCGCTCGCGCTCGGCCGCCAGGCGATCGCGCCGAGGGTCGCGGAGCCGACGGTCGCACGGTGCGTGTTCGACCCGGCGACGGACACGTCGTCCGCGCCGGTGACGCTGCACCTGGACAACGCGGCATCGACGGTGCCGGTGACGTTCTCGGTCGTCGGCCGCGACGACCTGACCGCGACGCTCGAGGGTGGCGAGACACGTGACGTCGTCGTGCCCGGTGGTGTCGGTGCGCAGGGCGCGACGTTCGCGGTCGTCGCGGACGGGGAGACCGTCGCGCGGCACGTGGTCGACGGCGTCGACTGCTTCGAGTGGCGCGTCGAGGGCTCGGCGACGGCGGAGTGGGCGCCCACCGAGGGCGGCGGCTCCGTGGTGGTGAGCGGGACCTTCCGCAACGACCACGCGGCGGCGACGCTGCGCGTGGCCCTGGACGGTGGAGACCTCGGTACGACGCGCGCGGTCGACGTCGCGCCCGGCGCGGAGGCCGTGCTGACCCTCGACACCGGTTCCCGGCAGGTCGCCGCGGGCGAGGTCGCGTTCCGCGTCTCCCGGCTCGACGGCTCGGGCCGGTCGCACGTCGTGACCGCCGCGTACGACGCCGTGCGGCACGCGCCCGCGGTGGACGCACCGAGCGTCGGGGCGTGCGTGCTCGACCCGGCGACCGAGCGGTCGTCCGCCCCGGTCGCGCTGCGCTACGACAACACGCGCTCGACCGTCCCCGTGGTGTTCGCCGTCGCCGGTCGCGACGACCTGACGCGCACGGTCGACGGCGGCCGGGACGCCGTCGTCGACGTGCCCGGCGGTGTCGGGGAGGCGTCGCTGACGCTCGACGTGCTCGCCGACGGCGCGGCCCTCGCGAGCCACGAGATCCCGGGCGTCGACTGCTTCGACTGGTCGGTCGCGGACGGCTCCGCGGCGGCGACCGCCACGTGGGTCGTGCCGGACGGTGCGGGCGCCGGCTCGACGGTCGTGCGCGGGACGTTCCACAACCCGTACCGGGCGACGACGCTGCGGGTCACGATGACGACGCCGTACGGCGGCGCCGCGCCCGTGGAGGTCGCTCCGGGCGCGACCGAGACGCTCGCCGTCGACACCCGCGTGCGCGACGTCCCGGCGGGGACGGCCACGTTCGCGGTCGAGCGGGTTCACGCCCCCGGCCTGGCGGGGAGCACGGTGACCGCGTCGTACGCCGCGACGACGTACGCGCCGTCGTGGGCGCGCACGGCGACGGTCGAGGCGCGCTGGCAGGACGGCTCGATCTGGCTCGTCGGCACCCTGACGAACGACACGGCGGAGACGCTCGACGCCCGGATGCTCGGGGGCGCGCTCGGGGACTCCGCCCCGGTGAGCGGCATCCGGCCGGGGGAGACGGCGACGTTCACGATCGACACGGGCAAGCTCGACGTCAAGGCCGGGAAGGTGACCTTCCGGCAGTACCGCTGGGTGCTCGGGAAGGGGTTCCAGGACTCCACCCTCGCGGCCACCTACCGGGGTGCGGCGTACGTGCCCGACTGGGCGGCGACGCTCACGGCGACGACGCAGTGCGCGCCCGGTGCCGGCGGGGTGGTCCTCACGACCGGTCTGCGCAACGACGCCGACGAGCCGACCCGCGTCGTCGTCCGTACCCCGTTCGGCACGCGCGACCTCGGTGAGGTCGCGCCCGGTGCGAGCGCGAGCGTCGACCTGCCCGCGGGTGCCCTCGCGGTGCGGTCCGGTGCGGTCACGTTCGAGCTCTCGCGCACGGTCCTCGGCACCCCGTTCGCGGAGACGGTGACGGCCCGGTTCGACGCGCTCGACTGCGCGGTCGCGGCGCCCGGCGGGAGCCTCGTCCTCGGTGACCCGTACTACGACGCGAAGCGTGGCGCCTCGTTCCGCACGGTGTCCGTGCTCCTCGACAACGTCGGCTCGAACGTCCCGCTGACCTTCCGGGTCACCGGGCAGGCGAAGGGCCAGTGGGACCTCGCGGCGGGCGAGCGCCGCACGGTGGAGCTGGGCGAGGCCTCCGGGTCCGGGGCGAAGTACGTCCTGCACTCGGGATCGTGGTCCGAGCAGCTCGTGGTCGACCCCTTCAGCGCGGCGCCCGCGTGCTACGCCGCGTGGGAGGTCGACGAGTGGTACGGCTTCGGCGACAAGGTGTCCTACGGCGGCTGGAACTACACGGCGCGGATCGCGAACGTCCTCATCCGGCCCGACCGTGACCCGCTCGGGGTGATCTGGCAGCGCGAGGCCCGCTGCGCGGGCTGACGCACCCGACGTCCGTCGCCGGGCCGGGCGGTCAGGGCAGGACGTCGGCGAGCGCGTCCTCGACGGGGCGGTCGCCGCCCACGAGGTCGAGCACGAGTCCGGCCGAGCGGGGCTCGTGGAGCACCGCCGCGAGCACGAGCGCGACGTCGTCGCGCGTCACGTCGGACCGCTCGCCGACGGCGGCGCCGGGCTTGCGCCGCTTGCCGCGCGGCTTGTCGCCGTCGCCCACGGGGGCGAGGGCCACGAGCCCGACGCCCGGGTCGTCGGTGAGACGGCCGGGCCGGACGATCGTCCACTGCAGGTCCGTGCGGGCGCGCAGGTCGTCCTCCGCAGCGGCCTTCGCCCGCAGGTAGGCCCAGAACACGTCGTCGACGCCGTCGGGGCGCTCGTCGGCACGGGCCGCCTCGACGCCGCGCGACGAGACGAGGACGTAGCGCCCGACCCCGGCGCGCTCGGCGGCGTCGGCGAGGAGGGCCGCGCCCGCGCGGTCGACCGCGTCCTTGCGCGGCGCCCCGCTGCCGGGTCCGGCGCCCGCGGCGAACACGACGGCGTCCGCACCCTCGAGCTCGAAGGACACCGCGACGGCGTCGTCCTTCTCGAGGTCGACGAGCGCGACGTGCGCGCCGAGCTCCGTGAGATCCGTGATCTGCGCGGCGGACCGCACGAAGGCGACGACGTCGTCCCCGCGCTCCACCAGCGTCCGGGCCAGGCGACGGCCCACCTGGCCGTGACCTCCCGCGATGACTGTGCGCATGGGCCGAACGTATCGCCGCACGCGCGTCCGCGCCCGGCGAGCGGGCGGCGTGCGAGGGTCGTCACAGGAGGGGGTTGCGCTGCCGGGCGCGTGGTCCCCCACGTACCCCCACGTCGACCGCGGCCCGGCAGCGCGGTCCTCAGGCGGCGTCCCCCGAGCCGCCGAGGACGACGGGGGTCTGCGGGTCGAACCGGTAGCCGAGCCCGCGGACCGTGGTGATGACGTGCTCCAGCCCGAGCTTCTCGCGCAGGCGTCGCACGTGGACGTCGATGGTGCGGCTGCCGCTCGCGACCTCGTGGTCGGCCCACACGGTCTGCAGCAGCTCGGCGCGCGTCACGACGCGGTGCGCCGTGCGCGCGAGGTACGACAGCAGCTCGAGCTCGCGGAAGGTCAGGCGCGCGGAGCGGCCCTCCACGGTGACCGTGCGCCCCGCGGGGTCGATGACGACGCGCGGCACGGGCGAGAGGGTCGCGAGCCGCTCGCGGAACGCGGCGATGTCCTGGACGGGCGACGTCGTCGCGGTCGTGGGCTCCGCGAGGGCGAGCGCCGTGTACGTCTCGGCGCTCGGCAGCCAGTCGCGCGCGAGCTCGCCCAGGGCCTCGGCGAGCTCGACGAGCTGCGCCTGCGGCTGCTCGCCCGGCGCGGCGTCGACGCCGACGTAGAGCACGAAGCCGGGGTTGCGCCGCGGGGCGGCGGGCTCGGGCGCCGCCGCGCGGGGTGCGGGGGCGGGCCGCGGGGCGGTGGGGCGCGGCGTCGACGCCCGGGCGGCGGGGACGCGGGCCGACGGCGTGCGGCGGGCGGGGCGGGTAGCGGTGAGCGTCATGGGTGGCTCCGGGTGCGTCGGGCCGACGGCGACGCCGGGAGTCCGGCGGGTCGGCAGGGGTCGAGGGCTGAACCGAGGTGCGGGAGAGGGTTCAGGCCTGACAACAGACGCACACGACCGCGCCCGGGAGCACGCCGGACGGCGCGCTGACGGGACGGGTCGAGGTGCTCACGGGAGCGAGCATGGCAGCGGAGCGCACGGCACGCCAAGAGGAGCCGTGGAAGTTCTCATCATGCGGACCGCCGCGATCTCGCGTTCCGGGCGTGCCGAGCGGGCGCCGGGGCGTCCCGGCGGGTGTTCGTGCAGGTGGAAGGGTCAGACGACGCCGTACAGGCGGTCGCCCGCGTCGCCCAGCCCGGGCACGATGTACGCCTTCTCGTCGAGGCGCTCGTCGACCGCGGCGACCACGAGCTGGACGTCGACGCGGTCGCCGACCGCCTTCTCGAGCACCTGGATGCCCTCCGGCGCGGCGAGCAGGCACACGGCGGTGACGTCGCGCGCCCCGCGCGCGAAGACGTAGTCGATCGCCGCGACGAGCGTGCCGCCGGTCGCGAGCATCGGGTCGAGCAGGAACACGTGCCGGCCCGTGAGGTCGTCGGGGAGGCGGTTCGCGTACGTGACCGCCTCGAGCGTCTCCTCGTCGCGCTGCATCCCGAGGAACCCGACCTCCGCCGTGGGCAGGAGGCGCGTCATGCCCTCGAGCATGCCGAGGCCCGCGCGCAGGATCGGCACGACGAGGGGGCGCGGCTCCGCGAGCCGGACGCCGACCGTCCTGGTCACGGGCGTCTCGATCTCGTGCGGCTCGACGCGCACGTCCCGCGTCGCCTCGTAGGCGAGGAGGGTGACCAGCTCGTCGACGAGGAGCCGGAACGTCGAGGACGTCGTCTCCTTGTTCCGCAGGACGGTCAGCTTGTGGGCCACGAGCGGGTGGTCGGCGACGTGCAGGCGCATGGTGACAACGGTATCGGACCGCGGGCCGTCCGCCGTACCGGCCGGTAACCGATCCGCGCACGGGGCGAGCGCGCGGTCGCTAGCCTGGTGCGGCCCGCTCCTACCGACCGGAGGTCCCGTGCCCGACGACGTCGCCCACCCCGGCGAGCCGGCCCACCCGGGCGGCCCCGCCCGCTCGGGCGACCCCGCCCACCGGGGCGACCTCGCGCACCCGGAGGAGGGGACGGCGTCGGGCAGCGTGCCGCGCGGGCTCGCGATCCCTGCCACGGAGGGTGCGTTCCCGCCCGCCACGGTCGCGGGGCGCCGCCGGACGTGGGACGCCCTCATGGGCCTCGCGCTGCACGAGGCGACCCACGCGCTCGCGAGCGCCGACGTGCCCGTGGGGGCGGTCGTCGTCGGGCCGGACGGGCGGCTGCTCGGCGTGGGGCGCAACCGGCGCGAGGAGACGGGCGACCCGACCGCGCACGCCGAGGTGCTCGCGCTGCGCCAGGCCGCCGCGACGTGGGGGGAGTGGCGCCTCGAGGGCTGCACGCTCGTCGTCACGCTCGAGCCGTGCGTCATGTGCGCGGGCGCGCTCGTGCTGGCGCGCGTCGAGCGGCTCGTGCTCGGGGCGTGGGACCCGAAGGCCGGCGCGACCGGCTCGGTGTGGGACCTCGTGCGCGACCAGCGCGCGAACCACGCCGTCGAGGTCGTCGGCGGCGTGCGCGAGGACGAGTGCGCACGGCTGCTCCGCGACTTCTTCGGCGCGCAGCGCTGAGCGCACCCCCTGTCGTCGCGGTCGCGGAGGGGAGGAAGGACGGCGCCGGGTTCTACCATCCGGCGCCTCGTCCCTCGGCGCCTCCCGCCAGGCCCGCCACGACCCGGCGCCGTCCTTCCTCCCCACCGCTCGTGGGTCGGTCGCCTCAGCGCGCGAGCGCCTCGGCGAGGGCGGTGAGGGTCTCCGTGGTGCCGGCCTCGATCTTGAGCGTCGCGAGCGGGTCGCCGCGCGTCCAGCCGCGGTTGACGATGACGACCGGCTTGCCGTCCTTCGCCGCGTGCCGCACGAACCGCAGCCCGCTCAGCACCGTGAGCGACGACCCGGCGACGAGGAGCGCGTCGCCCTCGTCGACCATCGCGAACGCACGGTCGACCCGCTCGCGCGGCACGTTCTCCCCGAAGTACACGATCTCCGGCTTGAGCACCCCGCCGCAGAACTCGCACGGTGCGGGCCGGAAGTGCGACGTCTGCTCGATCACGGCGTCCGCGTCCGGCGCGATCTCCACGTCGCCGACGTCGCCGACGCTCTCCAGGAACCCCGGGTTGAGCGCGGTCAGGCGCTCGGCCAGGTGCTCGCGCGAGATGACGCGCCCGCACTGCAGGCAGATCACCCGGTCGTAGCGGCCGTGCAGGTCGATGACGTTGCGGCTGCCCGCGTCCTCGTGCAGCAGGTCGACGTTCTGCGTGATGAGCCCGACGAGCACACCCGCGTCCTCCAGCCGCGCCAGCGCCCGGTGGCCCGCGTTCGGGTGCGTGCGGTGCACGTGCTGCCACCCGACGTGGTTGCGCGCCCAGTAGTGGCGGCGGAACGCCTCGTCCTGCACGAACTGCTGGTACGTCATCGGGTTGCGCGGCGGCGAGTCCGGGCCGCGGTAGTCCGGGATCCCCGAGTCCGTCGACACGCCCGCGCCCGTGAGCGCCGTGACCCGCAGCCCGCGCAGCAGCTCCACCGCGTCCTCGACCGTCCCCGTCCGCGGCGCGGGCTCCGCGCCCGCCGGCGGCTGGCTCGGCCGCCACGCGAGCCGCGACGACAGGGTCGGGACGGCGGACGGCAGGTCGGCGGACGACGTCGCCACGTGCGCGGGGGAGGCGGTCGTCGGTTCGGTCGGGTCGGTCGGGGACGGTGCGGTCGGGTCGGTGGGCACGTCTCCCACGGTACGACGAGAGCGGGGACAGAACTCCGGCCTGCCGAGGTAGCGCTGGTCACCCCGAGGGAGCCCCGAGGCCCCGCGAGGTAGAGCCGAGGTCCCGCGAGGTAGAGCCGTGGTTCGGTCGAGGTAGAGCCGTGGTCCCGTGAGGTGGACTCGAGGTCTGGCGAGGTAGAGCCGTGGTCCCGTGAGGTGGACTCGAGGTCTGGCGAGGTAGAGCCGTGGTCGCGCGAGGTAGAGCCGTGGTTCTGCGAGGTAGAGCCGTGGTTCTGCGAGGTAGAGCCGTGGTCTTGTGCCCGACGGCGCGGGTCGGGTCTGGATGGTGGTGCCGCCTCGATGGTGGCCGGCTGAGGCGCCCTCGCCGCGGGCGACCGACCGCCGTCGGGCACGACGGTGCTCCAACGCGAGGACGCGGCACGACCACGGCAAGGGCTCCTCGCGACCAGGTGGCCGCACGGACCGGAGTGGGGACGATCCTTGGCGCGCTCCTGCCGGTGCCCGACCGCGGGTCTCTCTCGGATGACCTCGGCTCTACTTCGCGTGACTTCGGCTGTACGTCGGGGGACCACGGCTCTACCTCGCGGGACCGGGGCTCTACCTCGGCAGGGCGCTCGGGCTGAGATCCCCGGCCGGACGACGCGCGGTCAGGACTCGGTGGTCTCGCTCTGGCCCGTGGTGTCGTCCTGAGCCCTGGTGTCGTCCTGGGCCGTGGTGCCGTCCTGCGTGCCCGGGTGGGTGGGGCGGCCCCCCATGCCGCCGCCGGTCCATTCGCCCGCGACGGCGGTCACCGAGCCGGACGGGGTGGTCACCGTGTAGGTCTCGCCGGTCGTCACGTCGGGGGAGGAGACGACGACGTTCGCCGTCTCCTTGGTGACGGTGAGCTCGGCGACGACGGTGCCGTCCGACGTCGTGACGGTGACGGTGTCGCCGGCGCTCGCAGAGACGTCGGCGGCGAGCCAGCCCTGCTCGGAGTCCGTGGCCGGTACGACGACCATCCCCGCGCTGCCCGCCGCGACGAGCGAGCCGCCGGAGACGGTGAACGTGCCGTTCACGTCGAGCGCGCCGTTGCCGTCGTTCGTCGGGCCCTGGACGACCGTCTCGCCGCCCGTGACCGTGAGCGACCCGTTCGAGTCGATCCCGTCGCCGCCGGCGTCGATCGTGAGCGTGCCGCCGGAGATCGTCAGCGACGAGCCGTCGTCGGCGTCCATGCCGCCGCCCGCCATGCCGCCCGCCCCGCCGCCGGGGCCGCCCTGCGGCAGGTCCGCGCCGTCGGGGGGCTCGACACCGTCGGGCAGGTCGCCGCCCTGCGGGGGCTCGGGCATCTCGCCGTCGGCCGGCATCTCCGGCGGGGTGCCGCCCGCCGTGCCACCCGGTGCACCGTCCGGCGCCTCCGGCATCGTGCCGTCGGCCGAGCCGCCCGCCGAGCCGCCCGCCGCCGAGCCGCCCGCCGCCGAGCCGCCTGCTGCCGAGCCGCCCGCGGCTGCGTCGCCTGATGCCGCGTCGCCCTCGCCGGTGCCCGTCGTCGACCCGACCGTCGCGTTGAGGCCGTCGTCGCTCGCCGTCACGTCGACGTCACCACCGGAGATCGTGAGGGTCGCGCCCTCGATGCCCTCGACGGACGTCGTGACCGTGAGGTCGCCGCCGGAGACGGTGACGTCGCCGTCGGCGTGCACGCCGTCGTCGCCGGACGACAGCTCGACGGTCCCGCCCGAGACGGACACGGCGCCGTCCGAGTGCAGCGCGTCGTCGGCGGCGTCGACGGTGACCGCCGCGTCGTCGCCGACCACGACGCCCACGTCGCCCTTGAGGCCCTTCGCGGAGGCGTCCTCGCTCACGTCGGCGCCCGCACCGTCGGCCGCGGTGACGGTCAGCGTGCCGCCGGAGACGACGACGTCCGTCACCGCCTGCACGCCGTCGTCGCCCGACGTGACGGTGACGTCGCCGCCGCGCACGTCGACGAACCCGAGGGCCGCGTCGCCGTCCTCGGTGGACTTCAGCCCGTCCTGTGCGGCGGTGACGTCGAGCGTCCCGCCCGTGACGACGAGGTAGTCCTTGCCGCGCAGGCCGTCGTCGCCCGCGTCGACGGTGAGGTCGCCGCCCGCGACGACGAGGCCGTCCTTCGAGACGATGCCGTCGTTCGCGTGCGACGTCACGGTGAGCGCGCCGTCGCCGCCGAGCACGAGGTCGGCCGTCGAGAACAGCGCGCCGTCGGGCTCGCCGTCGGCGTCCAGCTCGGAGGGCTCCTCGGCGTCGGTGAGGCTGTTCGTCGAGCCGTCGGCGAGGACCACCGCGACCTTCTCCGCGTCCTGCACGTTCACGGCGGCGTTGGTCGGGGAGGTGATGTCGGCGTCGTCGAGCACGAGCTGGACGAGCCCGTCCTCGGCGGTGTCGACGACGACCTGGCCCTCGAGCGTGCCGCTCAGCACGTACGTGCCGGGGGCGGTCACGGTGACGGTCGCGCCGTCGACGGTCACGCCGTCGCCGTCCACGGTGGCGGTGCCGCCGTCGAGCGCGACGGTCGTCGCCGACGCCTCGTCGACCGCGAGGTCGGCGTCGTCCACCGTCACGTCGGCGTTGTCGGCGCGCGCCTCGTCCGGGGTGAGGCCGGCGACGGCGTCGGACGCGGCGGTCGAGGTTGTGGTGCTCGCGCTCGCGGACGTGTCGTCCGTGGCGGCGTCGCTGCCCAGGACCGAGCAGCCGGCGAGGACGGCGGCCGCCGCGGCCGCGGTGAGGTACGTGAGGGGTCGTCGGATACGCATCACAGGCTCCTGTCGTCGTGCCCGGGGGTGCGGGCGAGGTGGTGGGCGGGAGTCCGGTCGGACGTCGTGCCGCCCGGGGAGGGGGTGAGGTGGCGGCGGATCACGCGCCGCCAGGGGCCGTCGGGCAGGTCGGGGCGCAGCAGCGCCAGCCCGGTGCCGTACTTCGAGATCCGCTCGGGGCGGTGCCCGTGCCGCCACAGCAGACGGTCGAGGTCCGACGGCGTCGAGCCGCCCTTCGTCTCGACGACCACCAGGTGGGTCACGGGCCGGGAGAGGGGCCGGGCGCCGTCGGGCCGGTCGAGCTCCCACGTGAGCCCGGTGTCCACGGTGGCGCGCGCGGCGCCGTCGGGCCGAGGGAG
This sequence comes from Cellulosimicrobium sp. SL-1, assembly GCF_011033075.1. Classification (NCBI taxonomy): domain Bacteria; kingdom Bacillati; phylum Actinomycetota; class Actinomycetes; order Micrococcales; family Promicromonosporaceae; genus Cellulosimicrobium; species Cellulosimicrobium sp. SL-1. Next base: position 176,730 of record NZ_JAACJC010000011.1, on the reverse strand, counting down.
CAGGAGCGTCGTGCGGCGGTACCGCGACACGAGGCCGGGTGCCAGCGCGTGCTCCGGCACGCCGTCGATGCCCTCGGCGGCGAGCGTCCGGTGGACGAACTCCTGCCCGCCGTCGAGCGCCGTGGGGCAGTCGTGCGCGACGCGCTGCTTGAGCGTCGTGCCGCGCGCGGCGCGCGTCTTGACCTCGAGGAAGCTCGTCCCGGAGTCGAGGTAGGTGCGCGTGCGGACCTTGAAGCGCCGACGGCGGCGCGTCGCCGTGAGGCGGAACGACGCGAGGTCGGGCGTGTCGAAGTAGACCGACTCGTAGGCCGCGCTGCGCGCGCCGTCGATCTCCAGGACGCGCGCGGCGGTCGTGCGGGCGAGGGCGTCGAGCACGGCGACCGCGTCGTCCACCGGCAGGACGTACTTCCGGTCGACCCGGGTCAGCAGCGCGGCCGTCCCGACGAGCTCGTCGAGGTCCACCCCGGCGAGCGGGTGCAGGGCGGCGCGCACGCGGTCGTCGGCCGGGAGGGTCTGCGGGCTCATGCGCGCACCCCCGTCCGGGCGGGGAGACCGTCCGGGGCCGCGGCGGCCACGCGGAGCGGCGCGGCGTCGGCCGCGAGCGAGGGGACGGCGTCGGGCAGGACGGCGGGGCGGGCGGGGCGCGCGCCCCGGCGCGGCGTCCGTGGGGCGGTCCAGCGGACGTCGACCCAGGTCGTGTCGTTGACGAGGTCGAGCCGCTGCACGCTCACCCCGCGGACCTCGGCGCCGAGCAGCTCCTCCAGGTAGCGCGTGAGCTCGGTCGGGTCGGCGAGGGCGCGGTCGACGACGACGGTCTGGCTCTGCGCGCGGCGCAGGACGCGCGGGTGGTCGACGACGGCCATCACCCCCACGACGAGCGCCATGCCGGCGAGGGACAACCAGCCGGTGGTCGCGCCGAGGCCGCCGAGGAGACCCAGCGCGAGGGCCGCGAAGTAGTAGGCGACCTCGGTCTGCGAGAGCTCGGTCGAGCGGAGCCGGATGATCGACAGGACGCCGAAGAGCCCGAGCCCCAGACCGGCGCCGACGCTGCTCGTCGCGAGCGTCGCCGCGACCGCGAGCACCCCCACGTTGACGCCGAGGTACGCGACGACGAGGTCGCGGCGGCGGTGCCGGGGGAAGTAGAGGCCGAACGCGAGGACGGTGACCGCGACGAGGTCGACGAGGTACAGGACGGGCTGGGACACGAGGCCTCCGGGTGCCGGGGCGCTGGGCGCCGTGGTCGAGGACGTCCTCATTCCGCCGGTCGAGCCTGTGCGGCCGCTGTGGAGGGCACAGGGTGCGTGTATGAGTTCCCTCGGGCCCCACGACCGCGCGACTCGCCCTGCTCCGCAGGGTGGTGACCGGCGTCACGACCTCGCGCCCAGGCGGTGATGTTAGCCTCACCTAAGTCACCGACGAGAGGTTGTCATGTCGACCACCACCGCGCCCGCCCCGCGGCGCGCCCGCCCCCAGACGGTCCTCGAGGTCCTCGAGACCGCGTGGCTCTCCCCGCACCTCGTGCGCGTCGTGGCCGGGGGCGACGGGTTCGCCGCGTTCACGACGAACGAGCACACCGACAAGTACGTCAAGATCTACTTCGCCAAGCCCGAGCTCGGGCTCGAGCCGCCCTACGACCTCGTGACGCTGCGCGACACGCTCGCGCCCGAGGACGTGCCCGTCACCCGCACGTACACCGTGCGCTGGGTCGACGAGGCGGCGCAGCGGCTCGCGATCGACTTCGTCGTGCACGGCGACGAGGGCCTCGCCGGGCCGTGGGCCGCCCGCGCGAAGCCCGGCGACCGCCTCGTCCTCTCCGGCCCCGGCGGCGGGTACCTGCCCGACCCGGCCGCCGACTGGCACCTGCTCGCCGGCGACGACTCCGCGCTCCCCGCGATCGCCGCCGCGCTCGAGGCCATGCCGCGCGACGCCGTCGGGCACGCCGTGCTGGAGGTCGGGACCGAGGCGGACCGCCTGCCGCTCGAGGCGCCCGGCGGCGTCGAGGTCACCTGGGTGCTGCGCGGCGACGCGCCCGCCGGGACGACGACGCTCCTGCCCGACGCCGTCGCCGACCTCCCGTGGCGCGAGGGCCGCGTCCACGTCTTCGCGCACGGCGAGCGCGGGGCCATGAAGTCCCTGCGCCGCGTCTTCACGGAGCGCGGCGTGCCGCGCTCCGACCTGTCGCTCTCCGGCTACTGGGCCTACGGCCGCGCGGAGGACCGCTTCCAGGCGGAGAAGCGCGAGCCCGTCGGCCAGATCTTCGAGGACTGAGGAGTTCCATGCACCGCACCAGCACCACCCGTCCCCGCCGCGCGCTCGCGGCCGTGTCCGCGCTCGCCGTGCTCGCGCTCGCCGCGTGCTCGTCCGGGGACGGCTCCGGTGACCCCACGCCGTCCGGCAGCCCCACCGCCGACGGCGCCGCCGACACCTTCCCGGTGACCATCCCCACGGCGTTCGGCGACGTCGAGATCCCCGAGGAGCCGGAGCGCGTCGTCGCGCTCGGGTGGGGCGACGCCGAGACCGCCCTCGCGCTCGGCGTCCAGCCCGTCGGCGCGAGCGACTGGCTCGCGTTCGGCGGCGACGGCGTCGGCCCGTGGCTCGCCGACGCGTACGACGAGTCGCCCGAGATCATCGGGACCCTCGAGCCGTCGTACGAGCAGATCGCCGTGCTCGACCCCGACGTCATCCTCGACGTGAAGTCGTCCGGCGACCCCGAGCGGTACGAGCGGCTCTCCGAGATCGCCCCGACCGTCGCCATCCCCGAGGGCGGCGAGGCCTACCTCACGCCCATGGAGGACCAGGTCGGCATGATCGCCGCCGCCCTCGGGCGCAGCGAGGCCGGCGACGAACTGCTCGCCGAGGTCGACGACGCGTTCGCCGCCGCGCGCGACGAGCACCCCGAGTTCGCGGGCAAGACCGCCGTCATCGGGTCCTACTGGGCCGAGGGCTTCGGCGCCTACGTCTCGACCTCCAGCCGCGGCGAGTTCATGCAGGGCCTCGGGTTCGACACCAAGCCCGAGATCGACGAGGCCGCCGGCGAGGAGTTCTCCGCCACGCTCGGCACCGAGAACGTCGACCTGCTCGACGCCGACCTCACCGTCATCCAGCCCATCGGCTTCACCGCCGCCGACGTCGAGGCGCTCCCGATCTTCCAGACCGTGCCGTCCGTCGCCGACGGCCGCTACGTCGTGTTCGACGACAAGGACCTCTCCAACGCCTTCTCGCTCGGCACGCCCACGGCCGTGATCTACGCGATCGACAACGTCACCCCGCTGTTCGCCGAGGCGCTCGCCGGGAAGTGACGCCCGTGCCCGGCGGCGGGGTGCCCGACGGCGCCGGGTGGGTCGGGTGTTCCGGCTCCGCGCGGGCGTCGAGCGGGGCGTGAGTGACCTGGCGCAGGAGCGGCTGACCGGCCGATTCGGTGTCCGGGGGTGTGACCAGGTATCCTTCCTGGGCCGGGTATCCCGGCGAGGTAGCGTGTCCGAGCGGCCTAAGGAGCACGCCTCGAAAGCGTGTGTGGGTGAAAGTCCACCGTGGGTTCAAATCCCACCGCTACCGCCACCCGAAGGGCCCCACCCGCGGAATCCTGCGGCTGTGGGGCCCTTCGTCATGCGGAGATGCCTGTCGCCCTCTCGGAGTGCCCTGGGCCTGGCCTGGCCTGGACGCGCCAAGCGCTCCGATGCTCGTCACTTCGCGGCCGTCGACTGTGCCGCTGCTGCCCGTCGCTCCTGCACAGCGCGGAGCTGCGCAGCGATGTGCCGCGCGGCGGCCCACATCGCGCCGTACCAGGCGATCGCGCCCAACGCGAAGCCCACGCCGCCCCACATCCGCATGGCGTAGTAGGCCGCCACGACTGCCGCCACCACCGCGACGACGCCAACCGCTATCCGTCGGGGCGTCTTCTCGTCCGCCGGGGGATGCCATCGGCGGGTCCGCGCTTGCTCCCACATCAGGACGATGGTGCTAGGCGTGAAGGCCGCAAACAGAATGGCCGTCGTTCCCGGCGGGACCGGGACGAGGACAGCCGACACCAGGAACGGCGGACCCATCAGCGGAGGGGCCCACAGTCGGAACTTCCAGGTCCACGCGTCCATCCGGGCCAGTCGGGGGTGTTGGTCTGATACCGGTCGCACGGCGCTCTCCTCGTCGTCGGCTGTCCGACCGACGACCGCCGTCGGTGACCGCACTGTAGCGAGCGATGAGCACCCGGTGACGGACGACGGCCGGTCGCCCTAAAACTTCGGGCCGTGCGGCGGTGCAGCGATGAGTTCCCCTCCGCGCCGCGGTCTGCCGTGCAGATCGTCGGAGCCGAGGAGGACGCGATGAAGCTGTTGCTCACGTCAGGGGGAGTCACGAACCCGACCATCGAGCGGGCGCTCGTCGGGCTGCTGGGCCGGCCGATCGGTGAGTGCTCGGCGCTGTGCATCCCGACGGCGTTGTACGGCCACCCGTGGGTGGGGCCGGGGAAGAACGTCCGGGACTTCATCACAGGGGAGTCGGACCACATGGCGGGTCTGGGGTGGGGGTCGGTCGGCGTGCTGGAGCTGACGGCGCTGCCGAGCATCCCCGCGGACCGCTGGGTGCCGCTCGTCCGGGAGACGGACGTGCTGCTGGCCGCGGGCGGTGACGCGGGGTACCTGGCGTACTGGATGCGGCGGTCGGGGTTCGCGGACCTCGTGCCGTCGCTCGCCGACACGGTCTACGTCGGGATGAGCGGCGGCAGCATGGCGCTGACGCCGCGCATCGGCGAGGAGTTCGTGGGGTGGGAGCCGCCCGAGGGCGAGGACGCGACGCCGCTGGGGCTCGTCGACTTCTCGATGTTCCCCCACCTGGGCCACCCGGACCTGCCCGACAACACGGAGGCCGCGGCGCGGCGGTGGGCCGCCGCCCTGGGCGGGCCGGCGTACGCGGTCGACGACGAGACCGCCTTCGTGGTCGACGGCGCGGTCGAGGTCGTGTCCGAGGGCCTCTGGCACCGCCTGGCGTGACCCGCGCCGGCTCGACCCGGCCCCGGGCTCGGCGCGACTCGCGCCGGCTCGACCCTCGCTCCGGCGTCGGGCTCGACCCTCACCCCGAACGGCGCGACGCCCGCACGACGGCCGTCGCGGACGCGAGGCCGAGCACGAGGAACGCCCCGGCGACGAGCAGCGACCCGCGGGTCGCGTCGGCGAACCCGGACGCGAGCGCGTCGACGACCTCGGGTTCCTGCGGCCCGAGCTCGCCGTGCGTGCCCTCGGCGCGCAGCTTCGCGATGACGTCGCCGGCGGAGCCGCTCGTCGCGTCGGCGAGGCGCGTGACCTCGGCGTCGGGCAAGCCTTCGCCGTCGAGAGCCGCGGGCACGGCGCTCGCGAGCAGGACGGCGAGCGCGGTCCCGACGAGCGCGGTCCCGAGGGCGGAGCCGACCTGCCGCGCCGTCGACTGCGTGGCGGAGCCCTGGCCGGACTCCTCGGCGGGGACCTGCACGAGGGTCGTGCTGGTGAGCTGCGCGGAGGCGAGGCCGAGCCCGACGCCGTAGACGACGAGCAGAGCCGCGAGCAGCCACGGGGAGACGGTCGCGGTGACGGTGAGCGCGACGGCGGCGACCCCCACGATCTCGAGCGCGAGGCCGATGACCACGACGAGCGGGGCGCCGACGGCGGCGGCGAGGTGGCGCGCCGACGCCCCGGAGAGGAACGCGCCGAGCGCCATTGCTGCGAGCACGAGCCCGGCGCCCATGGTGGACAGCGCGAGCACGTTCACGAGGAAGAGCGGCAGCACGAAGATGATGCCGAACTCGCCGACCGCGACGGTCGTCGCGGTGACGTTGCCCCACCGGAACGTCGGGATGCGGAAGAGCGTGAGGTCGAGCAGCGCGGACCGCCGCACCCGCGTGCGGTGCCGCTCCCACCCGACGAAGAGCACGAGCAGGAGCAGCCCGGCCGCGAGGAACACGGGGGTCGGCGAGACGGGCGCGGACGCCGGCCAGGTGGCCCCGAGCAGCTCGACGTCCCCCTTCGGGCTCCACCAGCCGAACGTCTGGCCCTCGATGAGCCCGAACACGAGCGCGCCGAAACCGAGCGCGGACAGCAGGAGCCCGATGAGGTCGAGCCCGGGGGCGAACGCGTGCGCCCGGGTCTCGGGCACCCAGAGGTAGGCGCCGACCACGACGAGCGTGCCGACGGGGACGTTCACGAGGAAGATCCACGGCCAGGTGAACGACGTCGTGATCCACCCACCCGCGAGCGGGCCGACCGCGGCGGCGCCCGAGATGACGGCGCCCCACACCCCGAACGCCGCGGCCCGGTCCTTGCCGCGGAACGTCGCGTTCACGGTCGACAGCGTCGAGGGCAGGATCGCGGCCGCGCCGAGGCCCTGGGCGAGCCGCCCGACGATGAGCGAGCCGCCGTCGTCGGCCGCAGCGGCGAGCAGCGACCCGGCGAGGAAGACGACGACGCCCACCACGAGGAGCCGCCGTCGCCCGAGCCGGTCCCCGAGACGGCCCGACGAGAGCAGCAGCGCGGCCAGCACGACGGCGTACGAGGCGCTGATCCACTGCGCCTCGCTCAGCCCGAGGTTCAGGTCGGCGACGATGTCCGGGACGGCGACGGCGACGATCGTCCCGTCGATGACGACCATCGACAGCGCGACCGCCAGGACGACGAGCGCACGCCACCGGTTGGCGTGGGCCCGCGGGTCGACGGCGGGTTCGTCGTCCTCGGGCGGTTCGGTCTGCGGCGCGTTCCCCTGCACGGACTCCACGGGGCCTCCCTCGTGTCGTGACGCGGCCCTGCGTCCAGGATCGCCTCGCACGCGGGGGAGCGCATCAGCAGCGCCGGGCAGGTCAGGCGCGGTGGCGCGCGACCGCCCCGGCGGCGAGGTCGCGCCACGGGAGGGGCGTCGGGCCGTCGTCGCCCGCGACGGCGCGGCGCGTGCGGGAGGCGAGCGCGCCGTCGTAGAGCGCGAGGAGCTCGGCCGCGAGGGCGTCGGGGTCTGCGGCGCCGGTCGCGGCGGCGAGGTCGCGCAGCCGGTCGACGAGCAGCCGAGTGTCGGCGGCGAGCCATTGGTACGCGGGGTGCTCGGGGTCGGTGACCTCGACCGCAGCGGCGAGGAACGCGCAGCCGCGGGTGCTCGTCGCGGTGGGGAAGCCGTCGAGCGCGTCGAAGACGGTGAGCGCCCGCGCGTCCGCGTCGTCCCCGCAGCGGTCCAGCGCCGCGTCCCACGCGGCCCGCCAGCGCTCGTGCCGCCGTTCGAGGTAGGCCGCGACGAGGTGGTCCTTGCCCGGGAAGTGCGCGTACAGGGTCGCGGGGGAGACCTTGGCGCGGCGGAGCACGGCGTCGACCCCGGTCGCCGCGATCCCGTGCTCGACGAACAACGCCTCCGCGGCGTCGAGCAGGCGGTCGCGGGCCGGTCGGCGTGCGTCGGTCCGGGGCATGGGGATAGCGTAACGATCACTATGCTGAAACGATCGTTACACCCCGTCGCACCCGCCCCCGGCCGCCTGGTCGCCGCGGGCACCGGCCTCGTCGCGGTGACGTACGGCGTCGTCCGCTACGGGTACGGCCTCCAGCTCCCGACGCTCACGAGCGAGCTCGGCCTCTCGTCCGCCGCCGCGGGCGCGATCGCCGCGGGCAGCTTCGCCGCGTACTGCGCCGCCGCGCTCGGGGCCCAGCGCGCGATGGCCCGACGCTCCCCGCGCGCGGTCGTCTGGGCCGCCGCGTCCCTCGCAGCGGCCGGGGCGGTCCTGGTCGGGCTGTCGTGGTCGTCCGCGAGCCTCGCGGCGGGCGTCCTCGTCGCGGGCAGCGCCGCCGGTGCGGCGTCGCCCGCGCTCGTCGCCGCGGTCGGGGTGACGGTCGACGACCGCCGGGCCGGGCGCATGCAGGCCGTCGTGAACTCCGGGACGGGCGTGGGCGTGGCGCTCGTCGGGGCGGCGACGCTCGTCGCGCCGGACGTCTGGCGGCCCGTGTGGTTCGCCGCCGCGGTCGGGGCGGTGGTCACGGCGGCGGTCGTCGACCGGAGCGCGCGCTGGCCCACGGCACCCGAGGCGCCGCCCGCGTCCCGCGGCGCGGGCGGGCGGTCGCTCGGGCGCGCCGGGATCGCGGCCGCGGTGGCCGGGATCGGCAGTGCCGCGGTCTGGACGTTCGGGCGCGACCTCGTCACGGTGACCGGCGGCCTCCCCGGCCGCACGACGGCGGCCCTCTGGTGCCTCCTCGGCGTGGCGGCGGTCCTCGGCGCGCTCAGCGGCGACGCCGTCCGCGTGCTCGGCCTGCGCGGCGCCTGGGTCGTGACGGCCGTCGCGACGGCGGTCGGCACCGCCGCCCTGGCCCTCGCCCCGGGCAGCGTGCCCGTCGTCGCCGTCGCAGGCGCGCTCTTCGGCGGCGCCTACACCGCCCTGAGCGGCGTGCTCATCGCGTGGGGCACAGCGCTGCGCCCGCACGCCGCCGGGCGCGCGACCGCCGCGCTCTTCGTTGCGCTCACGGCCGGGCAGGCGGTCGGCGCGCTCGCGACGGGCGGGCTGAGCGACGTCGTCGGGCCGCAGGCCGCGTTCTGGGTAGGCGCGGCGCTCCTCCTCGTCGCGGCCGGGGTCGTCCCGCGCGTGCCCGACGGCGCAGGGCCCGGTCGGCAGCGCGCCGACCGCCCGGCGTCGGGCAGGACCGGGACGGTGGGTGCGCGCACGGACGGCGCGCGCACGGACGGCGCGCGCACGGACGGCGCGCGCACGGACGTGACGAGCGCGGACGAGATGAGCCCGGACGGGACGAGGGCGGTCGGGACGAGCACGGACGGGACTAGCGCGGACGGGACGGGTGCGGGCGGTGCGAGCGCGGGCGGGGCGGCTCGCCGCTACGCGTCGTCGTCCGCGGGCGAGGCGCGCACGGGCTCGCCGTCCGGGCCGAGCGGCTCGACGAGCGCGAGCTCCTCCGCCTCCGGGTCGACCCAGCGCTGGTAGCCCGGGCCGGTCCGCGCCGTCTCGAAGCGGACGGCGACGCGGCCGTCGTCGCCGACGCGCACGACCCACCCGCGCCCGTCAGCCGGGGTGGCGACGTCGAGGCCGGGGGCGAGGAGGGCGGCCGTCGCCCGGACGGGGCCGGTCGCGGCCGCGCCGGGCGCCTCGGCACCCACCGACTCTGCACCCACCGACTCTGCACCGACCGCCCCGGGGCCGACCGCCTCATCGCCCGCCGCCTCGGCGCCCACCACCTCCGCGGCGATCGGAACGGCGGGGTCCTCCGCCGCGTCCGCGCCGAGCGGCAGCATGAGCTGCGCGTGCTCGGACAGCGCGTGGAACGCGACCCCGAGCAGGCGGACGGGCTCGGTGACGTCCGCGAGGCGCAGTGCGCGGTGAGCCGCGTCGCGGAGGGCGCCCTCGTCGGTCGTCGGGCGGGAGAGCGTGACCGAGCGGGTGAGGGTCGTGAACGACGCGAGGCGCACCTTGACCACGACGGTGCGCGCCGCGACGGCGTGCCGCTCGAGGCGGGCCAGGGCGGCGTCGACCACGGGATCGAGCGCCGCGGCGATCGCGGCCCGGCCGTGCAGGTCGGTGTCGAACGTGTGCTCCGCGCCCGCGGACTTGCGCTCCCGCACCGTGGAGACCGGGCGGTCGTCCCAGCCGCGCGCGATCCGGTAGAGGTTGGTGCCGCCCGCCTCGCCCGCGACGAGGAGCAGCGTGTCGAGCGGCTGGCGGCGCAGGTCGGCGACGGTGCGCACCCCCAGCTCGTCGAGCCGCGCGGCCGACACCGGGCCGACGCCCCACAGCGCCCGCACGGGCAGGTCGAGCAGAAACGGGTCCTCGTCGTCGGCCCCGACGACCCGGACCCCGCCCGGCTTCGCGGCCTCCGAGGCGAGCTTCGCGACGAGCTTGGACCGCCCGAGCCCGAGCGAGACGGGCAGGCCGCTCAGCTCGCGCGCCCGCTCGCGGATCCCCGTGGCGAGCGCCTCGAGGTCGGTCTCCGGCCCGACGGCCGCGGCGACGTCGGCGAACGCCTCGTCGATGCTCACGGGCTCGACGAGGTCCGTCACCTCGCGCAACGCCGCCATGATCCGTGCCGAGTAGGCCGAGTACGCGGCGAACCGCGGCACGACGACGACCGTCGACGGCGGGCACAGCCGCCGCGCCTGCTCCATCGGCATCGCCGAGCGGGCGCCGTACTGCCGGGCCTCGTACGACGCCGTCGCGACGACGCTGCGCGGCCCCACGCCGCCGACGAGCACCGGGCGCCCGCGCAGGGACGGCCGCTGGTGCTGCTCGACGGCGGCGAAGAACGCGTCGGCGTCGAGGTGCGCGATCGTCGGGCGGGCGCGCAGCACGGGGGCGTGCGGCGCACGGTCGAAGCTCACCGCCCTACTCTGCGCCCTGCCACCGACAGCGGTAACGGTTTCGTTCGGACCCTGGCGTTTCGGGGATGCGCACGGGTATCTTGCAGGAGACCGAACAAATCCCGGGATCCCCAGCCCGGGCCGAAGAGCAACGAGGCCTTCATGACCGATCGATCGACACCCAGCGCGGCTGCCCCCGGCCGCTCGTTCGCCAGGACCTCGCCGCGACGCTCGCGCGTGGTCACGGCTTCCGCCGTCGTCGGGGCGCTCGCCCTCACGGCCGCCACCTTCGCGTCGCCGGCCGCGGCGGCGCCCCAGCCCACGGCCAAGCCGGCGGCCTCCGTCGCCGGGCCGTCGGACATCAACGGGTTCCGCAGCGTCGGCTACGTCATGGCCGACTCGCGCGTCACCCGCGACTTCCACGTGGCTGACCTCGTCCGCACCGGAGCGATCGAGGACCTCACCCACATCAACTACGCGTTCGGCAACGTCACGACCGACCTGGTGTGCGACATCGCCGACGTCCCCGGCGAGGGCGACCCCCTCAACGACTTCGTCGCGGAGGTGCCCGCCGCGGACTCCGTCGACGGCAAGGCCGACAAGCCGGGCCAGAAGCTCGCCGGCAACTTCAACCAGCTCAAGAAGCTCAAGGCCGTCAGCCCGGAGACGAAGATCCTCGTCTCCCTCGGCGGCTGGACCTGGTCGGACAACTTCTCCGAGGCGGCGTCCACGGCCGAGGGTCGTACGCGGCTCGTCGACTCGTGCCTCGACCTCTACATCGACGGCAACCTGCCGGTCGTCGACGGCAAGGGCGGCCCCGGCGTCGCGGCCGGCATCTTCGACGGCATCGACATCGACTGGGAGTGGCCGGTCACCGGTGGCGAGACGGCGAACGTCCGCCCGGAGGACAAGGAGAACTTCCTGCTCCTCATGGAGGAGTTCCGTGCCGAGCTCGACGCGCGCGGCGCGACGACCGGCCAGGACTACCTGCTGACGGCGTTCGCGCCCGCGGGCGGCTGGAACGCAGGCCAGGGCGGCTGGCTCGACCCGCGCCTGTTCGCGGTCGTCGACTTCCTCAACGTCCAGGGCTACGACTTCCACGGCGGCTGGGTCCCGAACAAGACGGGCCACCAGGGCAACCTGCACCCCGACGGCGCGGAGAACTGGGGCCTCGGCCTCGACGGCGCGCTCGGCATGTACGTGAACGCGGGCGCGGACCCGTCGCAGATCAACGCGGGCCTCGCGGCCTACGGCCACGGCTGGTACGGCGTCAAGGACGGCACGAAGGGCTGGCAGCCCGCCGCCGGGTACGTCGGCACCAAGACGTACGCCGAGCTGCGCTCGTTCGGCGGGAAGAAGTTCTTCGACCCGAAGATCGGCGCGAGCTGGCTGTACAACGGCGACCAGTGGTGGAGCTACGACGACCCGGCGTCCGTGACGGCGAAGGCCGAGTTCGTCGCGACGCAGGGTTACGGCGGCGCGATGTGGTGGGACCTCTCCGGCGACTACCGCAACGAGCTCGGTGACGCGCTGGGCTCGACGCTGCGTGCGGCGACCCCGGGCCCCGGCGTGGCCGAGGAGTGCGCGGTGCCGTGGTACGGCACGGGCGTCTACTCGGGTGGCGACGTCGTCTCGCACGAGGGCGCGGAGTACAAGGCCCAGTGGTGGACCCGCAACGAGGTCCCCGGCTCGTCGGCGTGGGGCGCGTGGAAGAAGATCGGCCCCTGCGGCACCGCGCCCGAGGTCGAGGCGGCGGTCTGCGCCCCGGCCTGGTCGCGCGAGGCCGTCTACACCGGCGGGCAGACCGTGTCCCGTGCGGGCGTGAACTACACGGCCCAGTGGTGGACGAAGGGCGAGCTCCCCGGTTCCGTGACGTGGGGCTCGTGGGACCCGGTGGGTCTGTGCGAGTGATCTGACGGCTGGTCCGGGCGCCGCGTGCGCCGCCCGGACGGCCCCCGCACGACGACGGCGGGCCCGGTCTTCGGACCGGGCCCGCCGTCGTCGTGGTCGGGGGAGAGCGTCGTGGGCGGGGCGCCGGGAGCGCGACCCTGCGTGCTCTCAGCGCTTCGAGCGCAGGTCGCGGCGCAGGTAGTGCCACGCGAGGACGCAGCACACGATGCCGTTGAGGAGTCCCACGACGACGTCCGCCGGTCCGTGGGCGCCGCGGTAGAGCCGCGAGAGACCCACGCCGAGCGGCACGAGGCAGCACAGCACCGTCACGACGACGCGCAGCACGGGGTGCGTGATGCGCTGCGCGAGCAGGGCGAGCGTCAGGTAGAACGCCGCCGACGCGCCCGTGTGCCCCGAGGGAAAGCTGGACGTCGGGGGCGCCTCGTCGAGCCGCGAGACGTCGGGCCGCTCGCGCCCCACGACGATCGACGACGTGAGGAAGATCAGCGCCTGCAGCGCGACGGCGAGCGCGGGCACGAGGGCGAACCACCACTGCCGGGTGCGCCACCACACGAGCGCGACGGTGAGCAGCGTGCCGCCGATGATGAACTCGGTCGTGCCGATGAGGGAGAGCACGTCGGTGACGGTGTCCCAGAACGGCGTGCGCCGTTGCTCGAACCACCGGTTGACCGCGACCTCGCCCGGCAGGTCGCCGAGCGGCCCGGTGACGAGGAAGCCCGTCGCGACGATGACCACCCACAGCACCGCCCCCGGGAGGAATGCCCGCAGGCCGACGTCGCGCAGCACCTCCTTCGCCGTGGGGCGGGTCGTGTCCAGCTCGTAGCGGTGCACGAAGGGTTGCATCAGACCTCGTTCCTGGGAGTGTCTCCGGAGGGACGGCCGGACCGCGCGGCGGTCCACCCGTGAAAGCCGACGGCGGACGCCCCCGCGACCGCGCCGCCGAGGAGGATCCCGCCGACGACGTCGGAGGGGTAGTGCGCGCCGAGCAGCACGCGGTCGGCCGCGGTGACGAGGGCGAGCGCCGTCGCACCGCCGATCACCGCGACGCGGCCTCGCCGCCCGAGCAGCGGCCAGACGAGCACGCTGAGCGTCACCCCGACGGCCGCCGCGTTCATCGCGTGCCCGGAGGGGAAGCTCGTGCCCGGCACGGTCGACACGGCGTCCTCGAGGACGGGCCGCGCGCGGCCGACGACCTCCTTCGCGCCGAGCCCGAGGGCCCACGCGCCCCAGATCGTCCCGGCCGCCCAGGCCGCGCGCGACCCGAGCCCGTGGCGTCGCCACGCCCAGACGCACACGCCCATCGCGGCGAGGTTCATCCACCGCGCGGCCAGGGCCTCCTGCCCCACGAGGAGCGCGCGCTCGAGCGCGGGGCGCTCGCCGGTGAACCGGGTCGCCGCGGCGACGGCGGCGCGGTCCGCGTCGACGACGACCCCCGACTCCGCGCGCACGAGCCACGCGAGCGCGAGCACGGGGAGGGAGGCCGCGACCCCGTACACCGCGGCCCGCCACAGGGCGCGGTACGGGGTCCGGTGGGCTGGCACCCCCGGACAGTAGCGGCACCCCCGCGTCGTCGCGCGCGGGAGCCGGTGCCCCGCGTCAGGCGGGGAGCGCGGCGACCGCCTCGATCTCGACGAGCGCGCCCGGCCGCGCGATCCCGACCCGCAGGACCGTCACGGCGGCCGGGTGCTGGCCCCAGACCTCGCCGACGGCGGCGAACCCCTCCATGAGGTCGGCCTCGGGGTCCAGGTAGACGGCGAGCCGCGCGACGTCCTCCGGCCCGGCGCCTGCCTCGGCCAGCACTGCGAGGACGTTGCGCAGCGCCTGGGCCGTCTGGGCCGCGATGCCGCCCTCGACGATCGCGCCGTCCGCGTCGGTGCCGTTCTGGCCGCCGACGTAGAGCGTGCGGCCCGTCTCGACGATGGTCCCCTGCGAGAACGCCGGGTTGCGGTGCAGCCCGGCAGGATTGAGGTGCGTGACGCTCGGCGTGGTCATGGTCGTCCCCTCCTGCGTTCTTGTCCTGGGACGTCCGACGCTACGCCGCGCCACCCACGCGGTCCGGGCCGGGCGCGCCCCGGTTCTCCACCCCGGCCCGGGCTCGTGGGCTGCCCGGCCGCGCGGTGGCGACCCGGCCCCGACGGGCCGTCTCGCCGTCGGCTGTGTAGGAAGGAGGGGTGAAGCAGTCAGCAGGGCTCGTGCTCTACCGGTTCCGGGACGACGCCGTCGAGGTGCTCCTCGGGCACATGGGCGGCCCGCTGTGGGCGCGCAAGGACGCGGGCGGGTGGACGATCCCCAAGGGCGAGGTGGAGCCGGGGGAGGACGAGCACGCGGCGGCGCTGCGCGAGTTCGCCGAAGAGCTCGGCGTCCCGGCTCCTGCCGGCGCGGCGCCGGACCTCGACCTCGGCACGGTGCGCCAGCGCGCGGGCAAGCTCGTCGCGGCGTGGGCGCGGGAGGCGGACCTCGACGTCACGACGATCGCGAGCAACACGTTCGCGCTGGAGTGGCCGCCGCGCTCGGGGCGCATGCAGGAGTTCCCGGAGCTCGACCGGGCCGGCTGGTTCGCGCTCGCGCGCGCCCGCGGGCTCGTCGTCGCGGGCCAGGTCCCGCTGCTGGACCGGCTGGAGGAGCTGCTCGCGCGCGAGCCGGCGCGGAGCACGACGACCGAGGGATGACGAGAGCCCGGGGCCGCGGTCCCGGGCCCGTCGAGCGGGAGGCGTCAGCCGAGCAGGTAGGGCGCCGCGGCGAAGCCTGCGGCGAGCCCGACGAGCGCGACGGCGACGGCGGACAGGTGCGAGCGGCGCGCACGGCTCGCGGTACGGCGGGCTGCGTCGGTCACGGTGGTCATGACGGTCCTCTCGTGGGGGGCGGTTCCAGGGAGAGGGACCACGTCAGGCGCGATCCATGACGCGAAATCCGGCCGTCGTGGCGCGATCTGCGTCACACGCGGCGGCCGAAACGCGCCAACCCTGGTGCAGCATCGTGCACCAGGGTTGGTCGGCTCGCGCGGCGGAGCCCCGAGGGGGCCCGCCCGGAGGGTCAGGCGCGCAGGACGAGCGCGTCCCCCTGACCGCCGCCGCCGCACAGCGCCGCCGCGCCGACGCCGCCCCCGCGGCGACGGAGCGCGAGCGCGAGGTGCAGCGCGAGCCGAGCGCCCGACGCGCCGACCGGGTGGCCGAGCGCGATGGCGCCGCCGTCGGCGTTGACGACGTCCGCGTCGATGCCGAGGTCCGCGACGGACTGCAGCGCGACGGCGGCGAACGCCTCGTTGATCTCCACGAGGTCGAGGTCCGCCGCGGCGATGCCCTCGCGCTTCACGGCGGCCTCGATGGCCCGCGCCGGCTGGGAGTGCAGCGAGTTGTCGGGTCCTGCGACCTGGCCCGCCGCGCCGATCTCGGCGAGCCACGGCAGGCCGTTGCGCTTCGCGAAGGCGCGGCTCGCGACGACGACCGCCGCCGCGCCGTCGGACAGGGGCGAGCTCGACCCGGCGGTGATGGTCCCGTCCTGCACGAAGGCGGGGCGCAGGCGCTCCAGTGCCTCGAGCGTCGTGTCGGCGCGCACGCCCTCGTCGTGCTCGACGACGACCGGCTCGCCCCGCCGCTGCGGCACCTCGACGGGGGCGATCTCCTCTGCGAGGCGCCCGGCGTCGCGCGCCGCGGCGGCCCGCTGGTGCGAACGCAGCGCGAACGCGTCCTGCTCGGGGCGGCCGATGCCGCGCGTCGCGCAGCCGCGGTCGGTGAGCTCGCCCATGACCTCGCCGCTGAACGGGTCGTTCAGGCCGTCGTGCGTGAGCGAGTCGGCCATCGTCACGTCCCCGAACGCGAACCCGGAGCGCGACCCGACGACGAGGTGCGGCGCGTTCGTCATGGACTCCTGGCCGCCCGCGACGACGACGCTCGCCTCGCCCGTGCGGACCAGCCGGGCCGCGTCGATGATCGCGGTGAGGCCCGAGAGGCACAGCTTGTTGATCGTCACGGTGGGCACGTCCCAGCCGAGGCCCGCGAGGATCGCGGCCTGGCGCGCGGGGCCCTGCTTGGCGCCCGCCTGCACGACCTGCCCGACGATCACCGTGTCGACCTGCTCCGGCGCGACGCCCGCGGCCGCGAGCGCGCCGCGGATCGCGTGCGCGCCGAGCTCGGCCGCCGACAGGGAGGCGAGCGCGCCGCGGAAGCGCGCGAACGGGGTGCGCGCGCCGTGCAGGAGGACCGGGGTGACCTCGTCCTCGGGGGTGACGGCGGCGGCGTCGGGCAGGGGGCTGGCGTCGGTGCTCATGGGACTCCGATCCGGGGAGGGCGAGGAGACGGGGCGAACAGGAAGGAGCCCCGGCGCCGCGAGGAGGGGCGAGCGGCGCCGGGGAGCAGGGGGAGGGCGTGCGCCCTCGGGACCGTCAGACGAACGCGGAGACGCCCGTGATGTCGCGCCCGACGATGAGCGCCTGGACCGACTCGGTGCCCTCGTAGGTGTGCAGGGCCTCGATGTCGGCGAAGTGCCGCGCGACGCGGTTCTGGAGCAGGATCCCGTTGCCGCCGAGGAGGTCGCGCGCGCTCGCCGCGACCTCGCGCGCCCCGCGGGTGCACGTGTACTTCGCGAGCGACGCCTGCGGGCCGGTGAGCGTCCCCGCCTCGTCGAGCCGCGTCATCTGCGCGACGAGGAGCTGGAGCTGCGTGATCGTCGAGAGCATCCGGGTGAGGCGCTCCTGCACCATCTGGTTCGCGGCGAGCGGGCGTCCGAACTGGACGCGCTGCTTCGCGTACGCGACCGCGGCCTCGTAGCACGCGACCGCGTGCCCGACGGCGGCCCACGCCACCCCGAGGCGCGTCGCGAAGAGCACGCGCGAGGTGTCCTTGAACGACCGCGCGCCGGGCAGGGCGTTCTCGGCGGGGACGAACACGTCGTCGAGCACGACGTGCGCCTGCCAGATCGCGCGGAGCGACACCTTGCCGGTGATGGTCGTGCCCGTGTAGCCGGGGGTGTCCTGCGGCACGACGAACCCGTGGACCTGGCCGTCACCGTCGTCGCCGACGAGGCGCGCCCACACGACCGTGATGTGGCCCGACGACCCGTTGCCGATCCACTTCTTCTCGCCGTTCAGCACGTAGCCCTCGACGCCGTCGCG
Source organism: Cellulosimicrobium sp. SL-1 (assembly GCF_011033075.1). Classification (NCBI taxonomy): domain Bacteria; kingdom Bacillati; phylum Actinomycetota; class Actinomycetes; order Micrococcales; family Promicromonosporaceae; genus Cellulosimicrobium; species Cellulosimicrobium sp. SL-1. Next base: position 159,419 of record NZ_JAACJC010000011.1, on the reverse strand, counting down.
CGTCTCCTTGCGCGCCGTCGTCTCGAGCGAGACGGAGTCCGAGCCGTGGGTGGGCTCGGTGAGCGCGAACGCGCCGAGGATCTCCCCGCGCGCCATGGGCTCGGCGTACTTCGCCCGCTGCTCGTCGGAGCCGAGCATCTGGATGCTGCGCAGCGCGAGACCGCCCTGGACGCCGCAGATCGTCGCGACGGAGCCGTCGCCGCGCGACATCTCCATGGCGGCGAGGCCTGCCGCGAGCTGGCTCACGTGCGGACGACCGTCGACGTCGACGCCGTCGCGCAGCAGGTCGAGCTCGCCCATGCGCTTGACGAGGTCGAACGGCACCTCGGCGCGCTCCCAGTAGTCGTCGATGACGGGGAGCACCTCGTCCTGGACGAACTGCCGGACGCGCTGCAGGTGGGCGCGGTCCTCCTCGGTTGCGTCGGCGAACGCGCCGGCGTAGTCGAGGTCGAGCGGGGTCGCGAGGTCGTAGGTGGGCTCGGTGACGCCGGGCATGATCGGGGTGGTGGGCATCGGTGCTCCCCTGGGAGGGCGGCTGCGGTCGGTCGACCGTCCTCGACGCGGTTGCCCGGGGTGCGGGCCCGGCGTCGGCGGCGGTCCCTCCCATAGTGCAGCGATACCGCGTCTCAGTCAATCGAGACGGCGTATCGAGGTGGCTGGTCGGGGAGGTCGCGGGTCAGGCGGGCGCGCCCGCCGCCGCGGCGTCCGCCTCGGCAGCGGCGGCCGCGCGGCGGTTGACGCGCCACCACACGAAGAACCCGACGAGCGTGAACGCGCCGTAGAACACGTACATGAACGCCGACGCGTAGAAGCCGGCCGAGATCAGCAGCGGCACGCCCACGACGTCGACGGCGACCCAGATGAGCCAGAACTCGACCCAGCCCTTCGCCATGCCGTACGTCGCGAGCAGCGAGCCCATGAAGATCCACGCGTCGGCCCAGACGGGCTCGTACGACTCGAGCGCGCGGAACACGGGGGTCAGGAGGGCCGTGCCGCCGACGAGCGCGACGACGAGGAACACGCGCTGGCGCCACGACGCCCAGCGCGGCACGACGGCGACGCCGTGGCTGTCCGCGTCGGCGTCACCGAGCCGCGCCTGGGTCTTGCGCCACTGCACCCACCCGTAGACCGACACGACGACGAACATCACCTGGCGGCCCGCCTGGCCGAGCAGGTTGACGGGGTTGGGCGTCGCGAACACCGCGCCGAGGAACACCGTGAGCAGCAGCAGGTTGCCGACGATGCCCACCGGCCACGCCCACACCTTGCGCCGCATGCCGCCCAGCGCCGACGCCAGGCCGAACCCGTTGCCCACGATCTCGCGCCACAGCAGGTGCTGGTCGCCGATCGTCAGCTGCGCGTCGAACAGCGCGTGGATCAGGTCCATCGGATGTCCTCGTCCTCCCGGGCACGAGCGCTCCGGGGTGAGGGCGGGCGGCGGGGACGGGCCACGAGGGCCCGACGGCGTCGCTCACCACGGCGAGACCGCGCCCCGTCGCGCGGGCTCGCGAGAGCCCGGCCGAGGACGGCCGCGCCGCACGTGCTTCCTCCCATCCGGACTGTCACCGTCGGTCCTGGAGTTCCACCAGGTCAACCGCGCGTGGGCGCGGGTCGCGGACTGTCACCGCCGGCTCGGAATTGCACCGACCCCGGAGCACGTTCGTGCGTACTGCGTTCTGCAACCGCCGATGCTACTCGCGCATTCCCCGGGCACGGGACTCGCACCGCACCGTCCCACGGACTGGAACACGATGCGATCTTGCGCCGCCGAGCAGGTGGTCCTGGTCCGTCCGCAGGCGCAGACGGACCAGGACCACCTGTTCGGCGGGGCGGGGTGGGAGGGGTCAGGCGAGGGCGTCGCGGACGGCGCGCGCGACGTCGTCCGCGACGGCCTGCGCGTCCGCGTCCGCGTCCACCACGGTCACGACGACGCGGCGCGCCGCGGGCACGCCGTCCCCGCTGCGCTCCCGGGCGGCGCCGTCCGGCGCGGCGTACCGGCCGACGGCGGCGCGGCGCAGGTCCGCGAACGCCTCCTCGAGCTGGGGGCGCAGGTCCTGCTCGGGGGAGCGCAGCCACCGGCGCAGGAGCGCGTTGTGCACCGCGACGACGGACGCCGCGAACGCGATGGACGCCGTCGAGCGGCGCTCGTCCGGCGGGAGCGCGTCGCGCAGGTACGCGGTGAACGCGCGCTCGTAGCGGTGGGTCGTGACGAGCTCGCGGTCGCGCAGCGCCGGCACCTGCTGGAGGAGCTGCCAGCGGGCCAGGGACGTCTCGCGCTGACCGACGTGGTGGTCGAACACCAGCCGCGCCGCGCGGCACACCTCGAGGTACGGGTCGACCGTCGGGTCGGGCGTGAGGTGCCCCTCGGCGTCGGGCACGGGCCGCGTCGCGGCGAGCATGACGACGACCTCGTCGAGCAGGAGCTCGTGGTCCGCGAAGACCACGTCCTCCTTGGACCCGTAGCGGCGGAAGAAGGTGGCGCGGCTGACCTGGGCGGCGTCGGCGATCTCCTCGACGGTCGTCTGCTCGTACCCCTTGCGGGTGAAGAGCTCGATCGCTGCGTCGACGGCCTGGGCATGGGTGCGGCTGCGGACGTCGGTCATGCACCGGACGGTACACCGGTACCCGGCGCTCGCCCGGCCCGGGGACGGTGGCCCCCGGGCGGCGCCGGGTGCGAGGCTGGTGCCATGCCGGACCAGCCTCGCGTGCACGCGATCCACGTCGCGAAGGCCCGTCGGCTGCCGACGCGGGTCGTCGCGTCGGTCGAGGCCGAGGAGGGCAAGGGCCTCGTCGGCGACCGGTACCACGGGTCGAAGCACCGGCACGTGACGATCCAGACGCTCACCGACCTGGCCGCCGCCTCCGCGGAGCTCGGGCAGGAGATCGACCCCGGTCTGACCCGGCGCAACGTCACGCTCACCCACGGCGACCTGCCCACGAAGCCGGGCTCGTTCCTGCGGATCGGGGACGTCGAGCTCCAGGTGCTGCGGATCGCCGCGCCGTGCCGGCTGCTCGACGACTGGATCGCGCCCGGCGCGATGCGCGCGATGCACGCGCGGGGCGGCGTCGTGTGCCGTCTGTTGTCGTCCGGCACGGTCCGGGCGGGCGACGTCGTGGTGTGGGACGCGGCGGCCGCCGGCGGGGCCTGAGCCCCGGGGCGGCCTCCGGCCCGACGGTGGCCGGGCGCGTGCCGTCGGCAGCGGCGCCCGTGCTTCGACGGTAGACCTGTGGCGACCCCCGCGTCGACGGCTGGAGCGGGTGAGACGACGGCCGTCCACAGCCCCGACGGTCGTCCACAAACCCGGTGCCGTGGTCCCCGCCGGGTGGCACCATGGCGGCCATGCTCGTGACCCTCGCCGCGACGGCGTCCCCCGGGACGCTCGACGACGCCACCGACCTCGGCTTCCTGCTGCACAAGCACCCGGACCGGGCGCAGGTGTTCGACCTGCCCGTCGGCCGCGCGCACGTCTTCTACCCCGAGGCGACGGCGGAGCGGTGCGAGGTCGCGCTGCTGCTCGAGGTCGACCCGGTGGGGATCGTGCGGAACAAGCGGTTCGGCGGCGGCGACGCGTTCGCGCTCGCGCAGTACGTGAACGACCGCCCGTACGCCGCGTCGTCGATGGTCGCGGTCGCGCTCGGCAAGGTGTTCGCGACGGCGATGAGCGGCCGGTGCGACGCACGACCGGCGCTCGCGGACGCCCCGATCCCGCTCGACGTGCACGTGCCGTCCCTGCCGTGCCGGGGCGGCGCGGACCTCGCGCGCCGGCTGTTCGAGCCGCTGGGGTGGAGCGTCACGGCGACGGCGGAGCCGCTCGACCCGACGGTGCCGTCGTGGGGCGCGTCGCGCCACGTCGACCTGCGCCTGCGCGGTACCCGCCGGCTCGCGGACGCGCTCGCGCAGCTCTACGTGCTGCTGCCCGTGCTCGACGACGCGAAGCACTACTGGGTCTCGACCGACGAGGTGGACAAGCTCGTGCGTGCGGGCGGCGGCTGGCTCGCGGTCCACCCGGAGCGTGCGCAGATCCTGCACCGCTACCTCGCCCACCAGCGCCGCTACGTGGAGGACGCCACCGCGCGTCTCGCCGCGCTCGACGGGGACGCCCCCGAGGAGGGCGCCGCACCCGCCGCCGGCACGCCGGCCGGCGCCGTCGCGTCGTCCGACGTGGGCCCGCAGGGCGCCCTGACGGGGACCGGCGTCGTCACGGCGGGCGACGCCGAGGACACGCCGGAGCCGCCGCTCGCGCGGCAGCGGGCCGACGCGGTGCTCGCGGCCCTGCACGACGCCGGGGCACGGACCGTCGTCGACCTCGGGTGCGGAGAGGGCGCGCTCCTGCGTCGCCTCGCCGCGGACCGGACCTTCACGCGCGTGCTCGGGACCGACGTGTCGGCGCGCGAGCTCGAGCGGGCGGCGGTGCGCCTGCGCCTGCACGAGGCGAGCGACGCCGAGCGGGAGCGGGTGCGGCTCGTGCAGTCGTCGCTCACGTACGTGGACGACCGGGTGGCGGGGTTCGACGCCGCGGTGCTCATGGAGGTCGTCGAGCACGTCGACCCGTCGCGCCTCGACGCGCTCACGGCCGCGGTGCTGGGCCACGCCCGGCCGCGGACCGTCGTCGTGACGACGCCGAACGCCGAGTACAACGTCCACTACCCGAACCTGCTGGACGGCCCCGGCGGCGGGCGCGTGCGCCACCCCGACCACCGGTTCGAGTGGACGCGCGCGGAGCTGCGCGCGTGGGCGGCCGCCGCGGGGGAGCGCTACGGGTACGCGGTCGAGCTGCGCGACGTCGGCCCGCTCGCCCCCGACGTCGGGGCACCCACCCAGATGGCGGTGCTGACCCTCGTTCCGGACGCGGCGTCGCCCGAGACCCCGGCGGCCTCGGCCCCGGCACGGACCACGGAGGAGGCCCGATGACCGGGCAGACGGCCGAGCGCGCGACCTCGCACGCGCCCCCGAGCTCCACGCGCGAGCTGCGCGTGCCTGCGTCGAGCCTCGTGGTGCTCGTCGGCGTGTCCGGCTCGGGGAAGTCGACCTTCGCGCGCGAGCACTTCGGGCCGTACGAGACGGTGTCGTCGGACGTGTGCCGCGGGCTCGTGTCGAACGACGAGAACGACCAGGCGGCCACGCGCGCGGCGTTCGAGGTCCTGGAGACCATCGTGTCCAAGCGGCTGGAGGCGAACCTGCTCACGGTCGTCGACGCGACGAACGTGCAGCGCGAGGCCCGCGGGTCTCTCGTCGCGCTCGCCCGCGCGCACGACGTCCTGCCCGTCGCGATCGTCCTCGACGTGCCGGAGAAGGTGGCGGTGGAGCGGAACGCGGCGCGCTCGGACCGCGGGTTCGGAGCGCACGTCGTGAAGCGCCAGCGCGCGGCGCTGCGGTCGTCGCTGAAGAGCCTCCAGCGCGAGGGCTTCCGCACCGTGCACGTGCTGCGCGGCGAGGACGAGGTGGCAGCGGCCCAGGTCGTGCGCACGCCCCTGCTCACCGACCGTCGCGACGAGCACGGTCCGTTCGACGCGATCGGCGACGTCCACGGCTGCCTCGACGAGCTGGTGGCGCTGCTCGGGGTGCTGGGCTACGCCGTCGTGCGTGACGACGCCGGCCGGCCCGTCGACGCCGCGCACCCCGAGGGCCGACGCGCGATCTTCCTCGGTGACCTCGTCGACCGCGGGCCCGACTCCCCGGGCGTGCTGCGGCTCGCGATGGGCATGGTCCGTGCGGGGCACGCGCTCGCGGTGCCGGGCAACCACGAGCACAAGCTCGTGCGCGCGCTCGGCGGGCGCGACGTGAAGGTCTCCCACGGCCTCGAGACGACGCTCGCCCAGCTCGCCGCGGAGCCCGAGGAGTTCCGGCGCGGGGCCGAGGCCTTCTGCCGCGACCTCGTGTCCCACCTCGTGCTCGACGACGGCCGCCTCGTGGTCGCGCACGCCGGGCTCAAGGAGTCCTACCAGGGCCGCGCGTCGGGCCGCGTGCGCAGCTTCGCGCTGTACGGCGACACCACGGGCGAGACCGACGAGTTCGGCCTGCCCGTGCGCTACCCGTGGGCCGACGACTACCGCGGACGCGCCATGGTCCTCTACGGGCACACGCCCACGCCCGAGGTCGAGTGGGTCAACGGCACGATGTGCCTCGACACCGGGTGCGTCTTCGGCGGGAAGCTGTCCGCGCTGCGCTACCCCGAGAAGGAGGTCGTGCAGGTGCCCGCCGCGCGCGAGTACTACGCGCCCGCGCGCCCCTTCCTGCCCGACGGCGCGTCCCGTCCCGGATCGCCCGCGCGCGAGGACCACCTGCTGAGCGTCACCGACGTGCTCGGGCGCCGCGGCGTCGAGACGGCGACGCACGGGCGCGTGACCGTGGGCGAGGAGCAGGCGGCGGGGGCGCTCGAGGTGATGAGCCGGTTCGCCGTCGACCCGCGCCTGCTGCTCCACCTGCCGCCGACGATGAGCCCGGTCGCGACCTCGACGCTGCCCGGGCTGCTCGAGCACCCCGATGGCGCGTTCGCCGCGTACGCGCGCGACGGCGTCGACCGCGTGGTGTGCGAGGAGAAGCACATGGGGTCGCGCGCCGTCCTGCTCGTCGCGCGCGACTCGGGGCCGGGCGGCTCCCGCGTCGTGGCGGAGCGGTTCGGCATCGAGGCGCCCGGCGCCGTCCACACCCGCACCGGGCGGTCGTTCCTCGACGGCCCGACGACGGAGCTCCTCCTCGCGCGGGTCGCCGCGGCCCTCGACGCGGCCGGGACGTGGGACGCGCTCGGTGCCGACTGGGTCCTGCTCGACGCCGAGGTCCTGCCGTGGTCGCTCAAGGCCGACCAGCTCCTGCGCGACCAGTACGCGAGCGTCGGCGCGGCCGCGCGCGCCGTCATGCCCGCGGCGCTCGCGGCCCTCGCCGCGGCGGAGGCGCGGGGCGTCGACGTGGGCGAGCTGCGCCGTCGGACGGCGCGGCGCGCGACCGACGCCGAGCTCTTCGTCGAGGCGTACCGGCGCTACCGCTGGGACACAGGCGCGGTCGGCGACGGTGGGGGCGGCGGCGCCGACCCGCTGCACGGCGTCCAGGTCGCGCCGTTCCAGGTGCTCGCGAGCGGGACAGCAGGGCGACCGGGCTCGCCGGAGGTCACGGGGGCGACGTACGCCGGCCGTGACCACCTGTGGCACCTCGGCGTCGCGGACGCGCTCGTCGCCGCGGACCCGGCGCTGTTCCGGGCGACGCGGCGCGTGGTCGTGGACCTCGCCGACGAGGCGTCGCGCGCCGAGGGCACGGCGTGGTGGGAGGAGCTGACGGCAGCCGGGGGAGAGGGGATGGTCGTCAAGCCGCTCGCCAACCTCGTGCGGCGACAGGGGGTGCCGGGCAAGGACGGCGGGCTCGTCCAGCCCGGCCTCAAGGTCCGCGGCCGTGAGTACCTGCGCATCATCTACGGACCCGAGTACACCGAGGAGCGCAACCTCGAGCGCCTCCGCGAGCGGTCGCTGGGGCGCAAGCGCTCGCTCGCGCTGCGGGAGTACGCGCTCGGTCTGGAGGCGCTGGACCGGGTCGCGCGCGGCGAGCCGACGTGGCGCGTCCACGAACCGGTGTTCGCGGTGCTGGCGCTGGAGTCGGAGCCGGTCGACCCGCGGCTCTGAGGCGCCTCGGCCGCGCTGCGGGCGTCGTGGGGGCAGGGGTGGGTCAGCCGCCGAGGAACGCCTTCATCGCGAGGGTCGAGAAGAGCACGGCTCCTGCGGCCACGGCCAGCGCGACGACCCAGCCGTTCGCCCGCTCGACCGGGGGGACGGCGGGCCGACGCGCGGGGGCCGCGCCCCGCCGTCGGGCCCGGGACGCGCGGCGCGCGGTGAAGCGCAGGCCGCGCGCTGCCGCGCGGGCGGACGGCTGCTCGGGTGCGCCGTCGTGGGCGGGGAACGCGGTGTCCCGGGCGGGGGTGGGGGTCACGGTGCGCCTCCGGAGGTTGGCCGGCGCCGCTGACCGGCGCCGTACCGACAGTCTGTCCCGCGGCGCACCCCGGGCGCGTCGCCCGTCCGGTGGATTCTGCGGCCCGCCGGGGTGCGACCTCCGGATGACGCGCGCGTGGTCCTCGTGGCCCGCGAGGTGCACGCTCTCGCACCGCCGACCGCACGGGCGACCCCACGGCCGACCGCGCGACGGCCCGCACGAGCGACCGCCCGGCGGTCAGCGCGGGGCGTTCTCCTGGTACCGGGGCCGCCCGCCCCGGGCGGCGCGCTGCAGGTAGCGGACCTCGCGCAGCGCGACGGCCGCCGCGACCACCAGCGGGACCCACGCCCAGACGCGGCCGCGCAGCACCAGCACGAGGCACACGACCGCGACGACGATCCCGCCGAGCACGGTCGCGACGCTCGCCCAGCGCACGCCGGTCCGGACGTCGTCGGCCCGCTGCCACCAGCGGCGCAGCCGCTCGCCGAGGCCGGGGCGGGGCGCCGGCCCCGGGCTGACGCTCATGCGCGGCCCTCGCGCGTGAGGGCGACGCCCTCGATGCTGCGGACAGCCATGCGGAGCGCGTCGGCGCGCGAGATCTCGCCGTCGTCGGCCATGGACCACGCGTTGAAGAGCATCCACCACAGCGTGCGGACGATCCACGCCACGCTGAGCTGATCGTCGACGACGCCGGCCTCCTGCCCGCGGCGCAGCAGCTCCCGCACCGGCTCCTCGGCCTGCTCGGACTCGGCCCAGAACGCGGACTCGGCGTCGGCGAGCTCGGTGAACAGCACCATGTACCAGGGGCCGAGGTCGAAGTACTCGAAGGCGAGGCGGCGCAGCGCCGAGGCCGGGGGCCCGTCGTCGAGCCGCGCGGCGGCGATCGCCGCGCGCGTGCGCTCGACGGTCTCGGCGCCGATCGCCTCGACGAGGTCGGCGCGCTCGGGGAAGTAGCGGTGGAGGGTCGTGCGGCCCACCTGGGCGGCCTGCGCGACGTCGCCGAGCGACGCGGACTTGTCCGTGCTGAGCACCGAGACGGCCGCGTCGAGGATCGCGCGCCGGGTTCGGGTGCGGGTGCCGCTCGTGGGCGGCGCGTCGGGTGCCGCTCCGGAGGGCGTGGCCGCGGCGGTGCTCCGCGCGCTCGTTCGTGCCGTCACGCGGCCCACGATAGCCCGCGCCGTGACGGAACGCCGCTTGTCACGGATGGAACACTCATGTTCCACTAGGGGCGTCGAGCGCTCCGGCGCGCGACCGCCCGCGCCGCGTCAACGACGGTTGACACGAGAGAGGATGTCAACCATGGTTGACGACATGTCCCCGACCGCCACCACGCCCGAGGCCCCGCCCGCTCCTCGCGACGCCACCCCGCGGGGCCCGTTCCTCCCGCGCCTCGCGGTGCTGTGGCAGTTCGTCCGCCCGCACCGCCGCACCCTGCTGCTCGGCCTCGTGCTCGGTCTCGGGACGACGGCCGCCACCCTCGCGACGCCGATGGTGACCAAGTGGGTGCTCGACACGCTCGGCACGGGGGAGTCGCTGACCCCGGCCGTGCTCACGCTCGTCGGGCTGCTCGTCGTCGGGCTCGTGCTCGGGCTGTGGCAGTGGGTCCTGCTCGGCACGCTCGCCGAGCGCGTGGTGCTCGACGCGCGGTCGTCCATGGTGCGGCGCTTCTTCCGCGCGCGGATCGGCGCGCTCACCGGCCGCCCGACGGGCGAGCTCGTCACGCGTGTCACGTCCGACACGGTGCTGCTGCGCGAGGCGGCGTCGTCGAGCCTGGTCAACCTCGTGAACCTGGCGGTGTCCCTGGTCGGGACGGTCGTCCTCATGGGCGTGCTCGACCTCGTCCTGCTCGGCACGACGCTCGCGGCGATCGTCGTCATCGGCGTCCTCGTGGGCGCGCTCATGCCCCGCATCGCGAAGGCGCAGGAGAAGGCGCAGGAGTCGCTCGGCAGCCTGGGCGGCACGCTCGAGGGCGGGCTGCGCGCGATCCGCACCATCAAGGCGAGCCGCGCGGAGGGCCGCCAGATCGACCGGGTGCTCGACGACGCGCAGGACTCCGCGCGCCACAGCGTGCGGGCCGTGCGGACCGAGGCGGTCGCCTGGAGCATCGCCGGGGGCGGCATCCAGCTCGCGATCATCGTCATCCTCGCGCTCGGCGCCTGGCGCGTGGACCAGGGGCTCCTGGCCGTGTCGAGCCTCGTCGCGTTCCTGCTCTACGCGTTCCAGATCGTCGAGCCCGTCACGGGGCTGACCATGAACGTCACCCAGCTCCAGGCAGGCATCGCGGCCGCGGGGCGGATCCGCGAGGTCCAGGCCATCGAGCCGGAGGAGGACGACGACCCCGCCGCGCGTCGCCCGGCCGGGGCGGGCGCGGCGTCGGGCACGGCGGCCCCGCACGACGCGCCGCGGCTGTCGCTGCGCGGCGTCACCGCGCGCTACCTGCCGGGCGGCGAGCCCGTGGTGCGCGACCTCGACCTCGACGTGCCCTCGCGCGGGCAGGTCGCGATCGTCGGCCCGTCCGGGGCGGGCAAGACCACGACCTTCTCGCTCCTGCTGCGCTTCCTGCAGCCCGAGTCGGGGCGGATCCTCCTCGACGGCGTGCCCTACGACGACCTGACGTTCGACGACGTGCGGCGCCGCTTCGCGTACGTCGAGCAGGAGACCCCCGTCGTGCCGGGCACCATCCGCGAGAACCTGCGCCTCTCGGACCCCGCCGCGACGGAGGAGGCGATGTGGGCGGCGCTCGCGCAGGTGCGGCTCGACGCCAAGGTGCGCTCGCTGCCCGACGGCCTCGACACGTCGCTCGTCGGGACGACCGTCTCGGGCGGCGAGCGCCAGCGCGTCGCCCTCGCGCGCGCCGTCCTGCACGCGCCCGACGTGCTGCTCCTCGACGAGGCCACCGCCCAGGTCGACGGGCTCACCGAGGCCGCCGTGCACGCCGTCATCGAGGACCTGGCCCGCGACCGCGCCGTCGTGACCATCGCGCACCGCCTGTCCACGGTGATCGACGCCGACGTCATCCTCGTCATGGAGGACGGCCGCGTCCGCGCGCGCGGCACGCACCCCCAGCTCCTCGCGACCGACGAGCTCTACCGCGAGCTCGTCGCCGCCCTCCGCATCGCCACCGAGGAGGCTCCCGCACCGCGTTGACCCGGGTGCGGCGATGAGTTCCGCGCCCGCCCGCGGTCGGACGTGTCGTCAGGACGGACGACGGCGGCCGCGGCGCACGCGGGTAGCGGAGGGTGAGGACGGCATGGGGAACGTGACGTGCGACGTGGCGGTGTCGGTGGACGGGTACTCCTCGCGCCCCGACCAGACGCTGGAGCACCCGTTCGGCGCGGGCGTGGACCTGCACCGGTGGATGGTCGAGACCGCCGACGAGAACGCGGCCGAGATCGCCGCGATCGTCGACGCGGGGGCGTTCGTCATGGGCAGGAACATGTTCACGCCCGGGCGAGGGGAGTGGGACCCGGACTGGCAGGGCTGGTGGGGCCCGGAGCCGCCGTACCACGCGCCGGTGTTCGTGCTCACGCACCACCCGCGCGAACCGCTCGTCCTGGAGGGCGGGACGACGTTCTTCTTCGTCACCGACGGCGTCGAGTCAGCGGTCGCGCAGGCGCGGGAGGCCGCGGGGGACCGGGACGTCGCGATCGCGGGCGGGGCCGCGACCATCAACCAGGTGATCATGGCGGGGCTGCTCGACGAGCTCCGGCTGCACGTCGTGCCCCAGGTCCTCGGCCACGGCGACCGCGTGCTCGACGGCGTCCCGCCCCTCGCGCTCGAGACCGTCGCCGTGCGGGCGGCGTCCCAGGTGACCCACGTGACCTACCGGGTGCGGGGGCCGCTCGGCTGATGCGCCCCGGCAGGAGGCTCTCCCGGCGGGAGCCTCAGCCGAGCACGGCGAGGAGGAGCGGCGCCGCGACGACCAGCACGACCACCGACCCGAGCACGACGACCCGCCGCCACGGCCCGACGTCGTCCCGCGCCCGGCGCTCGCGCGTCCGGTCGGTCCACGCCGCGCCGTCGTACCAGCGCTCGCTCCCCGAGCCCGGTGCGTCCGCGTACCACCCCGCCGGTGCCTTGCGCACGTCGCCTCCTCGCGTCCCGGTCCGGTGAGCCCTCGCACGAGATGTGTCGCGGGCCCTCTGTCTCTGACACGCAGCGACCCCCCGAGAGGTTCCACCCGCGCGGGAGGACGTGCCGGAGGTCCGGCACACTGTGCGCGTGGAGAACACTCCCGAGGCGTGACGGCCTGTGCCCTACAGCCCGGCGACCTGCGCGGCGCCGTCGGTCGCGATCTGCTCGAACACGCGCTCGTCGCCCGCGAACTGGGTGCCCGGGATGGGCCGGTGGACGACGATCTCCGTGATGCCGGCCTCCGCGTACCCGCGCGCCGTCTCGACGAACGCGTCGACCGACTCCAGCGCGGGGTCGGGCGTGAAGCCCGTGAGCAGGATGCGCTCCACCGACCCCGGGTCGCGACCGGCGTCGCGGCACGCGGTCTCGAGCCGCTCCACCTGGTCGCGGACGGCGGCCCGCGACTGCGCCGGGGTCGCGTCGTCCCCGAGGCGGCCGTCGCCCGTCGTCACCCACGCCTCCCCGTAGCGCGCGGCCAGCCGCAGCCCGCGCGGGCCGGTCGCGGCGATGGCGAACGGCACCCGGGGCGACTGGACCGGCCCGGGGATGGTCCGCGCCTCGTGCGCCCGGTAGTGACCCTCGTCGTGCGTGACGGCGGGCTCGGTGAGCAGGCGGTCGAGCAGGATCGTGAAGTCGCGCAGCCGGTCGGCGCGCTCCCGGGCCGACCACGGCTCGCCGCCGAGGACCGTCGCGTCGAAGCCTGTCGTCCCCGCGCCCAGGCCGACGGTCACGCGCCCGCCCGACAGGTCGTCGAGCGTCATGACGTCCTTCGCGAACGTCACCGGCTCGCGGAAGTTCGGCGACGACACGAGCGTGCCCAGCCGCACCCGCTCCGTGACGCCCGCCGCGGCGGCGAGCGTCGGGACCGCGCCGAACCACGGGCCGTCGCGGAACGACCGCCACGACAGGTGGTCGTACGTGTAGGCGGCGTGGAACCCGAGGTCGTCGGCGGACCGCCACACGTCCCGGCCCTCGCGCCACGGGTAGATCGGCAGGATCACGGTGCTCACGCGCATGGTCGCCAGCCTAGGGACAGCGGCCCACGCTGTCCGCCTGCCGGGTGTATCGCAGGAACGGCGTGGTCGTCCCCTCCGGGCACAGGTCGACGTCCGTGGCGAGCGCCCGGCCCGTCTGCGCGAGGAAGCGGCAGACCGCGTCGAGGGTGTGCTGGTCGTGGATCTCCCGGGCGTCGACGTCGAAGGCGATCTCGTCGTCGGGCCACAGGAACAGGTTGACGGAGACGCCGGGGGCGGGGCGGACGAAGACCGTCGGGAGCGCGTGGTCCGCGGCGCGGTGGAGTGCGCCACCGTCCCATGGCCGGCCGTCCCGCTCGACGGACCAGCCGAGCGCGCGGTACCGCTCGACGAGCCGCGCGCCGTCGGACGCCCGGCTGCCGCGCACGGAGCCGTCCGGCAGGCGCCCGTCGACGCTCTCGTCGAAGAACCTCGCGACGTCACGCCAGAGGATGCGCACGCGGCGAGGCTAGCGGGCGCAGGTGACGTGCCCCGTCTACCGTGGCGAGGTGATCCAGCACACCGTCGCCTTCCGCCTCGTCCACCCCGCCGGCAGCGCGGAGGAGGCCGAGTTCCTCGGCACTGCCCGCGCGACGCTCACCGGGGTCCCGGGCGTCCGGGACTTCACCGTCTCGCGCCAGGTGAGCCCGAAGAGCCCGCTGACGTTCCAGTTCTCCATGGTGTTCGACGACGACGCCGCGTACGCCGCGTACGACGCCCACCCGGACCACCGCCGCTTCGTCGCCGAGCGGTGGGTCCCCGAGGTCGCGGAGTTCCAGGAGCTCGACCTCGTCCCTCTCGCGGACTGACCGCACCGCCTTCGCGGAGCGGGCGTCGTGCGGGCGGGGGCGGGCGCACGGTGTGGCAGGGTGACGGCATGACCCAGATCGACCTGCGCATCTTCACCGAGCCCCAGCAGGGCGCGTCGTACGACGACCTCCTCGCTGTCGCGAAGGCCACCGAGGACCTCGGTTTCGACGCCTTCTTCCGCTCCGACCACTACCTCGTCATGGGCGACGGCGACGGGCTGCCCGGCCCGACCGACGCCTGGACGACGCTCGCCGGCCTCGCCCGCGAGACGAGCCGCATCCGGCTCGGCACGCTCGTGTCGTCGGCGACGTTCCGCCACCCCGGCGTGCTCGCGATCCAGGTCGCGCAGGTCGACCAGATGTCGGGCGGCCGCGTCGAGCTCGGCCTCGGCGCGGGCTGGTACGCCCGCGAGCACGAGGCGTACGGCATCCCGTTCCCGGAGAAGCGGTTCGGGATCCTCGAGGAGCAGCTCGCGGTGATCACCGGGCTGTGGGAGACGCCGGTCGGCGAGACGTTCTCGTTCAGCGGCGAGCACTACACGCTCACGGACTCCCCGGCCCTGCCGAAGCCCGCGCAGGAGCGCGTCCCGGTGATCGTCGGCGGCCACGGGCCCCGGCGCACCCCGGCGCTCGCGGCCCGGTACGCCAGCGAGTTCAACGCGGCGTTCCCCGACCCGGGCGTCCTGCCCGACCGGTTCGAGAACGTGCGCGCCGCGTGCCTCGACGCCGACCGCGACCCCGACTCGCTCGTGTACTCGGCGGCGTTCGTCGTCGCGGTGGGCAAGGACGAGGCGGAGTTCCGCCGTCGGGCCGACGCGATCGGGCGCGAGCCCGACGAGGTCCGCCGCAACGGCCTGGCCGGCACGGTCGGCGAGGTCGCGGACAAGATCGCGGCCGCCGCGGAGCAGGGCGCGACGCGCTTCTACCTCCAGGTGCTCGACCTGCACGACCTCGACCACCTGGAGCTCATCGCGAGCGAGGTCGTGCCGCAGCTGCCGTGACGCCCGTGCCCACGGGTCGCCCCGGAAACACCGCCGTGACGTCGGGCCACTACCCTGCACCGGGGGTTTTTTCACACGGGCTTCACGGACGGGAGAGACATGAGCGCCATCGGGTGGCGGTTGCACGGTGACGGGAAGACGGTCCGACCGGGGGACGTCGTCGACCCGGACGAGCGTCTGACCTGGCCGCGGACCATCGGGATCGGGATGCAGCACGTCGTCGCCATGTTCGGCGCGACGTTCCTCGTGCCGCTCCTCACGGGCTTCTCGCCCGCGACGACGCTGTTCTTCTCGGCGATCGGCACGGTCGGGTTCCTGCTCATCACGCGGAACCGCCTCCCGAGCTACCTCGGGTCGAGCTTCGCGTTCATCGCGCCGATCGGTGCGGCGACCGCGTCCCAGGGCCAGTCGGTCGCGGTCGGCGGGATCCTCGTCACGGGCCTCGTGCTCGCGGCCGTCGGCCTCCTGGTCCACGTCGCGGGCGCGCGGTGGATCGACGTCGTCATGCCGCCGATCGTCACGGGCACGATCGTCGCGCTCATCGGGCTCAACCTCGCCCCGGCGGCGTGGGGCAACTTCCAGCAGGCGCCGGTCACGGCCGTCGTCACGCTCGCCGCGATCATCCTCGTGAGCGTCCTGTTCAAGGGGATCCTCGGGCGGTTGTCGATCCTCGTCGGCGTGGTCGTCGGCTACGTCGTGGCCGTGATCCAGGGCGAGGTGTCGTTCGACGAGGTGCGCAAGGCTGCCTGGGTCGGGCTCCCGGAGTTCGTCACGCCGACGTTCGACATCGCCGTGCTCGGCCTGTTCATCCCGGTCGTGCTCGTGCTCATCGCGGAGAACGTCGGGCACGTGAAGTCGGTGGCGGCGATGACGGGCAAGAACCTCGACGACCTCACCGGCCGCGCGCTCTTCGCCGACGGCCTCGCGACGACGTTCGCGGGGGTCGGCGGCGGCTCCGGCACGACGACCTACGCCGAGAACATCGGCGTCATGGCCGCGACGCGCGTCTACTCGACCGCGGCGTATTGGGTCGCGGCGGCGACCGCGCTGGTGCTCTCCCTGTCGCCGAAGTTCGGCGCGCTCATCGCGACGATCCCGGTCGGCGTCCTGGGCGGTGCCGCGACGATGCTCTACGGGATGATCGGCATCCTCGGCGCGCGCATCTGGGTGCAGAACAAGGTCGACTTCTCCGACCCGGTCAACCTCACGACCGCGGCCGTGCCGCTCGTCGTCGGCATCGCCAACTTCACGTGGGTCGTGGGCGACCTGACGTTCGAGGGGATCGCGCTGGGCACCGCCGCGGCGCTCGTGATCTACCACGTGATGCGGAACCTCTCGCGGTGGCGCGGCACGACGCAGGAGCCCGCGAGCCCGGCGTCGGCCCCCGGGGGCGACGAGCCCGCCGTCCACGAGACGGTCGAGGACGCCCGCTGACGCGACGCGCGGGAGCGGCCTCCTCGGAGGTTCCACGGAGACGACGGCCCGGCAGGCGTGAGCCCGCCGGGCCGTCGGCTAGAGGCGCAGGCCCAGGACGAGGCCCTCGGCGACGTCGAGCCGGGTGAAGCCGAGGTGCTCGTAGAAGCCGATCGCGGACGCGTTGTCCTCCGCCACGCCGAGGTGCACCCCGGGCGACCCGGCGGCGCGGAGCGCGTCGAAGAGCACCTCCATGAGGCGGCGGCCGTTGCCGCCGCCCTGGGCGGACGGCAGCAGGTCGACGTGCAGGTGCGACGGGTAGTCGCCGAGCACGGACGGGTCCGTGCGGTGCGGGCGGTGGATCTGCTCGACGAGCGCCTCGTCGCGCGACGCCGCGGGGAAGCTCCCGAGGGGGTAGCGCTCCCGCAGCGGCGGCCACCACTCGCGCTCGCACCGGTCCTCGAACGCGGCGGTGTCGCGGGCGCCGAGCACGTAGCCGGCGGCGACGCCGTCGGCCTCGACGACGGACGCCAGGCCCGGCTCGAGCGCGAGGTACGCGCCGAGATAGACCTCGCCGAGCAGGCGCTGGTCGGCGTAGAGCCCGCTCGCGTCGGCGCCGGACGCACCGGTCCGCAGGCAGATCTCGTACAGGCGGTCGACCTCGGCGGGGTCGGTGGTCCGGGCGGGCCGGAGGGGCAGGGTGCTCATGGGTACCGTTCGGCGGTCAGGGTGCCCGGCGGGCGCCGGGCCGGGACGTGCTAGCTAGCCCTCGGCGGGGGGCACGGGCAGCGGGCGGGGCGTGATCTCCTCGATCGGGACGCACCCCGTACGGCTCTCGAGCGGGACGTCGCCGGACAGGCCGACGAGCTCCGGGTCCACGATGTTCTCGAAGTCGGCGCCCACGTAGAGGTCGACCGTCGCGTCCCCGCGCGCGTCGAGCACGAGGCCAGGGTTCTCGTAGTGCGCAGCGAGGGTGTACGCCTGCGCGATGCCCGCGGCACCGAAGTGGATCTGCGTGCGCGACACGACGTCGGACTTCCCGTCGCCGTCGAGGTCCGGGGCGTTGCCCGTCGAGAGCACCGCGAACCCGCGCGACGTGAGGATGTCCTGGTTGAGCCGACCCAGCGGGTCGTCCTTGCCGGACGCGTTGTAGACGTTGACCTGGATCTCGCCGGTGGCGACGGGCAGGGTGCCGTCCGCGAGGCAGGGGACCTTGACCCCCGCGAGGTCGTCGACGGGCTCGGGGGAGGACAGCTCCCGGTCGAACGGCGCCTCGATCGCGCCGGTGTACACGGCGAGGGCGCCGATCCCGACGACGGCGAGCGCCGCGATGAGCAGCCCGAACACGACTGCCTGGCGCTCGTGCATGCGCCGGCGGCGGACGGCGCGCGCGGTGTCGGGGCGGAGTGTCACGCCAGCAACCTACCGGACCGGCCGCTCATCGCAGCGTCAGCACGCGCGCGTGCAGGATCGCCCGCTGCTGCAGCGCGGCGCGGACGGCGCGGTGCAGGCCGTCCTCCAGGTAGAGGACGCCGTCGAACTCGACCACGTGCGCGAACAGGTCGCCGAAGAACGTGGAGTCCTCGGCGAGGAGCGCGTCGAGGTCGAGCGTGCGCTTGGTGGTGACGAGCTCGTCGAGGCGCACCTGACGCGGGGGCACCTCCGCCCAGTCGCGGGCGGTGACCCGGCCGTGGTCCGGGTAGGGGCGCCCGTCGCCGACGGCCTTGAAGATCATGCGGGACATCCTAGGTGCCCGACGGCGGCCGCCGCCCCCGATGGCGGGGCGTCGGTCACGCACTCGTCACGAACTCCCCACGGGAACCGACGGGCTCGTCCGCGACCGCCCGGACCGACGGCCGACCGTCAGGAGATCGTTAGCGTCGCGCCCCGGCCCGTATGGGTCCCGTGAGGACGGGCTCCGCCGTCCCGGAGCGGGTGTTCGATCGTCGTCGGCGCCCCGTCCGGTGGGTGCCCGGCCGCCCGACAGGGGGCCGTCGGTCTCGACCTGGGGACGTCTCGTGCTCGACATCGTCTACGTGCTCGGCGTGATCGCCGTGTTCGTGCTGGTCGCCGGAATCGGGAAGGCGGTGGAGAAGCTGTGATCATGCTCGAGCTCCTCGCCGCGGCTCTCGGTGCGGCGGCGATCGTGTATCTCGTGGTGGCGCTCGTGAGACCGGAGCGCTTCTGATGACCTGGATCTTCGCGCTCCTCGCGCTCGGGACCGTCGCCCTGGTCCTCGCGGCGCTCTACCGCCCGCTGGGCGACCACATGGCGCGGGTCTACTCCTCGCCGAAGGACTGGCGGGTGGAGCGGGGCCTGTACCGCGTCCTGGGCGTCGACCCCCGCTCCGAGCAGACGTGGCCCGCCTACCTGCGCAGCATCCTCGCGTTCTCGGCCGTGGGCCTCGTGCTGCTCTACCTGCTCCAGCGCACGCAGCAGTGGCTGCCGTACTCGCTCGGGCTGCCCGCGCCCTCGGAGCACCTCGCCTTCAACACGGCCGCGTCGTTCGTGGGCAACACGAACTGGCAGTCGTACTCGCCGGAGCAGACGCTCGGCTACACCGTGCAGCTCGCCGGGCTCGCGGTGCAGAACTTCGTGTCCGCGGCGGTCGGCATGGCGGTCGCCGTCGCGCTCGTGCGGGGCTTCGCGTACCGCCGGGTCGGCACGATCGGCAACTTCTGGGTGGACCTCGTGCGCGGGTGCCTGCGCATCCTGCTCCCGATCTCCCTCGTCGGCGCGGTCGTGCTGCTGGTCGGCGGCGTCGTGCAGAACTTCGACGGCTTCACGCAGGTCACGACCCTCGCGGGCGGCACCCAGAGCGTGCCGGGCGGGCCGGTGGCCTCGCAGGAGGTCATCAAGCTGCTCGGCACGAACGGCGGCGGGTTCTTCAACGTGAACTCGGCGCACCCGTTCGAGAACCCGTCGGCGTGGACGAACGTCGTCGAGGTCCTGCTCATGCTCGTCATCCCGTTCTCCCTGCCGCGCACGTTCGGCCGGATGGTCGGCGACGACCGCCAGGGCTACGCGATCCTCGCGACGATGGGCGTGCTCTTCGTGGCGTCGTTCGTCGCCCTGACCGCGCTGGAGTCCGCCGGGAACGGCACCGCGCCGCAGCTCGCCGGGGGCGCGATGGAGGGCAAGGAGGCGCGGTTCGGGGTCATCGGCTCGACCCTCTTCGCCACGACGAGCACCACGACGTCGACCGGCGCGGTCAACTCCATGCACGACTCCTACACGGCGCTGGGCGGGATGCTCCCGCTGCTCAACATGATGCTCGGCGAGGTCGCCCCGGGCGGCGTCGGCTCCGGGCTGTACGGGATGCTCGTGCTCGCCGTCATCGCGGTCTTCATCGCGGGCCTGCTGGTCGGTCGCACGCCGGAGTACCTGGGGAAGAAGATCGGGCCGCGCGAGATCAAGCTCGCGAGCCTCTACATCCTCGTGACGCCGACGCTCGTGCTCGTCGGCACGGCCCTGAGCTTCGCGATCCCGCCCGTGCGCGAGAGCGTCGAGACGGTGTCGATCTGGAACCCCGGCGTGCACGGCACGACCGAGGTGCTGTACGCCTTCACGTCCGCGGCCAACAACAACGGGTCGGCGTTCGCGGGTCTCACCGCGAACACCCCGTGGCTCAACACCGCGCTCGGGGCCGCGATCCTGCTCGGCCGGTTCGTGCCGATCGCCCTCGTCCTCGCGCTCGCGGGCTCGCTCGCGCAGCAGGACAAGGTGCCCGCGACCGTCGGCACGCTGCCGACCCACCGCCCCCAGTTCGTGGGGCTCCTGATCGGCGTGGTGGTCCTCCTCACCGCGCTCACGTACTTCCCCGTTCTCGCGCTGGGCCCCCTGGCTGAAGGGCTGCTGTAACCCATGTCCACGCTCACCCACCCGTCCCCGCGCACCGTGCACCAGCCGGCCGCGACCACCGGCGGCCTCTTCACCTGGTCGCAGGTGCGCCAGGCGCTGCCCGGCGCGTTCCGCAAGCTCGACCCGCGCCAGATGTGGCGCAACCCCGTGATGTTCCTCGTCTGGGTCGGGGCCGCGCTCACCACCCTGATCGCGGTCGTCGAGCCGTTCCTCGGCGGCCCGGAGGAGTCGGGCGGCACGCCCGTCCCCGGGTCCTTCACCGCGGTCATCGCCGTGTTCCTCTGGCTCACGGTCCTGTTCGCCAACCTCGCGGAGTCGGTCGCCGAGGGCCGCGGCAAGGCCCAGGCCGACTCGTTGCGCCGGACCCGCACCGCGACCGTCGCGCACCGGGTCGCCGCGTACGACGAGACGGGCGACCCCGGCGCCCTGCGCGCCCGCGCGGTCGAGGTGTCCTCGGCCGACCTGCGGCTGGGGGACGTCGTCGTCGTCGAGGCGGGGGAGCTGGTCCCCGGCGACGGCGAGATCGTCTGGGGCATCGCGTCGGTCGACGAGTCCGCGATCACGGGCGAGTCCGCACCGGTGATCCGCGAGTCGGGCGGCGACCGGTCCGCCGTCACCGGCGGCACGCGCGTCCTGTCGGACCGCATCGTCGTGCGCGTCACCTCGATGCCGGGCGAGACGTTCGTCGACCGGATGATCGCGCTCGTCGAGGGCGCGAGCCGGCAGCGCACGCCGAACGAGATCGCGCTGAGCATCCTCCTCGCGTCGCTGTCGATCGTGTTCGTCGTGGTCGCCCTCACGCTCAACCCCGTCGCGTCGTACGCGGCGAGCCCGGTGAGCGTCGCGGTGCTGGTCGCGCTCCTCGTCTGCCTCATCCCGACGACGATCGGCGCGCTGCTCTCGGCGATCGGCATCGCGGGGATGGACCGCCTCGTGCAGCGCAACGTGCTCGCGATGTCCGGCCGCGCGGTCGAGGCGGCGGGCGACGTCACGACCCTCCTGCTCGACAAGACGGGCACCATCACCTACGGCAACCGGCAGGCCGCGCGGTTCGTCGCGCTGCGCGACGTCGACGAGCGCGAGCTCGTCCGGGCCGCCGCGCTGTCGTCCCTCGCGGACCCGACGCCGGAGGGCACGTCGATCGTCGAGCTCGCGCGCCGCGGGGGCCTCGACGTCGGGCCGACCGCGCCGGGCGAGATCGTGCCGTTCACGGCGCAGACCCGGATGTCGGGGCTCGACGAGCCGGACGGGACCCAGATCCGCAAGGGCGCCGGCTCCGCCGTGACGGCGTGGGTCGAGCAGGGCGGCGAGCGGGCGGCGTCGAGCGTGCTCGCGGAGCTCGACGACGTCGTGGAGGAGGTCGCGCAGTCGGGCGGCACGCCGCTCGTCGTCGCGGTGCGGACGCCGGACGGCGTGAGCCGCGTGCTCGGCGTCGTCCACCTCAAGGACGTCGTCAAGGAGGGCATCGCGGACCGCTTCGCCGAGCTGCGGTCGATGGGCATCCGCACCGTGATGATCACGGGCGACAACCCGCTCACCGCCGCCGCGATCGCGCAGGAGGCCGGCGTCGACGACTTCCTGGCCGAGGCCACGCCCGAGGACAAGCTCGCGCTCATCCGCGCCGAGCAGGAGGGCGGCAACCTCGTCGCCATGACGGGCGACGGCACGAACGACGCGCCCGCCCTGGCGCAGGCCGACGTGGGCGTCGCGATGAACTCCGGCACGTCGGCCGCGAAGGAGGCCGGCAACATGGTCGACCTCGACTCCGACCCGACGAAGCTCATCGACGTCGTGCGCATCGGCAAGCAGCTCCTCATCACGCGCGGGGCGCTCACCACGTTCTCGATCGCCAACGACGTCGCGAAGTACTTCGCGATCATCCCCGCGATGTTCATGGGCGTGTTCCCCGGCCTCGAGGTGCTCAACGTCATGGGCCTCAGCTCGCCGTCGTCGGCGGTGCTGTCGGCGATCGTCTTCAACGCGATCGTCATCGTGCTGCTCATCCCGCTCGCGCTGCGCGGCGTGCGGTACCGGCCCGCCGACGCCTCGACGATCCTCGGGCGGAACCTGCTCGTCTACGGCGTCGGCGGCCTCGTGGCCCCGTTCGTCGGCATCTGGCTCATCGACCTCGTCGTGCGCCTCCTTCCCGGCTACTGACCCGTACGACGACCAGGAGAACCCCCATGAACACCACGGCACGCAGCACCGGGCGGGTCGTCTGGGTCGCGACCCGGGCGATGCTCGTCCTCACCCTCCTCCTCGGCGTCGGGTACACGCTCGTCGTCACGGGCGTCGGGCAGCTCGTCCTGCCCGCGCGCGCCGACGGCTCGCTCGTGCACGACGGCGCGGGCCGGGTCGTCGGGTCGGCCCTGCTCGGGCAGGCGTTCACCGACGCCGACGGCGACCCCCTGCCCGAGTACTTCCAGCCCCGGCCGTCGGCCGCGGGCGACGGGTACGACGCCGCGGCGTCGTCGGGCTCGAACCTCGGTCCCGAGAACGAGGACCTCGTCGCCGCGATCACGGAGCGGCGCGCCCAGGTCGCGGAGCTCGAGGGCATCGACCCGGCCGACGTCCCCGTGGACGCGCTCACGGCCTCGGGCTCCGGGCTCGACCCTCACATCAGCCCGGCCTACGCCGCCGTCCAGGTCGACCGCGTCGCGGCGGCGCGCGGTCTGACCACCGCGCAGGTCGAGGAGCTCGTCGCGCGGCACACTGGGGGGCGTGCGCTGGGGTACCTCGGCGAGCCGACGGTGAACGTGCTCGAGCTCAACGTCGACCTGGACCGGATCGGAGGCTGAGCATGGCGCGCGGACGGCTGCGGGTCCTCCTCGGCGCGGCGCCCGGCGTCGGGAAGACCTACGCCATGCTCGAGGAGGGCCGCCGTCTGCGCGACGAGGGCCGGGACGTCGTGGTCGCGGTCGTGGAGACCCACGGCCGCGCCG
The DNA here is from genome assembly GCF_011033075.1 of Cellulosimicrobium sp. SL-1. Classification (NCBI taxonomy): domain Bacteria; kingdom Bacillati; phylum Actinomycetota; class Actinomycetes; order Micrococcales; family Promicromonosporaceae; genus Cellulosimicrobium; species Cellulosimicrobium sp. SL-1. The sequence continues at coordinate 136,331 of NZ_JAACJC010000011.1, read as the reverse complement.
CGACGGCGGCCATGGCGGAGGGCCTCGAGGTGGTGCCGCGCGTCCGCGTGACCCACCGGGGCGTCGCGCTCACGGACCTCGACCTGGACGCCGTCCTCGCGCGGCGCCCGGACGTCGCGCTCGTCGACGAGCTCGCGCACACGAACGCGCCGGGCCTCGCCCACGAGAAGCGCTGGCAGGACGTCGACCGGCTGCTCGACGCCGGGATCGACGTCATCTCGACCGTCAACATCCAGCACATCGAGTCGCTCAACGACGTGGTCGAGAAGATCACGGGCGCCGTGCAGCGCGAGACGATCCCCGACGCCGTCCTGCGCGGCGCCGACCAGATCGAGGTCGTCGACCTCGCGCCCCAGGCGCTGCGCGACCGCCTCGCGGGCGGGTACGTGTACCCGGCCGAGCGCGTCGACGCGGCGCTGTCGAACTACTTCCGCCTCGGCAATCTCACCGCGCTGCGCGAGCTCGCGCTGCTCTGGCTCGCCGACGAGGTCGACGCGGCGCTCCAGCTCTACCGGACCGAGCACGGGATCGACAGCACCTGGGAGGCGCGGGAGCGCGTCGTCGTGACGCTCACGGGCGGCCCGGAGGGGGAGACGCTCGTGCGGCGCGGCGCCCGGATCGCCGCGCGGTCGGCGGGCGGCCAGCTCCTCGCGGTGCACGTCACGACGCAGGACGGCCTGCGCGACGCGGCCCCCGGCGCGCTCGCGCACCAGCGCGCGCTCGTCGAGCAGCTCGGCGGGACGTACCACCAGGTCGTGGGCGACGACGTCCCCACCGCGCTCGTCGAGTTCGCCAAGGGCGTCAACGCCACGCAGCTCGTCATCGGGGTCTCGCGCCGGGGCAGGCTCGCGTCGGCCCTCAGCGGCCCCGGCATCGGCGCGACGGTCACGCGCGAGGCGGGCAACATCGACGTCCACATCGTCAACCACGCCGCCGCCGGGGGAGGGGCACGCCTGCCCCGCTCGGGCGGCGCGCTCACCCTGCGGCGTCGCGTCGCGGGGTTCGTCCTCGCGCTCGTCGGCGGACCGCTGCTCACCTGGCTCCTCGTCACGGCGCGCGACGAGGACACGCTCGTGACCGACGTCCTGGCGTACCAGCTGCTCGTCGTCGTCGTCGCGCTCGTCGGGGGCGTCTGGCCCGCGGTCTACGCCGCGGTCCTGTCGGGCGTCACGCTCGACTACTTCTTCGTCGAGCCCCTGCACACGATCACCGTGGGCGAGCGGTTCCACCTCGTGGCCCTCGTCCTGTACGTCGTCATCGCCGTCCTCGTGAGCGTCGTCGTCGACCGCGCGGCGCGCACGACGCGCGCGGCCCGGCGGGCGGCCGCGGAGTCCGAGGTGCTCGCCACGGTCGCGGGCAGCGTCCTGCGCGGGCAGGACGCCGTGCAGGCCCTCGTGAGCCGGGCGCGCGAGGCGTTCGGCATGGTGGGGGCGCGGCTCGTCGTCTCCGGGACGGAGCTCGCGGCCGACGGCGACCCGGGGCCGGGCACGCCCAGCACGACGGTGCGCGTGGACGACCGGGCGGACCTCGAGCTGTTCGGGCCGGACCTCGCCGCGTCCGAGCGGCGCCTGCTCAACGTCATCGCGGTCCAGCTCGAGGCCGCGCTCGAGCACAGCGACCTCGCCGAGGTCGCGAGCGAGATGGACCAGCTCGCCGAGTCCGACCGCGTGCGCAGCGCGCTGCTGTCGGCGCTGAGCCACGACCTGCGCCGACCGCTGAGCGCCGCGACCGCCGCCGTGAGCGGCCTGCGCTCGACGCGCGGCGCGCTCAGCCCCGCCGACCGGGACGAGCTGCTCGCGACCGCCGACGAGAGCCTCGGCGCGCTCGGCACGCTCATCACCGACCTGCTCGACGTCAGCCGGCTGGAGGCGGGCGTCCTCGGGGTGTCGCGCACCGAGGTCGAGCCGGCCGACGTCGTGCTGCCCGCGCTCGACGAGCTCGGTCTCGGGCCCGCCCAGGTGGAGCTCGACCTCGAGCTCGACGTCCCCGCGGTCGTCGCCGACCCGGTGCTGCTCCAGCGCGTGCTCGTCAACCTGCTCGCCAACGCGACCCGGCACTCGCCGCCGGGCGAGCGTGTGCGGATCTCGACGAGCGCGTTCGGGGGGTCGGTCGAGATCCGCGTCGTCGACCACGGCCCGGGCATCCCGCCCGAGCGGCGCGAGGACGTGTTCGTGCCGTTCCAGCGCCTCGGCGACACCGACAACACGACCGGCCTCGGGCTCGGCCTCGCGCTGTCGAAGGGGTTCGTCGAGGGCATGGGCGGCACGCTCACCCCCGAGGACACCCCCGGCGGAGGGCTCACCATGGTCGTGGCCCTGCCCGCCGCGGGCCCGACGCCCCACCCCGACGCACCGGAGACCAGCGCGCCATGAAGATCCTCATCGCCGACGACGACCCGCAGATCCTGCGCGCCCTGCGCATCACCCTCACCGCGCAGGGCTACGAGATCATCACGGCGACCTCGGGCTCGCAGGCGATCGCGCGCGCGATCGACCACCGGCCCGACGTCCTCATGCTCGACCTCGGCATGCCCGAGCTCGACGGCCTCGACGTGATCCACGCCGTCCGAGGCTGGTCGGACGCCCCGATCCTCGTGGTGTCCGGGCGCACGGGTGCCGCCGACAAGGTCGAGGCCCTCGACGCGGGTGCCGACGACTACGTCACGAAGCCGTTCTCCATCGAGGAGCTGCTCGCCCGCATCCGTGCGCTCACGCGCCGCGTCGCGCACGAGGACTCCGCCCCGGTCGTCGTGCTGGGCGACGTGACGGTCGACCTGTCGGCCCACAGCGTCGTGCGCGTGCGCGACGGCCAGACCGAGCAGGTGCGGCTCACCCCGACGGAGTGGCAGGTGCTGGAGCGGCTCGTCCGCAACCCGGGCAAGCTCGTCACGCGGCAGACGCTGCTCACGGAGATCTGGGGCTCCCAGCACGTGAGCGACACGGGCTACCTGCGCCTGTACGTCGCGCAGCTCCGCAAGAAGCTCGAGCCGGAGCCTGCGGCCCCGCGCTACCTGCTCACCGAGGCGGGCATGGGCTACCGCTTCGAGCCGGACCCCGGGGCGCCGACCGCGGCGTCCTGAGGGCCGTCCGCGGGCGGCTTCCCGACGGGCGGCGACCACGCCCGTCGGGAGGCCGTGAGGATCCGGGCGCGGGCCGTGTGCGTTCCGTCAGGCCCGGTTCCCGCCCCCGCCGCGCGCGGTAGACCGGAGTCATGACTCTCGTGCACACCGCGTTCTCCGCCCGGCTCGCCGCGCTGCGCGGCGCTCCCTCGTCGGCCTGGCCGGGCGGCACCGTCCTCGCCCCGCACGACGTGCTCGTCGACGGGACGAGCCTCGCCGCCTGCGCCCGGCTGCGCGCGACCCCGACCGTCCACGTGCCCGCGAGCGCCGACCCGGGCCGCGTCGGGCGGCTGTGGGAGGCGTCGCCGCGGTGCGTCGTGCTCGCCGGGGTGGAGGACGTCGTCCCGCGCCTCGGGGGCCACCACCGGCAGGTGTGGCTCGACGCCGACCTCGACGCGTGCGGCGCGGCGGTCGAGGAGGCCCGGCTCGTCGGACGCGTCTCGGCGGCACCCCTGCGCCGCTTCACCGTGCACCCCGCCCCGGGCCGCGCCGGGGGCGGGGTGCGGCTCCCGGAGGACCTGCGGCGTGGGGACGTCGTCGCGGTCCCGTGCCCCGGCGTCGTCCACGAGCGCGAGCTCCGGCGCTGAGCGGGAGCCGCGGGCCGTGAGGGGACCGCTACGGTGTCACGGGGCCCGCGGCGTCGTCGACGAGGCGCGCGAGCTCGCGCACGACCGCACCCGGCAGGGCCGGAGGGAAGAGCAGCGCGCGCTGCCGCTCGCCCGCCCGCCAGCCGTCGCACGCGAGCGCAGCGAGCACGAGGGACGACGGCGCGCCCTCCTCCCGCCACGCGCGCAGCACGTCCGCGTGGACGGTGTGCTGGCCCTCGGGCACGTCGTCGCGCGCCACCCCGCCGAGGGCGTAGAGGCGCAGGAGCGCCGCCGCCTTGCGCGAGTCGTCGAGCGCCGCGACGGACGCCGCGACCGCGGCGCGCGACGGGTCGAGCCGCAGCGGCGAGAGGTCGTCGAACCCGGACTGCACGACCTCGATCGCGACGTCGTCGACCAGCGTCTCGGCGTCCCCGAACATCGACCGCAGGGTCGACTCGCTGCGGTCGCACCGCCGCGCGACCGCGGCGAAGGTGACGTTCTCGACCCCCTCCTCGAGCGCGACACGCAGCACCGCGTCCACGAGCGGGCGCTCGTCGTCGCGGAACGGGTCCTCGTCGAGCTCGACGTCGCGGAACACGACGGCGCGCGCGGGCGGCCGGACGTCGGCGTACCGGGAGAGGTCGTCGACCAGCTCGTCCCACTCCGTCTCGGTGAACCGGTACGCGTCCTGGTACAGGCCCAGCCACGTGCCCTCGAGCGCGAGGGCCGCGACCCACGTGCGCGGCTCGCGGGCTCCGGCACCCTCGGTCGGCTCCCGCGTGGGGATCGCGTCGACCCACTCGTGCAGGGTGGCCCTGGCCGAGCGCGTCGCGTCGCTCCGGTCGGGCGTGGACATGACCGTCACCTCCGTGGTCGGAAAAGGTGGATCGAGCCTAGCCGGAGCCCACGACGGCCACGCGTCAGGGGCGCGGGACGTCGCGGCGGCGGAAGCCCGCGAGGCCCAGCGCGACGAGCACGACGGCGAGGAGCGTGAGCCAGACGAAGGGCCACGGCTCGGCGCCGGCCCCGGGGAGCTGGGGCACGTGCCAGAAGGGCGAGAGCCCGCTCGCCCACGACGGGAGGTCGAGCAGGGCGCCGAACATCGTCACGACGAACGAGTAGGCGAGGAGCGCCCACGCGAGCGCCGCGAGGCCGGGGCGCGACCCGAACGCCGCCACCGCGACCCCCGCGACGACCGCGACCGCGGGCAGGTACGCGAACGACGCGGCGAGGTGGTCACCGAGGCCGAACGCGTCCTCCCCGACGCTCAGGGCGCCGAGCCACAGCCCGACGGCGCTCACGGCCAGCAGCACGCACGTCCCGACCAGCGTCACGACGAGCTGGCCCGCGAGCCACCGCACGCGCCCGACACCCGTCGCGAGCACCGGCTCGAGCCGCCCCGCGGTCTCCTCGCCCCGCGCGCGCTGGGCCGAGGCGACGGCGAACCCGCCCGCGCCGAGCCCGAGGAAGAGCGCCATGACGGCGACGAAGCCGGCCACGAGGTCGGACGCGTCGCCGATCATCTGGGCGACCTCGGGGTTGGCCGCGACCATGTCGCCCACCGAGTCGACGAACGTCCCGCACGCGAGCGCCGTGACGCCGATCCCGATCGCCCACGCGAGCACGGACGCGCGCTGCTGACGCCACGCGAGGGCGAGCGGGCTCGCGAGCCAGCGGGCGGCGTCGGGCCGGCCCGCGCGGGGCGGCACGAGCCCGGCGCCGAGGTCGCGCCGGGCGGCGAGCGCCGCGCCCAGGGCGAGGAGCAGCACCACGAGCGCGACGGACAGGCCGAGGGGCCACCAGCGCAGGTCGACGAACGCCCGGATCTGCTGCGCCCACCCGATGGGGGAGAGCCACGAGACCCAGCTCCCGTGCTCCTCCTGCACGTCGCCGACGGCGCGGAGCAGGAACGCGACGCCGAGCACGGCGAGCGCGAGCCCGCTCGCGCCGCGCGCGTGCTCGGTGACCTGGCTCGTCACGACGGCGACGGCGGCGAACACGAGGCCCGTGACCCCGACGGCGGCGCCGAGCGCGAGGGAGTCCACGGCGTCGAGCCCGGTCGCGACGAGCACGACGCCGGTCGCGAGCGCGATGGCCGCGTTCGCGACGACCGCCGCCACGAACGCCGCGGTCGCGGGCGCGTGCCGCCCCACGACGCCCGCCCGGACGAGCTCGGCCCGGCCGGTCTCCTCCTCGGCGCGCGTGTGCCGCACGACGAGGAAGATGCTCATGATCGCGACCGCGACCATGACGGTGAGCGCCATCTCGTTGGCGATCATCGCGCCGAGCGTGTAGTCCTCGATGCCGTACTGCGGCCCGGACAGCATGATCCCGGCCGGGCTCGAGACGAGCGCCGCGCGCGCCTGGCGGTCGGCCGCCGTCGGGTAGAGCGTGTCGAGGGCGACCGCCGCGTACCCGAAGAGGAGCGCGACGGACGCCGTCCACACGGGGATGCGGACGCGGTCGCGGCGCAGGACGAAGCGCAACAGGGTGAGCCAGCCCGTCGCCGCGCGGCCGGGACCCGGGGGCTCGGGAGCGACGGCGGCGCCTCGTCCGCGGGGCGGGGCCGCGGTGGGGGCGCTCACAGCGCACCGGCCCCGTCGAGCTGGGCGAGCTCGTCGCCGTAGTGGCGCAGGAACAGCTCCTCGAGCGACGGCGGGGTGACCGTGACGGACCGCAGCCCCAGTTCGGTGAGCGCGCGCAGCACGGGCTCCACGTGGTCGTTGTCGACGTCGAAACGCGCCCGCGTCCCGTCGGCGCCGGGCTCGACGAGGAGGTCGTGCACGCCGTCGAGCGCGTCGAGGGCGGCGGGGTCGCGGTCGGTCACCGCGGTGACCGACGACCGCGTGAGGTGCCGCAGCTCGGCGAGCGTGCCGGACTGGACGGTGCGGCCGGCCCGGATGATCGTCACGGTGTCGCACAGCTTCTCGACCTCCGCGAGGATGTGGCTCGAGAGCAGCACCGACCGGCCCTCCGCCGTGACCTCGCGCACGCACTGCGTGAACACCGACTCCATGAGGGGGTCGAGGCCCGACGTCGGCTCGTCGAGCACGAGCAGCTCGACGTCGGACGCGAACGCCGCGACGAGCGCGACCTTCTGCCGGTTCCCCTTGGAGTACGTGCGCGCCTTCTTCGACGGGTCGAGCTCGAAGCGTTCGAGCAGGAGCTCCTTGCGGCGCGGGTCGACGCGCCCGCGCAGCCGGGTGAGCAGGTCGATCGCCTCGCCGCCGGTGAGGTTCGGCCACAGGCTCACGTCGCCCGGCACGTACGCGAGGCGGCGGTGCAGGTCGACGGCGTCGCGCCACGGGTCCCCGCCGAGCAGCCGGGTGGTCCCCGAGTCGGCGCGCAGCAGCCCGAGCAGCACCCGGATCGTGGTCGACTTGCCGGCGCCGTTGGGCCCGAGGAACCCGGCGACCTCGCCCGTGCGGACGGTCAGGTCGAGGCCGTCGAGCGCCTGCACGTGGCCGAACGCCTTGCGCAGGTCGTGCACCTCGACGGCGGGGGTCGTGCTCGTCATCGCGTCTCCTCCTGGTGGGTGGTGTGCCGGACGTACGCGTCGAGCAGCGTCGGCTCGACGAAGAGCCCCTCGGTGAAGACCTCGAGCGCGGGCAGCATCACGCGCTCGACGTACTCGCGGAGGTCGGTCTCGGGGTCGCGCGGCTCGGTCCGCTCGCGCAGCGCGCCGTCGACGAGGAGCGAGCCGAGGGAGAGCGAGACGAGGTACCGCGCGCGGGCGGGCTCGTCGCGGCTCGGGCGGATCACCCCGGCGGCGACGCCGTCCTCCATGTACTCGAGCGTGACCTGCGTGAGGTGCTCGACGAACGACCGCGCGAGGTCGCCGCCCGCCTGGAGGCTGCGCAGCGTGTACTCGAACACGGGCGCGTAGTCCTCGATCCCGGCGAGCTGCGTGAACAGCGCCATGGGCCCGGCCGCCGGGTCCTGCGGCGAGATCGCGTCGGTCTTCGCGGCGCGGACGGCGTCGAACACGTACGCGTCGCACGCCCGGCGCAGCCCGTCCTTGGAGCCGAAGTGGTGCACGACGAGCGCCGCGCTCACGCCCGCGTCCGCCGCGACCGTGCGCAGCGGCGCGCCGAACCCGTCACGCGCGAACCGCGAGATCGCGGCGTCCCGGATACGGGCACGGGTCGTGAGGTCGTCGGTGCCCGACGGCGCGGGCGTGGCCCGACCGGTCCGCGGAGGCTGCTCTGAACGCATGTTCAATAGACTAAACACGCGTTCAACGCCTGTCCAGGGGTCCAGGGGGCTCCCAGGGTGGGTGGATGTGGCGAAGATCCGGGACTCCGGGGCTCTCCACCCCTGCCGTTCCGGGCCGGACACCCGTAGGCTGGGGGGAGCCGTCGGCGGCACCGCCGGCGCCACGTCCCGGCGCGTCGGACCGTCGGGACGTCGAGAGGCCCGTCGCACCTGTGCGACGGGCCTTTTCGGTGTGCGCCCGCACCCCGACGACGAAGGGCCCGCCGCGAGTGCGGCGGGCCCTTCGGTCTGCGGAGGATGGGGGATTCGAACCCCCGAGGGCTGTTAACCCAACACGCTTTCCAAGCGTGCGCCATAGGCCACTAGGCGAATCCTCCTGGCGACGGTCGGCGACGCGCGGATGCGCACCGACAGCAGCGCAACGAGGATACCGGACGGCGGCGCCCCGGCCGAATCGCCTCCGGAGAGCCTGCGATCAGGCGCGCGGCGGGGCGCGCGGTGGAGCGGGTTTCGAGCGCGGCACCGACCTGGGCTAGGGTGGGTGCAGACCCCTCGTGCGGCATCATCTCGCCGAACTCCCCCAGGGCCGGAAGGCAGCAAGGGTAGGTGAGCTCTGGTGGGTGTGCGAGGGGTCCTTTGCGTCCCCGGACCGCACACCCCACCGTCCGAGTGTGCCGCCCGCCACCTCGCGGCATTCGCCGCTTTTCGCCCGGTTGAGGCGCCTCCGTTCCCGGCATGCGATCACTTTCCGGTCCACATCGTGGACTTTCGCGGTCGGAGATTGGCGTGCGGGCCGTCGTCGTGCCCATGATGTCGGCATGACCCGTCAGCACGTCGTGACCACGACCCCGCGCGCAGCAGCCTGCGCCGGCTCGTCGTGCTGTCGCCGCGTGCGCACCGGGCGAATGTGCGGCTGCTGACGCCGTCGTGACCCGCAGGGAGACCTGCGCCGCACCCGTCGCGTCGTCCTCGACGACGACCGGCCCCCGCTCGCCGCGTGGCTGATGGCCCGCCGGAAGCACCCCGAACCCCACCGCCTCACAGGGACCCCCTGCACCCCCGGCCGTGCCGGTCGCCACCCGTGACCGCGCCGCCGTCATCGGAAGGAACCCCCATGTCGTTCTCCACCACCCGCAAGCGTCTGACCTGGACCGCGATCGCCGCGACGGCCGCCCTGACCCTCACCGCGTGCGGTGGCGGCGACTCCTCGGGCGGCGCCTCCGGCGAGAGCGGCGACGGGGGTCCGATCCGCGTCGGCGTCGTCGGCGCGTCCGACGACAAGTGGGCCGTCTTCCAGGAGCAGGCCGAGGCCGAGGGCATCGACGTCGAGCTCGTCGACCTCCAGGACTACACGCAGGCCAACCCCGCGCTGTCCCAGGGCGAGCTCGACGTGAACCAGTTCCAGCACCTGCAGTTCCTCGCGGGCTACAACGTGGACGCGAACGACGACCTGCAGCCCATCGGCGCGACCGCCGTCTACCCGCTCGGCCTGTACTCGACGAAGCACACGTCGCTCGAGCAGATCCCCGACGGCGGCCAGGTCGCCGTGCCCAACGACCCGACGAACCTCGCCCGCGCGCTCCTCGTGCTGCAGGAGGCCGGCCTCGTCGAGCTGAAGGACGGCGGGAGCTCCATCTCCACCGAGGCCGACGTGCTGCCCAGCTCGAAGGTGACCGTCACGCCCGTCGACGCCGCGCAGACCCCGATCCAGCTCCAGTCGGTCGACGCGTCGATCATCAACAACGACTTCGTCGAGGACGCGGGCCTCTCGCCCGACGAGGCCCTGTTCCAGGACGACCCCGACTCCGACGCCGCGAAGCCCTACATCAACGTGTGGGTCGCGCGCGCCGAGGACAAGGACGACGAGACGCTGCTCAAGCTCGCCGAGCTCTCGCACTCGCCGGAGGTCGTCGAGGCCGAGAAGAAGGCGTCGGGCGGCACAGCCGTCATCAAGGAGAACTCCCCGGCGGAGCTCCAGGAGATCCTCGCGGGCATCGAGGCCGACATCCGCGGCTGACCCCGGCACGTCCCGGGCGACGGGAGGGCGGGCGCGCACGACGCGCCCGCCCTCGCGCGCCGTCGTGCCGGGGAGAGACGATGGCAGGCGGACGGCTCGCCCGACGGCGGGCGCCCGACCGCGCCAGGCGGCCCGGCCCTGCGGCCCGGCCTCCGACGAGAGGATTCCGACGTGACCGACGTCCCCCGCGACCCGGGTGGTGACGAGCAGCCCGCGATCGAGCTGCGCCACGTGAGCAAGACCTTCGGCGAGGGCGACGGTGCCGTGCACGCGGTCGACGACGTCTCGCTGTCCATCCGCCGCGGCGAGATCTTCGGCGTCATCGGCTACTCCGGCGCCGGGAAGTCGACGCTCGTGCGGCTCGTCAACGCGCTGGAGACGGTGACGAGCGGCGAGGTCGTCGTCGACGGGCAGGTCATCACGGGCCTGTCCGAGCGCCGCGTGCGCGAGGTGCGCTCGCGCATCGGGATGGTGTTCCAGCAGTTCAACCTGCTGTCGTCGCGCACCGTCGCCGGGAACGTGGCCTACCCGCTCAAGGTAGCGGGCTGGTCGCGCGAGAAGCGGGCAGCGCGCGTCGCGGAGCTCCTCGCGTTCGTCGGGCTCGCGGACAAGGCGAAGGCGTACCCGCGCCAGCTCTCGGGCGGGCAGAAGCAGCGCGTCGGGATCGCCCGCGCGCTCGCGGCGCAGCCCACGATCCTTCTCGCCGACGAGGCGACCTCCGCGCTCGACCCCGAGACGACGCGCGAGGTCCTCGCGCTCCTGCGGCGCGTCAACGCCGAGCTCGGCATCACCATCGTCGTCATCACGCACGAGATGGAGGTCGTGCGCTCGACGTGCCACCGCGTCGCCGTGATGGAGCACGGGCGGGTCGTCGAGACGGGCGACGTGTACGACGTCTTCTCCGCGCCCCGCGCCGACGCCGCGCAGCGGTTCGTCGGCACCGCGCTGCACGACCGGCCGTCGCGCGAGACGCTCGCCCGCCTGCGCGAGCGCCACCCGGGCCGGCTCGTGACGGTCGGCGTGCGCGAGGGCGCGAGCACCGGGACGGACCTGTTCCGCCTGCTGCGCGAGCACGACGTCGACGGGTCCGTCGTCTACGGCGGCATCTCCGAGGTGGGGGAGCGGCCGTTCGGGTCGCTCACCGTCGAGCTCGACGCGCCCGAGGACCGCATCGCGCCGTTCCTCCTCGCGCTGGGCGAGCGCGCCGACGTCGTCGACCTCGGGACGGCGGAGCACCCGCTCGAAGACCCGCGCGTCGCGCGCCTCGCCGCGGCTCCGGCCGACGAGGACGCCCCCGACCCGACCGACGACGACCCGGGCGACCCGTACGGCCTCGCCCGCGACACCCTCTTCCGCCACGGCAACCTCGGAGGCCGCTGATGAACCGCGACTGGTCCCAGCTGTGGCCGATCCTCGTCGAGTCGTTCGGCCAGACGCTCCAGATGGTGTCCGTCGCCCTGCTCACGGGCGGCGTCGCGGGCCTCGCGCTCGGCATCGCGCTCTACGTGACGCGGCGCGGCAACCTGCTCGCCAACCGCTGGGTGTTCGGCGTGCTCAACGTGCTCGTCAACATCGTGCGGCCGATCCCGTTCATCATCTTCGTCACCCTGCTCGGACCGGTGACGCTCCAGGTGGTCGGGACGACGCTCGGCACGGAGGCGTTCATCTTCCCGCTGTCGGTGATGACGGCGTTCGGCACGAGCCGCATCGTCGAGCAGAACCTCGTGGGCATCGACCCGGGCGTGATCGAGGCGGCGCGTGCCATGGGCGCGTCGTCGTGGCGCATCATCACGACGGTGCTCGTGCCCGAGGCGCTCGCGCCGCTCATCCTCGGCTACACGTTCCTCTTCATCGCGGTGCTCGACATGTCGGCGATCGCCGGGATCATCGGCGGCGGCGGGCTGGGGAACTTCGCGATCGTCTACGGCTACCAGCGCTACAACTGGGGGGTCGTGGTCGTGACGGTGCTCGTCATCATCGCGATCGTGCAGGTCGCGCAGCTGCTGGGCAACTGGCTCGCGCGCAAGGCGCTGCACCGCTGACGCGGCCGGGCCGGGACCGGCGGGACCGACGGCGGAGCGACCTCGTGCGTGTGGGTCGCGACGTCTAGAGTGACCGGGGTGAGCACCGCCCTGTACCGCCGCTACCGGCCCGAGACCTTCGCCGAGGTGATCGGTCAGGACCACGTGACCGCACCGCTCATGCAGGCGTTGCGCAGCGGTCGGGTGAACCACGCCTACCTGTTCTCCGGGCCCCGAGGGTGCGGCAAGACGACGAGCGCGCGCATCCTCGCGCGCACGCTCAACTGCGAGCGCAACACCCCCGAGAGCCCGCTCGACACGCCGTGCGGGCAGTGCCCGTCGTGCGTCGAGCTCGCGCGCGGCGGCCCGGGCAGCCTCGACGTGGTCGAGATCGACGCGGCGTCGCACAACGGCGTGGACGACGCGCGCGAGCTGCGCGAGCGCGCGGCGTTCGCTCCCGCGCGCGACCGGTACAAGATCTTCATCCTCGACGAGGCGCACATGGTGACGCCGCAGGGCTTCAACGCCCTGCTCAAGCTCGTCGAGGAGCCGCCGGAGCACGTGAAGTTCGTGTTCGCGACGACGGAGCCGGACAAGGTCATCGGCACCATCCGCTCGCGCACGCACCACTACCCCTTCCGCCTCGTCCCGCCGGACGTGCTCGGCCCCTACCTCGAGGAGCTGTGCGCGGCCGAGGGCGTGTCGATCGGCAGCGGCGTGGTCCCGCTCGTCACGCGCGCGGGCGGCGGCTCGGTCCGTGACTCGCTGTCCGTCATGGACCAGCTCATCGCGGGTGCCGAGGACGGCGCCGTCGAGTACGAGCGCGCGGTCGCGCTCCTCGGCTTCACGCACGCGACCCTGCTCGACGACGTCGTGGACGCGCTCGCCGCGCGCGACGGCGCGAGCATCTTCCGGGTCGTGGACCACGTCATCGCGACGGGGCACGAGCCGCGGCGCTTCGTCGAGGACGTGCTCGAGCGCCTGCGCGACCTCATCGTCATCGCGGTGTCGGGCGACGAGGCGCAGGCCGTCCTGCGCGACCAGCCCGCCGACCAGCTCGAGCGCATGCGCACGCAGGCGCAGCACCTCGGGGTGGCCGAGCTGTCCCGGGCCGCCGACCTCGTCAACGCCGCGCTCACCGAGATGACGGGCGCGACGTCGCCCCGCCTGCACCTCGAGCTCCTCATGGCCCGCCTGCTCCTGCCCGGAGCGGACGACGGCGCGGCCGGGTTCGCGGCGCGCCTCGACCGGCTCGAGCGCGGAGGCCTGGGCAACGTCGTGGTCCCCCCGGCCGCGGGGACGCCCGCCCCGGGCGACGGCGCCACGGCCACCGCGACGGCCCCGGTTGCTGCTCCGGCCGGCGCGCCCTCCTCGGGACTCACCGGTGCCGCTGCCGTCCGCGCGGCGCTCCGGCCCGCGCGACCGGGCCAGCCCGCCGCGGCACCTGCGAGCGCGCCGGCCGCGCAGGACCCGACGCCGGTCGGGCGCGTCGCGGCTCCCGCCGCGCCGGAGCAGGAGCGTCCGTCCGGCGACGCCTCCGCGTCGCCTGCCGCCGCATCGCCCGCCGCCGCATCACCCGCCGCCGCATCACCCGCTGCCGCGTCGCGCGCGGCCGACGGTGCGGGGTCGTCGGCGGTCGACAGCGCCGGGTCGGCCGTCGGGTCGTCCGCTCCCACGCACTCGTCCGCGCGGGGCGAGGAGACCGCGACTGCCGAGGCGTCCGGCCCCGAGCGGACCGGTCCCGTGTCCGGTGCGGCGAGCGCCCCGCCCCGTACCGCGTCCGACGCGTCGGGCACCGAGTCCGGCACGACGTCCGTCGCAGAGTCCGAGGCCTCGGACGACCCCGCCCGCGCGACCGCTGCCTCTGCTGCCTCGGGGGACGCTCCCTCCCACGCCCCCGAGGCACCGCACCACGAGGCACCGCACCACGAGGCCTCGCGCCACGAGACGTCACGCGACGAGGCGCCGCGCGAGGAGACCCCGCGGCCGTCGACGCCGCGCGAGGCGGCTGCCCGGCAGGAGGCGGCCGCGTCGTCTGCTCCTGCGGCGGGTGGCGCGAGCCCTGCCCTGACGACGGAGGAGCTGCGCCGGCGCTGGCCGGAGGTCCTCGAGAACCTGCGCGCGAGCCCCGTGACGTGGTCGCTGGTGAGCGCCAACGCGCAGGTCGCGGAGCTCGGCGCCGACGTTCTCTACCTCGCGTTCCCGTCGCCCGGGCTGGCCCGCACGTTCTCGTCGTCCCGGCACACGAGCGCGGTCCAGGACGTCGTCTACCAGACGCTCGGGCTCCAGGTCCGCGTCGAGCCGCGCCTCGACGAGGGTGGTCAGGCGGGCGGCGGCTCGGCGCCGTCGTCCGGCCCTGCGCCGGTAGCGCCCGCGCCGTCCGGCGGCCCCGCGCCGTCGGGACCCGCGTCGCCCGTCGCCACGTCGTCCGGCCCGGCGGCGAGCGCCCCGACGGCGGCCGCTTCCGCCGCGTCCGGCCCTGCGGGGTCCGCCTCGGCGAGCGTCGGGGCTGCCGCCCTCCACGGCTCGAGCGGCGTGCAGGCAGGAGTGCCGGTGGCGACCGTCGCGGCGCCGAGCGCGCCCGGCGCCGCCCGCTCCGCGAGCACCTCCCGCCCGGCGGACGAGGCCGCGGAGGCGCACGAGGCCCCGCGCGCCGCCGTCGCGCTCCAGGAGCGACCGAGCACCGAGACCGCACCCGCCGCGCCGCCGGCAAGCTCGACCGTGGTGGACGCCGCCGACGAGGCCTGGCTTGCCGGGGCGTCGGTCCCGGCGTCCGCACCGGCGCCCGCACCGCGCGTGGACAGCGCGGACGAGGCGTGGCTCGCGGGGCTGCCCGCGGAGCCGCCCGTCGACCTCGACGACGGCCCCGAGCCGGAGCCCGTGCTCGAACCGGCCCCGCCGACCACCCCGACCCCCACGCAGGCCCCCGCCCGCACCGCGCCGTCCGCCGCCACCGCGCCGACGGCGCCCGGACGGCCGTCCGCGGCGTCGCCCGCGGCCTCGTCGCAGGGGGCGCCCGCCCGCGCGGCGGCCCCCGCCGCACCGGCGTCCGCAGGCACGTCGGCCGCACCGTTGCGCGGCGTCTCCGCCGC
Source organism: Cellulosimicrobium sp. SL-1 (assembly GCF_011033075.1). NCBI lineage: Bacteria > Bacillati > Actinomycetota > Actinomycetes > Micrococcales > Promicromonosporaceae > Cellulosimicrobium > Cellulosimicrobium sp. SL-1. The sequence goes on along the minus strand of NZ_JAACJC010000011.1, from coordinate 121,281 downwards.
TCGCGCGGCGATCGCGGCGGCCCGCGTCCCGCGGCCCGCCGAGGAACCCGCCCGGCGGGGCGAACCGTCCACGGCCGACCCGATGGACGACCTCCCGTCCGCCGACGACCCCGACATCGTCTCGACGGGCCTCGTCGGGACGGCGCTCGTGGTGAGCCTGCTCGACGGCAAGATCATCGAGGAGATCCAGGACCAGGGCTGACGCCCCTCGAAACAGCGGGCCGGCTGCCGGACACGTACGAGGTATGAGCCCACCTCCCGTGGCGGACCGTGAGGAACGGTTCCGCGACCTCTACCGAGACACGTACGCCGACGTGCTGCGCTTCGTGCGGCGACGCACCGACGACGACCACGCCGAGGACGTCGTCCACGAGGCGTTCGTCGTCGCGTGGCGGCGGATGCGCGACCTCCCACCGACCCGGGACGCGCAACGGGCGTGGCTGTTCGGGGTCGCGCGCGGCTGCCTCCTCAACGACCGGCGGGCGAGCACGCGACGCGGTGCGCTCGGTGTCCGGCTCGCCGCGCAGCCCGAGCCGATGCTCCCGGCCCCCGACGAGCAGACCGCCGCGCGCTCCGACCTCGCCGCGGCGTGGCGCCGGCTCACCCCGGAGCAGCAGGAGGTGCTGTCGCTGCTCCTCTGGGAGGACCTGCCGTCCGCTGACGCCGGACGCGTCCTCGGCATCTCGGCGGTCGCCTATCGGCTCCGCCTGCACCGCGCTCGCACGGCGCTCCGCCGGCTGCTCGCCCTCGACGAGGGAACCGGCGCGGACGGCGAGGACCACCGGCCCGCCGCCCTCCCGACCCCATCCCTCGACGTCACCGCCCAGGAGGCGCTCCGATGACGCACGACGACCTGACCATGCTCCGCGGGCTCGATCACGCCCCCGCGTCCGACCTCTCCGCCGCCGAGGCCGCGCGAGCGGCGCAGGGCCTCGACCGCATCCTCGCCGGCGAGGAGCCGGGCACGACGGGCGCGCTCGCCGTCGGGCACCTCGCCGTGCAGGCCCGGCGCCGCGCGGCCCGCCGGATCGGCATCCCGGTGGCCGTGGCCGCCGCCGCGGCGGCGGCGTTCGCGCTCCCGTTCGTCGGTCCGGCACCGCACGCGCTCGCGTCGTGGACGCCCGAGCCGGACGCCCTCTCCTCGCAGGACCTCGCCGTGCTCGACGCGGCGTGCCAGGCGCGGCTGGGCTCCGAGCGGGCGGTGACCGTCGACGACGTGGTGCTCGCGGAGCGTCGCGGCTCGTGGGCGGCCGTGATGTACCTCCACGACGACGCGCAGGGGCAGACGCTGCAGTCGTCGTGCGTCGGCTACCTGCCCCCGGGCGCGGACGAGGCGGAGGACGTCTCCGCCGGGTCCGCGGGCGGTGGCGACCTCGTCCCCTCCGCCCGGGGCGTCGCGGAGGGCGCGATGTTCCAGTCGGGCGGCAAGGCCTACCCGTGGAGCCGCGAGCGTCCCGTCCTGTCGATGACGGGTGGCCGTGCCGGCGCCGACGTCGTGGCGCTCACGCTCCGGCTCGCGGACGGGACCGCCGTCGAGACGACGCTCGAGGACGGCCGCTTCGTGGCCTGGTGGCCCGGGCCGATCTTCGACCCGGAGACGGTGGACGGTCCCGACGGCGAGGGCGGCCCGCTGCCGACCCTCGCTTACGAGGCGACGTACACGGACGGCACCACGCGGACCGTGACGCCCGAGCTCCCGGACTGACCCCGGTGCCCGGGCACGGACCCGGCCTGTCCGCGACGGCGGCGGGCCGGGTCCGCCGTGCGGGCCGCGCCCCGTAGGCTGGGGGCGTGTACGAAGGCGCTGTCCAGGACCTGATCGACGAGCTCGGCCGGCTTCCCGGCGTCGGGCCCAAGAGCGCGCAGCGCATCGCGTTCCACCTGCTCGCCGCGGACGCGGTGGACGTGCGCCGGCTCGCCGACGCGCTCACCGAGGTGAAGGCGCGCGTCCGCTTCTGCGAGACGTGCGGCAACGTCGCGGAGTCGGAGCAGTGCCGCATCTGCGCGGACCCGCGCCGCTCGCCCGAGGTGATCTGCGTCGTCGAGGAGCCCAAGGACGTCGTCGCGATCGAGCGCACGCGCGAGTTCCGCGGCCGGTACCACGTGCTCGGCGGCGCCATCAACCCGATCGAGAACGTCGGGCCGGGCGACCTACGGATCGCGGAGCTCATGAGCCGGCTCGCGGACGGGCAGGTGACCGAGGTGATCCTCGCGACCGACCCGAACGTCGAGGGCGAGGCCACCGCGACCTACCTCGCGCGCATGCTCGGCCCCATGGGCCTACGCGTGACCCGCCTCGCGTCGGGCCTCCCGGTCGGTGGAGACTTGGAGTACGCGGACGAGGTGACGCTCGGCCGGGCGTTCGAGGGCCGCCGCCTCGTCGGCGGCTGACGGGAGGTGACGAGCATGGGGGAGATCCACAACGACCCCGACCTGCGGGAGATCGCCGAGGGCATGGCGGAGCAGGCCCGCGCCTACCTCACCACGACGACGCAGGTCGCGTCCGGCGCGGCCCCCGGCGCGGTGCTGCCGCTCCTGCTCCTCGCGCTGTCCGACGCGCTCGCCGCGGGCGCCCGCCTGGGGGCCGTGGGCGACGTCGTGCCGGTCGAGCGCTTCGAGCCCGACGCCGGCCGCGACACGGACGTGGACCCGCTGCGGACGGCGCTCGCGCGGCTCTTCGACGGGTTCGACGACTACGCCGAGATCACCGACCCGCTCGTCGGCGCCGAGGTCGGTGCGGCGTCGCTCTCGGGCGACCTCGCGTGCGTGGCCGAGTGCCTCGCGAAGGGCCTGCAGCACTACGACGGCGGCCGCGAGCTCGAGGGCCTGTGGTGGTGGCAGTTCTCCTACGTCTCGCTGTGGGGGGAGCGCGCCGCGAGCGCGCTGCGCGTCCTGCAGCTCGCGCTCGCGCACCTGCGTCTCGACGTCGAGGACGACGTCGCGACCGAGGCGGAGTACGACGCCCTCCAGTCCTGAGCCGTCACTCCCGGCTCCTGGGGTGCCCTCGGCGCCGCGGGCGTCCCACGGTCAGACGGCGTCGGCCGCCCGGCCGTAGTGGTCCGCCAGCCCGGCGAGGTACGGCTCCCACGGCACGGTGGCGGCGTCGCGCCCCTCGCGGACGGCGACGAGCCGGTCGAGGTAGTACTCCCACCCGGGCCCGATGTTCCGGGCGTCGTCGCCGGGGCCGAGGAGCTGGCGGAAGGTCAGCGTCGTGACGCCGTCCTGCTCGCTGAGCTCGAAGGACAGGTGCCACGTCTGGTCGCCCGAGGACGTCACCCCGGCGAAGCGGTGCGGCGGCTCGCACCGGGTGATGCGGTACTCCTCGGGATCGGGGTCGTCGCTCTCGGCCGTCATGAAGAACTCGACGCGGCCGGTCGCGGGGTCGCCCTCCCAGTAGCCGATCCACCGCGCGAGCCGGTCGGGCTCCGTGAGGCTCGCCCACACGTCGTCGGCCGGCGCGCGGAACGCCCGCGTGACGACGAGCTCGTCGCCCGCGGGCCCGCGCTCCACCGTCCCGCCGGGTGTCGGCAGACCGGGTGCCGCCGGGACGGGCGCCTTCGAAGGCGTCGTCGGGTCGCTCATGCGCTCTCCTCGTGCCGGGTCGTGCCGCGTTCGGCACGACGTTCTCGGGTCGTGCGGCGGACCTCGAGGTCGAGGCCGTCGAGCGCCCGCGCCGGGACGGGCGGGGCGGGTCTGGTGAGCGCCGCGACGAACGCGGCGAGGGGGTCGAGCGCGGCGGGCCGCAGCGAGTAGACGCGACGGCGTCCCGCGACGACGGCCTCCACGAGCCCCGCCTCGCGCAGCACGCGCAGGTGGCGGCTCACGGCCGGGCGGGAGACGTCGTCGCGCACGCGCGCGAGGTCGCCCGCGCTGAGCGACCCCGCCCGGAGCGCGCGGAGCAGGTCGCGGCGCACGTCGTCGGCGACCGCCTCGAACACGTCCATGCGTCAAGCGTAACCGTGCGGTTACGCGTAGGGAAGGGGCGCGGCGTCCTCGACGCCGCGGACCGGCCGTGGACCCGGCCCGGGCGCGGCCCGTGGGCGTGGTACCACTGGGGGGTGCTTCCCGCCCTCTCCCTCCCGGTCTCCGGCGGGCTCGAGATCGACGGCATGACCGTCCTCCTGCTCGTCCTCGCCGCGCTCACGGCGGGGTGGATCGACGCCGTCGTGGGCGGGGGCGGGCTCGTCCAGCTCCCGGCGCTGCTCCTGGTCCCCGGCATCAGCCCCGTGCAGGCGCTCGCGACGAACAAGCTCGCGAGCATCATGGGGACGTCGGTGAGCGCCGCGACGTACTACCGGCGCGTCGGGCCGGACCTGCGCACCGCCGGGCCCATGGCGTTCGCGGCGCTCGTGGGCGCCGTCGGGGGAGCGGCGCTCGCGTCGCGCATCCCGGCTGACCTGTTCAAGCCGATCATCCTCGTGGTGCTCGTCGGCGTCGCGGCCTACACGATCGCGAAGCCGAGGCTCGGGCACACGACGAACCTGCGCTGGGAGGGCAACGGCCACCGCTGGGCAGCGGCCGGGATCGGCCTCGTCATCGGCACCTACGACGGCCTGCTCGGCCCGGGCACGGGGACGTTCTTCGTCATCGCGCTCGTGAGCATCCTCGGGTACGCGTTCCTGCCGGCGTCGGCGCTCGCGAAGATCGCGAACTTCGCCACGAACGCCGGCGCGCTGATCTTCTTCGTGCCGTACGGCGCGGTGCTGTGGGGGCTGGGCCTCGTCATGGGCGCGGCCAACCTGCTCGGGGCGTACGTGGGCGCCCGGATGGCGGTCGCCAAGGGCAGCGCGTTCGTGCGCGTGGTGTTCGTGGTCGTCGTCGGCGCGCTCATCGTCAAGCTCGGGTACGACGTCGTCCACGACCTCACGGCCTGACATCCCGGCGTCTCGAGGCGCGTACTACCCGTGGTGTCATCGTGTTGTCACCCAGGGGTTGCGGTGACACCACGCGTGGTGCCATGATGGCGTCATGGACCTCACCCCGTACGTCGACGACCTCCAGGACCGCCTCGCCGCTGCTGCGGACGCCGCCGGTGACGACGGCCGTCGGCTCGCCGAGCGCCTGACCGCTCCGCTGGACGCGGCCGTGCGTCTCGTCCTCCTCGACGCGCTCTCCGCCGCGGCGGGGGAGATCTCCGCGGAGCTCGCCCCCGGGTCGGTGGACGTGCGGCTGCGCGGCGGTGCCCCCGAGTTCGTGGTCGCCGTCCCCGCCGTCGCGCCCGCCCCGACCGAGGCGCTCGTCCCGGCGAGCACGCCGGCCGCGCCGGCCGGCCCCGCGCCGACCGACGTCGAGGCGGGGGCCACGACCCGCACGACCCTGCGCCTGCCCGACCACCTCAAGACGCAGGCCGAGACCGCCGCCGCGCGCGATGGCGTCTCCGTCAACACGTGGCTCGTGCGCGCGGTCGCCGCGGCGCTCGAGCAGTCCACCGGACGCCCTGCCGCGCAGGCCCGCCCGCAGCAGCGCGGCTCCGCCCGCGTCACCGGCTGGGTGCGCTGACCGCCTCGGTCCCCGCCCCCGCCTCCTCCGACCGCACCTGACACCACCACGACACCACTCCTGGAGCTTCGTCATGCCCACTTTCCCCGCCCCCCAGCCCCTGCCCGTCGTCGTCGACGTGCCGTTCGCCCAGCTGCACGTGGTCGCCGGGGACCGCGACGACGTCGTCGTCACGGTCCTGCCGACCGACCCTGCGAAGTCCGGCAGCGTCCGCGCCGCCGAGGCGGTCCGCGTCGACGGCGACGGCAGCGCCCTGACGATCTCCTACCCCGGGTCGTGGAAGCAGTACGTGCTGCCGTTCGCGTCCGGCACCGCCGACATCACCGTCGAGCTGCCCGCGGGCTCCCACGTGCGCGGCAAGGCGGGCTCGCTCTACGCCGAGGGCGGCCTCGGCACCGTCGAGATGGCGCTGTCCGCCGGGGACGCCCGCGTCGAGGACGTCGACCGGCTCGACGTCAAGGCCTCGACGGGCTCCGTGGCGGCGCGCCGCGTGCGGGGCTCGCTGGACGCCCGCGTCAGCGCCGGGTCGGTCCGCGTCGAGGAGGTCCGTGGCGAGGGCACCATCAAGGCGACCAACGGCACGACGACGGTCGGTGCCGTCACCGGCTCGCTCGCCGTGCACGGCGCGCACGGCGACATCGCGGTGGCGCGCGTGAGCGGCACGCTCACGGCCAAGTCCGCGCACGCCGGCATCCGGGTCGAGCGCCTGGAGTCGGGGAGCGTCACCCTCGCGACGTCGTACGGCTCGATCGAGGTGGGCGTGCCCGAGGGCACCGCCGCGTTCCTCGACGCGAGCTCCGAGCACGGCAGCGTGCGCAACCACCTCACGCCCACGGAGGGCCCCGTCGAGGACGAGGCCACCGCGGAGATCCACGCCAGCACCGGGTTCGGCGACGTCGTCGTCCGTCGGCCCTGACCACACCTGAGAGAGACGGAGACCTGGACATGTCTGTCGACCAGACCCTCGCACCCGCGGTACGGGTACGAGGCATCGAGAAGTCGTTCGGCGACCTGCACGTGCTGCGAGGGGTCGACCTGGACGTGGCACGCGGGAGCATCTTCGCGCTGCTGGGGTCCAACGGGGCGGGCAAGACCACGCTCGTGCGGATCCTGTCGACGCTGCTCGCGCCCGACGCGGGGACCGCGAGCGTCCACGGGCACGACGTCGTCGAGCAGCCCGGGCAGGTCCGTGAGTCGATCTCGCTGACCGGGCAGTTCGCCGCGGTCGACGAGGTCCTCACCGGTCGGGAGAACCTCGTGCTCGTCGCGCGCCTGCACCACCTGAAGAACCCCGGTCAGGTGGCGGACGACCTCCTCGCCCGCTTCTCGCTCACCGACGCGGGCTCGCGTCGGGCCGGGACCTACTCGGGCGGGATGCGCCGTCGCCTCGACATCGCGATGAGCCTGATCGGCGACCCGCCGGTCATCTTCCTCGACGAGCCGACGACCGGCCTGGACCCCCAGGCTCGCATCGAGGTCTGGGCCACGGTGCGCGAGCTCGCCCAGGGCGGCACGACCGTGCTGCTCACCACGCAGTACCTCGACGAGGCCGAGCAGCTCGCGGACCGGATCGCGATCCTGCACCGCGGCACCATCATCCAGAACGGCACCCTGGCCGAGCTCAAGGCGCTCCTGCCGCCCGCGCAGGTCGAGTACGTCGAGAAGCAGCCGTCCCTGGAGGACGTGTTCCTCACCCTCGTCGGCGAGACCGGCGACGACCCCACGACCCCGACGACCCCCGAGGGCACCCAGCCCGCCGGAGAGGAGCTCCGATGACCACGCACGTCCTGGCCGACACCCGTGTGCTGACCGGCCGCTCGCTGCGCCACATCCTGCGCAGCCCGGACACGATCATCACGACCGCAGTCACCCCGATCGCGCTCATGCTGCTCTTCGTCTACGTCCTCGGCGGCGCGATCGACACCGGCGCCGCCGGGTCGTACATCGACTACATGCTGCCCGGCATCCTGCTCATCACCGTCGCCTCGGGCGTCGCGTACACGTCGTACCGGCTGTTCCTCGACCTGCAGGGCGGCATCTTCGAACGCTTCCAGTCGATGCCCGTCGCGCGGTCCAGCGTCCTGTGGGCGCACGTGCTGACGTCGCTCGTGGCGAACCTCGTCTCCGTGACGATCGTCGTGGGCGTGGCGCTCCTCATGGGGTTCCGCACCGGGGCGTCGGTGGGCGCGTGGCTCGCGGTGCTGGGCATCCTCGTGCTCTTCACGCTCGCCCTGACATGGCTCGCGGTGGTCGCCGGGCTCTCGGCCAAGACGGTCGACGGAGCGTCGGCGTTCAGCTACCCGTTGATCTTCCTCCCGTTCATCAGCTCCGCGTTCGTCCCCACGGACACCATGCCGGGCCCGGTCGCGTGGTTCGCGGAGAACCAGCCGGTCACCGCGATCGTCGACACGCTGCGCGCGCTGTTCGGCGGGCAGCCGGTCGGGTCCGACATCTGGGTCGCGCTCGCGTGGCTCGTCGGGATCCTCGTCGTCGCCTACGCGTGGGCCGTCGCGATCTACCGGCGCAAGATGCGCTGACCCGAGGGACGCGGACGGTCCCGGCGCGGGTGGAGGCGTGCCGCCCGCGCCAGGGGCGTGGCGCGGACGGCGTCCCGTGCCGGGACCGGCTGCCGGTGAGGGGCCGCGGCGCGGCCCCTCACCCGTCTGTGCGGCGTCCGCTACGCGGAGCGCTCGGGCCGACCGGCCGGGATCACGTCCGGGCCGTCGGTCGCCTGGTCCGCCTCCACGACCGCACCGATGTCGTCGCCGTGCACCGGCGCGCCCGGGAGGTCGACGGGCGGCGAGTCGGGCGGGGGAGGGGTGACGCTCCCCGCGAGCAGGTCGGGCCGGTCGGCGACGGTCGTGATCCCGCTCGACGCCGCGTAGCCCTTCTTGCGCAGGGCGCGCGCACGCTCGCCGGCCGAGCGCAGGCGCGGGTTCACGTACTCGTCGATGCCGAAGTTGACGAGCGACAGGGCCGTGCCGAGCAGCGCGATGCACAGGCCGGCGGGGACGTACCACCACCAGTAGTCGGGGAAGGCGCCGTTCTGCTGGGCCCAGAAGAGGATCGTGCCCCAGTTGAGGTTCGTGATGGGGATGACCCCGATGAAGGCGAGGGTCGTCAGGCCGAGGACTGCGGCGGTCACGGTGCCGACGAAGCTCGACGCGATGATCGCGGTGAGGTTCGGCAGCATCTCGACGGCGATGATGCGGTGGATCGGCTCGCCGTTCGCCCGCGCGGCCTGGATGAAGTCCCTGTTCCGCAGCGACAGGGTCTGCGCCCGCAGGACGCGCGCGCCCCAGGCCCAGCCCGTGATCGCGAGCACCGTGGAGACGAGCAGCAGGCTCGGGTTCTCCTGCTGCGACGCCACGATGATCATGAGCGGCAGGCCCGGGAGCACGAGGAACACGTTGGTCACGGCCGAGAGCGACTCGCTCCGCCACCCCGCGACGTACCCGGCGGTCACCCCGACGACCACCGCGACGAGCGTCGCGATGATGCCGGAGACGAAGCCGACGACGAGCACGCCGCGCGTGCCGTAGATGATCTGGCTGAGGACGTCCTCGCCCATGTGCGTCGTGCCGAGCAGGTGCTGGGCGGACGGCGGCTGCTTGAGCGCGGTGAAGTCCTTCTCCAGCGGGCCGTAGGGCGCGAGGAGGTCGCCGAAGACCGCCACGAGCGCGAACACGCCGAGGATGATCAGGCCCGTGAGCGACTTGCCGTTGCGGAACATCGCGAACGACGCCCCGGCACGGCTCGTGAGGCCGCGGCCGGAGGACGTGCCCGGGTCGGGCGGGGTCGTCGCGGGCGTGGGACCGCTCGCCGCGGTCGTGGTGGTGGACGTCATGGCTCAGGCCTCCGTCTGGCGCGTGCGCGGGTCGAGGGCGGCGTAGGCGACGTCCGCCAGGATGTTCGCCACGAGGACCGAGAGCGTGATGACGAGGAAGAGCCCCTGCATCAGCGGGTAGTCCTTCGCGTTGGTGGCGTCGAGCAGCAGCTTGCCCACCCCGGGGTAGGAGAAGACGAGCTCCATGACGAGCGTGCCGCCCACGATGAAGCCGAGGGAGAGGGCGAAGCTCGACAGCTGCGGCAGCACCGCGTTGCGCGACGCGTAGCGCGTGAGCACCTTGCGGGGCGGGAGGCCCTTGGCCTGCGCGACCGTGACGTAGTCCTCGTCGAGGACGGTGATCATCATGTTGCGCATCCCGAGGATCCAGCCGCCGAGCGACGCGACGACGATGGTCAGCGCGGGCAGCGTGCCGTGCTGGACGACGTCCCACGCGAACTCCCACGACCACTCGGGCGACGCGCCCTTGCTGTACGCGTGGGAGGCGGGGAACCAGCCGAGCGTGCTGGAGAAGACCGCGATGGCGATGAGCCCCATCCAGAAGTACGGCACCGTCGAGAAGAACGTCGAGACGGGCACGATCGCGTCGGCCCTGCTCCCGCGGCGCCACCCGATGATCGCGCCCAGCCCGCTGCCGAGGAAGAAGCTGAGGATCGTGGCGATGCCGACGAGCCCGAGCGTCCACGGCAGGGCGGCGGCGATCACGTCGCCGACAGGAGCGAGGCCCTTGGAGAACGAGCGTCCGAGGTCCCCGCGGAGCATGAGGCCCCAGTAGTCGACGTACTGCTGGAGGAGCGAGCGGCCGTCGTCGAGCCCGAAGAGGGTGCGCAGCGACTCGGCCGCCTCGGGGCTGATCTTCCCCTGGTTCTTCGCGAGGTACGCGGAGACCGGGTCGCCCTTCATCATGCGGGGCAGGAAGAAGTTGATCGTGATCGCCGCCCAGGCGGTGAACAGGTAGAAGGCGGTGCGGCGGGCGAAGAATCGCAACGGGATCAGCTCCTCGACGATGCGCGGCCGGCGCCGGAGAAGTGGACCTCCGGGTTGGGCGAGGCATCGCGTAGCGCGCGGGTGTAGGGGTGCTGGGGGGCGAGGATCACGTCGTCGGCCGGGCCGTGCTCCACGACCTGGCCGTGGTGCAGCACCATGATCTCGTCGCTGAAGTGGCGCGCGGTCGCCAGGTCGTGCGTGATGTACAGGACCCCGAGGTTCGCCTCGCGCTGGAGCTCGGCGAGGAGGTTGAGGACGCCGAGGCGGATGGACACGTCGAGCATCGAGACCGGCTCGTCCGCGACGAGCAGCGCCGGTCGCGAGGCGAGGGCGCGCGCGATCGCGACGCGCTGGCGCTGGCCGCCGGAGAGCTCGTGCGGGCGCCGGTCCACGACGCCGCCGTCGAGGTGGACCCGGTCGAGGAGGCGGTGCACCTCGGCGTCGACCTCGTCCTTCGGGACCACGTGGTCGAGGCGCAGCGGGCGCTCGAGGTGGTGGCGGATCGTGTGGTACGGGTTGAGCGACGCGAACGGGTCCTGGAAGACCATGCGGACCTGCTGCCGGTAGCGGCGCAGGGCGCGTCCGCGACGGGGGACCGGCGCGCCGTCGAGCAGGATCTCGCCCGAGGTGGCGCGCTCGAGCTGCGTGAGGATCTTCGCGATCGTCGACTTGCCGCTGCCGCTCTGCCCGACGAGCGCGACGGTGCGGCCCGAGGTGAGCGTGAAGCTGACGTCGTCGAGCGCGAGCAGGTCGCCGGAGCCCCGGACCTTGTACTTCTTGCTCACGTGCGAGAGCTCGAGGGTGGTCATCGGGCCTGGCCTCCTGCGCTGGTCGTGGCCGTGCTCGCGACCGTGGCCGCGGGCTCCGAGCGGCCGCGCACGAACCCGCCCCGGTCCCCGGTGAGGCTCGGGAACGAGCCGAGGAGCGTGCGCGTGTACTCGTGCCGGGCGTGGTGGTAGATGTTCGACGCCGTGTCGAGCTCGACGATCCGGCCCTGGCGCATGACCGCGATCCGGTCGGAGATCTCGAGGAGCAGCGGGAGGTCGTGCGTGATGAAGATGACCGAGAAGCCGAACTGCTTCCGCAGGTCCGAGATCTGCTGGAGGATCTCGCGCTGCACGAGGACGTCGAGGGCCGTCGTCGGCTCGTCCATGATCATGAGCTGCGGCTTGAGCGCGAGGGCCATCGCGATCATGACGCGCTGGCGCATGCCGCCGGACAGCTCGTGCGGGTAGGAGCGCAGCCGGTCGCGGCCGACGCCGACGAGGTCGAGGAGCTGGGCGCTCTCCTCGGTCCGCTCGGCCTTGCTCATCCGGGGGCGGTGCGTCTCGAACACGTCGCCGAGCTGCTTGCCGATGTTGGCGACCGGGTTGAGCGCGTTCATCGCCCCCTGGAACACCATCGACGCCTTGTCCCACCGGAACCGGCGCATCGCGTCGTCGTCCAGCGCGTTGAGGTCGACGTCCTCGCCCGACTCGTCGTGGAAGACCGCCGACCCCGAGGGGATGACGGCCGGCGGCTTGAGCAGCCGCTGGATGCCGTACGCGAGCGACGTCTTGCCGCAGCCGGACTCGCCGGCGAGACCGAGGATCTCCCCCCGGTGCAGCGTGAGGGAGACGTCGCTGACGGCCTCGACGGGCGGGTCGACGTCGTAGACCACGCTGAAGTGCGAGACGGTCAGCAGGGGTTCGCTGTTCACTCGTCCTACCTGTTCCTGTGCTGGGGGCCGGGCCGCACCGAGGCTCGCGCGGCGGGCGCCGCGCGAGCCTCGGGGTCTCACTCGGCCGGCTTGAGCTGGGTGAGGATCAGCACCGCGGTCGGCTGCGTCGGGTCCGCGTTGATGTACGGGTCGTCGTCGCTGGGCCAGCCGACGTAGCTGCGCGTGTTGAACTCGGTGATGAACGGGCGCGTGCCGATCGGCATGACCGGGACCTGCTCGACGAAGATCTTCTGCGCCTCCGCGATGGCCGTGGCGCGGTCCTCGTCCGTCGTCGCGGCGAGGTACGCGTCGAGGGCGGCCGTGGCCTCCGGGCTGTCGAAGCGGCCGAAGTTGTAGTCCGCGGCCTCACCGACCGGCTTGAGCCAGCGGGCGTCCATCGTGTCGCTGTAGATGTCGTACGGGGTCGCCCCGGTCTCGGTCCAGTGCAGGATCGCGTCGAAGTCGCCCGTGCCCTTCGCGGCCCACCAGGAGTCGGAGTCGGGCGTGTCGACCGTGGCCTCGACGCCGATCGCCTTGACCGACTCCGCGATGAGGCTGATGCCCGTGACGTAGTCGTTCCAGCCCTGCGGGACGCTCAGCCGGAACGTGACGGGCTCGCCGTCCGGGTCGACGAGGGAGTCGCCGTCGAACGTGTACCCCGCGTCGGTGAGCACCTTCTTGGCGCCGTCGACGTCGACCTCGTACTCCTCGCCCGCGTACTCGTCCGAGATGAACGGGTCGCCGGCCGGGGTGGGCAGGCCCGTGACGGAGGTCAGGAGCGGCACGCCGCCCTCGCGGGCGATCTGCTGGTGCTGCTCGCGGTCGATCACCATGTTGACGGCCTGGCGGAACGCGACGTCGTCGAACGGCTTCTTGGTCGTGTTGACGAACATCGCGTCGATGCCGAGACCGGCGGGCGCCCAGTACACGTTGTGCTCCGGGTCCTTGTCGACGAAGGCCGACTGCACGTTCGGCAGGAACGCCTGGGCCCAGTCCGCGTCCCCGTTGGCGAGGGCGGTCGTCAGGGCGCTGTTGTCGTTGTAGGAGACGTAGTACAGCGTCGGGACCGCGAGCTCGCCGCCCCAGTAGTCGTCGCGCGCGTCGAGCTGGACGCTCTCCGTGCTGAAGCTCGTCAGCGTGTACGGGCCCGTGCCGACGGGGTCGGGGTTCGTCTCCGTCGTCGGGTCGGCGATGCCCTCCCACACGTGCTTCGGCACGACGAACCGGTGCAGCACCTTGTCCTGCTTGGCGAACATCGGCGTGCCGAACGAGACGGTGACCGTGTCGCCGTCGACGGCGACGTCGGTGATGTCGAGCGCCGCGGTGTTCAGCTCGGGGGTGTCGACGAGCATCTGGTACGAGTACGCGATGTCGTCGGCCGTGAGGTCCTGGCCGTCGCTCCACTTCACGCCCTCGCGGGTCGTGAGCGTGACCGACGTGTAGTCGTCGGACCACGTGATCTCGGACGCCAGCCACGGACGGACCTCGTCCGACGGGTCGACCACGTTGACGATGCCGACGGGCTCGTAGATCGCGTTGACGTAGCCGAGCTTGAGCGCGGACGAGTCGCCGATCCAGGGGTTGTTCGACTCGGTCGCGATGGCGCCGTCCGGCTTGGCGATCGTGAGGGCTGCGCCCCCGCCGGAGCTGGTCGTGCTGTCGTCGTCGTTGCCGCCGGACGACGAGCAGCCGGTCAGCACGAGCGCTGTCGCGATGCCGAGGGCGATCGCGGAGGCCTTCAACCTCATGAATCTCTCTCCTTCGAGGGAACGACGTCCCCGGCGCGCTGCCGGGGCGGTGGAGCGTGGGGTGTGACGGAAGGTGCGGGGCGCTGGGTCGCCCCTCGGCTGGACCGCGGTCCGGGCTACTCCTCTTCGGTGGTGCTCTCCTGCACCCGGACCGCGGTGTCCAGGCGGAGGTCGTGGACGGAACGCCCCACCCGCAGCCGGTACGTCCCGGCCGGGAGGTGCCAACGCCCGCCGTCGGTGTCCCACACCTCGAGCTGACGACGGGGGACGGTCACGGTGACGTCGGCGGAGGCGCCCGCAGCGACGTCGACGACGGCGAACCCGCCGAGCCAGCGGACCGGGCGGTCGCGCTCGGCGACCGGGGCCGACGCGGGCACGACCGGGGGCTCGACGTAGACCTGGACGACCTCGCGGCCGTCGCGCGGTCCGGTGTTGGTGACGTGGACCGTGAGGACCGTGTCGCCGTCCGGCGTGCGGGCCGGCCGGCCGACACGGTCGTACGACCACGTCGTCCAGCCCAGCCCGTGACCGAAGGGTGCGGCGGGGACGGCGCCCGAGCGCTCCCACGCGCGGTACCCGACGTGGACGCCGTCGTGGTACTCGACGATCCCGTCGGCGGGCACCGCGTGCGGGACCGGGACGTCGGCCGCGGCGGCAGGGAGCGTCCAGGGGAGCCGGCCGGCCGGCTCGACGGCGCCCGCGAGCACGTCGGCGATCGAGTGCCCGGCCTCCTGGCCGGGGAACCAGACCCAGAGCACGGTGCGCGCGCGGTCGAGCCAGGGGAGCAGCACGGGCGCGCCGGCGTTGACCACGACGACGGCGTCCGGGTCGGCGTCGAGGACGCGCTCGACGAGCTCGTCCTGGCGGCCGGGGAGCGCGAGGGACGTGCGGTCCCAGCCCTCCGACTCGACCTCCTCGTTCGTCCCGACGACGACGACGGTGAGGTCCGCCGCGCGGGCGGCCTCGACGGCGTCGGCGATCTCTCGCTCGACGCTCGGGGCGGGCACCCGGTGGCGCAGCTCCGCACGCACCAGGTTCCCGTAGCCCTGGGCGCGCGTCACGAGCAGCGCGGCGCGGACGTGCACGCGGCGCGGGGCGTCGACGTGGACGGTCGCCGGGACCCCCGCCGGGTTGTTGATCGAGGAGTCGAGGATGACCTCGACGCCCGACCGGTGCTCGTCCTTCGCGACGACGGCCCCGTCGATCTCGATCGAGTGGCCGGGGACCGTCCCGACCTCGAGCACGTGGTCCCCGGGCTCGTCGAGCAGCACGTCGACGTCGAGCACGACGGTGTCGACCTCGTCGGGCAGGTCGCGCAGGAACCCGTCCCAGCGCGGCAGGACCTCCTCGTGGAGCGTCGCGCCCTCGGCGTCGAGCCAGGTCACCGAGACGGCGGCGCCGTCGGGGCTGCGCCCCTCGACGTCGAGCCGCGGGGCGAACCGGCGTGCGTCGCCGCCGCGGGCCACGGTGAGCGTGGCGTCGGGCCAGCGGGCGGCCAGACCCTCGGCGGGCGTGACGACGTGCGCGGGGTTCACGGTCGAGCTGCCGCCGCCGAGCACGTGCGGGCGCACGGCGTTGGGGCCGACGAGCGCGATCGAGCGCGGCGCGGGGCGGTCCCAGACGGGGTTCTCGGCGTCCGACCGCAGGACGACGGTGCCGGTCGCGGCGGTGCGGCGCACGAGCGCGCGCAGGTCGCCGTCGTGGGTGACCGGGCGGCCGGGCTCGTCGAGCGCACCGACGCGGCGCGCGAGCAGGAGGATGCGGGCGACCTTGTCGTCGATCTCGCTCCGGGGGACGCGACCCTCCTCGACCGCGCGGACGAGGGCGTCCTCCCACGGGCCGCCGGGCCCGGGCATGACGACGTCGAGGCCGCCGTTCGCCGAGAGCTCGGTCGTGCGCGTCGCGACCCAGTCGGAGACGACGGCGCCGTCGAACCCGAGCTCGTCCTTGAGCACGTCGGTGAGCAGGTGCCGGTGCCCGGTCATGGGTCCGGACTCGACGCCGTCGTCCACCTGGTTGTAGGCGGCCATGACGGACCAGGCGCCGGCTGCCACGGCGTCCTCGAACGGCGCGAGGTAGACCTCGCGCAGCACGCGCGGGTCGACGTGCGACACGTACGACGTGCGCTGGGTCTCGGAGTCGTTCGCGACGTAGTGCTTGACGCACGCCGCGACGCCCTGGTCCTGGAGCCCGCGCACGACGCCGGTGCCGATCTGCGCGGTGAGGTACGGGTCCTCGGAGTAGCACTCGAAGTGCCGGCCGCCGACGGGCGTGCGCTGGATGTTGACCTGGGGTGCGAGGACGACGTCGACGCCGTGCGCACGCGCCTCGCGGGCGAACGCGTGCCCGGTCTCGCGGGCGACCTCTCGGTCCCACGTCGCTCCCACCGCGCTCGGCGACGGGAAGAGGACGGAGGTCTCGCCCTCGACCTCGCTCGTGCCCCGGACGCCGACGGGGCCGTCCGACAGGACGACAGGCCGCAGCCCGAGCGCGTCCGACGCGTGCAGGCGCCACATGGACTGCCCGGTGAGGAGGCGGACCGCGTCGCGGAGGGGCAGGCCCTGCGCGGTGGTGCGCAGCGTGGCGAGCTCCGCGGGATCGCGCTCTCCCGCCAGGGACTGCGATGTCACGTTCGTGCTCCTCGTCGTCGAGTCGGCTGTCGATCCGTGAACTTACCGTGCAGTCAGTAAGTGCGCAAGAATCTGCGTTTGCGCAGGTCAGATCGATATCTGTCCGTGATCTTCGGCGCGGTGGGGACTCGGACGCGGTGCGGCGTGCGTAGGATCGCCCCGGACGGTGACGGACCGAGGACGTGCTCGGCGCCCGCGAGCCCGCGTCGACGCCGACGGCGGCGCACCGGGCACCACGACGAGAAAGTGACGAGGCGATGACCACGAGCAGGCGGCGTCCGCGGGTGCGGGAGGAGACCCTCCGGCGCCGTGAGGAGATCCTCAAGGCCGCCATGGCGACCTTCGGGAGCAAGGGCTACCACAACGGCCCGCTCACGGAGATCGCGGAGCAGGTCGACATGACCCACGCCGGGATCCTCCACCACTTCGGGTCCAAGGACCACCTCCTCCTGGAGGTGCTCCGCTACCGCGACGAGAGCGACGTCGCCGGCCTCGACGGGCAGCACATCCCCGGCGGCATCGACATGTTCCGCCACCTGGTGCGCACGGCGTTCCTCAACGCGCAGCGGGCCGGGATCGTGCAGACGTACGCCGTGCTCTCCGCGGAGTCCGTGACCGACGCACACCCGGCGCGAGAGTTCTTCGAGGTCCGGTACCGGACCCTGCGGCGCGAGGCGGTCGAGGCGTTCGAGGCGCTGTGCGCGGAGCGGGGCGTCACGGTGCCGACGACCGTCCGGCACGCGGCGGCCTCGATCCTCGCGGTCATGGACGGGCTCCAGGTGCAGTGGCTCCTCGACCCGACCCAGGTCGACCTCGGCGAGGCGAGCGAGTTCGCGATCGAGGCGATCGTCTCGGCGGTGCTCGACCCGCGCCCGTCCCCGCTGGGGGGCCGTGCGCCGGCCCCGGCGGAGGAGGGCGGCGACGCGGACCCCGCCCCCACCGGGGAGACGGGGGCGCCGGTCGAGCCCGCGGAGGCGGCGAAGGCCTGACGCGCGCGGGCCGGGTCCGGACCTTCGGCCCCGCGGCGTCGCGACGACCGGCCCTGTCCGGGAGGCCGCCCGGCTGCGAGGATCGAGGGCGTGCAGACCCTCGCCCAGGCGGTGACCACCCAGTCGGAGGCGGCCCGGGAGAAGGTGCTCCTCGCCAGACGCCCCGGGCGCTACCTCGTCGCGGCGATGCTCGCGGGCGCGTACATCGGCGTCGGCGTGGTGCTCATGGTCGCGACGGCGGGACCGTTCCTCGCCGCCGGGGCGCCGGGCGAGCGCCTCGTCGCCGGCGGCGTGTTCGCCGCGGCGCTCACCCTCGTCGTCTTCGCCGGGGCCGAGCTCGCCACGTCCGCGATGATGGTCCTCACCCAGGGCGTCGCGACGCGCGCCGTCCGGGTGCGCGACGCCGTCGTCACGCTGGGCCTGTGCCTCGTCGGCAACCTGGCGGGGTCGATGCTCTTCGCCTGGGCCGTCACGCAGGCGGGGGTCCTGCGCTCGAACGCGGCCGCGGGCGAGATGGTCGCCTCGATGCTGCGCGCCAAGGCGCACGAGACCGGGGGAGAGCTCTTCTTCCGCGGCGTGCTGTGCAACGTCCTCGTGTGCGCTGCGATCTGGGCCTGCGGGCGCCTGCGCTCGGAGGCGGGCAAGGCGGTCGTCCTGTTCTGGGGGATCCTCGCGTTCATCGCGTCCGGGTTCGAGCACGTCGTCGCCAACATGACGACGTTCTCCCTCGGGCTCTTCGGCGACCTCGGCCCGACGACGTGGGCCGACTTCGGCCGCAACCTCACCTGGGTGGGCCTCGGCAACCTCGTCGGCGGGGCCGTCGTCGTCGGGCTGGCGTACGTCGTCGTGGCCGGTCCGCGGGCGCGCGTGCTGCCGGAGGTGTGACCCCGGCGTCGGTCGTCGCGGTCCGCAGGGCGGGACGGGCTTGGCCGGGGCGTGGGACGCGTGCCTATCATCGACCGACCCACAAGCACCCGGCGGGCCGTTGAGAGAGACGGAGGCCGGCGACAGATGGAGCAGCACGTGGCACTTGTCGTGCAGAAGTACGGCGGTTCGTCCGTCTCGGACGCCGAGAGCATCAAGCGGGTGGCCAAGCGCATCGCCGAGGCGAAGCGGGCCGGGAACGACGTCGTCGTCGTGGTCTCGGCGATGGGCGACACGACCGACGAGCTCATCGACCTCGCCCAGCAGGTCAGCCCCCTCCCTCCGCAGCGCGAGATGGACATCCTCCTCACCGCGGGCGAGCGCATCTCGATGTCGCTGCTCGCGATGGCGATCACCAGCCTCGGCGTGAAGGCGAAGTCGTTCACCGGGCAGCAGGCCGGTCTCATCACCGACGCGGTGCACGGCAAGGCGCGCATCGTCGACGTCGTCCCGACGCGCGTGCGCGAGACCCTCGACCGCGGCCAGGTCGCGATCGTCGCGGGGTTCCAGGGCGTGACGCAGTCGACGAACGACGTGACGACGCTCGGGCGCGGCGGGTCGGACACGACCGCCGTCGCGCTCGCGGCAGGTCTCGACGCCGACGTGTGCGAGATCTACACCGACGTGGACGGCGTGTTCACGGCCGACCCGCGCATCGTGCCGTCCGCGCGCAAGATCGACCGCATCACGTACGAGGAGATGCTCGAGATGGCGGCGAGCGGCGCGAAGGTCCTCGCGCTGCGCTGCGTCGAGTACGGCCGCCGGTACGGCGTCCCCATCCACGTGCGCTCGTCCTTCAGCGGCAAGGACGGCACGTTCGTCAGCGCGGACGCGTACACCGCGCGCCCCGGCGCGAGCGCCGGCTCCCCGGCCGGCACCGCCGGCAGCACCGCAGACCTTCCCGAGGAGACCGTCATGGAAGACCCGATCATCTCCGGCGTCGCGCACGACCGCAGCGAGGCCAAGATCACCGTCGTCGGCGTGCCCGACGTCCCGGGCACGGCCGCGCGGATCTTCGAGGTCGTCGCGGGCTCGGGCGTGAACATCGACATGATCGTGCAGAACGTGTCGGCGGCCCGCACGGGCCTCACCGACATCTCGTTCTCCCTCCCCGAGGGCGACGGACCCGCCGCGATGTCCGCCCTCTCGGCGCTGCAGGCCGAGATCGGGTTCGACTCGCTCCAGTTCGACGACCAGATCGGCAAGCTCTCGCTCGTCGGCGCGGGCATGAAGTCGCACCCCGGCGTGTCCGCGAAGCTCTTCGGCGCGCTGCGCGACGCGGGCATCAACATCGAGATGATCTCCACCTCGGAGATCCGCATCTCCGTCGTCACGCGCGAGGACTCGCTCGACGACGCGGTGCGCGCCGTGCACACCGCCTTCGAGCTCGACGCCGCCGACGGCGAGGCCGTCGTCTACGCCGGCACCGGCCGCTGACCCGACGCAGGAGAGGACCCACCATGAGCACCCAGAGCACCCCCGGTCTGCACCTCGCCGTCGTCGGCGCGACCGGCCAGGTCGGCGCGGTCATGCGCCGCCTCCTCGAGGAGCGCGACCTGCCCGTCGCGAGCGTCCGCTACTTCGCGTCGGCGCGCTCCGCCGGGTCGACGCTCCCGTGGCGCGGGACCGACGTCGTCGTGGAGGACGTCGCCGCGACCCCGACCGAGGACCTGCGCGGGATCGACGTCGCGCTCTTCTCCGCGGGCGGCGCGACGTCGAAGGCGCAGGCCGAGCGGTTCGCCGCCGCGGGCGCCGTCGTCATCGACAACTCCTCCGCGTGGCGCATGGACCCCGACGTCCCGCTCGTCGTCTCGGAGGTGAACCCGGGCGCGCTGCGCGAGGCGCGCAAGGGCATCATCGCCAACCCCAACTGCACGACGATGGCCGCGATGCCCGTCCTCAAGCCGCTCTCGGACGAGGCCGGGCTGGAGCGCCTCGTCGTCGCGACGTACCAGGCCGTCTCCGGGGCCGGGCTCGCCGGTGCGGAGGAGCTGCGCGCCCAGGCCGTCGCCGGCGCGGCGGCCGAGGGCACGGGCGCCGGGCTCGTCGGGCTCGTGCACGACGGCGGCGCGGTCGCCTTCCCCGAGCCCACCGTCTTCCCGCGCAACGTCGCGTTCAACGTCGTCCCGCTCGCCGGGTCGATCGTCGACGACGGGCAGGAGGAGACGGACGAGGAGAAGAAGCTCCGCAACGAGTCCCGCAAGATCCTCGGGCTGCCCGAGCTCGCTGTCGCGGGCACGTGCGTGCGCGTCCCCGTGTTCACCGGGCACTCGCTCGCGATCCACGCCGAGTTCGGCGCCGCGATCACGCCCGACCGGGCGCGCGAGATCCTCGCCGCCGCCCCCGGCGTCGCGCTCGCGGACGTACCCAACCCTCTCGAGGCGGCCGGCAAGGACCCGTCGTTCGTCGGTCGCGTCCGCACCGACCAGTCCGTCCCCGGCGGACGCGGCCTCGTGCTGTTCGTCTCGAACGACAACCTCCGCAAGGGCGCCGCGCTCAACGCGGTCCAGCTCGCCGAGCTCGTCGCCCAGGATCTCGACGGCGTCCGCGCCGCGTTCGCCCCCGCCCTCGCGAGGTAGAGCCCCGGTCCCGCGAGGTAGAGCCCCGGTCCGCCGAGGTAGAGCCCTGGTCGTGACCAGGGCTCTACCTCGCGAGCCGGGGGCGTCAGCGGGGCGCGCTCAGCCCTCGACGAGCCGGGCCATGTCGTCCCCGTCCGCGAGGCCCACGATGTTGCCGGCCGGGTCGGTGAACCAGGCGCCGTCGCCGCCCTCCATGAAGCCGCGCGCGATCCCCTTCTCGTCCTGGTCGAACCCCTCGTAGCGCTCGAACGTCACGCCCTTCGCGGTGAGCTCGTCGACGACCTGGTCCACGTCGTCGACGGTGAGGTGCATGACCGTGAAGGCGGCCGGCCGATGGTCCTCCTTCGGATAGACGAACACGTCCGAGCCGCCGCCGAGGTGGAGCACCAGACCGTTCCCGCCGTCGAGTGCCGTGACGGGGAGCCCGAGGGTGTCCCCGTAGAACGCGCGCGCCGCGTCGAGGTCGTCCGCCGAGAAGCTGGAGAACCCGCGCCGAATCGTGACCATCGCTGCCTCACTCCTTTCGGGATCGCCGGCGGCCGTACGGCGGGGCCCGCCGCGCGCGCCGGGTGGTCCCAGCCTGCCACCGTGCCGCCCCCGCGGCACCGCCCCCCGTGGGTGATACGGAGCGCGCCCGACGATGCGGTGCGCGGTCAGGTCGTCGCGCGTCGCCCGAGGGTCGGGGCGACCACCCACATCGCCGCCGCGGCGAGCACGTGCCAGATCGCGTGGCCCTGCGGTTCGACGCCGAACCAGCCGACGGCGTCGCACGGCCATCCTGTGCGCGTGAACGTGCTGACGGCACCGCCGGCTGCGAGGAGGGCGATGGTGAGGACGACCCGCCGCCGGACGCCAGGACGGAACCACGCGCGCAGGGCGCTCGCCCCGACGGCGGTGACCGAGACCGCCCACTGGAAGTAGGTGGACGCCTCCGGGACCGTGGCGGCGAGAAGGACGTCAGCGAGGGTCGGGGCGAGCCACCACCAGGTCCGCATCCGGCGGCCGGTGAGGTCCGAGACGGCGTCGGCGGTGACCAGCGCGAGCGCGCCGAACAGCGGTGGGTCGTGGATGACCGGGCTCCACGACGGTGCCGGGCCGTGCTGGACGACCGATCCGAGTCCGACGAGGACAGCGAGGACGCCCAGCGTGGTGCGGGGGGCGAGGGGCGTCGCACCGGTGGCGGCGCCGGAGGGGCGTCGTGCGGCTCGTCGCGCACCGAGGAGGATCGCCACGCCGACGACGACGAACGCGAGGCTCGTCACGGTGCTGAGCGGCTCGGCGAACGGCGCAGTGCCCGTGTACTCGCAGCCGTCCACACGTGCCCCTCTCCGCGCCTGCCTCTCTCTCGATTCTCTGCCGGGTCGGTCGCTTCCGCGAGGGGGTTGCGGATGTCGCTGCACTGTGGTTCATTAGTTAAGTAATGAACCACAGGACACGCGAGGCGGGAGAGGATGGGGCCCATGTTCGACGGACCTGAACCCATCTACCTCCAGATCGCGCAGATGATCCGTGCGCAGGTGCTCGCGGGGGAGCTCGCGGAGGAGGAGCAGGTCATGTCCACGACGCAGTTCGCGACGACGTTCCGGATCAACCCGGCGACGGCGGCCAAGGCGTTCGCCGGCCTCGTCGACGAGGGCGTCCTCTACAAGCGGCGCGGGCTCGGCATGTTCGTCGCACCCGGCGCGCGCGAGCGGCTGCTCGCCGAGCACCGCGCCAGGTTCTTCGACGAGGTCCTCGACCCCGCGCTCGCGCAGGCGGATCTCCTGGACATCCCGGCCGCCCAGATCGTCGAGCACGTCCTCGGCCGCCCGCGGCCCGCCGGTCCCGGGACCGGCGACGCACCCCGTACCGGCCCGACCACCGACCCCACCCCGAGGTGAGACCCGTGACCGCCCGGCCCACCAGCCACCCCACCGACCTCCCCGCCGCGACCGCGCCGGCGCCCTTCGGCGCCGAGGTGCGCGACGTCGTCGTGCGGTACGCCCGCGACGACGACCCCGCGCTCGACGGCGCGACCCTGACCATCCGGCCCGGCGTCATCACCGGCCTCCTGGGCCGCAACGGCGCCGGCAAGACGACGCTCGCCGCCCTGCTGGCCGCGTTCCGGCGCCCGACGTCGGGCACGGTCCGCGTCGGCCCGGACGGCGAGCTCGAGGACCCGTTCGAGAACGTCTGGGCGACGATGCACACCCAGCTCGTGCGCGAGAGCGGCGACGTCGGGGAGTCCGACAAGGCGCGCGACACGCTCGAGTACTACGCGGACGTGCGCCCGCACTGGGACGCCGAACTCGCCGGGCGCCTCCTCGACACGTTCGAGGTGGACGTCCGCAAGAAGCCCAACGAGCTCTCGCGCGGGAAGCGCTCGGCGCTCGGCGCGGTCGTCGGGCTCGCCGCCCGCGCGCCCCTGACGATCTTCGACGAGGTCTACCTCGGCATGGACGCCCCGAGCCGCTACGCGTTCTACGACGCGCTCGTCGCGGACTACGCCGAGCACCCGCGCACGATCCTGCTCTCGAGCCACCTGATCGCCGAGGTCGAGCGGCTCTTCGAGGACGTCGTGATCATCGACCGCGGGCGGGTCCTGCTCGCCGAGAACGCCGACGACGTCCGCGCGCGCGGCGTCAGCCTCACCGGGCCGGCGGACGTGGTCGAGCGCCACACCGCGGGCCGGGAGGTGCTCGCCCGGCAGCGGCTGGGGAGCACGGCCCAGGTCACGCTCTTCGGCACGTTCGCCCCCGACGAGCGGGCCGCGGCTGCCGCGGCCGGGCTCGAGGTCGGGGCGGTGCCCGTCCAGGACCTGTTCGTCCACCTCACGCGCACCGACCGCACCGCGGACGGCGCGCCCGCCCGCACCCGCACGCAGGAGGCACGATGACCGCCACGACCCCGCGCTCCGCGGAGCGCCGCGCGCTCGAGAAGGCCGCCCACCGGCGCGGCGTCCGCGCCGTCGCCTGGTACTTCATCGGCGGCACCTGGTACGTCGGCGTGTGGTTCTGGCTCATCGCGCTCGCCATCGGGGCCCTCGTCCTGTGGATCATGCTGCGCAACGACGACGTGAGCATCGAGGGCGTGGGCGGCGTCGCGGGCTCGGCGAAGTTCTTCCTCTTCGTCATGGGCATCCTCCTGCCGCTCATGACGATCGCGCTGCACGTCGCCGCCGGCGGCACGCGGCGGTCGTACACGCACGGCCTGTGGATCGGCGCCGCCGTCTCCGGGCTCACGTTCGGGATCGCGACCGCGCTCGTGCGGTGGGCGGAGTGGGCGCTGTTCCGCCAGGCCGGCTGGCCGACGGAGCAGGACCTCACGCAGCTCTACGCGGACGGGTCCGAGGTCGGGCTCATGATCCTCGTCGAGGGCACGTTCTGCGTCGTCTACTACCTCGCGGGCATGGTCGTCGCCGCGGGCTTCTACGGCTTCGGGTTCCTGCGCGGCGTGCTGCTCGTCGTCGCGTCGCTCGCGACCGTCCTGGTGAGCGAGGTGTTCCTGCGCTCCGGGTTCTTCGGCCACGCGCTCTCGCGCGTCGTCGGTCTCGACGGCACCCCCGTCTGGCTCGCCGTGCTCGGCGGGCTCGTCGGGGTCGTGCTCGCCGCACTGCTCCTGCGCGTCGTCCTGCGGGGCGTCGCGATCCGTCCGGTCGAGTTCGCGGGCACCGCGAGCGCCTGACCGGCAGCACCCTCCCGACCGCACTCCCACCCGTCCGGGCGGCGCACGGCGCCGTCCGTGGGTGCCGCACACCCTCCTGGAGGTCACCATGAGCACCGCAGCACCGCCCCCGGGCGGCACGACGGCGACGTCGCCCGCCCCGCCCACCGACCGCACGGCCGGGCGCGCCCCGGTCGTCGAGATCCGGAACCTGCGCAAGACGTACCCGGGACCGCAGGGTTCCGGCACGCGCACCGTCGCGGTCGAGGGCGTGAGCCTCACCGTCCGGCAGGGCGAGATCTTCGGCATCCTCGGGCCCAACGGGGCCGGCAAGACGACGACCGTCGAGTGCCTCGCCGGGCTGCGCCAGGCCGACGGCGGCACGGTGCGCGTGCTCGGCGTCGACCCGCAGGCCGACCCCGCCGCGGTGCGCGACGTCGTCGGCGTCCAGCTCCAGGAGGCCGCGCTCAACGAGAAGATCACGGTCGAGGAGGCGATGCGGCTCTTCGCGTCGTTCTACGCGTCGCCCGGCGACGTGGAGGAGCTCCTCGACCTGCTCGACCTCGCCGCGCACCGGCGCGTCGCGTTCGCCAAGCTCTCGGGCGGGCAGAAGCAGCGCCTGTCGATCGCGCTCGCGCTCGTGGGGAACCCGCGCGTCGCGATCCTCGACGAGCTGACCACCGGGCTGGACCCGGCGGCCCGCCGCGCGACGTGGGAGCTCGTCGAGCGCGTGCGCGACCGCGGCGTGACGATCCTGCTCGTCACGCACTTCATGGACGAGGCGGAGCGCCTGTGCGACCGGCTCGTCATCATCGACCGCGGCCGGGTCGTCGCGCAGGGCACGCCCGCCGAGCTCGTCGACTCCGTCGACACGTCGCGCACCGTGCGCCTGCGCGTGCCGCCCGCGGACCACGACCTCGCGCTGCACACGATCGCGGGGCTCGCGGACGTCGAGCGCGTCGAGGCGTCGCCGACCGGCGGGCGCGAGATCGAGGTCACGGGCTCCCGGCGGGTGCTGCCCGCCGTCGTGCTCGCGCTCGCCGAGCACGAGGTCGTGCCCGACGACGTCCGGACCGTCTCCCGCACGCTCGAGGACGTCTTCGTGGCCGTGACCGGCCGCACGTACGACCCGGACGCGACCGACGCCTCGGACGCGACCGACGCCCGACCGACCCGAGGGGAGTCCCGATGACCGCCACGACCCTGACCCCGTCCGCCGTGCCCGTCCGCCGCAGCAGCGGCTGGCGCGGGTTCGGCGTCCTGCTTGCCACTGAGGCGCGGCTCTGGCTGCGCGACCCGGGGACGGTGTTCTTCGCGCTCGTGTTCCCGACCGTCCTGCTCGTCGGGGTCGGGTTCGCCATCCCGGGCATGCGCGTGCCGATCGAGGACGCGCCCCCGCCGTGGGGCGGGCTCACGCCCGTCGCTCTCTACGCGCCCGTGGTGCTCGCCGCGGCGATCGCGACCCCGGCCCTGACGACCATGCCGGTCTACTTCGCCACGTTCCGCGAGAAGGGCCTGCTGCGGCGGCTGTCGACGACGCCCATGCGCCCGCAGGGGATCGTCGTCGCGCACCTCGTCATCAACCTCGTGGCCGTCGTGGTCGCGTCGGCCGTCGCGCTCGTCGTCGGGCAGCTCGTGTTCGGCCTGCCGGCACCGCAGAACGCGGCGACGGTCGTGCTGGCGTTCGTCCTCGGCGTCGCGTCGATGTACGCGCTCGGCACCCTCGTCGCGGCGCGCGCGCCCAAGGCGAGCACCGCGTCCGCGATCGGGACGCTGATCTACTTCCCGCTCCTGTTCCTCTCCGGGCTGTGGACGCCGGGGCCGATGATGCCGGAGGCCGTCGCGCAGGTCGGCAGGTTCACCCCGCTGGGTGCCGCGTCGCAGGCGATGACGGCGGGGTGGTTCGAGGAGGGCTTCCCCACGGTGCAGGTGGTCGTCATGGTCGTGTGGACGGCCGTGCTCCTGCCGCTCGGCATCCGGCTCTTCCGCTGGAGCTGAGGCGGGGCCCGACCACGGTGCCGGGCACCCGGCACCGCCCGGCCCGCCGCCCGGGCCACCGCCCGGTCCCCGCGGGCGTGGCCTCCGGGGCGCCCCTAGCCTGACCGGCATGAAGCCCTTCCTGCTCCTGGCGTCCCGGGCGGAGGACCCGGCCGCGGACGGCGAGCACGCGGCGGTCCTGCGTCACTCCGGCCTCGCGCCCCACGAGCTGCACCGCGTACGGATGGAGGCGGGCCCGCTGCCGGCGATCGACCTCGACGCGTACTCGGGGGTGATCGTCGGCGGCAGCCCGTTCGACTCGTCGCGGCCCGAGGCGGAGAAGTCGGCGACGCAGCGCCGCGTCGAGCGCGAGCTCGCACCGCTCCTGGACGAGATCGTCGAGCGCGACGTCCCGTTCCTCGGGGCGTGCTACGGCGTCGGGACGCTCGGGCTGCACGAGGGCGCGGTGCTGGACGACACGTACGCCGAGCCCATCTCGCCCGTGACGATCCGGCTCACCCCGGAAGGCCGGGCGGACCCGCTGCTCGCGGGCCTGCCCGACGCGTTCGAGGCGTACGTGGGCCACAAGGAGGCGGTGCGGGAGCTGCCGCCGCACGCGGTGCTGCTCGCGACGTCGGACGCGTGCCCGGTGCAGATGTTCCGCGTCAAGGAGAACCTCTACGCGACGCAGTTCCACCCGGAGCTCGACCTGGAGGGCATCCTCACGCGCATCGGCGTCTACCGGGACTACGGGTACTTCCCGCCCGACGCCGCGGGCGACGTCGAGGCGACCGTCCGGCGCGGCGACGTCCGGGAGCCGCACCGCATCCTCGCGACGTTCGTCCGCCGCTACGCGCGCGACTGAGATCCCCGGAGGCCGAGCAGGTGGTTGTGGTCCGTCCGGCGGCGAGGACGGACCACAACCGCCTGCTCGGCGGGGGCCGGGTCAGCGGGTGGCCGGGGCAGGGTGGGGGGTGTCGGCGGGTGTCGGGTCGGCCGCTGCCTCCGCCGCCACGGCGCGGCGGTGCGCCCGCACCGACCAGACGACGGCGGCGGCCCAGACGACCGCGACGAGCGCCAGCACGACGCCCTGGACCGCGCCGATCGCGTCGACCCAGTCGGAGCGCAGCAGCGTGCGGACGTTGGTGAGCACGATGACGCCGCCCACGGCCGAGCCGAGGATCCGGGGCGGGAGCATCCGGACGAGCCAGGCCGCGATCGGCGCGGCGACGAGCCCGCCGAGGAGGAGCGCCACGACCCACGTCAGGTCGATCCCCTGCGAGCCGAGCGACAGGAGGAACCCGAGCGACGCGGCGACCGCGACGAGGAACTCGCTCGTGTCGATGGACCCGATGACCTTGCGGGGCTCGATCCGGCCCGACGCGAGCAGGGCGGGCGTGCCCACCGGGCCCCAGCCGCCGCCGCCCGTGGCGTCGACGAAGCCCGCCACGAGACCGAGCGGCGCGAGGAACCGCTTGCGCAGCGGCAGGCCCAGACGACCCGTCGGCAGCCCGGCGAATGTGAAGCGCGAGAGCACGTAGACGCCGAGCGCGAGGAGCAGCAGCGACATGACGGGGGCGGCGACCTCGGTCGACAGGTTCGCGAGGAACGTCGCGCCCGCGAACGCCCCGAGCGCGCCCGGCACGCCGATGCGCAGCACGACCTTCCAGTCGACGTTGCCGAACCGCCAGTGCGCCGCGCCGGACGCGAGCGTCGTCCCGATCTCCGCGAGGTGGATCGTCGCCGACGCCGCCGCGGGGTTCGTCCCGATCGCGAGGAGGAGCGTCGTGGACGTCACGCCGTACGCCATGCCGAGGCTGCCGTCGACGAGCTGGGCACCGAGGCCCACGAGGGCCAGCAGGACGAGGGTCCGCACCGGGGCCTCCTTGCTCGGGTGCCGGGAGGGTCCCGACGTGTCCTGACAAGGTTGACCGGGCGGGTCCACTATGTGAAGCGCCGCCCGCATCGTGGGCCAGTGTTAACGGGAGTTGGGCTCCGCGGGCGCGCAGCCACGCCCGGAGGGCGCGCCCTTGACTGCCGTGGAGCAGGTCGCGCCTGCGCTACTCTGCACAGGCAGACCAGAAGGGTGAGGGCGTTGTCCACAGATCTTGAAATGGAAGAGGTGCGCCAGGCGCTCCACCGTGCACAGTTGGGTGACGCTGAAGTCGACTCCCAGGCGTTAGGCGACGAGCGCATCTTTGTCATCTCGGTTAACCGCTCGGATCGCGAGCGAGCGGTCGCCCTTGCTGGTCAAATCGAGGACGCATTTATCCTAAACGGGAAGAGCGTTCTTGTTACGGTGCGCACGCGGCGGGATGCCGCCCCAGCCCCGGAGGGTCCGCTTACCGGAATCCAGGACCCGCGAGTTTCGAGGCTCATCCAACTGTTGACTTCGCGTTCGCGAACGTCGGAAGCGCAGCCGAGCCTATCATACATTCCGAATAACACTGCTAATCTCGCGGCAGTTACAGGGACCAGACATCACTTAGTTTTCGGGCGCCGCGGGGCGGGTAAGACCGCGCTGCTTCTCGAGGCCAAGCGCCTGGTTGAGAGCGAAGGCCACGTTACCGTTTGGGTGAACGTTCAGCCTCTTCGTGACCAAGGAATTGAGAGAGCGTTTCTCCTGGTTCAGGAAAAAGTCATCGACACCCTGATCTCGGAGGCGCGTGCACGCGGTCGATCTGACGCAAAGCTAGCGAAGAACCTGGAGCGACTTCACGCCTCGATTGATGTTGCTCTAGACGGGGAAGCGGATCCTGTTGCCGTTCGAAGGATGGTTCCATCGCTACAACAGGCGATCCAGTACGCCACTTTCGGCCTTGGCCTAAGGCTCTACGTATTTCTCGACGACTTTTATTTCATCCCACGCGCCGAGCAGGCAGACGTGCTGGATCTATTGCACGGAGCAACACGGGATTCAGATGTCTGGTTGAAGGTTGCTTCGGTTCGGCACCTGACGCGGTGGTTCCGCCCCAGTCCGCCGACCGGGCTGCAGACCGGGCAAGATGCTGACTTGGTCGATCTTGATCTGAGTTTGCAGGATCCCGGCGGCACTATTCGTTTTATGCGCGACATGTTCACACGGTATTGTGCAGCCGTGGGGATTGACAACTTGAACTCGCTTTTTAATCGGGAGTCTTTCGAGCGTCTGGTTTTCGCTTCTGGCGGTGTTCCCCGCGACTTCTTGACCCTCGCCGCATCGGCGACAACCAAGGCTCGTGCGCGGTCAGGTTCGCGCGCTGTGGGCATTATCGAAGTAAACCAAGCGGCGGGAGACGCCGCGCAGAGCAAACTCGGCGAACTTGAAGACGACCTGGCATCCAATGCTGGTTTCGCTCCGCAGGCCTACCGGGCGCTCAATGAGGTACGGGACTTTTGCCTCGACGACCGTGGTTTCACGTACTTCCGCGTCGATTTCCGCGACCGTGACAGAAATCCAGATCTCTACGCCGTCCTTACGCGGCTGCTTGAGGTTCGACTGCTTCACTTGATTGATGGCAGTGTCTCCGACAAGGAGAGGGCTGGCGAGAGGAGTGAATGCTATACGTTGGATCTGAGTCAGTATTCTGGATCGAGACTCAAGCAAAAGCTCCGTGTGCTAGACCTAAATGGCGGCCGACTGGTGTCAAAACAGACGCGTGTGAAAGGGCCGGTTTACGAAGGAAACACTGCGCGCGAAGTGCTTGGAATACTCCGATCGGCTCCCCAGTTTCCTCTCAGTCGGTTCGATGGCTTGTTGGCTTTCGAGCCTATCGTTGAGTCCATTCGTCTTCTTCTGGGGGCGCGCAGTTCCGCGACAATCGACGAGCTCGTGCTAGAGTCCGGCGCATCTTCATCGGAAGTGGAATCAAGATTGTCGGAACTGGTGCAGCAGCGGCGAGTTGGCATGAGAGAGGTTGACGGAGTTCATGCCTACCATTGGTTAGGTTAACGCATGCTCTTCGGTTCGGCTGCCGCAGCGGCTATTCTCGTGACGTTTTTTGAACTCTACGAGAGGTCTCAGGCCCATGCGTTCAGCCGTTCAAGGTGGCGAGGTCTAACTTCTGCCGTGATGGTCGCACTCCTCGACGGTCTTGTCGCCGCACTGGTCGCTACGGGTTTCGTATTGCCGGCTGCAATGGCGATTCCATCCGGTGCGAAAGGCCTGATCTACGGCGTTCTGTGTGGCGTATTGGGCCCGCTCGCCTTGCGCAGCCCTGTCCGGAAGGTGGAGAAGGGGGATGCGGTTGAATCCGTGGGGATTACCTACGTGTACGATCGCGCGCGTGGGCGACTGCTGTATTCTTACGATGAGCGGATGGCGTGGTCTATCCGACGAGAGGTTGCCGCTTTGCGGCAGTCGCTAGTATCGCGAGGGGTCACCCCACACCAGTTCGCCAGTGAGATAATCGAACACTCGGCGCATCATGCGGGCCTTACTGAGGAATTGAGAGCGGAGATTCGAACGGGCGTCGAACGGTCGCTGCGCCTTCGAACGGACGAACTAAGACTTGACTCGCTCCTCAAACTGGCGCGAGAGAGGCGCTTCGTGTCGTTGTTGCGATCGTAGGAATGTGAAACTCTCCGCTTTACGTAAGAATCAGGGGT
Organism: Cellulosimicrobium sp. SL-1; assembly: GCF_011033075.1. NCBI lineage: Bacteria > Bacillati > Actinomycetota > Actinomycetes > Micrococcales > Promicromonosporaceae > Cellulosimicrobium > Cellulosimicrobium sp. SL-1. The sequence goes on along the minus strand of NZ_JAACJC010000011.1, from coordinate 90,173 downwards.
TCTCCCACGCGTCGGCGCGGGCCGCGAGCGCGTGCACGTCGTCGGGCAGGTCGCGGCGCACGACGTCGTCGATCGTCACGCGGTCCAGCACGTCGCGGACGCTCGCGCGCAGCGCGATCCACACCTCGAGCAGGCCTGCGGCGGACCCGTCGTACTCCAGGTTCGGGGGGCGCTCGTCGCGGACCGTGACGAGCGGGCCGTCGACCGCCCGGAAGACGTCGGCCAGCGTCACCTCGGACGCCGGGCGCGCGAGGCGGTGGCCGCCGGAGCGCCCGCGGACGCTCGCGACGATCCCGGCCCGGCGCAGGTCGCCGAGGATCCGTTCGAGGAAGCTCACCGGGAGGCCCTGACCCGTCGCGAGGTCCTCCGCCCGCACCGGGTCGCCGTGCGGCGACGCCGCGAGCTCGGCGCACGCCCGCACCGCATAGTCCGCCTTCGCCGAGACACGCATGAGGACATTGTGCCGTGCGCGGGTCTCACCCCGGGGTGCCGCTGCCCCTCGCGACCCCTTCCCCCCTACGCTGTGACGCGTGGACGTGCACGAGCGCAACAACGTGCGGGTCATGGGGGCGCAGGACGGCCCGACGATGGTCTTCGCGCACGGTTTCGGCTGCGACCAGTCGATGTGGCGCTTCGTCGCGCCCGCGTTCGCGACGGACCACCGGGTCGTGCTGTTCGACCACTCGGGGTGCGGGGCGTCGCACCCCACCGCGCACGACGCCGTCCGGCACGCCGACCTCGCGGGCTACGCCGCGGACGTGGTGGAGATCGTCGAGGCCGTCGGGCCGGGGGAGGGGCGCGGGCCCGTGGTGCTCGTGGGCCACTCGGTGAGCGCCGTGATCGCGCTGCTCGCGGCGGCCGACCGCCCGGACCTGTTCGACCGGCTGGTGCTCGTGGGCCCGAGCCCGCGGTACGTCGACGACGACGGCTACCGCGGCGGGTTCACCGCCGAGGAGATCGACGAGCTCCTGGAGACGATGGACGCGAACTACCTCGGCTGGACGCAGGTCATGGCACCCGTGATCGCCGGGAACCCGGACCGCCCGGCGCTCGGCGACGAGCTCGCCGCGGTGTTCCGGCGCAACGACCCGGCGGTCGCCCGGCAGTTCGCACGCGCGACGTTCCTCGGCGACAACCGGGCGGACCTGGCGCGCGTGCGCACCCGGAGCCTCGTGGTGCAGAGCCGGGAGGACGTCATCGCGCCGCCCGAGGTCGGGCGCTACGTGCACGAGCACCTGCCCGGCAGCGACCTCGTCGTCATCGACTCGGTGGGGCACTGCCCGAACCTCTCGCACCCGGACCTCCTCGTGCGCGCGATGCGCGACTGGCTGGGCGCCGCCTGATGGCGATGTCCCGGGCCGAGCGCTGGGCGCTCGCCCCCGTCGCGCTGCTCCTCCTCGACACCGAGGCGCGCGTCCTCGACGCCAACGACGAGTTCCTGCGGACGATCGAGGTCCCGGACGTCGAGGCGGTCGCGGGCCGCCGTCTGGCGGACCTGCTCACGGTGGGCGGGCGCATCTTCTGGGAGACGCACGTCGCCCCGCGCCTGCACATCGAGGGCCGCGTGGACGAGGTCGCGGTCGAGCTCCGCACGCCGCGGGGTCGTGAGCCCGTGCTGCTCACGGCGATCGAGCGCGAGGCACGCGGCGAGCGGCTGATCGAGGTCGCGATGCTCGGCGCGCGCGAGCGGTCGCGCTTCGAGCACGAGCTCGTCGAGGCGCGCCGCGCGGCGGAGGAGGCGGAGCGCCGGGTGCGGCTGCTGCACGGCGTCGCCGCCGACCTCGCGAGCGTCGCCGGTCTCGACGGCGTCGCGTGGGTCCTGCTCCGCGCGGCCGTCACGATGCTGGGCGCGGGCGACGCCGCGCTGTGGACGGCGCAGGAGCGCGGCCCGCTGCGGCGGTGGGGCGGCGCCGTCGGCGTCCTGGCGCCGACGATCGACGAGCTCACGGAGGCGACGGTGCGGGACGACGGGACGGTCGTCGTGCCGCTGCGCACCGCGGGCGCGCTGCTCGGCGTGCTCGCGCTCGAACCACGCCGCGCCGCGGGCTCCGACCCCGTCGACCTGGGCACCGCCGCCGCCGCGGGCCAGCTCGCGGCGCTCGCGCTCTCGCGCGCGCGGGTCCACGAGCAGAGCGTCTCGGTCGCGAGCGAGCTCCAGGGCGCGATGCTCTCGGACGGGATCGTCACCGACCCGCAGGTCGACGTCTCGGCGTGCTACCGCCCGGGCGTCCACGACCTCCAGGTCGGCGGCGACTGGTACGACACCTTCCGGGTCGCGCCCGACGTCGTCGCGCTCAGCGTGGGGGACGTCGTCGGCCGCGGTCTCAAGGCGGCGACGTCGATGGGGCAGCTGCGCACCGCCGTCCGGGCCGCGTCCGACACGGGGCTGCCGCCCGAGGAGGTGGTCGAGCGCGTCGACCGCTTCGTCGACCGGACGGGCACGGGCTTCATGGCGAGCCTCGTGTACGGGGAGCTCGACCTGCGGGCCGGGGTGCTGCGCTACACGTGCGCGGGCCACCTGCCGCCCCTGCTCGTGCGGGCCGGCGGCTCCGCGGCGTACCTGTGGGAGGCCCGGTCGACGCCGCTGGGCGTGCGGGGCACGACGCCGCGCGTCGCGAAGGCCGTGCGGCTCGCCCCGGGCGACCTCCTGCTGCTCTTCACGGACGGCGTGGTCGAGCGCCGCGACCGGCCGCTCGCGCTCGCGCTCGACGAGCTCGCGGACGTCGTCACGCGCGCCCTCGACGTCGGCCTGCGCGACGACCGGTTGCTGGAGGCCGTCGTCTCGCGCGCGCCGGAGGACGACGACGCGTGCCTGCTCGCGGTGCGCTGGCTCGGCCCTGCCGGGGGCGGACGGGCGGTGCCCGACGCGCTGGCCGCCGCGTCAGCGGACGAAGAACGGGCCGGCTGAGGGGTCGGCGAGCCGCGCGAGGGCGTGGCCAAGGCGCTCGGTCGACGAGCGCGCGACGTCGTCGGGCAGGGCGTCCGGGGCGAACCACGCGACGGCGAGGGACTCGTCGTCCGCGACGTGCGCCGCCGCGGCGGCCGCCGGCGACGCCGGGCGGCACAGGAACGCCAGGTCGAGGTACTGCGACCGGTCGCCGTTGGGGTACTCCATCGGCTCCGTGACCGTCACCGCGACGAGCGCGTCCACCACGACCTCGACGCCCGTCTCCTCGAGCACCTCGCGCGCGAGCCCGACCGCCGGGTCCTCGCCCGGCTCGAGGATCCCGCTGATCACGGCCCACTGGCCGGAGTCGGCGCGCTGCCCGAGCAGCACCCGGCCGGCGTCGTCCACGACGACACCCGACACCCCCGGCATCCACAGCAGGTCGGTCCCGACGTGGGACCGGAGGGCGGCGACGAACTCGGGGATCGGCATGCCCCGAGCGTAGGCGCTGCCCGACCGGCCCGTGAGACGGGCCGTCCGCCCCTCGGAGGCGCTGTGCTACCGTCGGCTCGTGACTTCTCAGTGGTATTGGCGCTCTACGCAGGCTCCCGGTGGGGCCGTGCGGGCGTCAGCCTGACCACAGATCACCACCCGGAGCCAGCACAGGGCCTTGGACGCGGACCGCGTCCGGGCCCTTCGTCGTGAGACGGGCCGCTCCGGGACCACGGGCGGCAGCAGGCCGGTGGAGCGCCGCTGGGCATCCCGACTCACGGCGTTCCCAGACCCCGCCGCACAGACCAGGAGCCCCCCGTGACCAGCACCACCACCTCGCCCGAGACCGCGACGACCGACGGCGCGACGAGTACCGTCGACCCCGTGGACAGCCCCGAGCTCCAGGCGCGCACGAGCGACCTGCGGGTCCGCGCGCTCGACGCCCTCCCCGCGCCGCGCGCCATGCTCGCCGACCTGCCCCTCGGTGCGACGCGCAGCGACCTCGTGACGACGTCGCGCCGCGAGGTCCGTGACGTCCTCGCGGGCGACGACGACCGCCTCCTCGTCATCGTCGGCCCGTGCTCGGTGCACGACCCCGAGGCCGCGCTCGAGTACGCGGGGCGCCTGGCCGCCGTCGCGCACGAGCTCGCGGACGACCTCATGGTCGTCATGCGCGTCTACTTCGAGAAGCCGCGCACGACCGTGGGCTGGAAGGGCCTCATCAACGACCCGCACCTCGACGGGTCGCACGACGTGCACCACGGCCTGCGCCTCGCGCGCGAGGTGCTGCTCGGCGTGCTCGACGCCGGCGTCCCGGCCGCGTGCGAGTTCCTCGAGCCGACGAGCCCGCAGTACATCGCGGACGCGGTGTCGTGGGGCGCGATCGGCGCGCGCAACGCCGAGTCGCAGGTGCACCGCCAGCTCGCCTCGGGCCTGTCCATGCCCGTCGGGTTCAAGAACGCGACCGACGGCGACGTGCAGATCGCGGTCGACGGCTGCATCACCGCGGCGAGCGAGCACACGTTCTTCGGCATGGACTCGCTCGGCCGGGCCGCCGCCGTGGAGACCGCGGGCAACCCCGACTGCCACGTCATCCTGCGCGGCGGGCGCTCGGGCCCCAACTACGGGGCCGACGACGTCGCGGCGGCGCTCGCGGTCGCGCGCACCTCGGGCCGCGGCGGGGTCACGGAGCACGGGCTCGTGGTCGACGCGTCGCACGGCAACTCCGGCAAGAGCCACGTGCGCCAGGCGGAGGTCGTGCGCGAGGTCTCCGCGCGGCTGGCCGAGGGCGAGCAGGGCATCACGGGCCTCATGATGGAGAGCTTCCTCGTGGCGGGCGCGCAGAAGCCCGCGCCGAGCGGCCTCGTCTACGGGCAGTCCGTCACGGACGCGTGCATCGACTGGGACACGACGGCCGACCTCCTGCGCGAGCTCGCGGGCGCGGTCCGCGCCCGACGCGCGCTCTGAGCGGTGCCCGCGGGGCGGGGACCCATCCGTCCGCGCGTCGGCGCCGAACCCAGGGTGTCCCGGACGGACCGGGACGGCGCTGGCGACGGGAGGTCGGGTGCCGAGAGCCGTGGTCGACGCGCCGCAGCGCGTGCGGGAGGCGCCCGTGCTGCACACTGACCGGGTGCCACCTCCCGTGACGACGAACCCGGCCGTCGACGCCGCCCTCGCGGCGTGCGCCGGCGGCGACCCCGCCGCGTTCGCGCCCGTCTACGACGCGCTCGCGCCGGTCGCGTACGGCACGTGCCTGGGGGTCCTGCGGGACCCGGACCACGCGGCGGAGGTCGTGCAGGAGGTGATGGTGGAGGTGTGGCAGACGGCGGCGCGCTACGACGCGACCCGCGGCTCGGCGCGGACCTGGGTCGCCACGCTCGCCCGGCGGCGCGCGGTGGACCGCGTGCGGGCCGAGCAGGCGCGCCGCGACCGCGACCAGCGCGACGTGGACGCCTCGACGGCCGCGGCACCGCGGGACGTGGTGGTGGAGGACGTCGAGCGACGTCTCGAGGGCGCGGCCGTGCGGCGGTGCCTGGACTCGCTCACGGCGACGCAGCGGGAGGCGGTCGTGCAGGCGTACTACGGCGGGCTCACCTACCGGGAGGTCGCGGAGCGGCTCGACGCCGCGCTGCCGACCGTGAAGTCCCGCATCCGGGACGGGCTCCTGCGGCTCCGCGACTGCCTGGGGGTGCGTCGTGGCTGACCCGACCACGCCCCGCGGTGATGGCGCGGACGACCGTCCGGACGTCCGCGACCTGCTCCCCGCCTACGCGCTCGACGCGGTGGACGACGTCGAGCGGCGCGCCGTCGAGCGCCTGCTCGCGGCCGACCCCGACGCGCGGCGCGAGCTCGACGAGTACCGCGACGTCGTGGCGGCGTTCGCCGTCGAGAGCGCACCGCCGCCCGCGCTGCGCGACGCCGTCCTGGCCCGCGTGGCCGCGTCCGCGGACGCGGCCCTGTCCGCCGGGGAGAGCACGGGGGGCGTCGTCGTCGACCTCGCGGCCGCGCGTCGCGCCCGCCGCCGACGCTGGACCGGGCTCGCGGCGGCCGTGGCCGCGGTGGTCGCGGTGGCCGTCCCGACCACGGTCGCGGTCCGCGCGACGCAGGAGCAGTCCCGCCTGGAGGCGCGGGCGGACGCGATCGAGCGCATGCTCGCCGACCCCGACGCGACGATCCTGCACGGCGACGTGGCGGGCGGCGGGCAGGCGTCCGTCCTCGCGGCGGGCGACGACATGTACTTCCGCGCGTCCGACCTGCCGGACGCGGGCGACGACCGTGACTACCAGCTCTGGGTGGTCGAGCCCGACGGCGCCGTCGTCTCGGCGGGCGTCCTCGACGTCCAGGACGGCAGCACGTCGCGGCTCGTCCAGGACGAGCCGGGCGTCGGCATGGCCGTGACGGTCGAGCCGGCGGGCGGCTCGGAGCAGCCCACGACGGACCCGGTGGTCGCGCTCGTCGGCTGAGCGCAGCGGCCCGGAGGGGTCGGGACGCGCGCGGGAGAAACTCGTGCCGATCCCGACCCATCCACCCGGGGCGGCGCTCCGAACCCTCGGCATGACGCCCCGCACCGGCGGGGCGACGACCCGAGGAGAGACCGATGAACGTTCGCACCCGCACGTCGTACGCCGTCGCCGGCATCGCCACGCTCGCCGTGCTCGGCCTGTCCGCGTGCAGCTCGGACACGGACACGGGGTCCGACTCGACGACGACCGACTCGCAGTCCGACACCATGACGGACGACTCGACGTCCGACGACATGACCGACGACTCGACCGAGGGCTCGGACGACATGGCGGCCGACCCCGCCGCGAACCTCGTGGGCCCCGGCTGTGCCGCCTACGCGGAGCAGGTGCCCGACGGCGCCGGGTCGATCACCGGGATGTCGACGGACCCCGTCGCCGTGGCGGCGTCGAACAACCCGCTGCTCACGACGCTCACCGCGGCCGTCTCGGGTGAGCTCAACCCGGACGTCAACCTCGTCGACACGCTCAACGGCGGCGAGTTCACCGTGTTCGCCCCCGTCGACGACGCGTTCGCCAAGATCGACGCCGCGACGCTCGAGTCGCTGAAGACGGACTCCGACACGCTGACGAAGATCCTCACGTACCACGTGGTGCCCGGCCAGCTCACGCCCGACCAGGTCGCCGGCGAGCACGAGACCGTCGAGGGCGGCACGGTCGAGGTCACCGGATCGGGCGACGAGCTCATGGTCAACGACGCGGCCGTCGTGTGCGGTGGCGTGATGACGCAGAACGCGACCGTGTACCTCGTGGACACGGTGCTCATGCCGACGATGTGATCCTCCCTGCGCGTCCAGAAGCGGGCGCGCGGTGGACCCGCGCGAGCGGGTCCCGACGGCCCCGACCGGACGGTCGGGGCCGTCGTCGTGCGCCCGGCGACGTCCCCTCGGCGCGCGGCGGACCCATCCGCGAGGGCCGCCGGTCCGAACCCCGGGCATGGAGACGCTCATCGTCATCGGCCTGCTCGGCGGACTCATCACGGGGATCTCGCCGTGCATCCTGCCCATGCTGCCCGTCATCTTCTTCGCGGGCGGCGTGCAGGGCGCGCGCACGGGGGCGACGCCGTCGGGCACCGCGGAGACCGGGACGGGCGGCGTCTCCCCGGGGCTGTTCGCGGGCGTCCCGGACGCGGTCCGCGTCGGCGGTCGCCCGGCCGCGGGGCTGCGTGGCCGGGGTGGCCCGGTCGGCGCGCCGGAGGCCGCCGGGTCGCGGGAGGTCGCGGCGCGTCCGACGCGTGGCGGGGCGCTCGCCCTCGACCTGTCGACGGGGGACGCGGAGCCCGCCGCCCCGGCCGGCGGCGGGCCCGGGCCCCGCGCGACGCGGCGGACCGCGCGCCGCTCGTGGCGCCCCTACCTCGTCATCGCGGGCCTGGTCCTCAGCTTCAGCGTCTTCACGCTCCTCGGCTCCCTCCTGCTGACCGCGCTCGGGCTCCCGCAGGACCTGCTGCGCTGGGCGGGCATCGTCCTCCTCGTCGCGATCGGCGTGGGGATGATCGTTCCGCGCGTCGAGGAGGTCCTGGAGCGGCCGTTCCGGCGGGTCGCGGCGCTCGGGGCACGACGCGGCGCCGCCCGCCAGGACCGCGGGGCGTTCGTGCTCGGCCTCGGCCTCGGCGTGCTGTACGTGCCGTGCGCCGGGCCGGTCCTCGCAGCGATCACCGTGGCCGGGGCGACGGGGAACATCGGCCCGGGCACCGTCGCCCTCACGGTGTCGTTCGCGGTCGGTGCGGCGATCCCGCTCCTGGTCTTCGCGCTCGCGGGGCGCCGCGTCGCGGAGCGGGTCCGCGGGTTCCAGCGGCACACGCGCGGCATCCGCGTCACGGGCGGCGTCGTGATGATCGCGCTCGCGGGCGCGCTCGCGCTGAACCTCCCCGCCGCGCTCCAGCGCGCCCTGCCCGACTACACGGGCGCGCTCCAGCAGCGGGTCGACGAGAACGACGCCGTGCGCGAGGCGCTCGACCTCGGCGGGCTCGTCACCGACGAGAACCGCGAGCTGTCGAACTGCTCGAACGGCGCGCCCGTGCTGGAGGACTGCGGCACGGCCCCGGAGCTGCGCGGCATCGACACGTGGCTCAACACCCCGGGCGGCGAGGCGCTGACGCTCGAGGGGCTGCGCGGCAAGGTCGTGCTGGTCGACTTCTGGACCTACTCCTGCATCAACTGCCAGCGCGCGATCCCGCACGTCAACGCCTGGTACGACCGGTACCGCGACGTCGGCGCGGGGTTCGAGGTCGTCGGGGTGCACACGCCCGAGTTCGCGTTCGAGCGCGAGACGCGCAACGTCGTCGCGGGCGCGCAGGACCTCGGCGTCACCTACCCCGTGGCCCAGGACAACGCGTACGCGACCTGGACGGCCTACCGGAACCGCTACTGGCCCGCGCAGTACCTCGTCGACGCCGACGGGACCGTGCGCCACATCCGCTTCGGGGAGGGCGGGTACGAGGACACCGAGCGCCTGGTGCGCGAGCTCCTCGAGGACGCGAACCCGGGCGTCGAGCTGCCCGAGCCCACCGCCGTCGGCGACACCACCCCGCAGGACGAGACGACGCCCGAGACGTACTTCTCCATCAAGCGCGTCGTCAACTACGCGGGCGAGCCGCGTTATGCCGCGGGGCAGCAGGACTTCACGCTCGCCGACGACCAGCGGCAGGACACGTTCTCGCTCGGCGGCACGTGGGACGTCGACTTCCAGGGCGCGACCGCCGTGTCCGACGACGCGCGCGTGCGTCTCGCGTACCGCTCGACCGACGTGTTCACGGTGCTCGGCGGCGAGGGCACCGTCACGGCGCGCGTCACGACGGACGGGCGGACCACGACCCGCGAGATCGACGTGTCCGGCAGCCCGACGCTCTACCCCGTCCTGGAGGGCGACGGCCCGACGGAGGGTCTCGTGGAGCTCGACGTCCCACCCGGCGTCCAGGTGTTCACCGCGACGTTCGGGTGACGCGTCAGCTCGCGAGCTCCCGCGCGGGCGTCCACGACCCGATCGTCGCGGTCCCGCCGCCGAGCAGGTCGAGGCCGTCCCCGACGCCGGGGATTCCCGCGAGCCCGACGACCGACTCGGGGTCTCCTGGGTGCGGGGCCACGAGCAGCGTCGTGACGAGCGGCGGGTCGTCCGCTGTCGACCCACCGCGCCACGAGAGCGCGGCCCAGGCGGTGGCGCCCGGCGCGAGCGTGATCGGGGCGAGACCGTCGTCGTCCGGCTCGAGGAGCACGTCCGTCTCCGAGCCGTCGTCGGCGACGAAGCGGACCGCGGGCGCGCCCGCGAGGACGCACTCCGCGCTGCCGTTGTTGCGGGCCGTGACGGTGAGGAACCGGCGCCCCGCCGCGGCGTCGAACCCGAGGGCCCCGAGCGTGAGGTCGCCGGGGGCGCACGCGCCCGCGGGGGGCGTCCCGGTCGTCGGTGCGGCGGCTCCCGCGACGAACCCGGAGCGCGTCGCGGACGCGCCGCCGTCGGTCGAGCCGTGGACCTGGTACGCGAGGGTCGGGCCGGCATAGGCGGCGCCGTCGAGGGTCCGCGCGACCACGGCGGCGTCGCCCGAGGTGATGACGGTGAGCAGGGGTCTCGGCGGGAACGTGTCCCGCGCGGTCTCGTGCACGACCTGCGTCACGCCAGGTTCCGCGGCGACCTCTCCGAGCAGGGTGAGCAGCGCGTCGTCGGGGACGGACTGCCCGCCGTCGTCGTAGGTGCCGACGGCGCCGCCGGCGACACCGAGGCTCGTCAGCCCCCGGCTCTCCGCACGGACGAGCGCGGCGGCCGCGACGAGGTCCCCGGCCGCGCGGACGTCGACCGACGCGGACCCCGGGGACAGGAACACGCGGCGCACGGGGTCGTGGGCGACGAGGCGCACGGCGTCGGCCACGGCGTCGGCCCCGAGGAGCTCGGGGCGGGGCTCCCCGGTGGCCGGGTCGATGCCGCGGTCGGTGTCCGCGCCCGGGCCGTGCGCGACGGCGAACGTCCCGCCGCCCGCGCCCGTGCCCTCGACGCGGAGCGACCAGGCACCACCGCCGGGCACGGCGGCGACGATCGCGCTCGCGTCGTCGGCGGTGCGCTGCGCCTCCTCGGGTGTCGGCAGCGGGCTGACCAGCGTGACGCGCGCGGACTCGCCCGCGGTCCCCAGCGCCTCGACGGCCGCGACGCCGGGCAGCGCCCGCAGCCGCGCCGCGACGGCCTCGTGGTCGCTCTCGGGGGAGGTCGGCGCGGGCGTCGCGCCGGGTGCGGGGGTCGTCGGGCCGACCGACGAGGTGGCCGGGGCGGGCTGCTCGGCCGCGGTGCGCAGCGCTGCCGGCCCGACGACGGCGGCGACCACCGCGAGAACACCGCCCACGCCCGCGGCGGCCACCGCGACGAGGGGGCCGCGCCGTCGGGCCCGTGGCGGGGCCGTCCCGGTGCCGGGGTCGGTGGCGGGCTCGGGGGAGGGTGTGCCGTCGTCGTCCACGGCCGTGACCGTACCGGTCACCGCGACCGTGCGGGGTGGCGCGCCGACGTCCTCCCCAGGGTCCGCCCGGCGTCTTCACCGTGCCAGGGCCTACCCGGGCCGCCGCGCGGGGGAACCGGTCTTTTCGGCGCATCGACGGACGAGCCGGGCGCGTACCGACCCCGCGCTTTTACCAGGACTCCTGCTGACGGGCAACATCTGGCATGATCCGGCCATGACAGTGCGGACGGCTGCGGAGCTCGCTGCGGTCGACGACCCGGCGTGGCCGACGCTCTCGCGCATGCTGGGTCGCGGCGGCGTCGAGGTCGTGCCCGCGCCCGCCTGGTCGCTCGAGGTCCTCTACCGGCTCCAGGTCACCGTCCGCTCGACCCTCGGCGCGCTCGCCCTGCACACCGGCGGGGTCCTCGTCGACGGCGGCTGGCTCCGGATCATCGGCGGGGGCGGGGCCGGGCTGCCGGACCTCGCGACCGTCAACGGCCTCGGCGAGCCGGGCGAGGACAGCGTTGCGCCGTCCGTCCTCGTCGTCGCGTACGACGTGCTCGGCGGCACGTTCGCGATCAACGGCGGCGGGCTCCCCGGCCCGCTCGGCAACGTCCACTACTTCGCGCCGGGCTCGCTCTCCTGGCTCGACCTCGGGTTCGGCCAGGCGGCGTTCCTCGAGTGGTCCGTGAGCGGGGGGACCGCCGAGTTCTACGCGCCCGTGCGCTGGCCCGGCTGGTACGACGAGATCGGCTCCGTGCGCCTCGACGAGGGCCTGAGCGTCTACCCGCCCCTGTGGTCGGAGGAGGGGCGCGACGTCGCCCGCTCGTCGCGCACCCCGGTGCCGCTCGGCGAGCTCGTGGACTGGCACTTCGAGATGGCCGAGCGCATGGCCCCGGTCGACGACTACGTGCGCGACGCCGACGAGCACCTCGACGGCTACGGCGCCTGGCCCACGGACGGCTACCGCCCCTGAGCCCCGGTCACGCCCTCGTCATGCCGGGTCCGCGTCGAGGAGGTCGGCGCGCACCGTCCCGAGCTTGTCGGGGTTGCGCACGACGTCGAGCGCCGCGACCCGCCCCCCGACGACCGTGAACGCGATCACCGTGAGCACCCCGGTCCCGTCGCGCAGGAGCAGCCCGGGCGCGCCGTTGACGTCGACCAGGCGCATCGCTTCGGGCGGCGTGCGCAGGTAGCTGAGCAGCACGGGACCTGCCGTCCCCGCCCCGCGCACGGTGTGCCGCAGCGCGCGGACCTTGCCGCCGCCGTCGCCCCGCAGCACGACGTCGGGGTCGAGCACCGCGAGCAGGGCCGGCAGGTCGGCGTCCGAGCAGGCCGCGACGAACGCCTCGACGGCGCGCGCCTGCTCGGCGCGCGTCGCGGTCCCGCGCGGCCGCCCCGCCTCCACGTCCTTGCGGGCGCGCGCCGCGAGCTGGCGGACGGCGGCGGGCGAGCGCCCGACGACGTCGCCCACCTCGTCGAACGGCAGCCCGAACACGTCGTGGAGCACGAACGCGACGCGCTGCGCGGGGGAGAGGCGCTCGAGCACGACGAGGAGGGCCATGCTCACCTCCTCGTCGAGCGTCACACGGTCGGCGGGGTCCGCCGCGTCGACGGCGCCCGCGGCGACCGGCGAGGCGGCGCCCGGGGTCGTCACGACCGGCTCCGGCAGCCACGTCCCCACGTAGCGCTCGCGGCGCGCCCGCGCGCTCCCGAGCACGTCGAGCGCGAGCCGCCCGACCGTCGTCGTCAGCCAGGCCGCGAGGTTGCGGATCGAGCCCGCGTCCTGGGTGCGCAGCCGCAGCCACGCGTCCTGGACGCAGTCCTCGGCGTCGGACCAGGAGCCGGTCGTCGTGTACGCGAGCCGCAGGAGGCGCGGGCGCTCGGCCTCGAACGCGCGCGCGAGGTCGTCCGCGGCCGGGCCGGTCACCGGGCCCCCGCCCGCTCGGCGTGCTGCGCGGCGAGCCAGTCGCGGAACGTCGTGGTGCCGCGCACGTCGGGGTGCGGGTCGGTGAGGCCGCCGGCGCGCAGCGCGCGGCCGAGCGCGCCGGGGAGCGGCACCCGGACGGGGACGGCGCGCGAGCCGGTGACGTCGCGCCAGGCGCGCGCCAGGTCGCGCAGGTCGACCGCCTCGGGACCCGCGACGGTCGTGGTGCCACCGAGCGGGCCGCGCACGGCCGCGTCCGCGACCGCGGCGCCGACCTCGGCGGCCGCGACCGGCTGGACCGGAGCGCGCAGCAGCGGCACGACGCCCCGGCGGGCAGCGGCCCCGAGCGTCGCGGCGACGAGCTCGTGGAACTGGGTCGCGGCGACGACCGTCCACGGCACGCCCCCGTCCGCGACCTCGCGCTCCTGCGCGACCTTGGCGGCGTAGTAGGCCATCGGCACATCGTGGCACCCGACCACCGACACGAGCACGTGGTGCCGCACCCCGGCGTCGCGCTCGGCGGCGAGCAGGCGCCGCGTGCCGTCGACGACGGCCGCGCGCACGTGCCGCAACGACGTCGCGGTGTTGCTCGCGTCGACCACGACGTCGACGCCGTCGAGCGCCGCCGCGAGACCTGCGCCCGTCGTGAGGTCGACGGGGTGCTCCCGCGCGTGCCTGCTCAGCGCCCGCACCTCGTGGACGCGCGCGGCCAGGCCCGCCACGACGTGCCGACCGACGGTCCCCGTCCCACCCACCACAGCGATCCTCATACCCGGACGACGACGCGGCGCCATCCGATGTGACATCTCCAGCCTCCTCCAGAGTTGTATACAAGTGCGCAGGACGTGTGGCACGATGGCCGGGTGACGACGACGCCCGAGCTGCGCACCGCCGTCGGGCCGTCCGCGGCGCCTGGCGACGCGGGCCTCGCGCGCCGCCAGTCCGGGGCCCGCGCGGTCTACGACCTGCTGCGCGGCCGCATCATCGACGGCTCCCTCGCGCCCGACGCGCGGCTCACCGAGCCCGTGCTCTCCGCCGAGCTCGGCGTCTCGCGGACCCCGGTGCGCGAGGCGCTGCGGCTGCTCCAGGCCGAGGCGCTCGTCGTCGAGCTGCCCACCGGGGGAGTGCGCGTCGCGCCGCTCGACCTCGCCGACGCGCGGCGCGTCTACGACGTGCGCGCCCGCCTCGAAGGCCTCCTCGCCCGGGACGCGTGCGAGCGCGCCACGCCCGACGACGTCGCGCGGCTCGCGCGCCTCGTGACGCTCATGGACGCGGTCCGCGACCACGAGGACGAGGTGCTGCGCATCGGCGCCCAGTTCCACGGCGAGATCGAGGCGCTCGCCGACAACCGCTGGGGCTCGGCGCTCCTGCGCCAGATCCGCAGCCACGTCGACCGGTACCGCGCGCTCGCGGCTCGCCGCCGCGTGGGCACCACCGACCACGTCGACGAGCACCGCGCCGTCGCCGACGCCATCGCGAGCCGCGACGCCGCCGCCGCCGAGGCGGCGATGCGCGCCCACATCGAGCGCAGCGCCGCCCTCGCCGAGCAGTCGCTGCGCGGCGCGGGGTCGGCGACCGACGACCTCCCCTGACCACCGCCCACCGCACGACGGAGACACCGATGCCGTACACCCACCACCTGCGCGTCTACCCCAGCGCGGAGCCGCTCGACCGCACCGACCAGCTCGCGTGGAAGCTCGCCGAGCTCGCGACCGACCCCGTCGAGGTCACGCCCGAGGTCGTCGACATGGTCGTCAACCGGGTCATCGACAACGCCGCGGTCGCCGCGGCCAGCCTGACGCGCGGCCCCGCGGTCGCGGCGCGAGGCCAGGCGCTCGCGCACCCCTACACCCCGGGGTCGACGGTGTTCGGCTGCGACCTCGAGACCCGCACGAGCCCCGAGTGGGCGGCCTGGGCGAACGGCGTCGCGGTGCGCGAGCTCGACTTCCACGACACGTTCCTCGCCGCCGAGTACTCCCACCCGGGCGACAACATCCCGCCGATCCTCGCCGTCGCGCAGCACGCCGGGTCCGACGGCGCCGCCGTCGTCCGGGCGATCGCGACCGGCTACGAGATCCAGGTCGACCTCGTGCGCGCGATCAGCCTGCACCGGCACAAGATCGACCACGTCGCGCACCTCGGGCCGTCGGCCGCCGCGGGCATCGGGACGCTGCTCGGCCTCGACACCGAGACGGTGTTCCAGGCGATCGGCCAGGCCCTGCACACGACGACGGCCACCCGCCAGTCGCGCAAGGGCCAGATCTCCACGTGGAAGGCGCACGCCCCGGCGTTCGCGGGCAAGGTCGCGGTCGAGGCGGTCGACCGCGCGATGCGTGGCCAGACGTCGCCCGAGCCGATCTACGAGGGCGAGGACGGCGTCGTCGCGTGGCTGCTCGACGGCCCGGACGCGGCGTACGACGTCGTGCTCCCGGCCCCCGGCGAGCCGAAGACGGCGATCCTCGACACGTACACCAAGGAGCACTCCGCGGAGTACCAGTCGCAGGCGCTCATCGACCTCGCGCGGGCACTGCACGACGAGCACCCGTGGCTCGCCGACCCCGAGAACGTCACGTCGATCGTCATCCACACGAGCCACCACACCCACTACGTCATCGGCTCCGGCGCGAACGACCCGCAGAAGTACGACCCGACGGCGTCGCGCGAGACGCTCGACCACTCGATCCCCTACATCTTCGCGGTCGCGCTGCAGGACGGCGGCTGGCACCACGTCGACTCGTACGCCCCCGAGCGCGCGGGCCGCCCCGACACCGTCGCGCTGTGGGCCAAGGTCACGACGGCCGAGGACCCCGAGTGGACGCGCCGCTACCACTCGACCGACCCGGCGGAGAAGGCGTTCGGCGGGCGCGTCGAGATCGAGCTGGCCGACGGCGGCCGCCTCGTCCGCGAGATCGCCGTCGCCGACGCGCACCCGCTCGGCGCGCGGCCGTTCGGGCGCGAGCAGTACGTGCACAAGTTCCGCACGCTCGCCGCGGGCGTCCTCGAGGACGCCGAGATCGAGCGCTTCCTCGACCTCGCGCAGCGGCTCCCGGAGCTCACGCCCGCGGAGGTGCGCGAGCTGACGATCGTCGGGCGGCCCGGTCTGCTCGACTCCGTCCCCACCCCGACCGGCCTGTTCGAGCTCGGTCGCGACGACGCCCCCGCGCACCCCGAGGTCGAGGGCGACGGGTTCACCATGCACGAGGCCGACGCGACCACCGAGGGAGAGGCGCGCTGATGCTGTACAGCCAGGTGACGCCGTCGGACAAGCGGCGCGCGTTCCGCGCGGCGCTCGACGCCGCGGCGACCACGGGGGAGCCGCTGCGGCTCCCGGGCGCGTTCAACCCGCTGTCCGCGCGCCTGATCCAGGACAAGGGCTTCGAGGGCGCGTACGTGTCGGGGGCCGTGCTGTCGGCCGACCTCGGTCTGCCCGACATCGGCCTCACGACCCTCACCGAGGTCGCGGGGCGATCGCAGCAGATCGCGCGCGTCACGGACCTGCCCGCGCTCGTCGACGCCGACACCGGCTTCGGCGAGCCGATGAACGTCGCGCGCACCGTCCAGGCGCTCGAGGACGCAGGCGTGGCGGGCGCGCACGTCGAGGACCAGGTCAACCCCAAGCGGTGCGGCCACCTCGACGGCAAGGAGGTCGTCGGGCTCGACGAGGCGGCGAAGCGCGTGCGGGCGGCCGCCGACGCGCGCCGCGACCCCGGCTTCCTGATCATGGCGCGCACCGACGTCCGCGGCACGATCCCCGGCGACGCCGGGCTGCGCGCCGCGATCGACCGCGCGAAGGCGCTCGTCGACGCGGGGGCCGACGCGATCTTCCCCGAGGCGATGAAGGACCTGTCGGAGTTCGAGGCCGTGGCGTCGGCCGTGGACGTGCCCGTGCTCGCCAACATGACCGAGTTCGGCAAGTCCGAGCTCTTCACGCGCCGTCAGCTCGGCGACGCCGGCGTGCGGCTGATCATCTACCCCGTCACGCTCCTGCGAGTCGCGATGGGCGCCGCCGAGCGCGCGCTCGACGAGATCTCCGCGACCGGCACCCAGGCAGGCCAGGTCGAGGGCATGCAGACGCGCGCACGCCTCTACGAGCTGCTCGACTACGCCGCCTACAACACCTTCGACGAGGGCATCTTCACCTACCGGCCCTGACGACCGGCCGGTGCCGCGCGCCCGTCGGCCGCGGCACCGGCATCTCCCCGCGACCCGTGCTGCACGAAGGAGTGACCGCATGACCACCACCGCACCGACCACCGACGCGCCCGAGATCCGCAAGGGCCTCGCGGGCGTCGTCGTCGACGTCACCGCGATCTCGAAGGTCAACCCCGAGACGAACTCGCTCCTGTACCGCGGCTACCCGGTGCAGGACCTCGCCGCCCGCCGCGGCTTCGAGGAGGTCGCATACCTCCTGTGGCACGGCGAGCTGCCCACGCCGGAGCAGCTCGCCGAGCAGACCGCCGTCGAGCGGGCGCACCGCGCGCTGCCCGGCCACGTGCGCAACGCGATCCTCGAGCTCCCGACGACGTGCCACCCCATGGACGTCGTCCGCACCGCGATCTCCCAGCTCGGCGCGCACGACCCCGACGCCGAGGACTCCTCGCCCGAGGCCGAGCAGGCCAAGGCGGTCCGCCTGTGGGCCGTGCTGCCCGCCGCCGTCGCGCTCGACCAGCGTCGCCGTCGCGGCCTCCAGCTCGTCGAGCCGCGCGACGACCTCTCCTACGCCGAGAACTTCCTGTGGATGACGTTCGGCGAGGAGCCCGAGCCCGCCGTCGTGCGCGCGTTCGAGGTGTCGATGGTGCTGTACGCCGAGCACTCGTTCAACGCGTCCACGTTCACGGCGCGCGTCATCACGTCCACGCTGTCCGACCTGCACTCCGCCGTGACGGGCGCCGTCGGCGCGCTCAAGGGCCCGCTGCACGGCGGCGCGAACGAGGCCGTCATGGCGACGTTCGCCGAGATCGGCACCGCCGACCGCGCCGCCGCGTGGCTCGACGACGCGCTCGCCCACAAGCGCAAGATCATGGGCTTCGGGCACCGCGTCTACAAGCACGGCGACTCGCGCGTCCCCACCATGCGCGCGACGCTCGACGACCTCGTCGAGCACTACGGCCGCCCGGACCTCCTCGAGCTCTACACCGCGCTCGAGACCGCGATGACCGAGCGCAAGAACATCCTGCCGAACCTCGACTACCCGGCCGGCCCGGCGTACCACCTCATGGGCTTCGACACCCCGATGTTCACGCCGCTGTTCGTCGCGTCGCGCGTGGTGGGCTGGACCGCGCACGTCATGGAGCAGCGCGCCGCCAACGCCCTCATCCGCCCGCTCAGCCAGTACGTCGGCCCGGAGCAGCGCGACCTCCCCTGACCCTGACCCTGACCCCCGCCCTGCGCCGAACAGGTGGTCTTGGCGCGTCCCGCCGGTCGGACGAGCCGAGACCACCTGCTCGAACCGCCGGGATCGCCTGGTCGGCCGACGGAGGGCGTCAGGCGACGAAGGACTCCAGCTCGGCGCGGTCGGGCGGGCCGTCGCGGTGGATGAGGGCCTTGACGTCCTCCATGCGGTCCCAGACGTTGACGGCCATGCCGGCCTCGACGCGGCCGTCCTTGAGCCAGAACGCGACGAGCTCGCGGTCCGGGACGGAGCCGGAGACCACGACCTCGTCGTAGGCGTCCGGGCCGGCGACGAAGCCGAGGTACTCCATGCCGACGTCGTACTGGTCGGAGAAGAAGTAGGGCAGCTCGGGGTAGGGGTCGGTCGCGCCGAGCATCGCGCGCGCGGCGTGCGGGCCCTGGTGGAGGGCGGTCGCCCAGTGCTCGACGCGCAGCGACCGCCCGTAGCGTGCCGACGGCACGCTGGCGATGTCACCCGCGACGAAGACGTCGGGGTCGGTGGTCTGGAGCGTCGCCGACGCGACGACGCCGCCCGTCGCCGAGTCGAGGGCGAGCCCGGCGTCCCGCGCGAGCCCGACGTTCGGGACCGCGCCCACGGCGACGAGCACGAGGTCCGCGTCGACATGGGTGCCGTCGGCGAGGTCCACCCCCGTGGCCCGACGACCGTCGCCGGAGATGCCGGTGACCTGGGCGCGGCGGTGGAGGTGCACCCCGTGGTCGGCGTGGACCTGCCCGTACAGCTCGCCCATCTCGGGCCCCAGCACGCGCTCGAGCGGGTGGGTCCCGAGCCCGATCACGGTGACGTCGAGGCCGAGCGTGCGGGCGGACGCCGCGACCTCCAGGCCGATCCAGCCGTCGCCGGCGACCGCCAGCCGCCCGACGCCGTCGTCCCGGGCCGCGCGCACCGCCGCGCCCAGGGCGTCGCTGTCGTCGAGCGTCCGCAGCTCGTGCACCCCGGCCAGGTCGCCGCCGGGCAGGGGGATCCGGCGCGGGTCCGAGCCGGTCGCGAGCAGCAGCTTCTCGTACGACAGCGCGCGGCCGTCGTCGAGCGTCACGCTCCGCCCGGCGAGGTCGAGCGCGGTTGCCGCCGTCCCGGTGAGCAGCTCGACGTCGTGCGCGGCGTACCAGTCCGCCGGGAGCGGGAACACCGCGTCGCGCTCGGCCTCGCCGCGCAGGTAGTCCTTGGACAGCGGCGGCCGCTCGTACGGGCGGTGCGGCTCGCGCGCGACGACGGTGATCCCGCCGTCGTAGCCCTCCGCGCGCAGCGTCTCGACCGCCTTCGCCGCGGCGAGCCCTCCTCCGACGACGACGTGACGTCCAGCGCTCATGGCGACCTCCGCGGTGGTTCGGGACAGCGGACGGCCTCAGTCTCGCGCGAACCGGGGCGCACCGCCGGGGGAGCGGCGGGCGGGAGAACGACGAGAGGCCCGGGATCCTCGCGGATCCCGGGCCTCTCGGCTGGTCGGGGTGACAGGATTTGAACCTGCGACCTCTTCGTCCCGAACGAAGCGCGCTACCAAGCTGCGCCACACCCCGGTTGCTGACCCACGTGACGGTCCGACGGGAAGCTCCCCGTCTTCCCCGCGGGAAGCCTGCCCAGAATAGCCGACGAAGTGCCGTGCCACGAAACCCGATCCCCGTGACCCCGACGACACCCGCCAGCAACCGCCCCCAACCACCCGCCGAGCACGGGGTCGGCGACCGAGAACCCGGGATCGCGGTCGCTGACCCCGTGCTCGGTGGAGCGGTGGGGAAGGGGGCGTCAGCGCGACGTCAGGGTGAGCAGCGTGGCCTCCGGGCGGCACGCGAACCGGACCGGCGCGTAGGGCGACGTGCCCGCGCCGGCGGAGACGTGCAGCCACGTCGAGTCCTCGCCGCCCGCGGCGTCGGGGCGAGGGCCCGGCCAGCCGTGCAGGCCCTTGGCCCGCTTGCGGTCGATGTCGCAGTTCGTCACGAGCGCGCCGAACCCGGGCACGCAGAGCTGCCCGCCGTGGGTGTGGCCCGCGAGGACGAGCTCCGCGCCGTCGTCGTGCATCTGGTCCAGGACCCGCAGGTAGGGCGCGTGCGTGACCCCGAGCCGGAGCACGCCGCCCTCCGGCGGGGTGGCGGGAGCCTGCGACGCGGGCGCGGGGAAGACGTCGCGGTCGAGGTGCGGGTCGTCGACGCCCACGAGGTCGAGGCGGACGCCGCCGACGTCGAGGACGTCACGACGGTTCGTGAGGTCGACCCACCCGGCGTCGCGCATCGCGCCGGCCATCTCGGCCGCGGGCAGGAGGCGGGCCTGCGACGCGAACGGCAGCCGGGCGTCGGGCAGGAGGTAGCGCGCGGGGTTCTTCGGGACCGGCGCGAAGTAGTCGTTCGAGCCCAGGACGAACACGCCCGGCCGCGCGAGGAGCGGGGCGAGCGCGTCGAGCAGGGGCCCGAGCGCGTCGACGTGCGCGAGGTTGTCCCCGGTGTCGACGACGAGGTCGGGCTCGAGCTCGGCGAGCGAGCGCACCCACTCGATCTTGCGCCGCTGGGTCGGCACGAGGTGCAGGTCGGAGACGTGCAGCACCCGGAGGTCGCGCGACCCGGGCGGCAGCACGGGGACGGTCGCCTCACGGAGCGTGAAGAGCTTCGTCTCCACGTGCGCGTACGCGACACCCGCCACGCCCACGGCGGCCAGCGCCCCGAGCCCTCGCAGGGCCCGACGCGCCCCGTCGGCGCTCAGCCGTTCCTCCCGCCGAGGCCCTCCAGCCAGGCACCGAGGTCGCTCTCGCGGCCCGCGCCGTTGCCGCGGTCGCCGCGGTCGCCGCGGTCGCCGCCGTCCGCCTCGCTGTCCGGCTGGTCGGCGCCGGAGTCGTCACCACCGGGCTGCTCGGCCCCCGGGTCGCCTCCACCCTGGTCGCCCCCCTGGCCGCCCTCGGGCGTCGAGGGGGTGCTGGGCGGGGGCGTCGGGGCGTTCACGCGGCCCCAGTCCGGGTCGGCGAACCCGGGAGCGGGCTGTCCGGCGAGGATCTGGTTCATGTAGTCGCGCCACGTCGGGGCGGCGAGGCTCGAGCCGTACCAGTACGGACGCGTCTTGCCGTTGATGGTGAAGCGCCCGTTCATCGGGACGTCGCTCTCGGCGTTGCCGATCCACACGGCCGTGACGACCTGCGGGGTGTACCCGATGAACCACGTGTGCGTGTTGTTGTTCGCCGTCCCGGTCTTGCCGGCTGCGGGGCGCCCGTCCGCGAGGGCGTTGCCGCGCCCCGAGCCCTGCGTGAGGACCTGCTGCAGCGCGTAGGTGACGGTGTTGGCGATGTTCGGGTCGATCGCTCCGGGCTGGCAGCCCGCGGAGGGCACGGGGAGCTCCGTGCCGTCGCCCGCGACGACCCTGGTGATCGCGATCGGGGAGCAGTAGGTGCCGCCGCTCGCGAAGGTCGCGTACGCGGCCGCCATGTGCAGCGGCGAGGAGTTCTGCGTGCCGAGGATCATGGACGGGCGCACCTTGACCTCGCCCGCGTCCGCGAGCATCGACGGCTGGAACCCGGCGGCCTTGGCCGTGTTCGCCACGCCGCACAGGTCGAGCTGGCTCGCCATCGTCGTGTACGCGGTGTTCACCGAGTTGAACGTCGCCTGCAGGACGGACATCGAGCCGCTCCCGGGACCGTCCGAGTTGGCCGGCGTCCACTGCTCGTTGCCGAAGCGCGCGCAGCTCGCGCGGAAGTCGCGACCCAGCGTCCACGTGCGCTTGTTGGCGCTCACCGTGTCGTAGAGCGAGTGGCCCTCCTTGAGCCACTCCGCGAGCACGAACGGCTTCCACGTCGAGCCGGGGGAAAAGCCGTTCGACGACCCGTGGGCCTGGTCGACGCTGTAGTTGACCGCGGTCGTGTTCGGCGCCGGGTCCTGCGTGTTGTCGAACGCGCGGTTCTGCGCCATCGCGAGGATCTTGCCGGTGCCGGGCTCGATGGTGACGATCGAGTCCTCGATCTGGCTCGGGTCGTCCGCCGGGACGGCGGCTGCCGCGTGCTGCTCAGCGGCCGCCTGCATGGTCGGGTCGAGCGTCGTGTAGATGTCCAGCCCGCCGCGGTACAGCAGGGCCTCGCGGTCGGCCTTCGTCTCGCCGAACACCGGGTCGGACATGATGATCTTCGTGACGTAGTCGCAGAAGAACGCGGAGCCGCCGGACGCCTGGCAGCCCGCCTCGAGCGGCTGGATGGCGAGCGTGTCCGCGATGGGGGTGGCCAGCCCGGCGTCGTACTCCTCCTTGGTGATGTACCCCTGCTGGTACATCGTGTTGAGGACGACGTTGCGGCGGTTCTGGGCCTTCTCCGGGTCGGCCGTCGGGTCGTACGTGGACGGCGCCTTGGTGATCCCGGCGATCGTGGCCGCCTGGAGGTAGTTCAGGTCCTTCGCCGAGACGCCGAAGTAGTGCCGCGCCGCCGTCTCGACCCCGTAGACGGAGCGCCCGAACTGCGCGATGTTGAGGTAGCCCTGGAGGATCTCCTCCTTGCTCATCTTCTTCTCGAGCGAGATGGCGAGCTTCGCCTCGCGCGCCTTGCGCCCGAGCGTGTCGGCCTTGGCCTCGTGCTGGGCCATGACGTCGCCGTCACGCACGGCCTGCTCGATGAGGACGTTCTTCACGTACTGCTGCGTCAGGGTCGAGGCGCCCTGCGTCGAGCCGCCCGTCAGGTTGTTGACGAACGCGCGCGGGATGCCCTCGACGTCGACCCCGCCGTGCTCCCAGAAGCGCTTGTCCTCGATCGCGATGACCGCGTTCTTCATGGGCTCGGAGACCTGGTCCAGAGGGACGACGATGCGGTTCTCCGTGTAGAACGTCGCGAGCCGCGTCGTGCCGTCGTTCGCGTAGATGCGCGACTGCTCGGACAGCGGGCCAGGCTCGAGGTCGGCCGGCAGCTCGTCGAACACCTCGACGGCGGTGTCGGTCGCCGTGTTCGCCCCGGCGGCCAGCGGCACGAGGAGTCCGGCCGCGAGCACGCCGCCGACGCCGGAGACCAGCACGAACGCCAGGAAGAGGGCGACGAGCTGGTACGCGTTGATCTGCCGGCCGCGAGGACGCACAGGGGAAGCCATGGTGCCAACCCTACGGGAGCAACCCCGGGAGAGGCCCGGAAAGCCGCCTCTCCCGGGTGTGCGGGTTGTGTAAGCATCCCGGGACGGCGCGCCCGTCCGGCCGCGCCGCGGCCCGCGCCGTCCGACTACGCTCGCCCCATGGCAACCACGTGGGAGTACGCGACCATCCCCCTCATCATCCACAACACGAAGGCCGTCCTCGACCAGTGGGGCTCCGACGGCTGGGAGCTCGTCCAGGTCGTGACCGGCCCGGACGGCAACGGCCTCGTCGCCTATCTCAAGCGCCCCACCGGGGAGAAGTAGTGACGGGCGTCCCCGCCGGGACGGTCGCCGCGCGCCTCGCGGAGCTCGGGATCACCCTCCCGCGGGTGGCGGCGCCGGTCGCCGCCTACGTCCCCGCGGTGCGCTCGGGCCGGTACGTCCACACCTCGGGCCAGCTCCCGTTCGTCGACGGCGCGCTGCTCGCGACCGGCAAGGTGGGCGACGGCGAGGGCCTCGTCGCGCCCGCCGATGCCGCGGGCCTCGCGCGCGTGTGCGCGCTCAAC
The DNA here is from genome assembly GCF_011033075.1 of Cellulosimicrobium sp. SL-1. Lineage (NCBI taxonomy): Bacteria > Bacillati > Actinomycetota > Actinomycetes > Micrococcales > Promicromonosporaceae > Cellulosimicrobium > Cellulosimicrobium sp. SL-1. The sequence goes on along the minus strand of NZ_JAACJC010000011.1, from coordinate 66,439 downwards.
GCGCTCGCGGCCGTGCACGACGTCGTCGGCAACCTCGACGACGTCGTGCGGGTCGTCAAGGTGGTCGGGTTCGTGGCGAGCGACCCGTCGTTCACGGGCCAGCCCGGGGTCGTGAACGGTGCGAGCACCGTCCTCGGCGAGATCTTCGGCGAGGCGGGGGTGCACGCGCGCAGCGCCGTCGGCGTCGCGGTCCTGCCGCTCGACGCACCGGTCGAGGTCGAGCTCGTCGTCGAGCTGGCGGACTAGCCCGCACGCCCGCACGAGAACGGGGTCGGCGACCGGGTCCGTGAGGATCCGGTCGCCGACCCCGTTCTCGTCGGCATCTCGTCGGTCAGCGTGCGCGGCGCTCCAGGCGGTCCATGTCGAGCAGGACGACGGCCCGGCCCTCGCGGCGGACCCAGCCGCGCGTCGCGAAGTCGGCGAGCGCCTTGTTCACGGTCTCGCGCGACGCGCCGACGAGCTGCGCGAGCTCCTCCTGCGTGAGGTCGTGCGCGACGCGGACGCCCTCGTCCGTCTCCTCGCCGAAGCGGGTCGACAGGTCGAGGAGCGCCTTGGCGACACGGCCCGGCACGTCGGAGAACACGAGGTCGGCCAGCGTCTCGTTCGTACGACGCAGGCGGCGCGCGAGGGCGTTGAGCAGGTGCTTGGCGACGCTCGGGTGCTTCTCGATCCACTCGACGAGCTGGTCGTGTCCGAGCTCGTAGATCACGGAGTCGGCGACGGAGCTCGCGGTGGCGGTGCGGGGGCCCGGGTCGAAGAGCGAGAGCTCGCCGAACATCTCGCCGGGGCCGAGGATCGACAGGAGGTTCTCGCGGCCGTCGTTGGAGCGGCGCCCCAGCTTGATCTTGCCGCTCGCGATCACGTAGAGGCGGTCGCCCGGCTCGCCCTCGCGGAACAGCACGTCTCCGCGCGAGAGCTCGATCTGCTGCATCGACTCGAAGAGGGTGCGCGTCTCGTCCGCGTCCATCGTCGCGAACAGGGGGGCGGAGAGCACAACGTCGTCGTCCACGCGGGGTGTCCTATCGTCTCGTCCTCGGAAATGTTCCAGGACAAGTCTGCCCTACCGCTGCAACTCGGGTGTCAGGGGCGGCGGCTACGGTGGGTTTCGTGACCACCACCGAGCAGGCCCGCGCGCGGGCCCCGAAGCCCGAGTCGCACCTCGCGCTCGTGCGGCGCGCGCGCCGCACCAACCGTGAGCTCGCGGTCACCTACCCGGACGCGCACTGCGAGCTCGACTTCACCACGCCGCTCGAGCTGCTCGTCGCGACGGTCCTCTCGGCGCAGACGACGGACAAGCGCGTGAACCTCACGACGCCCGCGCTCTTCGCGCGCTACCCGGACGCCGCGGCGTACGCGGCGGCGGACCGCGCCGAGGTCGAGGAGATCCTGCGGCCCACGGGCTTCTTCCGGGCCAAGGCCCAGTCGGTCATCGGGATCGGCCAGGCGCTCGTCGAGCGGTTCGACGGCGAGGTGCCCGCCCGACTGGAGGACCTCGTCACCCTGCCTGGCGTGGGGCGCAAGACGGCGAACGTCGTGCTCGGGAACGCGTTCGGCGTGCCGGGGCTCACCGTGGACACGCACTTCGGCCGCCTCGTGCGTCGCCTGGGGTGGACCACGGAGGAGGACCCGGTCAAGGTCGAGCAGGTCGTCGGCGGGCTCATCGAGAAGTCGGAGTGGACGATGCTCTCCCACCGGCTGATCTTCCACGGCCGGCGGGTGTGCTTCGCGCGCAAGCCGGCGTGCGGTGCGTGCACGATCGCGCGGTGGTGCCCGTCGTTCGGCGTCGGCGAGGTCGACCCGGTCAAGGCGGCCGCGCTCGTCAAGACGAGCTGAGCGCCTCGCGCGGACGGCCGCAGGGCGCGGTCAGCCCGCGGGCCGCTGCGTCGTGGGGAGCCAGTCCAGGAGCAGGTCCGTCACGGTGCCCGGGGCCTCCTCGGGGAGGAAGTGCCCGGCGTCGTCCACGACCTCGAAGCGGAAGTCCCGGGCGAGCGCGGCGCCGTCGGCGTCCGCGAGGTCGCGCCGCAGCAACCCGTCGCGCGCCGCGTGCACCTGGAGGGCGGGGACCTCGACGGGGCGGCGGAGCGCGGCGAGGAAGCGGCGCCCGTCGGGACGTGGGGTGGAGCGCACGGCCCAGCGCAGCGACTCCATCGCGGTGTGCGCCGCGAACGGGATGCGCATGACGGTGCGGTACGTGTCGACGACGTCGGGCGCGAAGGGCTGCGCGGCGCCCGTCGCGAGCACGTCGGCCACGAGGTCGCCGCGGACGAGCGCGCGCTCGGGCAGCGTCGGCACCTGGTAGAACGCGAGCTGGCGCTGCGCGGCGGGCGTGAGGAGCCGCCGGGCCGACGTGTGCAGGCGTGCGGGGTGCGGCGCGGAGAACGCGGCGACCCCGGCCGTCACGGCGGGCTGGAGCGCCGCCATCGCCCAGGCGAGGCTGCCGCCGGTGCCGTGGCCCACGACGACCGCGCGCCCCGACCCGAGCGAGCGGATCACGCCGGCGATGTCACGCGTGCGCGTCGGGGCGTCGTAGCCGATCGGCGGCTTGTCGGACGCCCCGACGCCCCGCACGTCCATCGCGGCGACGCGGTAGCCCGCGGCGGCCAGCGGCTCGAGCTGGTGCCGCCACGCCCACCAGAACTGGGGGAACGAGTGGAGCAGCACGACGAGCGGCGGGCCGGGGTCCCGCACGCCGCGGTCCTCGGGACCGGCGAGCGCCACGTGGAAGCGGGCCCCGTTGGCCGGCACGAACTCGTGTCGCCAGGGGCCGTCGAGGAGGGCGGACGTGAAGTCGGAGGGGTCGGGCGTCACCCGGACGAACCTACCGGCGTCCCGGACCCGCTGTCGGCCGACGACCCGGAGCCGGCGCCGGCGGCGTCCGCTCCGGACGTCTCCGCGGCCGCCGCGGGCCGGCGGTCCTTCGGCGGGTCGAACCGGTAGCCGACGTTGCGCACCGTGCCGATGAGTTGCTCGTGCTCCGGCCCGAGCTTGGCGCGCAGACGGCGCACGTGGACGTCGACGGTGCGCGTGCCCCCGTAGTAGTCGTAGCCCCAGACCTCCTGGAGGAGCTGCGCGCGCGTGAACACGCGGCCCGGGTGCTGGACGAGGTACTTGAGGAGCTCGAACTCCTTGTACGTGAGGTCGATCGGGCGGCCGCGCAGCCGGGCGGTGTAGCCGCTCGCGTCGATCGCGAGCTCGCCCGCCGCGATCTCCTGCGGGCCGTCCTCGGCCGGACCCCGCGCGGAGCGCTCGATGACGAGGCGGAGGCGAGCCTCGACCTCGGCCGGTCCGGCACCCTCCAGCAGGAGGTCGTCGGCACCCCACTCGGCGGTCACCACGGTGAGCCCGCCCTCGGTGAGCACGAGCACGAGCGGGACCGTCAGGCCCGTGGCGTGCAGGAGCCGGCACGTGGTGCGGGCCGCGACGAGGTCGCGGCGCGCGTCCAGCAGCACGACGTCGGAGTCCGGTGCGTCGACGAGCGCCGACGGCTCCATGGGCAGGACCCGGATACGGTGCGAGAGCAGGCCGAGCGCGGGCAGCACCTCGACGGAACCGCCAGTGGCGGGGGTGAGGATGAGCAGGTCGGCCATCCGGCACCTCCTTCCGGGTCGCGGGGCGCGGGCGGCGCCCCCGGGCGTCGACGCGTGGCGACCGGGCGGGACGGACCTCTACGGGGCACGCCACGTCGTCGGCCACGTCCGCGGTCCGTGGACGGTTACCGTATCGCGTGCCGGCCGCGCGCACGGTGCGTGTCTCACATCGCGCGCGTCCGCACTCCCCGGCCGGTGACAGCGCTGCCCGGCAGCGACGCCGCGGCTCGCTCGCGAGACCGCCGCCCGGCCGCCGACGGGCAGCCGGTGAGCGGCCCGCGGCGAGTCTCTGCGACACTCTGAGGCGTGCTGCACGACCCGACGCCCTCCCGCGACCCCCGAACGGGGCGCTGACCGCGTGGACCTCTCGACCCGTGCCGTCGTGACGGCATGCCTGGCGGCGGTCGTGGCCGTCGCCGCGTTCTTCGGCCCGCTGCCGCTCACGATCGCGTCGGGCGCGCTGGCGCTGAGCGTCGCGATCGGCTGGCCGCGGCTGCTCGACATCCCCGTCCACGGCGGGACCCGGGTCGTCATCGCGATCGCCGGGCTCGGCGCCGTGGCCGCGACCGCCGCGACGCGCGGGGAGCCCGCGCTGCGCCACCTGCCCGTCGTGCTCGCGCTCTCCGTCGTCCTCGCGTTCGTCGCCGAGCTCCTGCGGCGCGACGGCCGCCCGCGTCTCGTCGAGTCGCTCATCGGCACGGTGAGCGGGATCGTCGTGGCGACGTCGAGCGCGGGCTGGATCGCCGCGGGCCGCACCGACGCGGGCGAGTCCCTCGTCGTCACGACGGCGGTCGCGCTCGCCGTGGCGTCCGCGGTGTCCGCGCTGCCGCTCGGCGGCTGGCTCAACGCCGCGCTGACGCTCGGCCTCGCGGTGCTCGCGGGCGGCGCCGTCGGCTACGTCATGCCCGACCTCGAGCTGCTGGGCGGCGTCTGGGCGGGGGGCGTCGCGGGCCTGCTCGTCGCGTCCCTGCACGCGCTCTTCGACCAGCTCCCCGAGCTGCGCGGCCGGCTGGGCGCGTTCTCCGCGACGGCGCTGCCCGTCGCCGTCGGCGGGACCCTGATCTTCGTCGTCGGCCGGGTGATCGTCGGGTGACCCCCTCGCCGCTCGCCGTCGTGCTGCTCGTCGTGACCCTCGTCGCGACGGCCGCGCTCGGCGTGTGGTGGCAGCACCGCCAGGGCGTCGTGCGGGCCGCGCGGGAGCGAGGGCCCGCGTCGCCCGCGGCCGCCGTCGCCGGGCCCGCGCCCGTGGACTGGGCGGCGCACGGCGTCGCGCTCGCGGAGCGCCGCACGTTCGTCCAGTTCTCCGCCGAGCTCTGCGCGCCGTGCCGCGCCACCGCCCGGGTCCTGCGCGACGTGAGCGCCGCGCACCCGGACGTGACGCATCGTGAGATGGACGTCGACGACCACCTCGACCTGGTGCGAGCATTCGGCATACTGCGCACGCCGACCGTCCTCGTGCTCGACGCGGAGGGCCGCGAGGTCGCCCGCGCGAGCGGGGGCATGAACCGCGCCCAGGCGCTCGCGGCGCTCGCCGTCGCGGACCCGGGCGCGCGGCCCGCGAGCGTGCCAGGCAGCTGACCGCCGTCTCCGACGGCCCGACCGGAGGAGACCCGAGTGAGCGACCAGGCAGGCCCGGAGGCCACCGTCACCGAGCCGGGCGGCGCGCCCGCCGGCATCGACCCGCGCGGGCCGCGCGCGGGGGCGGGCATGACGGCCGTCCTGCTCGCCGTGGTGATCCTGCTCTGGACGTCGCCCGCGGCGCTCGTGCTGCTCGCCGTCGTCGCGGCGGGCTTCCTGCTCGGCACCGTCCGCGGCGCGCAGGGCACGTGGCAGGCGGCCGTCTACCGGCTGGTCCTGCTCCCGCGCATCGGCCCGACGACGGAGCGCGAGGACCCGAGGCCGCCGCGGTTCGCGCAGGCGGTGGGCCTGGTGATCACCGGCGCCGGGGTCGTGCTCGGGCTGCTCGGCGTCGCGGGCGCCGTGCCGGCCGCGGCGGCGCTCGCGCTCGTGGCCGCCGTCCTCAACGCCGCGTTCGGCCTGTGCCTCGGGTGCGAGCTGTACCTGCTGCTGCGCCGGGTCGCGCCGGCCCGCTGACGGCCCGGCGCGCGGCCGCCCCGCAGGCGAGCGCCCGCGGGCGCGGCTCGCTCAGTAGACGAGCGCCTGGGCGCCCTCGCGCAGCGCCTCCTCGACGAACACCGCCGCGCCCGCGATGCGGACGCCGGGCAGGACGTCGTCGGCCGTGATCCCGCGGCGCGCCGCGCACTGCGTGCAGACGGTCAGCGTGCCCGCGGCGAGGACCGCGTCGAGCAGGTCGGGCAGCGGCGCCGCGTGCTCGAGCTCGAGCTCCGCCGCGCGGCCCGGCACACCGAACCACGCCGCCTCGCCCGTGAGCCACACGCTCACCTCGACGCCCGCCGCGACCGCGGCGGCGGCGACGGTGAAGGCCTGGTTCGCGGCCTCGGGCCGGTCGAGCCCGGAGGTCGTCTTGACGACGAGCGAGCGGGAGCGGGGGGCGGCGGCGGGGAACGTGGAGTCGGTCACGCGGCCGAGCGTAGCCCCGCGGGTGACCACGGCCACGGCGTGCGGGCGCCGTCCGGCCGGTAGGATCGCCCGCATGAGCCCGCACACTCTCGAGCTGATCTTCCTCGGCCTGCTCCTCGCGGCGACGGTGACCATCACGTGGTTCGCCGGGTACGTCGTCTACAAGCTCTTCAAGGGCCAGCGCTGACGTCGCCGCGCGGGGCCCGTCCCCGCGCGGGCGCCGCGCGCCGCCCGACTCCGAGAGGTGGTCGCTGATGCCGTTCGAGTTCCCCGAAGGCCTCGCTCCCGAGGTGTACCCGCTCGCCTGGCTCGTCGGGAGCTGGCGCGGCGAGGGCGTCGTCAAGTACCCGGGCATCGAGGAGACGCCGTTCGTCCACGACGTCGTGTTCGACCACGACGGCGGCCCCTACCTGCGCTACGAGTCGACGCTGCGCGTCCTCGACGCCGCGGTCCCCGAGACGGTGCCCGCGGAGGGCGAGTGGCCGGAGCGTGACGAGGCCACCCTCGACGCCGCGGCCGCCGCGTCGCCCGTCTGGTCCACGGAGACCGGCTACTGGCGCGTGTCGACCGACCGGCCCGAGGGCCTGGAGGACGACCGCCACCCCCTCGAGGTCCTCGTCGCCGACCCGGCGGGTCGCGTGTCGGTGTACCTCGGCGCCGTCGGCAACGGCCGCGTGGACCTGGCGAGCGACCTCATCGCGCGCACGTCCACGGCGTCCGAGGTCACGGCCTCGAAGCGGCTCTACGGGTTCGTCGAGGGCCAGCTCCTGTGGGTGTGGGAACTGGCGGCCTTCGGTCAGCCGTTGCAGTCGTACGCGTCCGCGAAGCTGACCCGGCGCCCGTCGGCCTGACGCAGGCCACCGGGCGGCCCGAGGGCCCGCCCGGTCCGGACGCGTCGACGAAGGAGGACCACCCGTGACCACCGGTTACACCAGCCCGCTCCTGTCCCGCCACGGCGCCGTGCCCGCGACGGGCCCCGACGAGGGCGTCGCCTGGCACTACGGCGACCCGACCGGGGAGCAGCGCGCGCTGCGCACGGGCGGCGCCGTCGTCGACCAGTCGCACCTGGGCGTCGTCACGGTCACGGGCCCGGACCGGCTGAGCTGGCTGCACTCCATCACGTCCCAGGACCTCACGGACCTCGCGCCGCGCACCTCGACGGAGCTGCTCGTGCTCTCGCCGCAGGGCCACGTCGAGCACGCCGCGTCGGTCGTCGACGACGGCACCACGACCTGGCTCGTCACCGAGCGCTCGCACGCGGCCGACCTCGCCGCGTGGCTGGACCGCATGAAGTTCATGCTCCGCGTCGAGATCGCCGACGCCACGGACGAGTGGGCCGCGCTCGGCGAGCCGGTCGACGCCGAGGGCGCCGAGGACGAGCCCGTGACGTGGCGCGACCCGTGGCCGCGCGTCCTCGCGGGTGGCACGCGGTACGGCCCGCCCGAGGACGAGCACCCGGGACGCGAGCGCCCGTGGCGGCTCGTGCTCGTCCCGCGCGCGGAGCTGGCCGACGCCGTCGCGGCGCGCGAGGCCGCCGGGTGGCGCCTCGTGGGCACGTGGGCGAGCGAGGCCGCTCGCGTCGAGGCCTGGCGCCCGCGCCTCGCGACGGAGGTCGACCACCGGTCGATCCCGCACGAGACCGACTGGCTGCGCACCGCCGTCCACCTGCACAAGGGCTGCTACCGGGGGCAGGAGACCATCGCGCGCGTGCACAACCTCGGGCGTCCGCCGCGGCGCGTGGTCATGCTGCACCTCGACGGGTCGGGCCATCTGCTGCCCGCGCCGGGGGCCGAGGTCACGCTCGACGGTCGCGCCGTCGGGGCGGTCACGTCGGTCGCGCGCCACCACGAGCTCGGGCCGATCGCGCTCGCGGTCCTCAAGCGGAGCGCGCCGGTCGACGCCGAGCTCCTCGTCGACTGCGACGGGGGCGCGATCGCCGCGGCGCAGGAGGTCGTGGTGCCCGGCGAGGGCGTCTCCGTCGACCGTCCGGCCGCGCGCGGCCCGGTCGGGCGCGGCGTCACGCCGCGCGGCGAGGGCGCACCCACGAGCATGCTGTGACGTCGGGGCCGGCGCGCGGGCAGTCCCCGGGGGCGGTCCACGTCGCCCGGACGGCGTGGCGCCGGCTCCTCCTGCGGGCCCGGGTCCGGCAGGGCGCGTCCCGCGTGCGCGTGGCGCTGTGGCCCATCCTCCAGGCGTCGGCGGCTGCCGGCCTCGCGTTCGGCATCGCCCGGTACGGGCTCGGGCACACAGCCCCCTTCTTCGCGCCGGTCTCCGCGTGGATCTGCCTCGGCTTCAGCCAGGACCGTCAGCTCCGCCGCGTGCTCGAGCTCGCGGTGGGCGTCGCGATCGGCGTCGGCCTGGGGGACCTCGTGGTCCACGCGATCGGGTCGGGCTGGTGGCAGGTCGCCGTCGTCCTCGCGGTCTCGGCCCTCGCCGCACGCTTCATCGACCGGGGCGCGATGCTCACGACGCAGGCGGGCGTGCAGGCCATCGTCATCGTCGGGCTGCCGGCCGCGCAGGCGGGCGGCCCGCTCGGGCGGTGGACGGACGCGCTCGTGGGCGGCGCCGTCGCGCTCGCCGTCGCGGCCCTCACGCCGGGCGACCCCCGACGACGACCCCGCCTGCTCGGGTCCGAGGCGACGTCGGAGCTCGCGGGCGTGCTCGACGTGCTCGCGCGCGGTCTGCGAGCGCGCGACCCCGCGGACCTCGACGCGGCGCTGGTCAAGGGCCGGGCGTCCGAGGGCGCGCTCGAGGAGTGGCAGTCGTCCGCGACCTCCGCGCGCGAGCTCGCGCGCGTGAGCGCCGCCGGGCTGCGGCACCGGGACGAGCTGGGCGGGCTCGAGCGGCAGGCGGTGCTCGTCGACCGCGCGATGCGCAGCGTGCGCGTCCTGGCGCGGCGTGCGCGGCCGGTCGCGAGCGGCCCGGACCACCACGAGCTCGACGCCGTGGCGGACCTCGTCGCCCGGTTCGGCGCCGGGGTGCACGTGCTCGCCGAGGCCGTCGGCGCGGGGCGCGACCCGGCGGTCGCGCGCGAGGTCCTCCTCGAGGTGGCCCGCAGCGCCGACCCCCACGCGCTCGGCGACGGCGACTGGCAGGTGCAGTCGCTCGTGATGCTCGTGCGGTCACCGATCGTCGACGCCCTGGAGGCGGCGGGCGCGACGCCCGAGCAGGCGCGCGACGCGCTCCCCGAGCTCTGAGAGCGTTCGCACCCGGGACGACCGACCCCTGCACAGCGGTACCGCGGGCCGGTACGGTCGGGGCATGGAGGTCCCTGTCAGCGCGCTGCGCGCCGAGCTCAAGTCGTGGATCGAGCGGGCCAGGGACGGTGAGGAGGTCGTCATCACCGAGCGCGGCGTCCCCGTCGCCCGGCTGACCGGCGTCGCGACGGCGGACCTCGTCACCGAGCTCGTGCGCGACGGCGTCCTGGTCCCCCCGGCGGGGGAGCGCCCCGTGCACGCGGTGCCCGCGCCGGTGCTCGCCGCGGCGACGGACGGGGCACGTCCGGCGGGTCCCGACGGCTCGCGCCCGTCCGACGGCGCCCGGGTCGCCCGCGGCGGCGGGGTCGCGGCGCTCGTGCGCCGGATCCGGCGCTGAGGGGCCCGCGGTGGCCCTCGTCTACTTCGACGCGAGCGCGCTCGTGAAGCTGTGCGTCCCCGAGGCCGGCTCCGCGCTCGCGAGCCGCCTGTGGAACCGTGCGGACGTCGTCGTCACGAGCCGCCTCGCCGACGTCGAGGTCCGCGCCGCGCTCGCCGCGGGGGCCCGCGGCGGGGTCATCGACGGCCCGGCGCACGCCCGCGCGCTCGGCACGTGGGACACGCTGCGACCCGCGCTGCACGTGGTCGAGGTGTCCGGCGCCGTCACCGACCGCGCGTCGCGGCTCGTCGCCGCCGGGTCGCTGCGCAGCAACGACGCGGTGCACGTGGCGAGCGCGCTCGCCGTCGCGCACGACGACACGGTCGTGGCCGCGTGGGACCCGCACGTCGTGACCGCGGCGCGTGCCGCCGGGCTGCGCGTGGTGCCGTGGCCGCTCGCCAGACCGTAGGCTCGTGCCCGTGGGAATCTTCGGGTCGCTGCAGTGGATCGTCTACCTCCTCCTGTCGCTGGTCGTGTTCGGGACGCAGCTCTTCGCGCTCGTCGACGCGATCCGGCGGCCCGCGAGCGCGTTCACGGCCGAGGGCAAGCTGAGCAAGCCGATCTGGCTCGCGATCCTCGGGGTCGCCGCGGCGCTCGGCTTCCTCTCCATCCCGCTCGGCGGCGGGATCAACCTCGGCTTCATCGGGATCATCGCGGTCGTCGCGGCGATCGTGTACCTCGTCGACGTGCGTCCCCGCCTCCAGCCCTACGGGAACGGGCGCGGCAACGGGTCGTCCGGCCGGCCCGGCGGCTGGTGAGCGCCGCGGTGACCGACGACGTCCGCACCGGGGTCGCGCGCGCCGCCGTCCCGCTGGCCGAGGTCGTGCGTGGCGACCTCGTGGAGTCCGTCCACACGGGGCACCTCGTGCTGCTGGAGCCCGACGGCGGCACGCTCCTCGAGCGCGGCGACGCCGGCACGGTCGTCTGGCCGCGCTCGAGCGTCAAGCCGTTCCAGGCCGTCGCGATGCTGCGGCACGGCCTGCGCCTGCCGCCGCGCCTCCTGGCCCTCGCCGCCGCGAGCCACAACGGCGAGCCCGAGCACCTCGCGGGGGTGCGCGAGATCCTCGCGGGCGCCGGGCTCGACGAGTCCGCGCTGCGCAACACCCCGGACCTCCCGCTCCACCCGCCGGCCGCGCTCGCGTGGCAGGAGGCGGGGAACGGCCCGTCGTCGATCACCCAGAACTGCTCCGGCAAGCACGCGGCGATGCTCGCGACGTGCGTCGTCGCGGGCTGGGACCCGCGCACGTACCTGGAGCACGACCACCCGCTGCAGGTGGCGGTGCGCGAGACCGTCGCGGAGGCGACGGGCGTCGCCGTCGAGCACGTGACGGTCGACGGCTGCGGCGCGCCGCTCTTCTCGACGACGGTGCGCGGGCTCGCGCGCGCGTTCGGGCATCTCGCCGCGGCCCCGCAGCACGACCCGGGTTCCCCCGAGGCGGAGGTCGCGCGCGCCATGGCGGCGTTCCCCGAGATGGTGGGCGGCACGGGACGCGACGCGACCCTCGCGATGCGCGCCGTCCCGGGCCTGGTCGCCAAGGACGGGGCCGACGGGGTGTACGGGGCCGGGCTGCCCGACGGCCGTGCCCTCGCCCTCAAGGTGCTCGACGGCGCGTCCCGGCCGCGCCCGACGGTGCTCGCCGCGGCGCTGCGCCGTCTCGGCGCGCTCGACGTCGCGGGCGCGGACGGGCCGGCGCTCGACGCGCTCGGCGACGTGCTCGTGTTCGGCGCCGGGCAGCCGGTGGGCACCGTGCGCGCGGTGCTCGACGAGCCCGGGACGGACGCGGTGCACGACGCCTCGCGGGACCGCTCGTCCGACGCCGCACGGCGCGACGACGGGGGACGGCCGTGAGGGCCGTCGTGCAGCGCGTGACGCGCGCGAGCGTGCGCGTCGTGGCCGACGACGGGACGGCGGAGGTCGTCGGCGCCATCGACCGGCCGGGTCTCCTCGCGCTCGTCGGCGTGACGCACGACGACGGCGACGCGCAGGTGGAGACGATCGCGCGCAAGATCGCCGAGCTGCGGATCCTCGCGGGGGAGCGGTCCGTGCTCGACGAGGGCGCGCCCGTGCTCGTCGTCTCCCAGTTCACGCTCTACGCGGACACGCGCAAGGGCCGTCGGCCGTCGTGGAACGGCGCGGCGCCCGGTCCCGTCGCGGAGCCGCTCGTCGAAGCGGTCGTCGAGGCGCTGCGCGCCCGCGGGGTCGAGGTGGCGACCGGGCGGTTCGGCGCGCACATGGCGGTCGACCTCGTCAACGACGGCCCGGTCACGCTGATCCTCGAGGCCTGACGCGGCGTCGTACGGGCTGTCCCGTACGGGGTCTGCGTACGGAGGACCGCGTACCCCGCGCGGCGCGCGTGACGCGAAGAGTGTGGGAAGCACGTAGTCCCGCGGGCCCCGCCCACGGCTACGGTCGCTCACGTCAGCCGGTCGCTCAGGCCCCGCAGGAGGCCGCACCGCCGCGCGTCCGCGCGGGTCGGCGACCGACCTCGTCGACGAGAGGTCCTCTCGATGCACCGTCCTCGCCCGTCCGCCCCGCGCCGCGCCCGCGCCACGCGCGCGGCCGCCGGCCTCACCGCCCTCGCGCTCGCCGCGAGCGGGGCCGTCGCCGCCGCGACGACCGCCGCCGCCGCGCCGACCGCCCACCTGACCGCCACGACGGCGGCCACCACCCCGACGCCCGACTCCCCGAACGGCGACGCCGCCCTCAACGGGTACCGCAACGTCGGCTACTTCATGTCCTGGGCCCCGGAGAACTACGGCTACACCGTGCGCGACTTCGTCGAGTCGGGCCAGGCCGAGCAGATCACCCACGTGAACTACGCGTTCGGCAACATCCACCCGACCGACCTCACGTGCTTCCTCGCGGACGCCCCGGGCACGCCCGAGCCGGGCGGCAACGACGGCGCCGGCGACGCGCAGGCCGACTTCGTGCGAGCCGTCTCCGCCGAGGACTCGGTGGACGGCGTCGCGGACGAGCCGGGCCAGGCGCTCGCGGGGAACTTCAACCAGCTCCGCAAGCTCAAGGAGGAGCACCCCGACACCAAGGTCCTCATGTCGCTCGGCGGCTGGACCTGGTCCAAGTTCTTCTCGAAGGCCGCGGCGACGCCCGAGAGCCGCGCGAAGTTCGTCGCCTCGTGCATCGACCTCTACATCGACGGCAACCTGCCCGTGATCGACGGCCGCGGCGGCCCCGGCGCGGCCGCGGGCCTGTTCGACGGCATCGACGTCGACTGGGAGTGGCCCGGGGCCCCCGACTGGTCGCAGCACCCCGAGAACCACGTCGACCCGGTCAACGACAAGGCGAACTTCACCGCCCTCCTCGCCGAGTTCCGCAAGCAGCTCGACGAGCGCGGTGCCGCGCAGGGCAAGGACTACCTGCTCTCCGCCTACATCCCGGTGAGCCCCACCGTGGTGAACGCCGGCTGGGACGCCCCGACGATCTTCGACTACCTCGACTACGGCAACATGCAGGGCTACGACCTGCACGGTGGCTGGTCGCCGAACCTCGCCGGGCACCAGGCGAACCTGCACGACACCTCGCAGCCCGGCACGATCTCGCTCGAGGACGGCATCGACCTCTACCTGTCGCGCGGCGTCGATCCCGCCCAGCTCACGCTCGGCATCCCGGCGTTCGGCCGCGGCTGGTCCGGCGTCGAGGCCGGCGACTCGAACGGCGCCTGGCAGCCCGCCGCGGGCGTCGCCCCCGGCACCTACGAGGCCGGGAACAAGCAGTACTTCGAGCTGCGCGACCACGGGACCGAGTACTTCGACGAGGTCAGCGGGGCCTCGTGGCGCTACGACGGCGACCAGTGGTGGAGCGTCGACACGCCGCGCGCCGTCGAGTTCAAGGCGTCGTGGATCACGGAGAAGGGCCTCGGCGGCTCGATGTTCTGGGACCTCGCGGGCGACTACGAGGACGAGCTCGTCGGCACGGCGGCCGACGTCTACCGCGCGGCCCCGGCCGGTCCGGTCGACCCGACCGCGCCCGGCTCGTGCTTCCCGGGCTGGGACCGCAGCACCTCGTACGTCGGGGGGCGCGTCGTCTCGCACGAGGGCGTGAACTACCGCGCCGCGTGGTGGGTCCGCACGAACGTCCCGGGCACGGAGAAGTGGTACCCGGCCTGGCGCGTCGTCGGCACCTGCGCCTGACACCCTGACGGTGCGGTGCGCGGCCTCGGCCGCGCACCGCACCGTCCGTCGCTCAGCGCAGCCAGCCGCGGCGCTTGATGTACGCGAGCGGGATGACGGCGGCGACGAGCGTCACCAGGACCGTGAGCGTGAACCCGTACGGCCGGTCGAGCTCGGGCATGTGCGTGAAGTTCATGCCGTAGAACGACGCGATGAGCGTCGGGGGCAGGAACACCGCCGTGATGATGGTGAAGACCTTGACGATCTGCGCCTGCTTGACGTCGAGCGACGTCATGATCGCCTGCTGCAGGTAGCGCACCTTGTCGTGCTCGAACCCGGCGTGCTGCTTCACGCCGTCGACGTCCGCGACGAGCGTCTCGACGAGCCCCGCGAGCACGGGGTCCGAGTCCGCGATCTCGCTGCGCAGGTGCCGCGCGGCGCGGGCGAGCGAGAGCTGGGACTCCTGGGCGCGCGACACGATCTCCTCGGCGCGGTTCATGCGCGTGATCGTGTCCTGCATGTCGCTCACCCCGATCTCCCGGCCGCGGGAGTCGACGCCCCGCGTGGCCTCGTCGATCTCGTCGGACATGTCCTCGAGCAGGTCGCTCGCGTAGGACACGACGCGGTCGGCCGCCTCGTTGAGCGCGTAGAGCAGCGCGTACGCGACGCCGTACGACGAGCCGATGAGCCACGGCGTGCGGCGCATGCGGGCGATCGCCTTGTCGAAGACGGCGTAGTGCCGCTGCGGCTGGGCGGTCACGACGACGTCGGCGGACAGGGCGAGCACGATGCGCTCGTCCACCACCCGGTCGCCGTCGCGCCGGGTCGCCGTCACCGGCAGGTAGACGTGCGCGTCCGTCTCCCAGACACGTCCTCCGGCAGCCGCGAAGTCGACGCCGTGCTCGGCCGCGCGGGCCGCGGAGTCCGGGTCCCCGACCGCGACCTGCACCCAGCGCGAGCGCAGGACGCGCGGGTCGAACCGGGGCGAGCCGTCGCCGTGCGCGCGGGCGTGCAGGTCGAGCCCGCCGCGCGCCGGGGCGGGCAGGCGGGTCTCCGTGCCGGGGGCGAGGCCCGGGGTCTCGGGCAGCATCGTCGTCATCACGCACCGCCGGCCGTGAAGTGCGCGGTGAGGAGCGCGGCGCAGATGAACAGGTAGAGCCCCACGGTGAAGGAGATCGACTGCCGTTCGAGGTTCGGCCGGCGCGCGCGGCGCCGCGCCTCGCGCGGGGCGCGCAGGGGCGTCCGGGCGGGGCGGGCCCGCACCGGGGTGGCAGGGGTGGTGGTCGGCGCGGTCGCAGGGGAACGCTGGGTCATGGTGGTCGTCCTTTCCGGCGGGCGGACGGCACGGGCGCGGCCACGGGTGGGCGGCGCGGGTGCGTCGGCGGGGGAGGTCCGGCGGCGCGCGCGAGGCGCGCGCGGAGCGCACTGGCGACCTCCCCGCGCGGGACGGACGACGGCCGGGGACGCAGGGACCTGCGTCGGCCGGGCTCAGGCGTCGGGTCGCGAGCCACGGGGGGTGAGCGCGCAGTGCACGGATCTATGACTGCTGCCGTCAGGCATGGGGCTCACCTCGCTCTCGTGGCGGCGGCGCCGTGGGCGCCGCACCCGGGTCGGGGCGCACGGGGGTCGTGGCCGCGACGGGGATCGAGGCCAGGCTAGCCCTCCGGGCAGCGGGCAGCAACCGTCGAGGTGCGAGCGTCGGCCCAGGTGGCGACCGTGTGACGAGCGGGAAACGATGAGGTGATCCCTTGTTTACGGAGGGTTGTTAACATTTCATCCGGTCGACGGGCGACGAAGCCCCCGGACGGAGGGTCCCGACATGTCAGAACAGCAGGACTACATGGTTCCCGAGCCGGTCCGTCGCGCGGACTCGCGGTTCGCGCGACGGCTCGAGCGGCTCTCGTCCCGCGCGCAGGAGGTCGACCGCGCGCTCGCCGCCGTGAGCGAGGGCAAGGGCGGTCTCGTGTGGACCGCCGAGCACGGCATGGGCGCGAGCGCGACGCTCGAGCTCGTGTGCGAGGCCGTCGCGACGCACGAGTTCGCGCAGCCGACCGTCACGCTCCGCTGTCGCCCGCCCGCGGGCGTCCCCGCTCCCGGGTCGGCCGTCGTCTCCGTCGTGTCGCAGGTGTCGCAGCTCGCGGGCGGCGTGGTCCCCGAGCGGCTCACGCGGGTCCTCGAGCCGGTCGACCCGGGCTTCGGCCACCTCCCCGAGGTGGCGGCGGTCGCGCTCGCCGAGCTCCTCGTCGCGACGTTCGACGGCGCGACCGTCGTCCTCGTCGCCGACGACCTGCACCTCCAGGACGAGCTGAGCCGGTCGGTGCTCGCGAGCCTCGTCGCGCAGCGGCACGCGCCCGTCGTCCTGCTGGGGACGGCGCCCGCGGGCGCGCTCGACCCGTCCGCGGGGCCGTTCGAGCTGCGCGCCGTCCCGCCGCTCGCGCCGGCCGACGCGCTCCACCTCCTGCTCGTCGAGCGGCGGCTCGCCGTCGCCCCGCACGTCGCGGCGCGGCTCGCGCACCTCCTCGGTGGCAACGCCGCGGCCATCACGCAGACGGCGGCGCTCCTCACCCCCGAGCAGCTCTCGGGCGGGTCGATCCTGCCCGACCCGCTGCCCGCCGTCCCCGCCGTCCGGTCGCTCTTCGCCGACCGGCTCGCCGCGCTCAGCGAGGCGGAGCGCCAGGCGCTGCTCGTCGCGGCGGTCGCCGTCGTCGACCGCACCGAGCTGGTGCTGTCCGCGACGGGGCTCGCGATGGAGCAGGTCCTCGACGGCCCGCTCGCGGAGCACCTCGTCCTCGCGGGGGGCCGCTTCGCGTTCGTCGACCCGCGCATGCGCTCGCTCGTCCACGCCGACGCCCGCCTCGCCGAGCGCACGGCGGCGCACGTCGCGCTCGCCGAGGCGCACCGGCGGGCGGGGGAGGAGGACGTCGCGGTGTGGCACTCGGCGCTCGCGACCCTCGTGGGCGACCCGGCGCTCGTCCCGGGCCTCCTGCGCATCGCGCGCCGCCACCTCGACCGCGGCGACGTCGTGTGGGCGCACGAGGTCGCGCGCGAGGCGGCGAGCCAGGCGGGCGCCGAGCACCGCGCCGAGGCGTTCGCGATCGCCGGGGTCGCGGCCCTGCGCTCGGGCCACGTGCAGGACGCCGCCGACTGGCTGCGCAAGGCCTCGCGGAGCGGGGACGACGCGCTGCGCGCGTGCACGCTCGGCCCGCTCGTCGCGGCGCTCACGCTCGCCGAGGGCCAGGTGCCCGACGACGTACTGTCGCCCTACCTGCGCGGGGGCCGGCCGGACGGCCTCCCGCCGGACGCCGTCGCCGGGGTCGTGACGGGCGTGCTCACGGCGGCGCGGCTGCACGCAGAGCGGGGCGACGGCGTGAGCACCTCCCAGCTCCTCGACACCGCGACGTTCCTCGCGTCGTGGTGCGAGGACGACGCGACCCCGGCGCGTCTCGCCCTCGCCCGATCCTGGGCCGCGGTGTTCGGGGTGGGGGAGCGCGGCGTCGTGCCCGACGTCGACCTGGGCCCGGACCACGAGGCAGCACTCCAGGTGAGCCGGGCGCTCGGGCTCGCCGCCGACGACCGGCTGGACGACGCCGCGCAGACGCTCGCGAGCGTCGTCGCCTCCCTGGCCCCGGTGCGCGACGGCGGCCGGTGGTTCGACGGCCCGGACGCCGCCCTCACGCCGCTCGCCGAGGCGCACGTCCGGCTCGCGCAGGCGCTCGTGCACCTGTGGCGCGGCACCCTCACGCGCGCCGCGGACGAGCTCGCGGAGGCCGCGTTCCGCCTGCCGCTCGGCCTGCCGTTCGCGGGGATGGGCGTGGCCGCCGCGCGCCGCCTCGACATGATGACCCGGGGCGTCGTCGGGCCTGTCGCGACGGCGCTCGAGGAGACGTGCGCGAGCCCGACGTCGCGGCCCGTGCGCCTCGGCCTGCTCGTGGACCGTGCCATGGGTGCGGCATTCGCCCACCACGTGACCCAGGCCGCGACGCTGCTCGAGCTCGCCGCGGAGCGCGAGCGTCCCGACAGCGCACGCATGCTGCCGCTGCCCGGGCTGGACGACGTCGAGGCATGGGTCGTCGCCGGGCGGCACGACGCGGCGCAGCGCGCGCTCGCGCGGCGCCGGGTCGACGCCAAGGAGCTCCCGCCGTCGCTGCGGTCGGCGACGCTCGTGCGCGCCGACGTCTCGCTCGCCGCGCCCGAGGACCTCACCGCGCCGCTCGAGCGGGCCACGCGCGTGAACCGCACGACCGCGTCGCCCTACGAGCACGCGCGGACCGACCTGTGCGCCGCGCGCGCCCTCGTGCGCGCGGGCGAGCTGCAGCGCGCCCACGGCCTGTTCCTGTCCGCGATCGAGCTGTTCGACGACGCGGGCGCGGACGCCTGGACGACGATCGCGCTCGACGAGCACGCCGAGGTGGTCCGCCTCCTCGGGGGCCCGGTGCCCGAGGACCTGACCGCGGCCGTGCCGGGGGTGCCCGGCGTCCTCGGCGGTGGGGCCGTCGTCCCGGGCGGCACGTGGCCCGCGGCCCCGCGGGCCGGGAGCATGCACGCCGCCCTCGGGGTCGCGCGCGCCGGCGTCGAGGCGCAGGCCGCGCTGCGGCCCGCCCCGCCGGACGCGTGCCGGCTCGCGGTGCGCGAGAGCGACGTGACGGACGAGGCGCTCGCGGAGCTGCGGGGCCGGTGGGCGGACGAGCTCACGGAGCGCGAGCTCGACGTCGCGCTCCTCGTCGTCCAGGGCGCGTCGAACCGGGAGGCGGCGGACCAGCTCTACCTGTCGGTCCGCACGGTGGAGGTCCACCTCGGGCGCGTGTTCCGCAAGCTCGGGGTGCGCTCGCGCGTCGAGCTCACGGTCCTGGCGCACCGCGTGGGGCGCTGAGCCGGGGTCGATTCGGGGCCTCTCGTCAGCATCTGTCCGCTTTTGTCCTACGGGTCTTCCCCTACGCCGACCGCGCGGAGGAGCCGCGAACACTGCGGGAAGCGCGGATCACGCGCGGGTCCCCTCGTGGCTACGTTCGGGGTGACCTGAGGGCAGGGCGGTCCGGAGCACGGAGCCGCCGCAGCTCCCCGTACGAGCACGAGGCAGGACCCATGGACGTGTCCCTCTCCACCCGACCACCGCGCCCGGCCCGGCGGCGCGGCGCGCGCCTCGCGGCGCTCGCGACGGCGGCCGCCCTCGTCGGCGGCCTCCTCGCGGGCGTCGCGCCGGCGCAGGCGGCGCCGACCGCCACGACGGCGGTCGGCAACCCCGGCGACAGCGACGTCAACGGCTACCGCAACGTCGGCTACTTCACCCAGTGGGGCGTGTACGGCCGCGCCTTCCCGCTCAAGAAGGTGCAGGACTCCGGCGCGGCCGCGGACCTCACCCACATCAACTACTCGTTCGGCAACATCCACCACCAGAACCTCACGTGCTTCATCGCGAACAAGGCGCAGGGCACGGGGCCGAACGGCTCCGACGGCGCGGGCGACGCGTGGGCCGACTTCGGCATGGGCTACACGGCCGCGAACTCCGTCGGCGGCGTCGCCGACGCGTGGGACCAGCCGCTCGCGGGCTCGTTCAACCAGCTCAAGCAGCTCAAGGCGAAGAACCCGCAGCTGCGCGCCCTCATCTCGATCGGCGGCTGGACCTGGTCGAAGAACTTCTCCCGCGCGGCGGCGACGCAGGCGTCCCGCGAGAAGCTCGTGTCGTCGTGCATCGACCTCTACATCAAGGGCAACCTGCCCGTGATCGACGGCCGCGGCGGGCCGGGTGCGGCTGCCGGCGTGTTCGACGGCATCGACATCGACTGGGAGTGGCCGGGCTCGAACAACGGCGAGGTCGGCAACTCGGTCGACCCCGTGAACGACCGCGAGAACTTCCGGCTCCTGCTCGCCGAGTTCCGCAAGCAGCTCGACGCGTACGGCGCGCAGACCGGCAAGCACTACCTGCTCTCGGCGTTCCTGCCCGCCAACCCGGCCGACATCGCGGCCGGCGGCTGGAACGACCCGCGCATCTTCCAGTCCCTCGACTACGGCAACGTGCAGGGCTACGACCTCCACGGCGCCTGGGACCCGGCACTGGCCGGCCACCAGGGCAACCTCTACGACGACCCGGTCGACCCGCGGGCCGCGAGCCGCCAGTTCAGCGCGGACAAGGCCGTCCAGGAGTACCTCCGCGCCGGCGTCGCCCCGAGCCAGCTCGGCCTCGGCCTCGCCATGTACGGCCGCGGCTGGAAGGGCGTCACGTCGTCGCAGCCGTGGTCGGCCGCGAACGGGGCGGCCCCCGGCACGTGGGAGGCGGGCAACGAGGACTACGACAAGCTCCGCACGCGGGGCCAGGACTACTACGACCCGACGACCGTCTCCGCCTGGCGGTACGACGGCGACCAGTGGTGGAGCTACGACAACGCCCGGTCGGTGGCGGCCAAGGCCGAGTACATCGACCGGCTGAACCTGGGAGGCGCCATGTGGTGGGACCTGTCCGGCAACCACGACGGCACGCTGCTCGGTGGCTTCACGGACAAGGTCCGCACGCTCCCGGCCGGTCCCGTCGACGGCGCGAGCGGCCCGACGAACCCGCCGACGAACCCGCCCACCAACCCGCCGACGAACCCCCCGACCACCCCGCCGACGGACCCGACGGCCTGCGTGGCCGCGTGGTCGGCCGCGACGGTCTACACGGGCGGGGCGACGGCGTCGTTCGAGGGCAAGAACTACCGCGCGAAGTGGTGGACCCAGGGCGACCGGCCGAGCGCGGGCGGCCCCTGGGAGGCGACGGGCGCGTGCGGCGGGACCACCCCGACGACCCCGCCGACGACGCCGCCCACGAACCCCCCGACCACGCCGCCCACCACGCCGGGCACGTGCACCGCGCCGGCCTGGTCCGCGACGGTGGCCTACACCGGGGGTGCGACGGTCTCCTACCAGGGCCAGTCGTACCGCGCGAAGTGGTGGACGCAGAACAACGTCCCGGGTGCGGAGCAGTACGGCCCGTGGCAGGCCCTCGGCGCGTGCTGACGCCCGGCCGCCCCTCCTGACGGGGGACCACCGGGGCGGCCCGCGGGTACGGGGAATCCCGTACCCGCGGGCCGCCATCGTGTGGTTCTCCCGCATCTCGACCAGCCCTCGCGCTCGTTAGCGTGAAGGGGCCGACGAGGAACTCCGCAGCCCTCCCCAGTGGGTTGCGGGGCTCCTCCGACCGTGAAAGGCGGTCAGCGTGCCCGTGCGTCACCGAACGACCCGACCCCGCACCTCCCGTCCCCTCCCGCCGTCCGTGGCCTCCGCCCTGCCCGTGGCCCTGACGGCCGTGCTCGGCGCCGCGCTCCTCGCGGGCTGCACGAGCGGCTCCGACGACGCCGGGGCGGCCGTCGACGGCGGGTCGGGACCCGCCCAGGCCGAGGATCACGGCTCGCACGGCGACCACGCCGACGCGGGCAAGGTGCCCGTCGGCCCCCTCCAGCTCCCCGGTGCCGACTACTGGTCGGTGCTCCAGCCGGCCGACGGCGTCACGCAGGTCCGGGCGGGCGGGTGCCCCGAGGACGCCGCGTGCCCGAGCTTCGAGGTGCTGACCGGTGCCGCGCTCGACGGCGTCGACCCCGCGACGGCGCTCCTGCCCGACGGCGCCACGTGCCCCGGGGCGGACGCGCTCGCGGCCCGCGCGGTCGGCGACCCTGCGGAGTCGGACGTCGAGGTCGCCGGCACGCCCGCGACGCTCGCGCGCTGGACGCTCTCGTGCGTCGACGCCGCCGGGGCCGAGGTGCGGACCGTCGAGCAGCTCCAGTGGTACGTGCCCGACGCCCCCGGCGGTGCGGTGCTCGTCGTCGACCGCTGGGCGTTCGAGGGGCTCGAGTCGCGCCTCGCCGCGGGAGGCTGGGCGTCCGCCTGACCGACCCCGGCCCGCACCGACGACGGCCTCGCACCCGGGAGGGTGCGAGGCCGTCGTCGTGCACCCGGCCGTGCCGGCGGCCGGGTCAGCCCTTGCGCGTGCGGCGCGTCAGCAGCACGACCGCGGCGCCCACGGCCGCGAGCCCCGCGGCGACGGCGGCGTACAGGCCCACGGTCGCGCCCGTCGTCGCGAGCGACGAGGACGACGAGCCGGTCGCGACGGTGCGCGAGACCTGGGACGCCGTCGTGGTCGTCGTGGGGTTCCCCTGTCCCGGCGGGTTCGTCGCGCAGCTCGGCGACGACGGCGGGTAGTCCACGCTGACGACCGTCTCGGGGTTGACCTGGAAGAGCACCTGGACGCTGGGGCGCACCCAGTCGAACTCGTCGCCCTCGACCCACTGCCCGTCGACCAGGCTCCAGCCGGGCCAGTCGGCGCCGCGGCCGTCC
Organism: Cellulosimicrobium sp. SL-1; assembly: GCF_011033075.1. Lineage (NCBI taxonomy): Bacteria > Bacillati > Actinomycetota > Actinomycetes > Micrococcales > Promicromonosporaceae > Cellulosimicrobium > Cellulosimicrobium sp. SL-1. The sequence goes on along the minus strand of NZ_JAACJC010000011.1, from coordinate 44,246 downwards.
GCCCCGACGACGGCGCCGGGCCACAGCACGCGGCCCTGCAGGGGGAGGCCGGACTGGACGACGTCCGCGCCGCCCGGGTTGAGCCACGTGATGGTCGCGGTGTCGTTGTCCGTGCCGGTGACGGCGATGGCGTACTCGAGGTACGGGACGTCCCCGTCGCAGACGGGGGACAGGGTGGTGAGCTCGATCGTCGGCTCCGGCACGTACGTGTCGTCCTCGGCGGCTCCCGCGACCGGCGCGGTGAGCAGCACCACCGTCGCGGCTGTAGCGGTGACGGCCAGCGCGCGGCTCCCGGCGCGGCGTCCTCCCGACGTCTTCATGGTGAATCCTGTCCGTGGGCGGGAAAGGCTGTTCGTGGAGAGGGAGCCGTGCCCCGAGGTCCCTGATACGTGCAGGTGCCACACGTGCGCGAGGTGTTTCCGTCCTGCCAGGCTAGCGAGGCGGACGCCCGAGTTGGACGCTTGTCCAGGGTGAAAAAGCGTCGGTGCGCGGGATCGTGACCGCGCCGTGACGCGACCGGACGCGGCTCAGCCGCAGGGCGTGACGTCCGCGGTGCGCAGGCCCGGCTGGGTGGTCGTGGGCGTGCTCCACACGTCGAGCGAGGTCGCGGCGGCGGTCCCCGCGTCCCGCGGCGTCGTCGTCGTGAACGACAGGGTCGTCGACTGCCCGGGCGTGAGGTCGACCATCGCGGAGAGCGCGCCGCGGCCCGCGACGTCGCCGGGCTGCGCCGGGAGCGGGGCGTCGTCGCGGCGCAGCCCCGAGACCTGCCCGTCGCGCGGCGGGTAGAGCACGACGAACGTGCGCGTGACGCCCGGCTCGACGCCCGCCGTCCCGCCGCCGGTGACGTACCAGGGCAGGCTCGTCGCGGCGTCGGCCGGGGCGGACGACGCGAGGTCGACCTCGAACGTGTCCACGCGGCCCGCGGCCGTGCACGTGCTGCCCGCGAGGCGCACGTCGCTGCCGAGGTAGACGCCCATCTTGCCGCCGGTGCCGTCGTTGAGGAACACGCCGACCGAGCCCGCGGCCTGGTCGGCGGTGTCGATGTCGCCCGCCACGACCGTGCCCGCGAGGCGCTCCTGCTCCGCCTCGTGCGCCGACCACAGCAGCACGCGGTGCTCGTCCGCGCCGCGCACGAGCGCGTCCCGCGCGACGGCCGGGTCGGCCCCGCCCGCGAGGAACTCCTCCAGGACCTGGGCCGCGACCGCCGCGAAGAACGTGTCCGTCTGCTCGCCGGGCTCGAGCTCGGCGTACGCGTCGGAGAGGAGGGTCTGCACGACGTTGCCCGCGTCGAGGTCGACCGCGCCGCCGTCGACCGGGACGGTCACCGGACCCGTGGCCTCGAGCAGGTAGGAGAGGGCGACGGGGTCGGTCGCGACCACGCCGTCGACCTGCTCGCCCTGCGCGCGCTCCCACATCGTCGACGCGAGCGCGGCGGTCGTGGGGAAGTCCGGCGTCAGCGGGGTGTCCTGGAGGTAGCGGCCTACGCGGTCGCTGAAGAGCTGCTCGACCCCGGGGTCGAGGGGCAGCACCGGCTCGTCGAACGACGGGAAGCCGACCGTCGAGGCCTGCCGCTCCAGCGTCACCCTGCCCTGGTCCGCCGAGATCACCGCGAGCGCGCCGGGGATCCCGCCGCCGGCGCGCAGCTCGGCGTTGTTCAGCGCGAGGACGAGGTAGCGGCGGGGGCCGTCGGCGCCGAGCATCGCGGGCGCGAGCGCCGTGAGCCGGTCGGCGGTGCGGACCACCGGGCGCAGGTCGTCGGTGCGCGCGACGAGCGCGGCGTACGGGTCGGCGACCTCCGCGTGCAGCGCGTCGCGGTCGACGGTCGCGAGGCGCGCGTCGATCGCGTCGAACGCGTCGGCGGCGCGCGCGACCGTCGGCGCGGCCGCGACGAGCGGTGCGAGGTCGACGCCGTCGCCCGTGAGCGCGATCCCGTCTCCCTCGACGCTGCCGAGCGTCTGCGTGAGGGACGGCAGCACCACGGCGGCGAGGTCGTCGGCCGTCGCGGCGGCCACGGAGAAGGCCCGCACGTCCTGCCCGTAGACCGGCAGGTGGGCGGCGAGCGACCACAAGGGGCCGTCGGTGTGGGCCCGTGCGGACGCGGTGAGGGGCTGGACCCGCTCCAGCGCGGCGTCGGCGGCCGCGACGTCGCCGTCCCGGAGCGCCTCCTCGGCGGCGGGGACCTCGTCCAGCGCGCGCGTCAGGGCGTCCCGCGCGGCGAGCGCGTCCCGGGCGAGGAGCCCGGCGCACACGACGAGCGCGACCGCGAGCAGGATGAGAACCCAGCCCAGCCAGGCCGCCCGGCTCCGCCGACGGCGGGGGTGGCGCGGCGGGGCGTCTCGCTCCGTCGTCGTCATGCCTCTCAGCGTAGGGGCCGGGGATGGCAGGATCGGGGCCGTCGCGGGTGAGGTTCGGGTGAACCGCGGGGCGTGCAAGGAACGCGGGCCCCGGGACACAGAGCGGTTGACAGCCCGCCCCGCCGACGAGGAGCCGCCGTGACGACCGACGAGGGCAGTGACGAGACCACCGAGGCCGCCGTCCACGACGAGGCCTGGTTCGCCGCGCTCTTCGCCGCGCACGCGACACCGCTGTACCGCTACTTCCGCCGGCGCCTGCCGAGCGCCGTCGGGGGCGTCGCCCCCGACGCCGACGACCTGACGGCCGAGGTCCTCGCGACCGCCTGGCGGCGTCGCGCCGACGTGCCCGACGGCGCCGAGCTGCCGTGGCTGTACCGCACGGCGGGGTTCCTCCTCGCCAACCACCGCCGCAAGGCGCGGGCCCTGCCCGTGGCCGAGGTGCCCGAGCGCCCGGACGACGGCGCCGACGTCGAGCACGTCGTCGTGCAGGACGACGAGGTGCGCCGCGCGCTCGGCGCGCTCTCCGACCGCGACCGGCGCATCCTGCTCCTGCACGCGTGGGAGGGGCTCGGTGGGGCGGACCTGGCCGCCGTCCTCGGCACGTCGCGCGGGGGCGCGGACGCCGCGCTGTCCCGGGCCCGCGCGCGCCTGCGCACGGCGTGGGCGGAGCAGTCGGCGCTCGCGCAAGAGACCGGCGCCTGAGCACACATCACGGGTAGACCCGACCGGCCGCACCTGCGCGGTACGGCCCCTGCGGTACCTGGAGGGCGACATGACCACCCGAACCCCCGAGCAGCCCGACGACGCGGACCTGGAGCGCCTGCGCGCGGCCGACCCGGCCGCGGACGCGACCCCGGACGCCACGGTCCTGGAGGCCGCGGTGCGCGACCGCGTCCCCGAGGCGTTCGCCCGTCCCGCGACGAGCGGCCCGGGCGCGGCTCCTGCGAAGCTCCCGGACGCGGCCGGCCTCGCCGGGGCGGACGGCCCGACGGCCGCGCTCGTCGACGAGCTCGCCGAGCGCCGCGCCCGCCGGCTGCGCCGTCGGGCGCCGCTCCAGGTGGCGGCCGCCGTGGTGGGCGCGCTCGTCATCGGGACGGGCGGCTACGCGCTCGGTGCCGGCGAGTGGAGGACCACTGCGGGCGGCTCCGCCGCGGAGAGCACGGCGCTCGCCCCGATCCGGCTCGGCAGCGCGGACGCACCCGCGGGGGCGGACGCGTTCGCGGGCGGCGCCGCCACCGAAGGGGGCGCTGTCGATGCGTCGCGCGCGGCGAGCGTCGTCCCGGGGTTCGCCGGGGGGTTCTGGGGAGCGCGCACGGTGTTCCACCAGGACGGCCTGCCCACGCAGGGCGCGAGCGCCGAGGCGTGGGCCTACGACGCGGCGGGCGTGTTCTCGCAGGAGACGGTGCGCCGCGTCGCCGACACCCTCGGGGTCGCGGGCGAGGTGCGCGAGGAGTACGGGTCGTACGCCGTCGGCTCGGCCGACTGGACGGGACCCAGGGTCTCGCTCCAGCCGGACGGTCTCGCGAGCGTGAGCTTCACCGACCCGGCCAAGGACCCGTGGGGCTGCGTCGCCGTGACGCCGATGCCTGCTGACGGTGCGGACGGCTCAGGGCCGGCGGGCTCGTCCACCTCGTCAGCGGAGCCAGGGGAGTGCGCGGAGGAGGGGCACGGGGCGCCGCCAAGCCCCGACGCCGCCGTGGACCAGCTTCGCGAACTGCTCGCGCGACTCGACGTCGACGTCTCGGGATACGAGGTCGTCGCGCGCGAGATGACGCCGGAGCAGGGCGCCCGGGCCACGTTCCTGGCGGCCTACGAGATCGTCGACGGTCAGCGCACGGGAACCACGTGGGAAGCGACGTACTCGGGTGCGGGGCTCGCGTCGCTCTCCGGACCGCTTGCGCCGCGGGTCCCGCTCGGCGCGTACGACGTCGTCAGCCCGGCCGAGGCGGTCGAGCGGCTCGGCGACGCACGGTTCGGGTTCGGCGGCGGGGGGATGATCGCGTGGGCCCGCGAGGACGTGCAGCCCCTCCCGGAGACCGCGTCCGAGCCCGAGGCCCCGACGGTCCCGCCCACCGTGGGGGAGGGTGCGCGGTTCGCCTGGCCCGTCACGGACGTGACGATCACGGACGCGCGCCTGGGCCTGGCGGTGCAGTACCAGCCGGACGGCGCGGCCGTCCTGCTGCCCGCGTACGAGCTGTCCGACGCGGACGGGAACGTCTGGTCGGTCGTGGCCGTGGTGGACGACCAGCTCGACTTCACGCCCGCTGCCGGATGACGGAGCACGACCCGGCGGTCGGTATCGTGATACCGACCGCCAGGTCGGCTTCGCCTGCGCGCTTTTGCACGTTGCAAGCATCCGAGGTCGCGAAAGTGGCCACGCTTTTGATTGACCACCGACAAAAGTGTGGTTAGGGTCGCAGCAGACCGAGCGGCACCGGGTCGGAGAGCGAGCAGAGCGACCCTCTCCCGGGGCGTGCGGTCCGACGGTGGCAGGGAGGCCATCGTCGTCGTGATCGGCGGCGCCGCGGCGTCCGCCGTCGGAACGGGAGCAACGATGCACCACTTCGCCCCTGACGGATCGTCGGACCGCCCCGCCCCGGACGCGCGCACCGGGCTGTGGCTCGTCGGCGCCCGCGGCTCGGTCGCCACCACCGCCGCCCTCGGCCTCGCGGTGATCGCCGACGGGGGCGCGGAGCCGACCGGGTGCGTCACCGCGGGCGAGCCCTTCGCCTCCGCCCCGCTGCCCGCCTTCGGCGACCTCGTCGTGGGCGGCCACGACATCTCCGACGTGTCGATGGTCAAGCGCGCCGAGCTGCTCGTCGAGGCCGGCATGATCGCGCCGCGTCTGCTCACCGCCGCGCACGCCGCGCTCGAGCGGGCCGACGCCGAGGTGCGCCCCGGCTACTCCGCCCACCCCGCGGAGGGCAGCGCGCGCGAGTCGCAGCAGGCCGCCGCGGAGCGCCTCGCCGCGGACATCGTGGACTTCCGCGAGCGCCACGGCCTCGCGCGCGTCGTCGTCGTCGACCTCGTGTCGACCGAGCCGCTGCCCGAGCCCGCGCCCGAGCTCTCCGACCGCGACCTGCTGCGCGCGGCGCTCGCGGACCCGGAGCGCGCGGTGCTGCCGCCGAGCTCGGTCACGGCGTACGCCGCGCTGCTCGCGGGCGCCCCGTTCGCCGAGTTCACGCCGTCGGCGAGCATGCACCTCCCGGTGCTGCTCGAGCTCGCCGAGGAGCGCGGCGTCCCCGTCGCGGGCCAGGACGGCAAGACCGGCCAGACGTGGCTGCGCACGATCCTCGCCCCGGCGTTCGGGGCCCGCGGGCTGCGCGTCCTGTCCTGGGCGGGGGCCAACCTGCTCGGCGGCGGGGACGGCGCCACGCTCGCCGACCCGCAGGCGGTGCAGAGCAAGCTCGTGTCCAAGTCGCGCGGGCTCCAGGACCTCACGGGCAGCGACGTCACGCCGCTGCACATCGACAACGTGCCCGACCTCGGTGACATCAAGGTCGCGTGGGACCACGTGCACGTCGAGGGCTTCCTCGGCTCGCGGCTCACGTTGCAGACCACGTGGTCGGCGTACGACTCGATGCTCGCCGCGCCGCTCGTGCTCGACCTGGCGCGCCTGCTCGCGCTCGCGGACGCGGCCGGGTACGCGGGCCCCGTCCCGGAGCTCGGGTTCTTCTTCAAGGACCCCTGGGGCAGCGGCGTGCACGACTTCGCCGCACAGACCGTCGCGCTGTCCGACTGGGTCCGCGCGGCGACCGCCCGGGTGGGCGGCGACGCGACCGCCGCGGCCGACCGGTCGTGACGGGCTCCCTCCACGACCACCTGGACCTCGTCCGCGCCCCCGCGGTCCTCTCGGTGGTCGGTGACACGCTCGCGGGCGCGGCGGCGGCCGGGCACGCGCTCACGCCGCGCCGCGCGCTCCTGCCCCTCGCCTCGGCGTGCCTGTACGCGGGCGGCATGGCGCTCAACGACTACGCGGACCGGCACCTCGACGCGGTCGAGCGGCCCGAGCGGCCGATCCCGTCGGGCCGCGTGACGGAGCGACGGGCCCTCCAGGTCGCCGTCGGTCTCACGGCCGCGGGCGTCGGTCTCGCCGCCGCGGGCGGGGGATCGCGCGCGCTCGCCGTCGCCGTCCCGCTCGCCGCGAGCGTGTGGACGTACGACACGGTCGCGAAGGAGCGCGCGGCCGGTCCTCTCGTCATGGCCGCGTGCCGCGGGCTCGACGTGCTGCTCGGGGCCGGCGTCGGGCACCTGCGCGCCGCGCTGCCGGCCGCCGCGGGGATGGCCGTGCACACCGCGGGCGTCACGTACCTGTCGCGCGGCGAGGTGCACGGCACGACGTCGTCCCTCGCCGCGGGCGTGGCCGCCGCCACCGCGGCGGGCGGGGCGGTCGTCGGCGCGGGGGCGGTGCGCCGCGCCCGGGCGGCCGACGGCGCGAGCCACCGTACGCGCGTCGCGACGGCGGTCGCCGGGGTCGCGGCCGCGGGCGCCTACCTCGCGACGTGCCTGCCCCGGCAGGTCGACGCCGCGATCACGCCGTCCGCCCAGAACGCGTTCGCCGCGACCAAGGCCGGGATCCGCGCGATGCTGCCGCTGCAGGCGGCGTGGTCCGCGCGCGGGGGGAGCCTGGCGTCGGTGGGGGTGCTCGCGGGCGTCGAGGTCGCGGGCCGGCTGCTGCGCCGCGCGGGGCGGGCCCCGGGCCGCGCCGAGATGAGCGAGACGTGAGCGCGCCCGGCACCGCCGGGGGCGCGATGCCCTTCACGCTCGGGTACGGCACCAACGGCTTCACCGACCACCCGCTCGACGTCGCGCTCGACGTGCTCGCCCACGAGGGATACGGCGCCGTCGCGCTCACGCTGGGCTTCCCGCACCTCGACCCGTTCGCGGACGGCTGGGAGGACGAGGCCGCGGCGCTGCGTGCACGGCTCGCCGCAGCGCACGAGGGTGCGGGGATGCGCGTCGTCGTCGAGACGGGCACGCGGTTCCTCCTGGACCCGTTCCGCAAGCACCGCCCCACGCTCGTGGACGTCGAGGCCGACGCGCGGCTGCGGTTCCTGCGCCGCGCGGTCGAGATCGCGGCCGTGCTGGACGCGGAGTGCGTGTCCTTCTTCTCGGGGGTCCTGCCCGACGACGTGACCCCCGCCGAGGGCTGGACGCTCCTGCGCGAGCGCCTGCCCGCGCTCGTCGAGCACGCGCGCGACCACGGCGTGCGGCTCTCGCTCGAGCCCGAGCCCGGGATGCTCGTGGAGACGGTGGGCGACGCGCTGCGGCTGCGCGACGAGCTGGGCGGTGACGGCGGCGACCTCGCGGACCTCGGGGTCACGGTCGACGTCGGGCACTGCCTCGTCGTCGAGCCCGACGGTGTGGTGGGCGCCCTGCGCGCGGCCGCGCCGTACCTCGCGAACGTGCAGCTCGACGACATGCCGCGCACCCACCACGAGCACCGCCCGTTCGGCGAGGGCGAGATCGACCTCCCGCTCGTGCTCGGCACGCTCGCCGACGTCGGGTACGCGGGCGTCGCGGCGGTCGAGCTGCCGCGCCACTCGTACGACGCCCCCGGCCTCGCGCACCGCAGCATGACAGCGCTGCACCGCGCGTGGGACGACCGCCCCCACCACCCCCAGGAGGTGCCATGACCGAGACCACCCGCCCCGACGCCCGCACGGCGGACGGGACCGCCCCGGGCGAGCGCTGGCTCGCCGAGGCGCGCGCCGCCGTCGCGCAGGACCCCGCGGCCGTGACGCGCGCGTTCGCGCTCGCGGGCCGCCAGGTGGGCCGCGCGCCCGTCCGCCCGGACACCGACCCCGCGGGGGTCGTGCACGGGACGGTCGACGACGCCGCCCGCGCCGACCTCGTGGTCGCGCTCGCCGAGGGCGCGGGTCGCGGCGGTGCCGACGGCGAGGCCGCCCTCGCGGCGCGGCTCGCGGACCTCTACCAGCACGGCGACACCGCCGAGCGGCGGGGCGTCCTGCGTGGTCTCGACGCCCTCACGGCGCGAGGTGCGCTGGCGGACGACGCCGCGCCGTCGGTCGTCGCGGTGGGCCGGGACCTCGCCGCGGACGCGCTCCGCACCAACGACCAGAGCCTCGTCGCGGCGGCCGTCGGGCCGTTCGCGGCCGCGCACCTCGACCCGCACGCGTGGCGCCACGCCGTGCTCAAGCTCGTCTTCATGGGCGTGAGCCTCGACGCCGTTGCCGGTCTCGACGACCGCGCGGACCACGAGCTCGCCCGCATGGCCCGCGACTTCGCCGCCGAGCGCCGCGCCGCGGGCCGCGTCGTGCCCGACGACGTCGCCCGCCTCGCCCCTGACGTCACCACCGGGAGGACCGCCTGATGCGCATCTTCGACCCCCACATCCACATGACCAGCCGCACGACCGACGACTACGAGGCCCTGTACGCCGCGGGCGTGCGCGCGCTCGTCGAGCCGGCGTTCTGGCTGGGCCAGCCGCGCACGAACGTGGGGTCGTTCCTCGACTACTTCGACGCGCTCCTGGGCTGGGAGCGGTTCCGGGCCGCGCAGTTCGGCATCCGGCACCACGCGACGATCGCTCTCAACCCCAAGGAGGCGAACGACGCGCGGTGCCGCGAGGTGCTCGACGAGATCCCGCGCTACCTGCTCAAGGACGGCGTCGTCGCCGTCGGCGAGGTCGGGTACGACTCGATGACGCCCGAGGAGGACGAGGTCTTCTCGCGCCAGCTCCAGATGGCCCGCGACGCGGCGCTGCCCGTGCTCGTGCACACCCCGCACCGCGACAAGCTGTCGGGGACGCGGCGCACGCTGGACGTCGTGCGCGAGTCGGGGATCGCGCCCGAGCACGTGCTCGTGGACCACCTCAACGAGACCAACGTCGCGCTCGTGCTCGACGCGGGCGCGTGGGCCGGGTTCTCGATCTACCCGGACACGAAGATGGACGAGGACCGCATGGTCGCGATCCTCCAGGAGCACGGCACCGAGCGCATGATCGTGAACTCCGCCGCCGACTGGGGCCGCTCCGACCCGCTCAAGACGCTCAAGACGGGGCAGGCGATGCTCGCCGCGGGCTTCACCGAGGACGACGTCGACCGTGTGCTGTGGCGCAACCCGGTCGAGTTCTACGGGCAGTCGGGCAACCTCGTGCTGGACCCGGTCCCCGGGTTCGTCGAGGGCGACCTCCCCACCCCGGGCGTGGAGTTCGAGGGCTCGTCCGTGCTGCGCGGCGCGCGGGCGTAGCGCGGGAGGGCACCACCATGCTGCTGTCGTACTGCACCAACGTCCACCCGGCCGAGCACCTCGACGGGGTGCTCGACCAGCTCGTGCGCTACGCCGCGCCCGTGCGCGAGGCCGCGGGGCTGGACGTGCTCGGCGTCGGGCTGTGGATGCCGGCCGTGCTCGCGCACCGCCTCGCGGGCTCGCCCGACGACCGCGTGCGCCTGCGCGCCGTGCTCGACGAGCACGGCCTCCAGGTCCACACGCTCAACGCGTTCCCGTACGGCGGCTTCCACGCCGACGTCGTCAAGCTCGACGTCTACACGCCCACGTGGGCCGACCCGGAGCGGCTCGCGTACACGCTCGAGTGCGCCGAGGTGCTCGCGGAGCTCCTGCCCGACGGCGTCGCCGGGTCGATCTCGACGCTCCCGCTCGCCTGGCGCGAGCCGTGGACGGACGCCGACGACGACGCCGCGTCGCGCGCGTTCGCCGCGCTCGGGGAGGGCCTGCGCGACCTGCGCGAGCGCACGGGCAAGGTCGTGCGCGTCGCGGTCGAGCCCGAGCCGGGCTGCGTGCTCGACACGGTGGACGACGTCGTGGCCTGGCTCGCGGCGCGCACCGGGCCGGACGTGCCGGCGGACCGGCGCATCGACCCCGAGCACGTGGGCGTGTGCCTCGACACGTGCCACCTCGCGGTGTCCTTCGCGGACCGCCGCGCGGGGACGGCCGCGACGGTGCGCCGCATCACCGACGCGGGCCTGCGGGTCGTCAAGGTGCAGGCGTCGGCCGCGCTGCACGTCGCGGACCCGGCCGACGGCGCGGCGCGCGCCGCCGTCGGCGCGTTCGCCGAGCAGCGGTACATCCACCAGGTGCGCGAGCTCACCGCGGGGGGCGACGTGCTCGCCGCCGACGACCTGCCCGACGCCCTGGACGGCGCGCTGCCCGCGGAGGGACCGTGGCGCGTGCACTTCCACGTGCCCCTGCACCACGAGCCCGCCGCGCCGCTCGCCGCGACGACGGACGTGCTGCGCGCGGCGGTCGACGCCGTCCGCGCGGCGCCGCACGGGGACGAGGCTCACCTCGACGTCGAGACGTACACGTGGGCCGTGCTGCCCGAGGGGGCCGCGACCGACTCGCTCGTCGCCGGCATCGCGGCCGAGCTGCGCTGGGCGACGAACCACCTCGCCGCGACCCACCTCGTCGCGGCGCACGACGTCGCTGCCGCCGGGACGGCGCGCACCGAACCACCCTCGGGACCGACCGCGGACGACGCCGCCGCCGACCCGGGCACGACCAGGAGGACCGCATGAAGCCCGTGCTGCTGCTCGACGTCGTCGGGCTCACCTCGACCGCGCTCGCCCACATGCCGCGACTGCGCCAGCTCGCCGCGAGCGGCTGGCAGTCCGAGCTCGCGACGGTGCTGCCCGCCGTGACGTGCAGCGTCCAGTCGACGATGCTCACGGGGCTCAGCCCGGCCGAGCACGGGATCGTGGGCAACGGCTGGTACTTCCGCGAGCTCGGCGACGTCTACCTGTGGCGCCAGCACAACCGCCTCGTCGAGGGGGAGAAGCTCTGGGAGGCCGCGCGCCGGGCGCGCGGCGAGTACTCGTCGGCGAACGTCTGCTGGTGGTACGCGATGGGCATGACGACGGACGTCACCGTCACGCCGCGCCCGATCTACCACGCGGACGGCCGCAAGTCCCCGGACGCCTACGTGCGCCCGGCGGCGCTCCACGACGACCTCGTCGGCCGGTTCGGCGAGTTCCCGCTGTTCACCTACTGGGGCCCGACGGCGGACATCACGTCGTCGCGGTGGATCGTCGACGCGACGCGGCACGTGCTGCGCACGCACGCGCCCGACCTCACGATGGCGTACGTCCCGCACCTCGACTACGACCTGCAGCGGTTCGGGCCCACGTCGCCGCAGGCCGACGCCGCGGCGGCCGAGCTCGACGCGACGCTCGCGCCGCTGCTCGACGACGCCGCGAACCAGGGCGTCACCGTGCTCGTCGTCTCCGAGTACGGGATCGCGGACGCCGACCGGCCCGTGCACCTCAACCGCATCCTGCGCCGGGAGGGCCTCCTCGAGGTCTACGTGCAGGACGGCAAGGAGCAGCTCGATCCCTGGACCTCGCGCGCGTTCGCCGTCGCGGACCACCAGGTCGCGCACGTGTACCTCGGCGACCAGCAGGACCCGGCGCTCCGGCGGCGGGTCACGGACCTGCTGCGCGGCGTCCCCGGGGTCGACGAGGTGCTCGACCGCGAGGCGCAGGCGCGGTACGGGCTCGACCACGAGCGGTCGGGCGACCTCGTCGTCGTCGCGGAGCCCGGCGCGTGGTTCACGTACTACTTCTGGCTCGACGACGCTCGCGCGCCCGAGTACGCGCGCGGCGTCGACATCCACCGCAAGCCCGGCTACGACCCCGCCGAGCTGTTCTTCGACCCGGCGGACCGGCTGGCGAAGGCGAAGGCCGGCCTCAACCTCGTGAAGAAGAAGGTGGGCCTGCGGTACGCGATGAGCACCGTGCCGCTCGACGCGTCGTACGTCAAGGGCTCGCACGGGCGGCTCCCCGACTCCTCCGCCGACACGCCGCTCGTGATCTGCTCGGACGCGGAGGTGCCGGCGTCGGTCGCGGGTGTGGTGGAGAGCGGGTCCGGGCAGGTCCCGGCCGCCGCGATCAAGGGCCTGGTGCTCGAGCTGCAGGGCCTCGGCGTCCGGGTCTGACGAGCGATCGCTACCGGGCGAGGCGCTCGTCGAGCCAGTCGAGCACGCGCTGCTCGACGAGCGCCCGCCCGAGGGGCTCGCAGTGCCCGCTCGCCCCCTCGTCGTCGCTGAAGGTGACGAGCGTCGCCCCGGGGACGAGCCCGGCCAGCCGCTCCGGCTGGCCGGGCCAGAACTGCTCGTCCTCCGGGCTCGTGACGAGCAGCGGCGTCGTGACCTGAGCGGCGACGTCGGAGGCGTCGTACCGGCGGACCTCGCGCAGCGTCGCGGCATACCCCTGCTCGCCGTACGGGCGCGCGCGGAAGCGCCACGTGCGGGCGGCGCCCTTCGACAGGCGCAGGCCGAGCGCCATGTCGCGGTCGAACGCGTGGTCGTCGCCCTTGTCCAGGAGCTTGAGGAGGCTCTTCGGCACCTCGCGCTCCCACGAGGTGGCCACGTCGACCACCCCTGGGTCGACGACGGCCGCGGCCGGGCGGTGCTCGAACGCGAGCGCGCGCGTGACCCAGTAGCCGCCCTGGCTGATCCCGTAGACCGCGACGCGGCCGGGGTCGACGTCGGCCCGCGCGACGACCGCGTCGAGCACGGGCGTGAGGACCGCCTCGAAGTCGGGACGGAACGGGACCCCGTGCTCGAAGAGCACCGACTGCTGGCCCGGGCCGTCGAACACGAGCGCGTGGTACCCGCGGCGCACCGCCCCGGACACGACGGCCGACCACAGCGACGGCAGCGAGCCGTCCGAGCCGTTCACCGCGACGACGACGGGCCCGCGCACCCCGGGGTCGACGCCCGGGGCGCGGAACAAGTACCCCGGGAGCGTCGTGCCCTCGTAGGGGATCGGGAGGCGCTCGACGTCGAGGTCCACGAGGTCGACCCAGCGGTCCCACGCCGCACGGTGCTTGCGGAACGTCGGCAGCAGCGGCGCGTCGTCCTCGAGCCCGGACACCGCGTTCACCGCGACGCCGAGGTAGGTCGCCGCACGCAGGTACGCGGAGGCGGCGCTCACGCGGTGCCCGCGCGCCGCGCACGACTCGCCGGTCGCGGCCAGGCGGTCGCCGAGCGCGTCCCAGGCGCGGAACCACGCACGGTGGTCCGTGCCGACGTCGGCCACGGCCGCGAGCACCTCGCCGGCGTCGGCGGCGCCGCTGAACGCTCCGCCGAGGACCGTGCGGATCTCGAAGTCGAGGTCGGGGTCGTGGGAGAAGCGTCCGGAGAGGCTGCTCCGGTGCGAGCCGTGCCCGGTCATGGGGTGCCCCTGCCGTCCTGGGAGGTACGGAACGCTCTCCAGGCTAGGAGCGTCGGCGCACGGGCGCGCGGCGAGCGAGGGGTGCGCACGGCCGTGCGCCGTCGGCGAGTCGCGCGGGCGGTCGGTCAGGCGCGGGTGACGGCACCCACGACGAGCGTCGCGACGACGCCCAGCACGAAGACGGCGGTGCACACGCCGCCCACGACCCGCGCTGCGCGCAGCCCTGCGGGGGCCGGCGCGTCGCCCGGGTCGAGGAACCCGACGAACGCCGACCCGGCGTACGAGGGCCGGATCGGCACGTGGAACTGGCGGACGTCGTGGTCGGTCAGGGCCGGCGGGGGCTGGTGCGCGAGCGCCGCCTCGACGCGACGGCGGCGCAGGCGACCGACCTGCAGCACGTACCCGGCGAGGACGCCGTACTGGCTGAGGTAGAACAGGCCCAGCGCGAGCACCGTCGTCCCGAGGCAGACCCCCGTCGCGGACCGCATCGACACCAGCAGGGCCACCCCGCCGGCGGTGAGCGCCGCCCCGAGGAGCAGCCACAGGGGCAGGACGGCCCAGGAGCCCGAGCGGTCGTCGGCGTACGGCGAGGCGGGCTGCGCCGGACGGCTCGAGTCCGCGAGCTGGTCCGCGAGCCGGCTCGCGGACGGCTTCTCGTCTTCCCACCAGGCCATTCGGCCCCTCCTTCGTCGCGGGTCGTCACCTGCCCCGGAACGCTAGCCGCCCGCGCGCCACCGCTCCATGGGGAGCGGTGCCCGCCTAGTCGTCGTCCTCGTCGTCGGGCAGCGCGACGAGCAGGTCGAGGTGCAGCCCGAGCACCGTGCCGTCCGCGGCGACGGTCCGCACGAGCGGGTAGAAGCCGTCGCCCCAGCCGGAGTGTGCGAGCACGACGTTCTCGCCGTCCTGCGCGCCGGGCAGCAGGATGTTCGCCGACCCCTCGCGCAGGTGGTCGGGGGAGTCCGTGAGCGCGAACCAGCTCGTGTCGGTGCCGTCGTCGAACACCTCGTCGTACCAGTCGCCCTCCGGCATGAGCCGGGCGACGGCGTCGGCGTCGGCGAACGCGACCGTCCCGGCGTCCACCGGCACGCCGTAGGCGGCGCCGGCCTCCGGCGGGCCGTCCGCACCCTCGGGGACCACGGGCTCGACGGCGGCGACCTCGCCCTCGGCGAGCACGACGCTCAGGTACGCCTCGCGCAGGTGGGAGCCGTCCTGCTCGTCGGAGACGTCGGCGACGGTGACGCGCACCGGGTACCGCCCTGGCTCGACCGGCACGACGAGCCCGTGGCCGAGCAGCGTGAACGGGTCGGACGCCTCCAGGCGCCCGCTGGGGAGCACGAGCTCGCCCAGGTCGTGGACCGTGAGGGTGTAGTCGGGGCCGTCGGCTGCGCCCGTGCCGACGGCGGGGCCGGGGCGCAGGGCGAAGAACGTGTCGGGGGAGGGGAAGTCGCTCACGCCCGCGAGCGTAGCGGGCCGTGCCCACGCGGACGGCGGGGCCACCGCGCGGCGGCCGGCATACCCCGGCGGCGGCGGGAACCACGACGCGGCCCCGGACATGCCGACGGCGCCCGGTCCGTGGGGACCGGGCGCCGTCGGGGGGTGTCGCTCGAGCGTCCGCGAGGAGCGCTCAGGCGGCGGGCCTCACGAGCAGCTCAGCGCCTCGTAGTCGGCGTCGTAGGTCGTGGTGACCTCCTCGCCGTCGATCTCGGCGGTGAGCGTGGCCGTCACCGAGCCCGCGTCGAACGACGCGGCGCGCGACGAGAACGACCGGTAGGCGTTCTTGCCGTCCTTGACGTTCGGGAACGTCTTCTCGCCGTACGGCGTGGTCACGACGACGTCGGCCGTCGCGCCCGACTCGTTGAGCACGCGCACCGCGACGTGGGCCTTCCCGCCGAGGCAGCGGGCCTCGGCCGTGACGGTCGCGTCGACGACGGCGGACGTCGTGACGTCCACGGTCTGCCAGCGCGAGGTCGGGGTCGCGTTGTGCAGGTGCAGCAGCAGGAGCTTGCCGCTGCCGGCCTCGACCGCCGACTCCGAGCGGTGCACGGTGATCGGCGCGTCGTCGGCCCCGACGTAGACGAGCTCGCCCTCGCCCCCGAACCAGTAGGCCGGGTCGTACGGGTCGGCCGTGAACGTCTCGCTCGCGTCGACGAGCTGGTCGGCGGCCTGCGAGTACGGCGAGTACGTGAGGACCTGGAAGGTCGGCACGTCGCCCTCCTCGATGCCGAGCGACCCGATGCCGACCGGGATGACGACGACGTTGTTGTCGAACACCGAGGTGTCGACGTCGCCCCACACCGAGTTGACCGGCTGGAGGTCGACGTTGTCACCCGCCTCGTACTCGGTGCCGTCGGGAGCCGTCCAGTCCTTGAGCGTGTACGTGGCGGCGAGCGTGAGGTCGGTCTCGGCGTTGTACTTCACCGCCGCGACCTCGAAGTCGGCCGAGCCGTCGGAGTCGACGTCGATCTCGACCGCGGGGATCGAGACGGAGCCGAGGCTCGCCCACTCCCCGTCCATCGCGACGCCGATGCCCATGACGCCGTCGGCGGGGTCGCCCCCGGCCGCGGCCTCCTGCGGCGCCGTGGACGCGAAGCCGACGGCGCGCACGTCGGCCGCCGCGATGGCCGACGCCGAGGCGCCCACCGCTGCGTCCGCCTCGAGGCGGGGGCTCGTCGTCTTGAGCTCGAACGGCGCGACGATCGACGTCCAGCCGCCGGAGGCGACGCCGCGGCCGTCGAGGTCGAGCTCGGCGGTCGTCGCGGTGCCCGGGAAGGCGACAGGCTTGCCGGACAGGTCGCTCACGAGCCGCGGCGACGCCTGCACGGGGACGCGCAGCTCGCTGCCGCCGTCCGTCGGGGTGAGGACCACGCGGCCGCTCACCGAGGACACGAAGTCGCGCGGCACGCCGACGCCGGAGTCGGCCGACGACGTCGGGTCGAGCTCCTTGGCGAGCGTCGCCGGGTCGGCCGTGAGGGTCACGGTGACGACGGTGCGCTGGCCGGCGGGGACGGTGATCGACGCGGGCGCGACGGAGACGGTGGCGCCGCCGGCCGTGCTCGACTGCGTGAATCCGGTCGAGTACGTCTTCGGGGTGTCGCCGGTGTTCTGCACCGTCACGGTCTTGCGGACCGTCACCGGGTCCGCACCCACGGGCACGACGCCGAACGCGACGGAGACCTGGTCGGAGTCCTGCGACGCGTAGGCGAGGGTCGTGTTCGTGGCCGCGTCGACGGCGTCGACCCGGCCGGAGCCCACGCGCTCGGGACCGTACGCGGTGCCCGTGCCCGAGGGGCCGGTGAAGACGTCGTGCGTCGCGGTGTTCATGACCGACGCCTTGACCTCGGCCGGAGCCCAGCCCGGGTGGGCCTGCTTGACGAGGGCCGCGATGCCCGCGACGTGCGGGGTGGCCATCGAGGTGCCGGACTTGATGCTCGCGCCGACCAGGCGGCCGGACGCGACGGACGCGATGCCGGTGCCGGGCGCCGCGACGTCGGGCTTGGCGACGCCGAGCGAGCCGTGCACGCCGCGCGACGAGCCGCTGTTCAGCGTGTCGCCGATCTCCGGGATCGAGACGAACGACGACAGCGCGAGCGACGGGCCGACGGTCAGCGTGACCTCGCCGGCCTCGATCGCCGGGCGCAGCGCGGCGTGGCTCGGGCCCGTGAGCTGCGCGCCGGGGATGCCGGGGTTGCCCGCGATGCCCGCGACGAACGACGACAGCTCGGAGGACAGCAGGACGCCGACGGCGCCCGCGGCCTCCGCGTTGTTGAAGCGCGCGGCGCTGCCGCACGCGCGCGTCGCGTCGTCGTCGTCCCAGTAGAGGAACGCGATCTTGCCCGCGACGGCGGCCGCCTGCTCGGGCGTGAACGCGGTGCAGCCGGAGAAGTCGTCCGCGACGAACGCGACCGGGGCGGTCACGTCCGCGGTGCCCGCGTACGCCTGCGAGTTCTGCGCCGGGTACGTGCCGGCGAGGGACTCCGGCGCCTCGACGCGGACCGCGTCGAACGTCTGCGTGTCGCCGACCGAGTTCGCGACTGTCAGCGCGGTGCGCGCGTTGCCGGGCGAGCCGCCGACGTCGGTCACGTCGCCCGCGTTGCCCGACGCGATGACGGACAGCGTGCCCAGGCGCGAGAGCTGGTCGATGAAGAGGTTCTCCGGGTCGTCCGCGGGCGAGCCGTCGGAGCCGAGGGAGAGGTTGACGATGTCGAGGCGGTCGGACAGGTCGCCGTCGCCGTTCGGGTCGGCCGCCCACTCGAGCGCGTCGACGACGACGCCCGTCGAGCCGCCGAGGTCGCCGAACACCTTGAGCGCGTAGATGCCCGCCTCGGGCGCGGAGCCCGGGCCGACCTGCCAGTCGGAGATGTCCGTGAGCGTCGAGTAGTCGCCGTCGAACGTCTCGCCGTCGGCCGTGACGCCGTACGCCGCCGTCGTGCCGGCCACGTGCGAGCCGTGGCCCGAGCCGACCGAGTCGAGCGAGTCGATGGGGTTCTCGTCGGGCGTCGGCACGAGCGTCGTGCCGGGGACGGTGCCGCTCGCGTCGTAGTCGTACCCGGCGAAGTCGTGGCCGCCGAGGAACTTCAGCTCGTCGTACGTGCCCTCGGGGACCGGGCCGGTGCCGCGGTCGCCGTAGGCCTCGTCGAACGCCTCCTGCGTGCCGGGGCCGCCGAACGCCTTGTGGGTGTAGTCGACGCCGGTGTCGATGATGCCGATGCGCACGCCCTCGCCGGTGAGGCCGGTGCTCTGCCACGTCTCGAGCGCGCGCGTGAACACGTCCGTGCCCTTGTTCGCGGGCTTCTTGGGGATGATCCGGTAGACCGTGCGGACCGAGGCGTCGCGCGCGAGGTCGCGCACGCGGGCCGCGTCGCCCGTGACGACGACGCCCGCGACGAGCGTGCTCGTCACCGACACCTGCTGCGGGTTCCGCGCGCCCGCGCTGCGGGCGGTCGCCTGCTGAGGGACGACGTCGTCCGCGAGCTGCGCGACCTCCTGCGCGTTGGCCTCGACCTCGTCGGGGCTCGCGCCCTGCGCCGTGAGGTCGACCGCCGACGGCGCGTCGAGCTCGACGAACGCGGTGACCGTGCCGGTCGCCTTGGCGAGCGACGGCGCGACCTTCTCGGTCGGCTCGAGGGACGCGCCCGACTGCACGCCGAAGGCGTTGCCGGGGTCGGGCGGCGGGTCCGCGGCGGCGGGCGCGGCGGCGGCCGCGACGACCGCGAGGCTCGCGGCGGCGGCGGTCAGTGACACGGGTAGAGAACGGTGCTTCATCGACACTCATCTCCCCGGCAGTGCCGGTTCGGCGAAGGGTTCGTGGATGGGTCCTTCCCAGCGGTCTCGCCCGGGTGGGACCGAGGCCACCCGAGCACGGTAACCAACGACCGCCCGACCTGCCCAGCGGCAGGGGACCTCCGCCGGGCCCCGAGGGACCGTCCGCCCTAGGATGCGGGCGGGGTCACGGGACGTGGCCGTCCTGTGGGAGTCCCCTTCCCGCGTCAGGTCCACGGGGTGCGAACCCGGGGGCGTGGCCCACGCAGAAGGAGAACCATGACCAGCACTCCGCTCCGCGCCCTGTCCGCCGGCCTCGTCGCCGGTCTCGTGCTGGTGGGCGCCGTCGCCGGCCCGGCGCTCGCCTCGCCGTCGGGCGTCCGGGCCGCCCCGGGGGACGATCTCGCGGCGGTCCCGCTCGCCGACCAGCCCGTCGCGACCGGCGAGAGCTGCGCCGTCGAGGCCCGGCCTCTCCTCCCCGGCGAGGACCCTGCCTCGCTGCCCGCCGCACCCGAGGTGTGCTTCGGCTCGCTGGAGGAGGCGCTCGAGTTCGTCTCCGGGGACGAGGTGGCGCCGTCGCGCCTCGCGCGCGCCACGCGGGCCGACGTCGACGGCCTCGTCGGCGAGCTCAACGCGACCACGACGGCGGGCCCGCGGGCCGCGGCGGAGCGGGCGACGACGGCCGCGGCCGGGTCGATCGTGCTCGGCGTGCTGTGGCGGGACCCGAGCTACAAGGGCGCGTCGAAGGTGCTCTACGGGTCGGGTACGAACGGGTGCCACACCGGCTCGACGTACGGGTTCCCGAACCTCGCGAACCTCCTCATGAACAACGTCGTCTCCTCGGCGTCGACGTACGCCGGGTGCTGGGTGACGCTCTACGACTCCTACTCGTACGCGGGCACGAAGAAGAACTGCACGCCGCACTGCGCGAGCCTCGGCTCGTTCGACGACCGCGCGTCGTCGGTCGTCTACCGCCCGGCGGGCACGCTCGGCTGAGCGCGCCGCGTGACGCAGACCTCACGCACCCCGTCCCGGCGGGGCGCGGCGCGGCGGGTTACGGTCGGGGCACCGGGTCCTGCCCGGGACCCACGACGTCGAAGGAGATCTCGCATGCCCACCCGTATCGCACGCACCGCCTGGAACGGCGGCCTCCAGGACGGCCAGGGCCAGGTCGAGCTCACGAGCTCGAAGGTCGGGACGTACGACGTGTCCTTCCCGCGTCGCGCCGCCGACGACGCGGGCGGGGTCACGAGCCCCGAGGAGCTCATCGCCGCCGCGCACTCGTCCTGCTACGCGATGCAGTTCTCCGCGCTGCTCGGCGAGGCCGGCGCGACGCCCGTCTCGCTCGAGGTCACGGCGGAGGTCACCCTCGCGCCGGACCCGGCAGGCGGCTTCCAGATCCCGGAGATCGCGCTGACCGTCCGCGGCGAGGTCGAGGGCATCGACGCCGCCGGCTTCCAGCAGGCGGCGGAGGCGGCCAAGGCCACGTGCCCCGTCTCGAAGGCGCTCGCGGGCGTGCCGACGATCACGCTGGACGCCACGCTCGAGAGCTGACCCCGGCACCGACGACGGACCCCGGGCCGCGCACCGCCGGACGGCGCGCGACCCGGGGTCCGTCGTGTCAGGGGCGTGGTGCCGCGAGCGAGTCCGGTCAGCGGGGGAGGAGCGGGGGCGAGGACGTCCCGGCGCCCGCCCGGATGCCGTCGACGAGCTCGGCGAGCGTGTCCTTCGCGCCGTGCACGGGGCGCCAGCGCAGCAGCTCCGTCGCGAGCTCGGTGTCGAGCACGGGCACGCGCATCGCCATGTCGAGCCAGCCCTCGCCGACGGGCGCGAGGCGCGCGCGCCACGCGACGGCGACGGCGGTCCGCGCGGTCGCGTAGGGCACGGTGCGCAGCGAGCCGTCCGCGACGACGTCGGCCACGTCCTGCGCCGTGAGCACGGTGGGGTGAGCGACGTTGAACGGCCCGGGGTGCCGGCCCACGACGATCCGCGCGTACGCGTCCGCGAGGTCGTCGGCGTGCACGACCTGGAGCCGTAGGCCGTCGGGCAGCGGGACCGCCGGGAGCGGGTCGCGACGCAGCACGCGCGTGCCGAGCGGGCCGAGGAAGTACCGCGCGATCTCGGAGCCCGCGTCGCGCTGGAACACGAGCGCCGAGCGGACGCGCGAGACGACGATCCCCGTCTCCCGGTCGAGGTCGTCGAGCAGCGTCTCGACGGCGGCCTTGTCCTCCGAGTACGACGAGCCCGGGACGCCCTCGACGGGCCAGCCCTCGTTCACCGGGGTGTCGCGAGCGTCGCCCGCGTACGGGGCGGGGGAGTAGGCGCCGACGGACGACGCCACGACGACGTGCGCGACGCCCGCCCGCTGCGCCGCCTCGACGACGCGGCGCGTGCCCTCGACGTTGACGCGCCGCAGCCGCTCGCGGTCGTGGCTCGGCTGGATCGCCCACGCGAGGTGCACGACGACGTCCGCCCCGGCGAACGCGGCGTCGAGCCGCTGGTCGGCGTCGGGGGCCGCGACGTCCGCGTACCGCCAGGTCGCGACGTCGTGCGGGAAGCGCACGGTGCTCGACCCGTCGGCGCGCGGCACGCGCCGAGCGACCGCCACGACGGACGTCACGACCGGCTCCTCCGCGAGCCGGCGCAGGACCGCCGTGCCGACGTTCCCGCTCGCTCCGACGACCACCACGCGCATGCGTTGCCTCCCGACCTCGTCCGCTGCCCGTCGCCCCGACGCTAGCCCGCCGCGGGCGAGTTCGCCCGGGCGATGGCCAGGACGGCGCCGCGCGCGGGCTCGGGGAGCTCGGGCACGAGCACGACGGCGCTCGCGAGCACGAGGCTCTCGATGTCCGCGCGGCTCAGGTCCCCGCCGCCGAGCCACGCGGCCGTGACGTTCTCCACGAGCGCGACCCAGCCCGCGGCGAGCAGCCGGAGGCGGGGCGTCGTGGGCAGCGCGTCCGTCGTGGTGGCGCTCACGGTCGAGGTCAGGCGCGCGACGAGGCTGTCGCGGACGCGCGCGAGCGCCTCCTGGGTGGCGTCGTCCTCGGCGAGCACCCCGCGCCACAGGTCCTGCCAGACGAGCCGGCGCGCCTCGACGGCGTCGAGGTAGGAGGCGACGGCGAGCGCCGGGCGCTCGACGAGGGGACGATCGTCCGGTGCGACCGTCGCCGCCTCGAGCTCCGCCACGGCCTCCAGCGCGACGGCCCGGCGCAGCCCGGCCGTGGACGCGAAGTAGTGGAAGACGAGCGCCTTGGACGCCCCCGAGCGGGCCGCGACGGCCGCTGGGGTCAGGGCGTCGAGGCCGTGCTCGTCGGCGTGGCGCGCGGCCGCGTCGAGCAGCTCGCGCCGTCGGTCGGCGGGCTCGCGCCGTCGGCGGGCGCCGCCCGTCCGGGCGCGCACGGAGCCGTCGGCGCCGGAGGGGCCGGCGGGGGTGGGCGTGCGAGGCATGACACCGTTCTACGCTCTTGTTGACCGCGAGTCAACAAGAGGCGTAGCGTTGTTGACCGTGAGTCAACGGCGCCCCGGGGCAGGCCCGGGACGCCACGGAGGGGAAGAACCGGATGCAGATCACGCTGACGGACGTGCGCGTCGACGGGCGGCGCGAGCCCATGCTCGAGCCGATGGACCTCGCCTGGTCCACGGGCGAGTGCGTCCTCGTCGCCGGGGAGCCCGGGCACGGGCACACCGCGCTCGCCCTCGTCGCCACCGGCCGCTTCGACCCGTCCGCGGGGGAGGTCCGCCTCACCCCGGCGAGCACGCCGTCGCACCGCTCCGGCCGCCCCGCGCGCGGCGCCGCCGCGACCCTGCGCGACGTGACCGCCGTCGTCGACGTGCCCGGCATCAGCGAGCCCGACGACGCGCTCACCGTGGCCGACGTCGTCGCCGAGGGCCTCGCGCTCGCCGGCCGCCGCTCGCTGCCCACCGACGTGACCCGCTGGCTCGCCGACCACTCCCTCACCACCGACCGTGCGCGGCGCCTCGACCAGGTGCCGGGGGTCGTGCGCACCGCGCTGCTCGCGGCGCTCGCGGCCGAGGACCCGGACGTCCGGTTCCTCGTGCTCACGCTCCCCGACCGGCACGGGGGAGAGCCGTCCGGCTGGTGGGAGGTCGCGCAGAGCCTCGCGGGCGCCGGGTACGGCGTGCTCGTGCAGTGCACGCGCGCCTCGGCCCGCGACCTCGGCGTGGACCTCCCGCCCGCGCGCGGCGCGTCGATCCACCAGCCGCCGGCCGTCGTGCTGCGCACGCGCCCCGAGCCGCCGCGCGACCCGGACCCCGCGCCGGACCCGGACCTCGCGCCGGACCCCGACCCTGCGCCGGACCCCGACCCCGCGCCGGGGCCGGACCCCGCGCCCGAGCCGGGCCCGGCTCCCGAGCAGCCCGTCCCCGGGACCGCGCCCACTGCGCCCACCACGACCGACGAGCCCGCCGCCCCGCACGACCCCGAGGAGGACCGATGACCGCGATCCGCCTCGGGCTGTCCGAGCTGCGCCGCCTCGCCGCGGGGACGCTGCCCCGCCTCGCGATCCTCGCGATGGCGCTCATCCCCACGCTCTACGCGGGCCTCTACCTGTTCGCGAACCACGACCCGTACGACAAGCTCGACGAGATCCCCGCCGCGCTCGTCGTGCTCGACGAGGGCACGACGACCACCGACGCCCAGACGGGCGCGACGACGCGGCGCGACTTCGGGCGCGACGTCGCCGACCAGCTGCTCGACGACGGCGGCTTCGGCTGGGTCGAGACGAGCCAGGTCGACGCCGAGTACGGCGTGCGGTCCGGGCGGTACGACGCCGCGCTCGTCATCGGCCCGACCTTCTCGGCGGACCTCGCGTCCGCGGGCGAGTTCGAGCCGCAGCAGGCGAGCCTCACGCTCATCACCAACGACGCGAACAACTACCTCGCGCGGACGATCGCGGACCAGATCGTCGGCAAGGTGCGCGACTCCATCGCCGAGCAGGTGGGCACGGAGGCGGCCGACACGTTCCTGCGCGGCTTCGCGTCCATCCACACCAACCTCGCCGACGCCGTGGACGGCGCGGACCAGCTCCTCGACGGGTCGACGCAGCTCCGCGACGGCCTCGTCACCGCGGACGACGGCGCGCACACCCTCGCCGACGGCGCGGGCCAGGCCGCCGACGGCGCCGAGCGTCTCGACGCGAGCACCGGGACGCTCGCGGACGCCGTCGGGCAGCTCGACGACGGCGCGGAGGCGCTCGCGTCCGGGCTCGGCACGCTCCGGGGCGCGACGTCGTCCCTGCCCGCCCAGACCCAGCAGCTCGCCGACGGCGCCGCGCAGGTCGCGGACGGGAACGCGCAGGTGGCGCAGTACGGGCAGCAGGCCGCTGCCGCCGCGGGCGAGGTGCTCCCGACGCTCGACACGATCCGCAGCGACGTCGACGCGCGGCTCGACCAGCTCGTCGCCGACGGCGTCATCGACCAGGCGACCGCGGACCAGGTGCGGGCGCAGGTCGGGCCCGTGCTCGACCAGCAGCGCGAGCAGGTGCAGGGCGCCGTCGACCAGGTGACCGCCGCGTCCGGGAAGCTCGACCAGCTCGCGGACGGGTCGCGCCAGGTGTCCGACGGCGCGGCCCAGCTCGCGGGCGCGACGCCGCAGCTGACCTCCGGCATCGCGAGCGCCGCCGACGGCGCGGACCGCCTCGCCGACGGCACCGGACAGCTCGCCGCCGCGACCCCGCAGCTCGTGGACGGCGTCTCGCAGCTCGCCGACGGCACGCGCCAGGTGTCCGACGGCGCGACCTCGCTCGCGGACGGCACGTCGCAGCTGCGCGACGGCTCGGGCGAGCTCGTCGACGGCGTCACGCAGCTCCGCGACGGGCTCGCCGAGGGTCTCGGGCAGGTGCCGGACCTCGACGAGCAGACCCGCCAGGACACCGCCGAGACCATCGGCAACCCCGTGTCCGTGAAGAGCGACGCGCTGTCGTCCGCGGGCACGTACGGCGGCGGCCTCGCGCCGTTCTTCCTGTCTCTCGCGACGTGGATCGGCGCCTACGTGCTCTTCCTGCTCGTGCGCCCGCTGTCGTCGCGGGCCCTCGCCGCCGGGAGGTCGGGCCTGGCCACCGCCCTGGGCGGGTGGCTCACCCCGGCCGCGATCGGCGTCGTGCAGGTCGCCGCGATGTTCACGGTGACGAAGTTCGCGCTCGACATCGACCCGGTCCACGGTGTCGGGACCGCCCTGTTCCTCGTGCTGGTGTCGGCGACGTTCGTCGCGATCCTCCAGGCGCTCAACGTCTGGCTCGGCGCCGCGGGCCAGTTCCTCGGGCTCGTGCTCATGCTCGTCCAGCTCGTCACCGCGGGCGGCACGTTCCCGTGGCAGACGATCCCCGAGCCGCTGCGCTCCATGCACCGGTTCCTGCCCATGACGTACGCGGTCGAGGGTCTGCGCCAGCTCCTCTACGGCGGCAACATGGCGACGGTCACGCGCGACGTCACGGTGCTCGTCGTCGTGCTGGTCGCGGCCCTCGCCCTGACGACGGTCGCCGCCCGCAAGCAGCGCGTCTGGACCATCAAGAAGCTCCAGCCGGAGCTCGTCCTCTGACTCACGGGATAGAGCCCAGGTCTGCCGAGATAGAGCCCTGGTCTACCGAGGTAGAGCCGTGGTCTGCCGAGGTAGAGCCGTGGTCTGCCGAGGTAGAGCCGTGGTCTGCCGAGGTAGAGCCGTGGTTCTCGTGCCCGACGGCGTGTGGTTGCGTCGGGAGGTCGGGGTGGGTGGTGGTGCCGCGTCTACCATCCGCGCCGCTCGTTCCTCGCGTCGCTCCCGCCTTCTCGGTCGGGATCGTCCTGCGTTCGCAAGCTCACTCCGGACGATCCCTCGTTCCAGGGCCGCCACGACGCGGCACCACCACCCACCCCGCCCGGCGTCGTCTCGCCGTGGTCTTCGCTCACCTGGGCGAACCACCCGCGGCGTCGTTCGCTCACGTCGGGCAGCGGCGACCCGCCCGCCGCGGGCCACCGGCCGCCGTCGGGCATCAGGCGCCCATGCCGGCCGCAACCTCGGCCGTGATCGGTGACCACGCGCTGTCTGGCATGACCAGGCCTCTACGTCGGCGGACCACCCTTCTACCTCGACGGACCACGCCTCTACCTCGGCAGACCAGGGCTCTACCTCGGCAGATCGGGGGTCAGGGGGCGGACGGGGCGGAGGGTCGGGGGCAGGGGGTGCGACAATCGCGACGTGTCCGCTGAGATCGACGCCACCACGACCCCCGCCTCGCAGCACGGGAACGGCTCGCGGCGGTCCGGCTCCCGCGCGACGACGTCGCCGGAGGCTGAGCGCGCCGCTGCCGTCCGCGAGGCGGAACGGGCGGCCGACGCCGCGCGCACGGCGCTCGCGGACGCGCTGCGGACGGTCGTGCGCGGCACGGTCGACACCGCGACGCGTCGCCGCGCGGAGTACTCGACCGACGCGTCGAACTACCGTGTCGTGCCCGAGGCCGTGGTCTACCCGCAGGACGCGGACGACGTCGTCGCCGCGCTGGACGTGCTGCGCGAGCTCGAGGTGCCGGTCACGGCGCGCGGGGCGGGGACGTCGGTCGCGGGGAACTCGATCGGGCCGGGCGTGGTCCTGGACTTCACGCGACACGTGAACCGCGTGCTCGACGTCGACCCGGAGGCGCGCACGGCACGCATCGAGCCGGGCGTCGTCATGTCGACGCTCCAGCAGGAGGCGGCGCCGCACGGGCTGCGGTTCGGCCCGGACCCCTCGACGCAGAACCGCGCGACGCTCGGCGGCATGATCGGCAACAACGCGTGCGGGCCGCACGCCGTCGCGTACGGGCGCACGGTCGACAACGTCCTCGCGCTCGACGTCGTCGACGGCCGCGGGCGCCGCTTCACGGCCGGCAAGGGCGACCCGACGTTCGCGGCGGTCCCCGGACTGGCGGAGCTCGTCCGCGAGAACCTCGCGCTGATCCGCACGGAGTTCGGGCGGTTCGGGCGCCAGGTGTCGGGCTACTCGCTGGAGCACCTGCTGCCGGAGAACGGGTCGGACCTCGCGAAGGCGCTCGTCGGCACCGAGGGCACGCTCGTGACGATCCTCGAGGCCACGGTGCGCCTGGTGCCCGTGCCGTCCAAGCCGACGCTCGTCGTGCTCGGCTACCCGGACATGCCGTCCGCGGCCGACGACGTCCCGACCTTCCTCGGTCTCAACCCGCTCGCGGTCGAGGGCCTCGACGCGCGGCTCGTCGACGTCGTGCGCCGCGCCAAGGGCGACGCGTCCGTGCCGCCGCTGCCCCCGGGCGCCGGCTGGCTCATGGTCGAGGTCGGCGGCGCCACCCCTGAGGAGGCGATGGCGAACGCCGAGGCGATCGTCGCGGCGTCGGGCAGCGAGGCCACGATGATCCTGCCCGCGGGCGCCGAGGCGACCAAGATGTGGCAGATCCGGGCCGACGGCGCGGGGCTCGCCGGGCGCACGCCCGCGGGCGAGCAGGCGTGGCCGGGCTGGGAGGACTCCGCCGTCCCGCCGGAGAAGCTGGGCGACTACCTGCGCGACCTCGACGCGCTCATGGCGCGCTACGGCGTCGACGGGCTGCCGTACGGGCACTTCGGCGACGGGTGCGTGCACCTGCGCATCGACATCCCGCTCGAGGCGTCGGGCTCGGTGCTGCGCACGTTCATGCTGGAGGCGGCCGAGCTCGTCGCGAAGTACGGCGGCTCGCTCTCGGGCGAGCACGGCGACGGCCGCGCGCGCTCGGAGCTGCTGCCGGTCATGTACAGCCCCGAGGCGATCGCGCTCATGGAGCGGTTCAAGGCGCTGTTCGACCCGCAGGACGTGATGAACCCGGGCGTCGTGGTGCGCCCGAGCGCCGTCGACGACGACCTGCGCCGCCCGCACGCGCACCCGCTGCTGTCGAAGGTCGGCGCGCCGGGGACACCCGGGACGAGCACGGCGGCGCCCGCGAAGGTCACGAAGATCTCGCGTCGCGCCGGCTACCAGGGATTCTCGTTCGCGCACGACCACGGCGACATGACGCAGGCCGTGCACCGGTGCGTCGGCGTCGGCAAGTGCCGCGCCGACACCAGCGCCGCGGGCGGCTTCATGTGCCCGTCGTACCAGGCGACGAAGGACGAGAAGGACGTCACGCGCGCGCGCGCCCGCGTGCTCCAGGAGGCGGTGAACGGCACGCTCGTCGGCGGTCTCGCGGCGCCCGAGGTGCGCGAGTCGCTCGACCTGTGCCTGTCCTGCAAGGCGTGCTCGAGCGACTGCCCCGCGGGCGTCGACATGGCGCAGTACAAGTCCGAGGTGCTGTACCGGACGTACCGCGGCAAGTTGCGCCCCGTCGACCACTACTCGCTCGGCTGGCTCCCGGTCTGGGCGCGCCTCGCGACGGGCATGCCGCGCCTGGCCAACAAGCTGCTCGGGTTCCGGCCGCTCGCGAAGGCGGTCCTGTGGGCGGGCGGCATGGACACGCGCCGCTCCATGACGGAGTTCGCCGAGGTGCCGTTCCGCACGTGGTGGAGGCGCGGCGGCGCGACCCAGGGCGTGCCCGGCCTGCGCATCGGGCAGCAGCCCGGCCGCCCCGTGCGCGACGAGCGCCCGAAGGTCGTCCTGTGGACCGACTCGTTCAGCGACAACATGTCGCCGGGCGTGCCGCAGGCCGCCGTGAAGGTGCTCACCGCGGCGGGGTACGACGTCGTCGTGCCCGACGAGCAGGCGTGCTGCGGCCTCACGTGGATCAGCACGGGCCAGCTCGACGGCGCGCGCAAGCGCCTGGAGAACCTGCTGTCCGTGCTCGGCCCGTACGCCGTGAACGGCATCCCGATCATGGGGCTCGAGCCGTCGTGCACGGCCGTGCTGCGCTCCGACCTCGTGGACCTGTTCCCCGACGACCCGCGCGCCCAGGCGGTCTCCGCCGCGACGCGCACGCTCGCCGAGCTCCTCACCTCGGTCGACACCGCGCCCGGGCGCGAGTCCGGGTGGCGCGTGCCCGACCTGTCGGACGTGACCGCCGTCGTGCAGCCGCACTGCCACCAGCACTCGGTGATGGGCTTCGCCGCCGACGAGCGGCTCCTGCGCGACGCGGGCGCGACCATCAAGGTCCTCGCCGGCTGCTGCGGCCTCGCGGGCAACTTCGGCATGCAGAAGGGCCACTACGAGACGTCGGTCGCCGTCGCGGAGAACGCGCTGCTGCCCGCGCTGCGCGACGCCGCCCCCGGCGACGTGTACCTCGCGGACGGCTTCTCGTGCCGCACGCAGGCCGACGACCTCGCCGGCGTGCAGGGCAAGGCCCTCGTCGAGCTGCTCGCCGAGCGGCTCTGAGCCCGTCGGGCGGCCGACCGCCCGACGGCGCACGCCGCCCGACGGCGCACGGCCGCCCCGGCCCCGCACGGGCGCGAGTCCCCTGGGGTGCGTGCGCGCACCGAGGTGCGGTCCGTCGACCCCGGCGCGAGCATGGCAGGGGAGCACCACCGCGGGCGGTGCTCCGTCCACGTCGTCGGCGGTGAGGGGCAGGCCATGTACTACTCCAGCGGCAACTACGAGGCGTTCGCGCGACCGCGCAGGCCGGAGCGGACGGACCGGCTCGGGTCCGTGCACCTGGTGGGAGCGGGCCTCGCGTCGCTGTCCGCGGCGGGCTTCCTCGTCCGCGACGGCCAGGTGCCGGGGGAGAAGATCACCGTCTACGAGCGGCTCCGACTCCCCGGCGGCGCGCTCGACGGCATCAAGGAGCCGCGGCGCGGGTTCGTGATCCGTGGCGGGCGCGAGCTCGAGGACCACATGGAGTGCCTGTGGGACCTGTTCCGCTCCGTCCCGTCGATCGAGACCGAGGGCGTCTCGGTCCTCGACGAGTTCTACTGGCTCAACAAGGACGACCCGAACTTCTCGCTCCAGCGCGTCACCGAGGACCGCGGGAAGGACGCGCACTTCGACAACCTGTTCCGCCTCGACGAGAAGGCGCAGAAGGAGATCACGAAGATCTTCCTCGCGCGCCGCGAGGACATGGAGGGCAAGTCGATCGAGGACGTCATGTCGCGGCACTTCCTCGACAGCCAGTTCTGGCTCTACTGGCGCACGATGTTCGCGTTCCAGGAGTGGCACAGCGCGCTCGAGTTCAAGCTCTACCTGCACCGGTTCATCCACCACGTCGGCGGCCTGCCCGACCTCTCGGCGCTCAAGTTCACCAAGTACAACCAGTACGAGTCGATGGTGCTGCCGCTCACGCGCTGGCTCATGGGCCAGGGCGTGACGTTCCGGTTCCACGTCGAGGTCACCGACGTCGACTTCGACCTCGCCCCGGACCGCAAGGTCGCCACGCGGCTGCACCTGCTGGACCACGCGGCGGCCCACGAGTCCGGCGGGGCCGCCGTCGAGCGGACGATCGACCTCGGCGAGGACGACCTCGTCATCGCGACCATCGGCTCGCTCACCGAGAACTCCGACAACGGCGACCAGCACACGCCCGCGCGCCTCGACACGGGGCCCGCGCCCGCGTGGGACCTGTGGCGGCGCGTCGCGGCCAAGGACCCGTCGTTCGGCCGGCCCGACGTCTTCAGCACCGACATCCCGCTCACCAAGTGGCAGTCCGCCACCGTCACGACGCTCGACCGGCGCATCCCCGAGCACATCGAGCGCATCTGCCGGCGGGACCCGTTCAGCGGGACGGTCGTCACCGGCGGCATCGTCACCGCGCGCGACTCGGCGTGGCTGATGAGCTGGACCGTCAACCGGCAGCCGCACTTCAAGGCGCAGTCGCCCGACGAGATCGTCGTGTGGGTCTACGGCCTGTTCGTGGACACCCCGGGCGACTACGTGAAGAAGTCGCTCCAGGAGTGCACGGGCGAGGAGATCACGCAGGAGTGGCTCTATCACCTCGGGGTGCCGGAGGCCGACATCCCGACCCTCGCCGCCGAGGCCGCGAGCTGCGTGCCCGTGATGATGCCGTACGTCACGGCGTTCTTCATGCCCCGGCACGCGGGCGACCGGCCCCAGGTCGTGCCCGACGGCGCCCGCAACTTCGCGTTCATCGGCCAGTTCGCCGAGACCACCCGGGACACGATCTTCACCACCGAGTACTCCGTGCGCACCGGCATGGAGGCGGCCTACCAGCTGCTCGACCTGGAGCGCGGCGTGCCCGAGGTCTTCAACAGCACGTACGACGTCCGCAAGCTGCTCGCCGCGGTGAGCGCCCTGCGCGACGGCGAGGAGCTCGACATCCCCGGGCCGCGGATCCTGCGCGACCGGCTCCAGAAGAAGGTGGACGCCACCGAGATCGGCGAGCTGCTCGCCGAGTTCAGCCTCCTGTCCCACGACGAGTAGCGGCACGCACCGCGTCGGCGAGCCGGGCGACCGCCTCGTCGACGCGGGCGTCGGCGAGGTTGCCGTACCCGAGCACGAGGGTCGTCGACCGCTCGGCGGGGCGCACCTGGTAGCGGCGCAGGTCGACGACGGTCACCTCGCGCCGCGCGGCCTCGCGCACGACGTGCGCGGCGTCGGGCGCGGGATCGTCGGGCGTGCCCGGCAGGGACAGCAGCGCGTGCATCCCCGCCGCGATGCCGCGCACCGCGGCGCCGGGCAGCTCGCGGGCGAGGGCGTCGAGCACGGCGTCGCGACGGCGGCGGTAGCGCCCGCGCGCGGCGCGCAGGTGCCGGTCGTAGCCGCCGGACGCGACGAGCCGCGCGAACGCGAGCTGGTCGACGGTGGACGGGGCCGCCGTCGGGCCGTGCGGGGCGGCAGCCCGCGCGACGGACTCGCGCCAGCGGGCGGGCACGACCATCCACCCGACGCCGAACGCGGGGCTCATCGTCTTGCTCACCGAGCCGAGCAGCACGACCCGGTCGGGGTCGAGCTGCTGGAGCGCGGCGACGGGCCGGCGGTCGTAGCGGAACTCGGCGTCGTAGTCGTCCTCGACGACGACGCCGTCGACGTCCCGCGCCCAGGCGAGGACGGCCTCGCGCCGCTCGGGCGCGAGCGCTGAGCCGGTGGGGAACTGGTGCGCGGGCGTGAGGAGCGCGGCCCGCGCGCCCGTCCGCCGGGACGCGTCGACGAGCACGCCGACGTCCGCGCCCCCGGCGTCCACGGGGACCGGGACGGGGGTGAGACCGGCGCGCGCTGCGACGTCGCGCAGCACCGACCAGCTCGGGTCCTCGACGAGCAGGTGCGTGTGGCCCGCCTCGACGAGCGCGGCGGCGACGCGCGCCATGCCGTCCGTCGCGCCGCGCGTCAGTACGACGGCGTCGTCCGGCCCGGTGACGACGCGCGCCCGGCGCAGGTGGCCGGCGACGACGGCGCGCGCGTGCGGGTGCCCGGCGGGGGAGGGCTGCCCGAGGTCGTCGTTCGACGCCGTCCCGCCGGACGTGCCGAGCGCCTCGCGTGCCGCGCGGAGCCAGGCGTCGCGCGGGACGTGCCGGAGATCGGGGACGCCCGGCGCGAGGTCGAACCGGGCGCGCGCGGCGTGGGTCCTGCCGGTGTCGGTCCGCCCGGCGTCCACGACGGAGCGCGCGGGTCTACCGTCCGCCGCTCGTTCCTCGCGGCTCCCGCCAGGCCCGCCACGGCCCGCGCGCGCCGTCGTTCCCGCCGGGCTCGTGGGCCGCTCGCCCAGCGCGCTCGTTTCCCTCGGGCTCGTCGAGCGGGCGCCGGCTGCGGCGGAGACGCGGGTCGCGGAGCCGGTGCGCGCCTCGAGGAAGCCCTCGGCGACGAGCTGGCCGTACGCCTCCGTGACGACCCACCGCGACACCCCGAGCGACTCGGCGAGCTGTCGGCTCGGCGGCAGCGCCGCGCCGACGGGGACGCGGCCGGCGTGCACGGCGTCGCGGACCGCGCGCTCGAGCCGCTCGACGCGGGACCCCGGCCCCGTGCCCAGGTCGAGCAGGGCCTCCCAGGCGAGCGCCGCCGTCGGCCCGGGGCGGTCGGACGGCAGATTGGTCTGGTCGACGGCCATGGCATCGGACCGTACACCCGTGCCGATGCCTCCCTAGCGTGGAGCACGTCACCGAGACCACGGGCCACCACGGGCCGCTCGGACCACCGACAGACCCAGGGAGACCACCATGCGGTACCGCACCATCGGCGACGGGCGCACCTCCTTCGAGGTGTCGACCCTGTGCCTCGGCACGATGAACATGGGCACCCTCGTCGACGAGGACACCTCGTTCGCGATCCTCGACCGCTACCGCGAGGCGGGCGGCACGTTCCTCGACACCGCGAACAACTACAGCTTCTGGGCCGACGGCCACGGCCGCGACAGCGAGGACCTGCTCGGCCGCTGGCTCGCGAGCCGCGGTGCGCGCGACGAGGTCCGGATCGCGACGAAGCTGGGCGCGGCCAAGAAGGACCCGGCCCTGCCGCTGCAGAACGTCGAGCCGACGAACTTCCAGGGGCTCGGCGCCGACGTCGTCGCGGACGAGGCGCACGAGAGCCTGCGCCACCTCGGCGTCGACCACCTGGACGTGCTGTACGGGCACGTCGACGACCACGGGACGCCGCTCGCCGAGACCGTCGGCGCGTTCGGCAAGCTCCAGGCGGAGGGCGTCGTCGGCATCACGGGCATCTCGAACGTCGCGCTGTGGCGCGTCGTCGAGGCGCGCGAGGAGGCGCTGCGCCAGGGCGTCACGCCCTACGGGCTCGTCCAGCAGAACTACACCTACGCCTACCCGACGCCCGAGCCCGGGCGGCACAACTGGGCGTCGTACGAGCTGCTCGACTACGCGGCGTCCACGGGCGTCGAGGGCCGCCCGCCGCTCGCCGTCACCGCCTACTCGCCGATCCTCCAGGGCGCGTACGTGCGCCGGGACAAGCCGCTCTGGGACGGGTTCGACCACCCGACCACGCGCGAGCGCATCCGCCTCCTGCACGAGGTCGCGGGCGAGCTCGGCGCGACGCCGAACCAGGTCGCGCTCGCGTGGCTCCTCGGCGGCGAGCACGCGGTGATCCCGGTGATCGGGCCCAGCACGGTCGAGCAGCTCGACGACCTCCTCGGCGCGGCCGACCTGGAGCTCGACCCCGAGCTGCGCGCGCGCCTCGACGCGGCCTGAGCCGGCCGAGCGGCCCGGCCCGGCGCACCCACGCCGGGCCGGGCTGCCACGATGGGCCGATGCCCACCACGATCGTCGCGCGCATCCGGCCCGACGACTGGCGCGAGCTGCGGGACGTCCGCCTGCGCGCGCTCGCCGACGCCCCGTCCGCTTTCGGCTCGACGCTCGCGCGCGAGGCCGCCTTCCCCGACGGCGTGTGGCGCGAGCGCGCGGCGCAGGGGCGCACGCTCCTCGCGCGCACCGTCCCCGACGGCGGCCCGCCTGGCGACCGCGGCAAGTCCGACGACGGCGCCCCGCCCGGGAGCGGCCGGTCGCCCGGTCCCGTGGTCGGGGTCGCGGCCGTCGTTCCCTCGCCCGACGACCCGACCGTGGCCGAGCTCGTGTCCGTGTGGGTCGAGCCCGGCGCGCGGGGGAGCGGTGTGGCGGCGTCGCTCCTGGCGCGCGCCGACGACCTCGCGGCCGGGCTCGGCGCGCGCACGCTCGCGCTCTGGGTCACCGCGACCAACGCTCCCGCGCTCCGCCTCTACGAGCGCGCGGGCTTCGCGCCGACCGGCGAGACCCAGCCCCTCCCGAGCGACCCCCGCCTCCTCGAGCTGCGGATGACGCGGCGCGTCGCCGGATAGGGTGCGGGGACCTGATCCCGGACCGTGCCGAGGGGGCCGCGTGGAGTTCCAGGACGTCGTCCGACGCCGGCGCATGGTGCGCCGGTTCACCGACGAGCCGGTCGACCCGGACGCCGTCGACCGCCTCGTGCGCAACGCCGTCCGCGCGCCGAGCGCGGGGTTCGCGCAGGGGTGGTCGTTCCTCGTGCTCACCGAGCCCGACGACGTCGCGCGCTTCTGGTCCGCGACCTCGCCCTATCAGCCCGAGCGGAGCATGAGCGCGTGGCTCGCCGGGATGCGGACCGCGCCCGTGCTCGTCGTGGTCCTCACGTCGAAGGACGTCTACCTCGACCGGTACGCCGAGGACGACAAGGGCTGGGCGGACCGCGACGAGAACCGCTGGGCCGTGCCGTACTGGCACGTCGACGCCGGGATGGCCGCGCTGCTCATGCTCCAGACCGCCGTCGACGAAGGGCTCGGCGCGTGCTTCTTCGGCGTCGCGCCGGGCGAGGTCGGACGGCTGCGCGCGGCGTTCGGCATCCCGGACGCGTACGCGCCGACGGGGGTCGTCGCCGTCGGGCACCCCCTCGATCGGGCGGCCACGGGCTCGCCGCGCCGTCGCGCGCGCAAGCCGCTCGACGACGTCGTGCACCGCGGCCGCTGGGGAGGCCGGTCGTGACGGGCTCGCGGGCGGGGGCGCTCGCCGTCGGGCTCGCGCTCGCCGTCCTCGGCGCGGGAGCGTGCACGGGGAGCGCGACGCCCGAGGACCCGACGGGCGCGGCGTCCGCGACGCGGACGGACCGGCCGCCCGCCGAGGTCCCGGCCGACGACCCGACCGCCTCGGGCGACCCGGAGCGGCCTCCGGGTGGCTCCGACGAGCCGACGGCGGGCGCCTCCGCCGGGCCGGGGGAGGCGCCCACGGCCGCTCCGCCCGAGGTCACGAGCCTCGGAGGCGTGGCCGGCGCGACCCCGCTCGTCGCGCGGTCCGGGTGGGATGTCGTCGGTGCGAGCGGCGCGTGCGTCCTGTCGTCACGTGCGACGGCGGACCCGGCGGCACCGACGGCGAGCCCGCACGACGCGTCCGCCGCCCTCCTCGCGGAGACGGTCGCCGCGGACGGCGGCGACCTCACGGCTCCCCGCGACGTCCTGCTGCCCCTCCTCGCCGACGGCGTGACCCGTCAGGGGGTGAACGGCGTGGCCCAGGACTGGACGGTGACGACCCCGCGCGGCGAGGTGCGGGTGCGCGGGGCGGCGCGCGTCGTGAGCGTGCCGACGTTCGAGGGCGACGCGTCGACGCAGTCCGTGGTGCTCGCGCTGGACTGCGCCGGGCCGCTCGACGAGGGCGCGTGGCAGCGCCTCCTCGCCGACGTGCGGGTCGGCCTCGCGGCGCCCGCCGAGGAGCTCGGTACCTGGCCGTCGTAGCGGCGCGGGCGG
The DNA here is from genome assembly GCF_011033075.1 of Cellulosimicrobium sp. SL-1. NCBI lineage: Bacteria > Bacillati > Actinomycetota > Actinomycetes > Micrococcales > Promicromonosporaceae > Cellulosimicrobium > Cellulosimicrobium sp. SL-1. Next base: position 8,459 of record NZ_JAACJC010000011.1, on the reverse strand, counting down.
GTGCCGGGTCAGGCGTCGTGGTCGCGCAGCGCCGGGACGTGCAGCCCGACGGCGGCCCGCACGGGCGGGGGCAGCTCGCCCCAGTCGTCCAGCGTGTCCAGGTCCACGGCGGTCCCGGGCCGCTGCACGACGACGGCCCGCAGCCCGAGCCGCTCGGCCTCCGCGACGTGCGCCGCGCGGCTGCCCGGCCCGAACCGGAACCGGAACCCCCCTCCGCCGGGACCGCCGTCGGGCCGAGCGCGAGGTTCCTGGCGTCCTGCGCCGGTTCCCGAGACCGCGGTCGTGCTCGACGGCGCGGAAGCCGGGGGTCCGAGGACGAGCAGGTTCGTGCCCGCGCCGACCCGGTCCGTCGCGACGACGACGGGGGCGTCCTCGGCGAGCAGCGCCGCGACGTCCGCGGTCGTGAGCGCCGGGAGGTCGGCGTGCGCGACGAGGAGCCGCACCGGGCCCGGGGCCGCCGCGTCCTGCGCCGCGGCCTCCTCCGCGATCTCCCGGCCCAGCTCGACCGCCGCGTCCAGACCGGGCCGGTCCGCGGGCTGGAGCACGATGCGCAGCCGGTCGGCGTCGGCGGTCAGCAGGGGCAGGTCGTCGGACGCGGCGTGCGCCGCGTCGGCGGACTCGTCGACCACGACGTCCCGCAGCGCCCGCCACGTGAACCGCGGGTCGGACGTCACGACGACCACGCGCTCGACGCCGTCGCTCGCGAGCAGCGTCCCCACGACGTGCCGCGCGAGCACGCCGATCAGCCTGCTGCGCGACGCGGGGTCGAGCACGTGCGCGAGCCGCGACTTCCCCGACGACCCGTCGCGCAGCGGCACGACCGCCACGACGCGCGCCAGTCCCGGGGCGCCCGGGCGAGGGCCGCCGTCGGGCAGCACGAGGTCACCCACGCGCGATCCCCGCCGTCCGCAGCAGCGTGCGCGCCAGGCGCTCGCGGCCCTCGGCGCCGCCCATGACCGTGTCCGTCACGACGACGTCCATCCCGAGCGCGCGGACGGCGTCCGCGAGGTGCGCGTCGTGGTCGTCGATGACCATGACGTCGACCAGGCCCACGTAGAGGCGCGCGACGCCGAGCGCGGAGACCTCGTGCCCGAGCGTCGTGAGGATCTGCGCCGCCGGGCCCTTGAGCGCGCGACCGCCCACGATCGGGCTCACCGCGACGCGTCGCGCCGACGTCCCGGCGAGCGCCTCCCGCACGCCCGCGACGCCCAGCACCGGCTCCACCGACAGGAACGGGTTCGACGGCGCGACCACGACGACGTCGGCGTCGGTCACCGCGTCGAGCACGCCGGGCGCCGGGCGCGCGGCGTCGATGCCGTCGTAGACGAGACCGAGCACGTCGTCCGCGTGCCGGCGGCCCACGAAGTACTCCTGGAACCCCAGGCGCCCGGCGGGCGTGTCGACGAGCGTCGCGACGCGGTCGTCGGTCACGGGCAGCACGCGCCCCCGGACGCCGAGCGCGGCCGTGAGCTGCGCCGTGACGTCGGACAGCGGCGCGCCCGCGCGCAGCCGGGCCGTCCGCACGACGTGCGTCGCGAGGTCGCGGTCGCCGAGCGTGAACCACGTGTCCTCGCCGAGCCGGCCCATCGCCTCCAGGGCCGCGTACGTCTCCCCGACGACGCCCCAGCCGCGCTCCTCGTCCGCGAGACCGGCGAGCGTGTACGTCACGGTGTCGAGGTCGGGCGAGATCCACAGCCCGTGCAGCTCGACGTCGTCCGCCACGTTGACGACGACCGTGAGGTCCGTCCCCGCGAGGTCCAGACCGTGCGCGAGGCGGGCCCCGCCGACCCCGCCCGCGAGCACGGTGACGCGGTCGGTGCGGTGTTCTGCTGTCACGACGACGAGCCTACGTCGGAGCACGGTCCCCTCGGGGAGCGCCCGGTGCCCCGGCCCGTGGCGCGGCGCCGTGCCACGATGGACCCATGGCCGTCTTCGCCTTCTCCGTCGCCCCGCTCGGTGCCGGCGAGTCCGTCGCGGACTCCGTCGCCGAGGCCGTCCGCATCGTCCGCGAGTCGGGCCTGCCGAACCGCACCACGTCGATGTTCACCGAGATCGAGGGTGACTGGGACGTCGTCATGCCCGTGATCCAGCGTGCGACCGAGGCCGTCGGCGCGGGCGGTCACCGCGTGTCGCTCGTCCTCAAGGCCGACATCCGCCCGGGTCGCACGGGCGAGCTCACGGGCAAGGTCGAGCGCGTCGAGGAGCGGCTCGCGGCCGAGTCGGAGGACACCGGGCACGCCTGACCGGGCGGGTGACGCCCGGGCCGGAGGGCGGGGCCGGACGGCCCTTGCGCACCGGTTCGCCCGCTTCGAGGGACTTGACCCGCCCCCGTAGGCTATGGCGCATACGCCCCCGCCCAGGTCGCGTTTCCGCTGCTGCAGGAGAACCCCCGATGCCCCTCTTCGAGGTGGACGCCGAGCGTCCCGTACTGGTCCAGCCGCCCCAGCAGGCAGGAGCATTCGGGACGGACGCGCAGCGGGTGGTGGACGGCAACCTCGAGGGACTGCTGGGCGAGCAGATCTTCCCGGTCGCGCAGGGCACGTCCGACGACGAGCCGCACCTCCTCGCGCTCGACGCGGCGGGGCTCCCGGTCGTCATCGAGGTCACGGCCGAGCTCACCGAGGAGGCCCTGACCGCGGCGCTCAACCACGCGGGCCGCGCCGGTCGCCTCACGCGCGCCGAGCTCGCCGCGCGCTACACGGGCGGCGCGTCGCGCTTTCAGCAGGACGTCGCCGCGTTCTACGACAACGTGCCCCTCACGCGCTCGCAGGCGACCGCGCGCGCCACGGGCGCGCGCCTCATCGTCATCTGCTCGAGCGCCGCGCCCGGCATCCAGGACGCGCTCGACTTCCTGCGCCAGCCCGGCTCGCCGGTCGCGGTGCTGCGCCTCGGCGTGGTCCACGGGGCCGACGGCCGCCGCTTCGTCGACGTGTCCCCGCTCGCGATGACGCGCGACAACCCCGCGCCACCCGCGGCACCCGAGCCCCCGCGGGGCCGTGCCGTCGCCCCCGGTTCCGACTTCGCGGACGGCGTCGCCGTGGGCCGAGCCCTGACCGGCAAGTTTCCCGTGGTGACGCGTCAGGCCGCGAGGTCCCGGGCGGAGCGCCGCCGGGCCGCCGAGCTCGAGCCCCGCACCACCTACGGCGTCGCGCCGACGTCGGCCGACGAGACGGGCCAGCTCGCCCCCCTCGCCGCGACGGACGAGCCGCGCCGCGCCGAGCCGCCCGTGCTCGACTTCGTGCCCCTGGACGACCCGCTCACCGCGCGCACGGCGCCCGAGCCCGCGCCGACGGCCTGGGCCGACCGCCGCCCGGTCGAGGGCGCCGACGAGGCGCCGGCCCCGCGCACCTCGATCCTCACGCGCGAGTCGATCCGTACCCGGGAGTCGATCCGGACGCGCGAGTCGTACCTCACGCACGAGTACGGCGACCAGCGCAGCCCGGCGCAGGAGCGCCCGTACGACCCGCTGTCGTACCACCCGCCCGTCGACCTCGGCACGGGGCCGGACCTTCCGTCGAGGAGCCGCGACGTCGCGCCGGTGCCGTCCCCGCCCGCGGCCGACCTGCCGCTCGGCCCCGAGGACGACCCGGACCTCGTCGCGCTCGCCCGCGCGTTCGGCGCCCCGCGCCAGCTCGTCTGGTCGCGGCCCCGGCGCGGGCAGCGTTTCGAGGCGGTGCTCCAGCCCGACGGCTTCATCGAGCTGTCCGACGGCGCCCGGTTCCGCCACCCGGACCTCGCCGCGGTCGCGGTCTCCGGCACCCACACCGCCGACGGCTGGAGCGTCTGGCGCCTGGGCACCGACGACGGCCCCACCCTCACCGACGCCTTCCGCGAGCACACCGCCTGAGCCCGCGGGCCGGGACCGCTCCTGGCGTGAGACGGGAGAAGTGGCCCCTGGCGGACTCGCCGCAGGGGCCACTTCTCGCATCTCGCCCCGGCGCCCCGGGACCGCACCACGACGACCGGAGGCACGCGTGATCGGGTTCCTGCACACGGCGGAGGTCCACGTCGCGACGTTCGGTGCGCTCGTCGACGAGGTCGCGCCGGGGGAGGGCCACACGCATCGCGTGGACGTTCCCCTGCTCGACGCCGCGCGCGGGGGCGTGCCCGTCGCCGCGCGGGTGCGAGCCCACGTCGAGGCGCTCGCCGCGGCGGGCGCGTCGGTGGTCGTGTGCACGTGCTCGACGCTGGGGCCGGTCGCGGAGAGCGCCGGTCGGGGGTCGTCCGTGGTCCCCGTGGTGCGGGTGGACGCGCCGCTCGCGGCGGAGGCGGTGCGCGACGGCGGCCGGGTCGCCGTGGTCGTCGCGCTCGCCTCGACGCTGGCCCCGACGACGGAGCTCCTCGCCGACGCGGCTCGCCGCGCGGGGACGCAGGTCGAGCTGGAGCCGGTCGTCTGCGGCGACGCCTGGGCGGCGTTCGAGGCCGGCGACCTCACGGCCTACCACCGGGCCGTCGCCGACGCGGTGCGGGACGCCGTCGCGCGCCGCAGGCCCGACGTGGTCGTGCTCGCGCAGGCGAGCATGGCGCCCGCCGCCCCGCTGCTCGCCGACGTGCCCGTCCGGGTGCTGACGAGCCCGGGCAGCGCGGTGGCCCGGGCCGTGGAGCTGGCCCGGGCCTGACGCGCGCCCCGCTCAGTCGGTCGTCCGCACCATGGTCCGGATCCCGACGGCGAGCCCGACGGCGGCCGTCACGACGGCGGCGACCCACCCCCACGCGACGGCGGACGCCGTGAGGTCGCCCGCGAAGAGCGCCCGCTCGGCGTCGACCACGTAGCGCAGCGGGTTGACGTCGGACGCGACCTGCATCCAGCGGGGTCCGGTCTCGAGCGGCAGGAGCATGCCGGACAGGATCATGAGCGGGAAGACGAGCGTCTGCTGCACGACCCAGAACATCCAGTCCTGCTTGCGGACGGCGAGCGCGAGCGCGTAGCTGAGGGAGCCGATCCCCACGCCGAAGACGGCGAGCAGCACCAGCCCCACGACGGCGCCGGCGGGGTGCAGCTCGAAGCCGAACGGCAGCATGACGAGCACCACGACGACGGACTGCGCGACGATCGGGACCATCTCCTTGAGCGCGCGCCCGACGAGGAGCGACGCGCGCGACAGCGGCGCGACGAGCATCCGCTCGTGCGCCCCCGTCTGCAGCTCGACGAGGAGGTTCGCGCCCGTCGTGGACGTCCCGAACAGCGTCGTCATGACGAGGATCGACGGCACGAACCACTGCCAGACGTTGCCGCCCAGGACCTCCTGGCCGGTCGTCGTGCCGCCGAGCGACCCGACGAGGAGCGGTCCGAACAGCGCGAGGAAGACGACCGGCTGGACGAGCCCGAAGAGGACGGAGAACGGGTCGTGCAGCACGGGCCGCAGCTCGCGCACGAGCACGATGCCGGTGTCGCGCGCGAAGGCGGCGAGGCCGCGGCGTGGGGCGTGCGCGCGGCTCGGTGCCGTGCGCGGCATGGTCGGGGTCGTGGTGACGGTGCTCATGCTGCGGTCCTCTCGGTGGGGTGGGCGTCGGCGCTCGTGGAGGCGCCCGTCTCGCGCAGGCTGCGCCCGGTGAGGGCGAGGAAGACGTCGTCGAGCGTGGGCCGGCGCACCTGGGCGGTGTCGACGGCGATCCCTGCGGCGTCCGCCGCGCGCAGCAGCCGGGGCAGGTAGGCGTCGCCCCGCTCGGCGCGCACCTCGAGCGCGGGTGCGCTGCCGGGACCGGCGTCCGGCCCGGTGTCGGGCCCAGCGTCGGGCCCGACGGCGCCCGCGCCCTCGGGCGTGCGGGCCACCTCGCGGAAGCCCTCGACGCGGCGGGCCAGCGCGGTGAGGTGGGCGGCGTCGTCGTGCGCGCGACCGCCCGACGGCGCGAGCGTCACGAGGACGCGGTCCCCGGCGAGCTCGGCCTTGAGGTTCGCGGCCGTGTCGTCGGCGATGACGCGCCCGTGGTCGACGACGACGACCCGCTCGGCCATGGTGTCGGCCTCGTCGAGGTAGTGCGTCGTGAGGACGATCGTCATGGGCTCGCCCGTCGTCGCGCGGGCGCCGTCGCGCATGCGCAGGACGTGCTCCCACAGGTTCACGCGGTTGTGCGGGTCGAGACCCGTGGACGGCTCGTCGAGGAAGAGGAGCGACGGCGCGTGCACGAGGCCCATGGCGACGTCGAGCCGGCGGCGCTGCCCGCCGGAGAGGTCGGACACCTTGCGGGTGCCGTGCGCCGTGAGCTCGAGGGAGTCGAGCAGCTCGTCGGCGCGTCGCCGGGCGGTCCGGCGGTCCAGGCCGTGGATGCGGCCCTGGCTCGCGAGCTCGTCGACGGCCCGCTGCGCGTGCCCGGCCCCGTTGCCCTGCCCGACGTACCCGATGCGGTGGCGGACGGCGTCCGGCTCGGCGACGACGTCGTGTCCCGCGACGGTGGCGGTGCCCGACGTCGGCCGGGTCAGCGTGGTGAGCATGCGCAGGGTGGTCGTCTTGCCGGCCCCGTTGGGGCCGAGGACGGCGACGAGCTCGCCCGGCGCGACGTCGAGGTCGATGCCCCGCACGGCGTGCACGGTGCGGCTCTCGTCCCGCCCGACGGCGAAGTCCTTGGTCAGTGCTCTGGTCCGGATCACGGTGCTCCTCCTGGGTGCGGTGCGTGCGTCGGGAACGACCCTGCTCCGGGTAGCGGACACGTTCGGTCCTCTACCTCGTGCGACGCTGGAGCCATGCTCGAGACCTCGGGACGACTGCTGCGGCTCCTCTCGCTGCTCCAGGCGCGCCGCGACTGGCCGGGGGCCACGCTGGCGGAGCGGCTGGAGGTGAGCCCGCGCACCGTGCGGCGCGACGTGGACCGGCTGCGCACGCTGGGCTACCCGGTGCGCGCGACCAAGGGCCCCGACGGCGGGTACCGGCTCGACGCCGGGGCGGACGTGCCGCCGCTCCTGTTCGACGACGAGCAGGCCGTCGCCGTCGCGGTCGCCCTCCGCACGGGCGCGCTGCCCGGGGTCGAGGACGCCGCGGCCCGGGCGCTCGCGACCATCCGGCAGGTGATGCCCGCGCGGCTGCGGACGCGCATCGACGCTCTGGAGGTGACCGCCGTGCCGGGGCGCCGGGAGCAGAAGCTCCCCACCGTGCGTCCCGACGTGCTCGTCGCCGTCGGGACGGCGGCGAGCGAACGACGCGTGCTCCGGTTCGACTACGACGGCGGCACCGGTGAGGTGCTCCACGCGCCGGGTGCTCCGGAGGCCGCGGGGTTCCGCGCCCCGCGGCGCGCGGAGCCGCACCACCTCGCGACGTGGGGCGGGCGGTGGTACCTCGTCGCGTGGGACCTCGACCGGGAGGACTGGCGCACGTTCCGCGTCGACCGGATGGTCCCGCGCGAGGGCACGGGGGCACGGTTCGCGCCGCGCGCGCTGCCGGCGCCCGACGTCGCGGCGTTCGTCGTGGAGCGGTTCGCCACGACCAGCTACCCGGTGCGCGGGACCGTCGAGCTCCACGCGGACGCCGCGTCGGTGGCGCGGTGGGCGGGCGCGGACGCGGTCGTCGAGCCGGCGGGGGAGGGGCGGTGCCGCCTGACGACCGGTTCCTGGTCCTGGGGCGGGCTCGCGGCCCGGTGCGCGATGTTCGACGTGCCGTTCGACGTCGTCGGGCCGCCCGAGCTGCGCGAGGCCGTGCGCGTCCTGGGGGAGCGCGCGCGAGCGGCGGCGACGGGTGAGCCGGGTGAGCCGGGTCACGAGGGAGCGAGTTGACCTCCTGGCCCGCGACCCCGTAATGTTCTCGAGGTCGCCCGGCAGGGAGGAACAGACACCACGGCACAGCTCTTCGGAGCAGATGCGAAGTGGCTGGTCCCCCGGGCGAAACTCCCACCAGATTTCTCGGAGCACAGTGCTGCGCCGTGAGTGCGGTGAGGGTGTCTGGATCAGGTACATTTCTTAACGGAAATCCGGTTTTCACCGGTCCGGGACGAACGGCCGGGTCTGGTAGGATTCAGAACGAAGGAAGCGCCCCGCGCAAGGGCCTCGGGAACGAGGTCGGAGGCGGTGTGTGTCGGTTGTTTGAGAACTCAACAGTGTGCTTGTTAGTCAATGCCAAATTTTTTGTCCCTGTGGCATGGCTGGCCTGGTTGCCCGTCCGGGTGGTTGGGTTGGTTGTGTCTGGGATTCCTTTGGTTGATTTCGGAAGATGATGTCATCTTTCGTGTTGATGCCAGTTTTGTGAACCCTGTTGGGGTTCGCTTCGTATGGATTGTTCACTGCCGGGGTTTGCCCTGGTGGTGGGCGTTGTTCATTTACGGAGAGTTTGATCCTGGCTCAGGACGAACGCTGGCGGCGTGCTTAACACATGCAAGTCGAACGATGATGCCCAGCTTGCTGGGCGGATTAGTGGCGAACGGGTGAGTAACACGTGAGTAACCTGCCCTTGACTTCGGGATAACTCCGGGAAACCGGGGCTAATACCGGATATGAGCCGCCTTCGCATGGGGGTGGTTGGAAAGTTTTTCGG
>NZ_JAACJC010000010.1:0-237709 GCF_011033075.1 Cellulosimicrobium sp. SL-1 | reverse complement strand
GGAGCGGGTCGTGATCACGCGCGAGGTCGTGCTGGACAACGTCAATCCCACGATCGTGCCGCGCACCACGACCGCGCGAGCACGCACCCCGCGCGAGAAGTCCGCCTGACCCCGACGACCGTCGACCAGGCGATGTAGCTCGGCCGAGCAGGTGGTCCTGGCCCGTCCGGTCACCCGGACGCGCCAGGACCACCTGCTCGGCCCGTGACCGTGACCGGGGGCCGGGGGCATACGGTGGGTCGTCAGGCGTCGGCGCCGACCTTCGAGCCGTAGAGCGTGTCGATCGTGTCGGCGAAATCGTCGATGACCAGGCGGCGCTTCACCTTGAGCGACGGCGTGAGGTAGCCGTTCTGCTCGGTGAAGTCCGTCGTGAGCACGGTGATCTTGCGGATCGACTCGGCCCGGGAGACGGCCTCGTTGGCGTGCGCGACGGCGCGGTCGAGCGCGGCGAGCACGTCGGCGTCGTGCGCGGCCGTCTCGACGTCCATCGGACGCAGGCCGTGCGTCGCGAGCCAGCCCGGCAGCATCTCGGCGTCGAGCGTGACGAGGGCGCCGATGAAGGGGCGCTGGTCGCCCACGACGACGACCTGGCTCACGAGCGGGTGCGCGCGCAGCCGGTCCTCGAGAACGGCCGGCGCGACGTTCTTGCCGCCGGCGGTCACGATGATCTCCTTCTTGCGGCCGGTGATGCGCAGGTAGCCGTCGTCGTCGAACGCGCCGAGGTCGCCGGTGCGGAACCAGCCGTCCTGGAGCGCCTCGGCGGTGAGCTCGGGCTGGTTGCGGTAGCCGCGGAAGATGTGGTCGCCCTTGACGAGGAGCTCGCCGTCCGCGTCGATGCGCAGCGACGTGCCGGGGAACGCGGGCCCGACCGTCCCGATCTTCGTCAGGCCGGGCAGGTTCACGGCCGTGGGGGCCGTGGTCTCGGTGAGGCCGTAGCCCTCGAGGATGCGCAGCCCGACACCGCGGTAGAAGTGGCCGAGCCGCTCGCCGAGCGGCGCGCCGCCGGAGATGGAGTACGTGAGCCGACCGCCCATGGCGGCGCGCAGCGTCGAGTAGACGAGCCGGTCCGCGACGGCGTGCTGGAGGCGCAGCCCGAGCGCGGGGCCGCCCGGGGCGTCGAGCGCCCGGGACCAGGTGATGGCGACCTTGGCCGCCCAGTGGAAGATCTTGCGCTTGGCGCCGGTCCCGGTCTTCTGCTCGGCGGTGTTGTAGACCTTCTCGAACACGCGCGGCACGGCGAGCAGGAACGTCGGGTGGAACGAGCCGAGGTCCGCGACGAGGTTCTTCGTGTCCCAGGAGTGCGCGAGGACCGCGTTCGACGCGACGACGACGACCTGGATGAACCGGGCGAACACGTGCGCGAGCGGCAGGAACAGCAGGGTGCGTGCGCCGTCGGCGTCGAGGATCTCGGCGAGGCCGGCCCGGCCGTTGAGCGCGAGGTGCACGAAGTTGCGGTGGGTGAGCTCGACGCCCTTGGGGCGCCCGGTCGACCCGGACGTGTAGATGACCGTCGCGAGGTCGTCGACGCGCTGCGCGGCCCGACGGCGCTCGACCTCCGCGGCCGGGACGTCGACCCCGGCGGCGCGCAGGGCGTCGACGGCGCCGTCCTCGACGACGAGGACGTCCTCCAGGCCGGGCAGGCGGTCGCGCACGGTCGCGACCTCGGCCGCGTGGGCCGCCGTCTCGACGACGGCGAGCCGGACGCCGGCGTCCGACAGGATCCAGTGCACCTGCTCGGCGGACGACGTCTCGTAGACGGGGACGGGCACGGCACCCACGGCCCAGGCGGCGAAGTCGAGGAGGGTCCACTCGTAGCGGGTGCGCGACATGATCGCGACGTGGTCGCCGGGCTCGATGCCGCGCGCGAGCAGGCCGCGGGCGACCGCGACGACGTCGTCCTCGAACTCCTGCGCGGTGACGCGCTCCCACGGACCGTCGGCGGTGGTGCGGCGCTCGACGAGCGTCGCCCGGGGGTCGCGCGCGACACGGTCGGTGAGGAGGGTGCTGATGGTCGCCGTGGGGGAGACCTCGACGAGGCTCGGCGACGTGTGTTCCGTCATGAAACTCTCCGCTGAGTGGGACGGTAGGGAGGGACGGCGAGCCACTTTACTCCGTACTCCGAGTATCGAGTTCCTCGACGCCCGACGGGCACCCCTAGGATCGGTGAGTGACGAACGACCCCGGGCAGCCCGCCGTCCCCGACGAGATCCTCCGCCTGCGCGACAGCATCGACAACATCGACGCGGCGCTCATGCACCTGCTCGCGGAGCGGTTCAAGTTCACGCGCCGCGTGGGCGAGCTCAAGGCGCAGGGCGGGCTGCCGCCCGCGGACCCGGACCGGGACCGCCAGCAGATCGCCCGGCTCACGGGCATCGCGAGCTCCGCCGGTCTCGACCCGGAGTTCGCCGAGCAGTTCCGCGCGTTCATCGTCCACGAGGTCATCCGCCACCACGAGCGCATCGCCGCCGAGCACGCCGCCTCGGGCGAGGGGACCCCGGTCCTCGACACCTACTCCTGACGGCCCGGCAGCGGGCCGGGCGGGGGTCCGGAGGCCGGCGCGAGGTGCCCCCCGGCCCCGACGCGCGGTGGCGACCCCCGTCGATCTGACGGACCCTGGTGGGGACCCAGGGCGGGCCCCCGGCGTCGGCACCGCCGCGTCGGGCGGCCCTCCCGCCACGCCGACGGACGTCATGAGGTGTTCGCATGAAGATCGATTGGCTCAAGCCCCTCCTCGGCCATCCTGGCCCCTTCGCGACGGTGTACATCGACGCGACGCGCGCCAACGAGGCCGGGGACCGCGAGGTCGAGAACCGCTGGAAGGGAGTGCGGCGCCAGCTGCACCAGGAGGGCGCGCCGGACGCGGTCCTCGACGACCTCGAGGAGGTGGTGCTGCGGCCGACGCGGGTGGGTGGCACCCACGGGCGCGTGCTGATCGCCGACGACACGGGCGTGCTCGTCGACCGGGTCGTCAAGGACCCGCCGGCGCTCACGAAGGGCTCCTGGGGGCCCGTGCCCGCGCTGCTGCAGGCGGCCCGCGCGGCGGACGAGTCGGTCGACTACGTGCGCGTCGTCGTCGACCGGCAGGGCGCGGACCTCACGTGGTCCGTCGCAGGCGGCCACCTGCCCTACTCGGAGCCGGAGACGGTCGAGGGCGGCCACGACGTCATCAACAAGGTCCGCACGGGCGGGCTCTCGCACAAGCGCATCGAGTCCCGCGCGGAGGACTCCTGGGAGCGCAACGCCGAGGCGGTCGCCGCGGAGCTGGAGCGCCAGGCGGCCGAGTACCGGCCCGAGCTCGTGCTGCTCACCGGTGACGTGCGTGCCGTGCCGCTCGTGCGGGGCGCGCTCGGGCACGCGATCTCCGAGCTCGTGGTCGAGGTCCCGGGCGGCGGCCGGGGCGCGGGGATCAACGAGGCCTCGTTCGAGGCGAACGTGGCCGACGCGCTCGACAGCTACCGGGAGCGTCGCCGCGAGAAGGTCCTCGCCGAGTTCCGCCAGGAGCAGGGCCGTGAGTCGGGGGCGGTGACGTCCGTGGAGGACGTCGTCGCGGTGCTCGCGCGCGGCCAGGTCAAGGAGCTCGTGCTGGCCGACGAGTACGGGCAGGACGGCGCGCTCGACGGACGCTCGCTGTGGATCGGGCCCAGCCCGCTGCACATCGCGGCGACCCGCGAGGAGATCGAGTCGCTCGGCGTGACCGACGGCCTGGAGAAGCTGCCCGCCACGGTCGCGCTCGTGCGGGCCGCCGTCGGGCAGGACGCCGGGCTGACGTTCGCGCCGGAGGGAAGCGTCGAGCTCATCGAGGGCGTGGGCGCGACGCTCCGCTGGGCGGACGAGGGGACGCCGCGCGAGGTCGCGGCGACGATGTCCGGCGACGACTCGCGGCTGCGCGGCGAGATCATCTAGGCCCACCGTCACCGACGACGACGCCCTCCCCGGCCGCGGCCGGGGAGGGCGTCGTCGTGCTGTCGTCGTGCGGGGTCAGCCCTTCTTGCGGGCCTCTGGCTCGCCGAGCTCGGAGGAGACGACGACGATCCCGCCCTGGACGGCCGGGTCGCCCTGGCCCTCGGCCGCCGCGACGAGGTCGAGCGTGCCGGTGACGCGCCCGCCGTTGCGGACGTCCACGACCGACGCCTCGACGCCGGGGAGCGACGCCGCCGGCACCGCGACCTGCGCCGCGAGGATCGGGGTGCGCATCGACACCTTCGCCTCCGACTTGACCTTGCGCAGCGCCGCGAGCGCGTGGCCCGCCGCGGTGAGGACGGCCGGGTCGGCGTCGCCCGCGGCCGAGCGCGCGACGTCGGGCGTGGGCCACGGCGCGCGGTGGATCGAGCCCTCCGAGGCGCGCCACCAGGACCACACCTCTTCCGTCGCGAACGGCACGAACGGCGCGAACAGGCGCAGGAGCGTGTCGAGCGCGATCGCGAGCGCGACGCGCGCGGACCGGGTCTCGGCGGAGACGTCGGAGGCCGCGGCCCCGGCACCGTACGCGCGGTCCTTGACGAGCTCGAGGTAGTCGTCGCAGAACGTCCAGAAGAACGTCTCGGTGACCTCGAGCGCGCGCGTGTGGTCGTACGCCTCGAACGCCTCGGTCGCCTTCTCGACGACGGTCGCGAGGCCCGCGAGCATCGCACGGTCGAGCGTCTCGGTGACGAGCGCCGGGTCGAGGACGATCTCGCCCGTCCCGGTCTCGGCGTCGACCCCGAACGACAGCGCGAACTTCGACGCGTTGAGGATCTTGATCGCGAGGCGACGGCCGATCTTCATCTGGCCGACCTCGAACGCCGCGTCCGTGCCGAGGCGGGCCGACGCCGCCCAGTACCGCACGGCGTCCGACCCGTGCTCCTCGAGCAGGCCCATGGGCGTGACGACGTTGCCCTTGGACTTCGACATCTTCTTGCGGTCGGGGTCGAGGATCCAGCCGGAGATCGCGGCGTTCTTCCACGGCAGCGAGCCGAACTCGAGGTGCGAGCGCACGACCGTGGAGAAGAGCCACGTGCGGATGATGTCCTGGCCCTGCGGTCGCAGGTCCATGGGGAAGACGCGCTCGAACAGGTCGGGGTCGACCTCCCAGCCGCCCGCGATCTGCGGCGTGAGCGACGACGTCGCCCACGTGTCCATGATGTCGTTCTCGCCCACGAACCCGCCCGGCACGCCGCGCTGGTCCTCGGTGTACCCCGCCGGCACGTCGGACGACGGGTCGACGGGCAGCGCGTCCTCGGACGGCACGATCGCGTGGTCGTGGTCGATCTCGCCCGACTCGAGCACGGGGTACCACAGCGGGATCGCGACGCCGAAGAAGCGCTGGCGCGAGATGAGCCAGTCGCCGTTGAGGCCGCCGACCCAGTTCTCGTAGCGCACGCGCATGAAGTCGGGGTGGAACGCGAGCTCCTTGCCGCGGTTCAGCAGCTCCTGGCGCAGGTCGCGCGTCGTGCCGTCGGCCGTCGTCCAGTCGCGGCCGCCGTTGCGGATGTACCACTGGCGCGACGTGACGATCTCGAGGGGCTTGTCGCCCTTCTCGAAGAAGTTCGCCTTGCGCTGGGTCGGCACGGGCTCGCCGTCGAGGTCGCCCGCGTCGCGCAGCGCGTCGACGACGACCTGGCGCGCGGAGAACGTCGTCTTGCCCGCGAGCTCGGCGAACACGCCCTGGCCGGCGCGCGACGTGATCCAGTCCGGCGTCTCGCGCACGATCCGGCCGTCGCGCGTGATGATCGAGCGCGTCGGGAGCTGCAGCTCGCGCCACCACTGCACGTCGGTGAGGTCGCCGAACGTGCAGCACATCGCGATGCCCGCGCCCTTGTCGCGCTCGGCGGCGGGGTGGGCGAGGACGGGCAGCTCGACGTCGAACAGCGGCGAGCGCACCGAGGTGCCGAACAGGTGCTGGTACCGCTCGTCGTCGGGGTGCGCGACGAGCGCCACGCACGCCGCGAGCAGCTCGGGGCGCGTGGTCTCGATGAGGACGGGTGCGCCGTCGTCCGGGGTGCCCGGCGCGACGCGGTGGAACGCGACCTTGTGGAAGTGGCCCGGGTAGTCGCGCGCCTCGAGCTCGGCCTGCGCGACGGCGGTCTGGAACGTCACGTCCCACAGGCCGGGGGCCTCGGCCTGGTACGCCTCGCCGCGCGCGAGGTTGCGCAGGAACGCACGCTGCGCCGCGGTGCGGGACCGCGCGTCGATCGTCTGGTAGTGCTGCGCCCAGTCGACCGAGAGCCCGAGCCGGCGCCACAGCGCCTCGAACTGCTTCTCGTCCTCGGCCGTGAGCCGCTCGCACAGCTCGATGAAGTTGCGGCGGCTCACCGGCACCTGGTCGGCGGCCTTGACGGACTTGCCCTCGCCGCCCTCGTGCGGGGGCTCGAAGCCCTCGACGTAGGGGAGCGTCGGGTCGCAGCGGACGCCGTAGTAGTTCTGGACGCGCCGCTCGGTGGGCAGGCCGTTGTCGTCCCAGCCCATCGGGTAGAACACCTCGAGGCCGCGCATGCGCTGGAACCGCGCGACGACGTCGGTGTGCGTGTAGGAGAACACGTGGCCCACGTGCAGCGAGCCCGAGACGGTCGGCGGCGGGGTGTCGATGGAGAAGACCTGCTCGCGGGTCTTCGAGCGGTCGAACGCGTACGTCCCCTGCTCGGCCCAGCGCGCGTCGTAGGTGTCCTCGAGCCCGTCGAGGCTCACCCGGTCGGGTACGCCCGCTACCACCGCGCGGACGACGTCGGCGGCCGTGGCGGGCGCGGAGGCGTTGTCGGGGGATGCGGTGGGGGCGGTCGGTCCGGGCGACGAGGGTGTCGCGGCGGCCTCGCCCTGCGGGAAGTCACTCATGGTCCACCATCTTCCCAGATCCGCGGACCCGGTCCTGCCCTCGCCCGGGTGACGGACGGCCCGGCACGCGCGTGCCGGGCCGTCCGCGCCGCGACCTAGCGGGGCGCCGTCGCGCAGCGCAGGGTCGGCGCGAGCCAGTCGGCGTGGTCCCAGGCGTCGCCGTCGCCCGCCGTGCCGGCCCGCAGCGTCACGACCGTCGCACCCGTGACGTCGACGTCGAACGACGACGCCGCAGCGCCGCCGCGCAGCGTCGGGCTCGTCCAGCGGGCCACGCCGTCCGCGAGGACCGTCGCGACGACGCTGCCGCGGGTCCCGGACTCGGCGTCGACCCCGACCGAGCCCGTCAGGCGCGTGCAGGCGCCACCGACGCGGACCTCGACCTCGCTCGCCGCGTGCACCCCGAGCCCGACCGGGCTCGTCGCACCCGCGACCGTGAGGACGCCGCCGTCGCCCGCGGCGGCCTCGCCGTTGCTCCGGTCGCGCTCGACGGGCCCCCAGCCGTTGTCCGCGCGCTGCAGGGGCAGGGAGGAGACGCCGTAGAGCTGCTGCGCGGCGAACACCGTGGCGAGGGTGCCGGGGGAGAGCAGCGCGACCCCGGCGCTCGTGCTCCGCGGCAGACCGGCCCACAGCTGGTTCGCCGCGGCGGCGCGTCCCCAGAGGCCGGGCGTGCCCTGAGCGCGGTAGTGGTCGAGGTACTGCCCGGGCTGACCACGGCTCGCGAGGTGCCCGTCCGCCTCGTGCGTCCACTCCTGGCGGACGGCGTCGCGCTCGCACGGCGCCAGGGTCGCGGGCGTGCGGGCCACCAGGCACAGGTCGGGCCGTGCGCCGCTGTGGATCGCGCCGCGCGCGTCGAGGAACCAGGTCTGCTCCGCGCTGGTGTCGCAGTCCGCCGGAGCCGCTGTCACGAGCACCCGCGGCGCGGTTGCCGCGAGGTCGACGTCGAGGCACCGGCCCCCGTCCACGGTGACGCGGGCAGGGGTCGGGAGCAGCGCGGTGGCGGACTCCGCGAGCCCCGTCGAGCGCACCAGCGCGGCGAGCCCGTCCTTCGCGGCGGCATCTCCGCCCAGGAGCGCCGCCCGCCGCTCCGCGACATAGCTCTCGACCCGCGTGACCCCGGCCTGCACGGCGAGCGCACGGTCCGCGACCTGACGCGCCGTCGTGCCGAGCCCGGACAGGTCGTCGGCCCAGCTCGTGAGCAGGAGGCGGGTGCGCGCGTCCAGCACGGGCGCGGTCTGGCCCGCGAGCGGCGCGAGCGCGGCGTCCAGCTCCCGCACCTCCACCGCGCGGAGCGCCTCGTAGCCGGCCTCCTGCCCGACGACCACCGCGGGCGCCAGAGGGGCGAGGTCCGTGGGGAGCGAGACGGCGCCGTGCGCCGTGGTGGTGCCGTTCACGCGGCACAGGATGCGCGCGCGCGACGGGTCGGCGGCCTCCTCGAGATTGAGGTTCACCTGCTTCACACCGTCGGAGGCGTCGATCGACACGTTCTCGACGCGGCCGCCCACGTAGGTGACCTCGACCCAGCACTGGCGTGCCGGCCCGGTCGCCCCTGTGTCCGGGGCGGGCAGGCTGAAGACGTTGCCGTAGTTCGACCGCATCGCGGGGAAGAGGGCGGTGCGGGCGGGGTTCGCCGGGTCGTAGGCCCCGAGCACCGTCATGACGGGGACGCCGACCTTGCGCGGCTTCGCCGCGGTGAACGACGCGTCGCGCACCCGGGCGTCCACGCGGTCACCGGTCGCCGGGTCCCAGTCGCGGTAGCCGCTGGGGTACGCCGGGTCGGGCACCACGGTGCGCAACGACTGCTGGATGCGCGTCGCGCTGTACCCGGTGTGGTGCGTGTAGCGCGACAGGTCGCTGGTGGGGAAGCCCCCGGACATCGCGTCGCGCTGGTAGTTGTACAGCCCGGCGAAGCTCTGCCGGAACGGGGTGCCGGCGACGTCGATGCCCCCGGGCACGAAAGCCTGGTTGTTGACGAGGTTGGACCGCATCCGGTCGCGGTAGGCGATGTAGCCCCACCCGCTCTCGCTGTGGTGCGTCGCGTTGATCACGCGCTCGTCGCCGGTCTTGGTGTCGTCCACGCCGGGGTAGTGACCGAGCCCGAACGAGTGCCCGATCTCGTGGCTCCACTCGTTGCCGACGGAGTCGTAGAGGGTCGCCATGCCGTTGCCGCCGCTGAGCCCGTGCACGACCCGGCCGTTGGTGTAGGCCCCGGCCGAGTGGTGGTAGACGCGCTGGTTGAACGTGCCGGGCTGGTTCTGCGTCATCGGGGCGCTGGGGATGCCGAAGCCCGCGAGGTTGACCCCGGTGGAGAACTGGGCCTTGCCCACGTTCTCCCGCAGGTCGCCCGAGTAGACGTCCCCTGTCGTCGCGCTGGTGCCGGGGGAGGTGTAGATCGTGCCGGAGGCCACCATCACGCGGTCGAGGCGCACCGGTTCGTAGCGTGCGACGACGAGCCGGGACACGGGGATGGTCTGGAAGTAGTCCGTGGCCGCTCGCACGGTGTCGTCGAGCATGACGTGGCCGCTGCCCGTCGGGGGGTCGGTCAGCATGCCCAGCTCGGTGCCGTTGACGACCAGCTCCGTCGGCGCGGCGACCTGGATCGACGCGGCCGGGAGCGTCCCCGTCCGTCCACCGTCCGCGGTGAACGCGAGCGACAGGCCCGGGACCACCGCGTCCCAGGGCAGCTCGACGGTCCACGCCCGGTTGCTGTAGACGACGTCGCGACGACCCTCGGTGTCGGTCACGTCGTCGCGTGGGACGGCGCTCGGGGGTGCGAGGGGCAGCGTCGTGCGAGGCCGCCCGTCCACGGACACCGCGACCGTGAGCGACGACACCGCGGAGGTGGGGGTGACCAGGAGCAGCGCCGCGCGCTCGGCCACGAGCGTCGGCATGTTGCGCGCGGTGTTGCCCGCGGGGTCGATCGTGTGGCTCTGGGCGAGCTGCACCATGGCGCCGAGCGCGCCTGTGAGGTCGTTGCGCACCGGGCGGGGCGACCCGTCGGCGCGTGTGTCGTAGAAGCCGAGCGGGCCCGGGTCCTCGGGGACGGCGCCGGCCGCCGCCGTCCCGGTCGGCGCCCAGGGCGGCGCGGCCGTGGCCGCAGCGGCGGCGGCCAGGAGCGTTCCCGCTCCGACCGCCGAGAGAAGGGCGAGCGCCGCGGCCGTGCCGAGGCGTGCGAAGCGGCGGGGCGGACGCTGGTGTCGGGTCACGGGTGGGTCCTCTCGCTGGCGGAACGTCGTTGTCCGTGCTCTGCGAAGGGGCGTGCCGGCGCCCTGCTCACGAATCGATGTTCGTGAGCGATCCTGCGTGATTTCACACTAGAACTGTCACGCTCGCGCTGTCCAGTGGTGGTGTTCTTCCGCCATCGCGCCCAGCCGGGTCGCCGCGGCTGCCACCGTCGTGCCTGGAGGCCTAGGCTCGGTCCATGTCGTCCTCCTCCCGGTCCGGCCTCACCGTCGGCTACGCCGCCATGCTCGAGCAGTTCCACCCGACCGAGGCCGTCGCGCTCTCGGCCTACGCGGAGGAGCACGGCTTCTCCGGGACCATGGCGGCCGACCACTTCCAGCCGTGGGTCCCGGCGCAGGGCGAGTCGTCGTTCGTGTGGAACGTGCTCACGGCGCTCGGCGAGCGGACCCGGGGCGACCTGGGCCCCGGGGTCACCGCGCCGACGTTCCGCTGGCACCCCGCGATGGTCGCCCAGGCGTCGGCGACGCTCGCCGCGATGTACCCCGGCCGGCACTGGCTCGGGCTCGGCTCCGGGGAGGCGCTCAACGAGCACGTCGTCGCGGGCTACTGGCCCGAGGCGCCCGAGCGCATCAACCGCATGTTCGAGGCGATCGACGTCATCAAGAAGCTGTTCCAGTCCGGGCTCGACAACAAGGACGTCAAGCACTCCGGGCAGTTCTACAAGATGGAGTCCACGCGGCTGTGGACCATGCCCGAGGTCGCCCCCGAGATCCTCGTCGCGACCGCCGGCCCCGTGACCGCGAAGCGCGCGGGCCGCCACGCCGACGGCCTCATCACCGTGGGAGCGCCGCTCGAGAAGATCTCCATGCTGTTCGGCAAGTTCGACGACGGCGTGCGCGAGTCCGGCCGCGACCCCGAGGCGATGCCCAAGGTGCTCCAGCTCCACCTCTCCTGGGCCGCGACCGACGAGGAGGCGCTCGCGAACGCGATGACCGAGTGGCCGAACGGCGGCATGAAGTTCCCCAAGGCGGACATCCGCTCGCCGCACGACTTCGAGCAGATGGCCAAGCTCGTGCGCCCGGAGGACTTCGAGGGGCGCATGGTCATCTCCGCCGACCCGGACGAGCACCGCGCGTACATCCAGAAGTTCGTCGACCTCGGGTTCGACCGCATCTACCTGCACAACGTGGGCCGCAACCAGCGCGAGTGGATCGAGGTCTTCGGCCGCGAGGTGCTCCCGAAGCTCACGCGATGAGCGAGCACGACACCGCACCCGGCGGGCCCGACGGCGGCGCGGGCCCCGACCGGTCCGCGCGCCTCACGGTGTGGGCGCCCGAGGGCCTCGGCGAGGTCCGTCCGGGCGACGACCTCGCCGCGCTCGTGGGCGACCTGCTCGCGAGCGAGGCGCTCGCGGAGGGCGACGTCGTCGTCGTGACGAGCAAGGTCGTCTCGAAGGCCGAGGGTCGCGTCGTGGCCGCGGCGGACCGCGAGCAGGCGATCACGGACGAGACGGTGCGCGTGGTCGCGACGCGCGAGCGTCCCGGGCAGCCGCCGCTGCGCATCGTCGAGAACCGGCTCGGCCTCGTCATGGCCGCGGCGGGCGTCGACGCGTCGAACACCCCGGAGGGCACGGTCCTGCTGCTCCCGCTCGACCCCGACGCCTCCGCGCGGGGGCTGCGGGGCGCGCTCCGCGAGCGGTTCGGCCTCGACCGGCTGGGCGTCGTCGTGACGGACACCTCCGGCCGGGCGTGGCGCGACGGCCTCGTCGACATCGGCATCGGGGCCGCCGGGGTCGTCGTCGCGGAGGACCTGCGCGGCGGCGTGGACTCCCACGGGCGGCCGCTGTCGGTCACCGTGACCGCCGTCGTCGACGAGGTGGCGGCCGCGAGCGAGCTCGTGCGCGGCAAGGCGGCGGGGCGGCCCGTCGCCGTGGTGCGCGGGCTCGGGCGGTACGTCGGGAGCGAGGACGGTCCGGGCGCCCGTGTGCTCGTGCGCGGCTCGGGCGACGACCTGTTCCGCGAGGGCAGCGTCGAGGCGTACGCCCGCGGGCAGGCCGACGCCCGCCGCGACCAGGAGGGCGACGCCGCGCGGGAGGCCGCGTACGCCGACGGCTACCGCGCCGGGTTCGCCGAGGGGTACCGCGAGGGCTCCGGGAACGAGCCGGTCGCGGACTGAGGTGGGGCGCGCCCGCGGCGGCGAATCCCCTGGCGTGCGCCCCGTCGTCGCCGCTAGCCTGCCCGGATGCTCCCCTCCGACTGGATCGCGCACCGCCGCCCCGACGACCGCGAGCACGTGGGCTGGATCCGCCCCGAGGGCGACGCCTGGGTGGCCGTGTCGCTGCTCGGGCACGAGCTCACCGGACCGGTCGACTGGCTCGAGGCCGAGGAGGCGCTCGACGCGAGCAGCCTCGCGTGGCTCGCCGACGTCTGGGTGCTCGAGCAGGACGACGCGCCGCCGCTGCGGGTCCGGCTCGTCGAGGTCACGCCGGACGGCGTCGTCGTGCAGACGGACGACTTCGGGGCGATCGACGTCCCCGTCGAGCGCTACGACCTCCCGTGGCCGCCCCCGCCCACGCTGCGACCGCGCCGGCCCGACGACCCGGACGGCCGCGTCCTGTCGTCCCGACCCTGACGGCCGTGCGGCTGCGCGCCGCGCGCGGTCAGCCCGCGTCCGTCGTGCCTTCGTAGAGGCCGATCTGGTTCCCGTCGGCGTCCTCGAACGCGGCCCACCACGAGGTGGGGCTGATCTGCGACTTCTCCAGCACGACGCGCCCGCCGAGCTCACGGACCTTGGCGAGCGTCTCCTCGATGGAGTCGACCTCGATGTAGCTGCGCGGGCTCGTGAAGCCCTCGGAGCGTGGGGCGAGGCCGCCGCCGCTGATCTTGTTCGGGGCCTGCCACATGGGGTAGCCCTCGAAGCCGGGAACCTCCGCGATCTGCCAGCCGAAGAGCTCGCCGTAGAACTGCGTGGCCCTGCCGTTGTCGCTCACCGGGATGTCGATGTGCGTGATGTCTCCGTGCGCCATGGTTCCTCCCCGTGCCGGTGACGGGCGGACACCCGCCGAGCACCAGCCTAGGGACGGCGGTGCCGCGCGCACCAGGGCCCGGCCGGACCGTGCGACCGGGGTCAGCGCTCGTCCGGCGCCGGGGAGCGCTCGACGGCGGAACCCTCAGGCTCCACCTGAGGGTCGGCCTCGGGGTCCGCGGGCTCCGACGGAGCGGCGTCGTCCCCGTCCGGTACGGCGTCGGCGGCGGGAAGGGAGTCCGTGCCGCGCAGGTCCTCGGCGGGCCGCGGCGCGTCGTCGCCGGAGAGCCACCGCAGCCAGCCCGAGCCCGGGTCGGGCTCCAGCACGAGCGCCCGGACGAGCAGCGTGAGCGGGATCGCGAGGATCGCCCCGAGCGGCCCGATGACGAACGTCCAGAAGACGACGGACACGAAGCTCAACGTGAGGCTGAGGTTCACCGCGTCGGCGACGAACTTCGGCTGGACGAGCACCTGGAGCACGACGTTCACCACGCAGTAGACCGCGACGACGGCGAGCGCGAGCTGCCAGCCCCCGACCACGAACGCCATGACGACGGGCGGCACGAGCCCCAGGACGAAGCCGATGTTCGGGATGAAGTTCGTGACGAACGCGAGGATCGCCCACACGGTCGGGGCCGGCACCGACAGGAGCCACAGGGCGACGCCGTCGATCACGGCGACGACCGCGCCGAACGACGCGTTGACCACGAAGTAGCGCCGCACCCCGCCGCTGAACCGGGTCGCCCGGTCGACCGTCGCGGCGCGCTCGGCGCCGAACACCGAGCCGGCGGTGGAGTACCGCGCGGCGTCGGCGGCCATGAAGATCGCGTAGGCGAGCACGAAGAAGAACGCGGTCGCGATGCCCAGGGCCATGCCGGACACGTTGCCCGCGAGGCTGACGACGCGTCCCGGGTCGAGCCACGACGTGGCCGCCTCGGCGATGTCCGTGTCGATGCCGACCGCGGCGAGCTGGTCCACCACGTCGTCGACCGCGCGCACGAGGGCGGGGAGATACTCGCGGACGAGATCCACGAACCGGACGCCTGCGAACGCGAGCATCGCGACGAGCGCCGCGAGGATGAGGTACGCGACCGTGACGACGGCGGACGTCGCGGCCCACCGCGGCCAGCCCCGACGCTCCAGGGGGAAGCGCACGGGGTGGCAGATGATGACGATGACCGCGGCGAGGAACATCGGGGCGAGGACCTCGCGGGCGGCGTGGACCCCGGCGAGGACGACGACGCCGGCGGCGAGGGCCAGGAGCGTGCGCGTGGCGGGAGGGAGCCCCGGGGCGGGAGGCGTCGTCGTGGTCACGCGCCGACGATAACCGCCGGGGTGCGTCGCGCACCCGGGCGTCCGCGCGCGGCGCGGCGGGTCAGCCCTTCGCGGCCTTGGCGGCGGCCTTCTGGGCCTTCTTGAACGTGCGCACCTCGGCGAGCGACTCGGGGCTCGTGACGTCGGCGATGGACCGGCGGGAGCCCTCGTCCCCGTAGTGGCCGGCGGCCTCGCGCCACCCCGCGGGCCGCACGCCCCGCTGCTTGCCCAGGAGCGCGAGGAAGATGCGCGCCTTCTGGTCGCCGAACCCGGGCAGCGCCCGCAGGCGCGCGAGCACCTCCGCGCCCGTCGGCTCGCCGTCCGCGCCCGGCGCGGTCCAGATCCGGGTCGTGTCGCCGTCGTACTCGTCGACGACGACGCGCGCGAGCTCCTGCACCCGGCCGGCCATCGAGCGCCCGTAGCGGTGGATCGCGGGCGGCGTCGTGGCGAGCGTGACGAACGCGTCGGGGTCGGTGTCCGCCACGGTGCGCGGGTCGATCGAGCCGAGGCGGTCGCGGATCTTGCGGGGCCCGGCGAACGCGTGCTCCATCGGGTACTGCTGGTCGAGCAGCATCCCCACGAGGAGCGCGAACGCGTCGTCGCTGAGCAGCGCGTCCGCGTCGGGGTCGCCGGTGATCCAGAGCTGGTCGGTCATGCCCCCATCATGGCAGCCGGCTGCCCGGGAGCACGGCGCAGCCGTCCGGTCCGGAACTCGTCGACGCCCGCGCGCCGCAGGACCGCGCTCGTCCAGCCGGGCAGGAGCCGCAGGCCGTCCGCGCCGGTCACGCGACGCACGTCGTCGACGACGTACTCCACGCCGCGGCGCTCGAGGACGAGCTCCCCGGCCGCCTCGACGTTGCGGACCCAGTCCACGTCGGGGCCGTACGTGAGGGCGAACGCGACGCGGACCGGACCGCTCGGGTCGTCGCGGTAGGCGAACGCGAAGACCGGGGTGCGGTACTCCCGCCCGCTGCGCCGCCCGACGTGGCGGACGACGGCCATCGGCCCGACGCCCGTCGCGACGCGGAGCACGACGGGGTTGAGGAAGCGCCTGTTGCTGCGGGTCACCCAGCGCGGGATCGGCATGGGCCCATCGTCACCCGGCGTGCCCCCGGCCCGCGACCTATCGTGGCGGCGTGCCCACCCGACTCCTCCTGCTCAGCGACACGCACGTCCCGGTCCGCGCCCGGGCGCTCCCGGACCAGGTGTGGCGCGCGGTCGACGACGCGGACGTCGTCGTGCACGCGGGCGACTGGGTGAGCGCCGACCTGCTCGACGCGCTCGAGGCGCGCGCGGCGCGCCTCGTCGGGGTCGCGGGGAACAACGACGGCCCCGACCTGCACGCGCGCCTGCCCGAGGTGGCGCGCACCACGGTCGAGGGGCTGCGGCTCGCCGTCGTGCACGAGACGGGCGGGAAGGACGGGCGCGAGCGTCGAGCCGACGCCGCGTTCGGGGACGTGGACCTGCTCGTGTTCGGGCACAGCCACATCCCCTGGGACACCACGTCGCCGGGCGGCCTGCGCCTGCTCAACCCCGGATCGCCGACGGACCGCCGTCGGCAGCCGGTCGGGACGTTCCTCACGGCCGTCGTCGACGACGGCGCGCTGCGGGACGTCGAGCTCGTGCCCGTCGCGCGCTGAGTGCTCACGCCGCGCCGGCGCGCGCCCGGTGCTCCGCCGGGCTCACGCCGCGCACGCGCTTGAACGCGGCGCTCAGCGCGAACGGCGTCGCGTACCCGACGGCGCGCGCGACCGCGGAGAGCGTCGCGTCCGGCTCGAGGAGGAGGTCGGCGGCCAGGTCGAGCCGCCAGCCGGTGAGGTAGCCCATCGGCGGCTCGCCGACGAGCGCCGTGAAGCGGCGCGAGAACGCCGCCCGCGACAGCCCCACCTCCCGCGCGAGCGCATCGAGGGTCCAGGCGCGCGCCGGGTCGTGGTGGATGAGCCGGAGCGCGGCCCCGACGACGGGGTCGGCGTCGGCGCGGTACCAGCCCGGTGCGTCGTCGCGCGAGAGCCACGTGCGCAGGCACGAGATGAGGAGGAGGTCGAGGAGGCGGTCGAGCACCGCCTCCTGGCCGGGGAGGTCCTGCACGACCTCCCGGGCGAGCATCTCGACGAGCGTCCCGTCCACGTCCCCGCGGCGCAGGACCACGCGCTGGGGCAGGACGCGCAGCACCCGACGCCCGACCTCGCCGTCGAGCGGGTACGTGCCCGTGACGATGACGGTCTCGCCGTCCGGGTCGTTGCCCCACGACCGCACGCCGAGCACGGTCATGGGGGAGGGGCCGCCGTCGACCGCCCGGCACATGTCGGACGCCGGGCCGACGACGACCTGGGGCGCCGTGGTCGGCGCGTCGGCGACGACGTAGTGGTCCGGGCCGCGCAGGAGCACGACGTCGCCCGCGGCGACGTGCTCGCCCGGGTCGGACGACGTGCCCCCGGCCCCGGGGCCGACCCACCCGGACCCGCGCAGGACGGGGACGATCGTCAGCGGCGCCTCGTCCTCGATGCGCATGCCCCACGGCGCGCGCAGGTGGCTCCGCAGGAGGAAGGCCCCGCGGGCGCGCGGCCCGTCGAGCAGCCCGGCGACGACGTCCATCGCGCCAGCGTACGCCGGGGCGTGGCGAGACGATTACGTATGCGCGCGAGCCGGTCGGCCATGGAACGTCTCGCGGCGCGGCGGTTGGGTGGGACCCGTACCGCTCCACCACTCGCACCTCGGGAGACACCATGCCTGCCTCGACCCCGCCCACCGCCGCCCCGTCGGCGGCGCCCGCCCGCACGACGGCGCCGACCGCCGCACCGGCACCTGCGCCCGGCACCGTCCTCGTGCTCGGCGCGACCGGCAAGACCGGCCGCCGCGTCGCGGACCGGCTCGACGCGGCCGGCGTCCCCGTGCGCCGGGCGTCGCGCTCCGGCGACGTGCGCTTCGACTGGGACGACGACACGACGTGGGAGCCCGCGCTCGCGGGGGCCGCGGCCGTGTACGTCGCGTACGCGCCCGACCTCGCGGTCCCCGGGGCCCCGGAGACCGTGGCCCGTCTCGCGGCCCGCGCGCACGACGCCGGTGCGCGCCGCCTCGTGCTGCTCTCGGGGCGCGGCGAGGACGAGGCGCAGCGCGCGGAGGAGCTCGTCGGCGCGGCGTTCCCGGCGCGCACGGTCGTGCGGTGCGCGTTCTTCGACCAGAACTTCAGCGAGAGCTTCCTCCTCGAGCCCGTGCTCGACGGCGTCCTCGCGCTCCCGGTCGACGACGTCGCGGAGCCGTTCGTCGACCTCGAGGACGTGGCCGACGTCGCGGTCGCGGCCCTCACGGACGATGCCCTCGCGGGGCGCGTCCTCGAGCTCACCGGGCCGCGCGCGCTGACGTTCCACGAAGCGGTCGCGGAGATCGCCGCCGCGAGCGGGCGCGGCGTCCGCTACGAGCCCGTCGCCATGGAGGCGTTCGTCGCGGGCCTCGCTGCGGCCGGGCTGCCCGACGACGTCGTCGACCTCATGCGGTACCTCTTCACCGAGGTGCTCGACGGGCGCGGGACCCCCGTGACCGACGGCGTCCGCGTCGCGCTCGGCCGCGAGCCGCGGGACTTCCGCGAGTACGCGGCCCGCGAGGCGGGCGCGTGGGTCGCAGGCACCGGCGCCGGCACCCGCACGGTGGAGACCACGCCATGACCGCGTTCGCGACCCTCGTCGTGGCGGCCGCCGTCGCGACGGGGCTCGCGGGCGGCGTGCTCTTCGCGTTCTCGACGTTCGTGATGGGCGGGCTGCGCCGCCTCCCGCCGGGCGAGGGCGGAGCCGCGATGGTCGCGATCAACCGCGACGCGCTCCGGCCGCCGCTGATGCTCCTGCTCGCCGCGAGCGTCCTGCTCCCCGCGGCGGCGGCCGTCGTCGGGCTCGTCGGCGGGGACTCCGGGGCGGGGCGGGCGCTCGCGGGCGCGGTCGTCGCGGTCGTCGGGATCCTCGGCGTGACGGCCGTGGGCAACGTCCCGGTCAACGAGCGGCTCGACGCCGCGGCCCGCGAGGGCGACCTGGCGGCGGCGTGGACGGCGTTCCTCCCGCGCTGGCTCGCGTGGAACCACGTGCGCACGGTGGCCGGCGCGGCGTCGAGTGCGCTGCTCGCCCTCGCGCTGGTCTGAGGTGCGCGGGTGCCCGCGCCGGGTCCCGCCGCGGAATAGCCGCGGCCGGGACCCGGTTGCGCACGACATGAGCGACGTCACAGCGGCCGTGCCGGCCGACGAGCAGGACACCGTCCGTCGGGTCCTGGAGGGCACCGAGACCTGGGCCGTCGTCGGCCTGTCGAACAACACCGCGCGCGCCGCGTACGGGGTCGCGCGCGTGCTGCAGCAGCACGGCAAGCGGGTCGTGCCCGTGCACCCGTCGGCGGAGACCGTCCACGGCGAGCAGGGGTACGCGAGCCTCGCGGACGTCCCGTTCCCCGTCGACGTCGTCGACGTGTTCGTGCGGTCCGAGCTCGCGGGCGACGTGGCCGACCAGGCGATCGCGATCGGCGCGAAGGCGGTGTGGTTCCAGCTCGACGTGATCGACGAGGACGCCGCGCGGCGCGTGCGCGACGCGGGCCTCGACATGGTCATGGACCGCTGCCCCGCGATCGAGCTGCCGCGCCTCGCCGCGGCCGAGGAGGCCTGACCGTGCCCGCGGTCGACACCACGACGCGCCTCGGCTCAGGCGCTGCGGCGCGGCTCGCCGACGAGCAGGTCGTGTGGCTCGTCACGGTGGACCCGCACGGCACGCCGCAGCCGACGCCGGTCTGGTTCCGCTGGGACGGTGCCGACGAGATCGTCGTGAAGTCCCAGCCGCGCACGGCCAAGCTGCGCAACGTCCGCGCGAACCCCCGCGTCGCGGTGCACCTCAACAGCACCCCGTCGGGCGGCGACGTCGTCGTGCTCACCGGCACGGCGTCGGTCGACGACGACGGTCTCTCGGCCGCGGAGCGCGCGGCGTACGACGCGAAGTACGACGACGGCATCCGCGGCCTCGGCACGACGCCCGACGGCTTCCACGACGACTACGCCGTGACGCTGCGCGTGCGCCTCGAACGGCTGCGCGGCTTCTGAGGGTCCCTCAGGCCGGGGGCTCGAACGTCAGCACCGGCCTGCCGGTGCGCGGGTGCGTGAGGACCTCGCACCGCACGCCGTAGACGGGGTCCAGCACGTCGGGCACGAGCACGTCGTGGACGTCGCCCGCCGCGACGACGCGGCCGTCCGCCAGCACGACGACGTGGTCGCACGTCTGGGCCGCGAGGTTGAGGTCGTGGAGCGCGGCGAGCACGGTGACGCCGCCGTCCGCGAGGTCGCGCAGGACGCGCATCGTGTCGAGCTGCGCGGCGATGTCGAGGTGGTTGGTCGGCTCGTCGAGCAGCAGGAGCGCGGGCTCCTGCGCGAGGGCGCGCGCGAGGTGCACGCGCTGGCGCTCGCCGCCGGAGAGCGTCGCGACCTCACGGTCCGCGAACCCCGCCATCCCGACGCGGGCGAGCGCCGCCCGGGCGAGCTCGCGGTCGGTCGCGGAGTCGCCCGCGAGGAGCGAGCGGTGCGGGATGCGGCCGAGCAGCACGGCGTCGAGCACGGAGAGCGGGAGGTCGGTCGTCGCGTCCTGCTCGACGAGCGCGAGCACCCGCGCCCGCTGCCGACGCGGCAGCGCGAGCAGGTCGGCGCCGTCGAACCGCACGCGGGCGCCGTCCCGGCCCGGGTCCGCCGACGGCGCCCGGACGCCCGCGAGCACGCGCAGGAGCGTGGACTTCCCGGAGCCGTTCGGGCCGAGCAGCCCGCTCACCGCACCCGCGGGCGCGGTGCAGTCGACGCCGTCGAGGACGAGGCGACCGTCGACCGACCACGACACGCGCTCCGCGTCGAGCCCGGTCGTGCCCACGACGGCGGGGGCGCTCACGCGGTCCTCCGTCCGCGCCACAGCAGCAGGGCGAACACCGGGGCGCCGATCGCGGCGGTGACGATGCCGACGGGCAGCTCGCGCGGCGCGAAGACCGTGCGCGCGAGCGTGTCGGCCCAGACGAGGAACGTCGCGCCGAACAGCGCGGAGAGCGGGAGGAGCAGGCGGTGCCGCGCGCCGGTGAGGAGCCGGACCGCGTGCGGCAGGATCAGGCCGACGAACCCGATGGACCCCGACTGGGACACGAGCGCGCCGGTGAGCAGCGCGACGCCCACGAGGAGCGTCCAGCGCACGCGCGCGACGTCGACCCCGAGCGCGGAGGCCGCCGTGTCGCCGAAGGTGAAGGCGTCGAGCACCGAGCCGGTCGACGCGAGCAACGTCCCGAGCACGAGCGTCGCGCCGCCCGCGACCGCGACGGAGGTCCACGTCGCGCCCGCGACGGACCCCATGAGCCACGACAGGATCTCGCGGTACGAGTCGCCGGTCGCGGACCAGAAGATGACGAAGCTCGTCGCGGCCGCCGCGAGCTGGCTCACCGCGAGCCCGGCGAGCACCGTCCGCGTGGGCGTGAGCGCCCCGAGCGCGCCCGCGAGCCCGAGCGCGGCGACGAGTGCGAGCACCGCGCCGCCGAAGGCCGCGACGGGGAGCAGGACCGTCCAGCCCGCGACCAGCACGAGCACCGCGCCGAGCGACGCGCCGGACGACAGCCCGAGCAGGTACGGGTCGGCGAGCGGGTTGCGCGTGAGCGACTGCATGACGACGCCGCACACGGCGAGACCGGCCCCCACGGCCGCGGCGGTGAGCACGCGGGGGAGCCGCAGCTGCCACACCATGCCGTCCTGCAGGGCGCCGAGCGGCTCCAGGCCCAGCAGCCCGCCGAGCCCGAGGTGCGTCGCGACCGAGCGCCACACCTCGCCGACGGCGAGGTCGGCCGGCCCGATCGTCACCGTGACGAGCACCGTCGCGACGAGCGCGACGACGCCGGCCGGCACCCACCAGGCCGCGCCACGCCGCGCGCGACCGGCCGGGCCGGTGCCGTCCGGGCGACGGTCGGCCGCGGCGGGCGCGGGCCGGGTGCGCAGGGTCGTCACAGGTCGAGCGCCTCCAGCTGCGCGGCGAGGTCCACGACGGCGTCGACGTTGCGCACGCCCGCCTCGGTCGCCGGGAACGGGATCGTCAGGTAGCGGCCCTCGCGGACGGCCGTCATCTCGGCCGTGGCCGGGTTGGACTCGAGCCGCTCGATCTTCGCCTCGGCGGTGTTCCAGGCGGCGTCGACGAGGACGAGCACGTCCGGGTCGGCGGCGACCGCCTCCTCCCACGCGTACGACGTCCAGGTGTCGTGCACGTCGCCCGCCACGTTCTCGAGCCCGACGGCGTCCATGATCATCTGCGGCGCGCCGATGCCCGCCCCGACGTACGGGATGTCGTCGCCCGACGAGTACCACAGGGCGGTCAGGCCGCGGTCGTCGCGGACGACGCCGTCGAGCGTCGCGCGCTGCTCCGCGACGAGGTCCGCCGCGGCGTCCTGCGCGTCGAAGATCGTGCCGACCTCGGTGATCTCGGCGAACACGTCGTCGAACGTCAGCGGGTCGGGCATGTACTCCGGCGCCTTGCACGCGGCGGGGGAGACGTAGGTCGCGACGCCGAGCTGCGCGAGGGTCTCGCGGTCGCCGGCGCCGTCGGCCGTGAGGTTGGACTCCCAGCCCGCGTACACGAGGTCGGGCTCGGTCTCCAGGACCGCCTCGGCACCCGGGACCTGGTCCGAGAGCGGCTCCATGACGGCGGGGACGTCCGCGGCGGCGTCGGCCAGCGACTCGGGCACCGGCCCGTCGGCGAACGCGCTCGCGACGATCCGGTCGCCGAGCCCGAGGGCCAGGAGCATCTCCGTGGTGCTCGACTTGATCGTCACGACGCGCTCGGGCGCGGCGTCGAACGTCACCTCGAACCCGCAGTCGTCGAGCGTGAGCGGGTACGCGGTGCTCCCGGGCGTGCTCGACGACGTCGCGCCGCCCGCAGAGGTCGGGTCGCCCCCGGGCGTCGTGCCGGACGAGCAGGCGGCGAGCGCGAGGGCGAGCGCCGCCGCGCCGACGGCGGCGCGGACGGGTCGGCGAGAGGCAGGGGACGGCGTGGGACGCGAGGGCACGGAGCTGCTCCGGGTGCGAGGCGGGGAGAGAGCCGGACGGCGGTCCCCGGGCGGGGACGCGGGCTCTCCAGGGTCGGACGCGCCATCTCGCGTCGGGCGGACCCGCGACCCAAGGACGAGGTCGCTCCGGCGAACGATCGAGGGGTTCGCGGTCCGTCGTCCAGCCTACACACGCGACCGTGACAGAGTGTGCGTCGTGACCGAGCCGTCGAACCCGCCCGCCCCCGACCCTGCGACCTCGCCCCTGCGCGCCGTGGTGACCGGCGCGTCGTCGGGCATCGGGGAGGCGTGCGTACGGTTCCTGCGCGCCCGGGGCTGGGACGTCGTGGCGTTCGCGCGCCGCGCGGACCGGCTCGCCGAGGTCGCGGAGCGCACGGGCGCCCACCCCGTGGTGGGCGACGTGACCTCCGACGACGACGTCGCGCGCCTCGTCGCCGAGGCAGGTGCTCGCGGGCCCGTGCACGCGCTGCTCAACATCGCGGGCTTCGGCCTCGGCGTCGACCCGGTCGACGAGGCGAAGATCGACGAGTGGCGCGCGATGTACGAGACGAACGTGCTCGGCACCGTGCGCGTGACCCGGGCCTTCCTGCCGCTCCTGCGCGCGTCGCGCCGCGGCGACATCGTGCTCATGACGTCGACCGCGGGCCACGACACGTACGTCGGCGGCTCCGGCTACGTCGCGTCCAAGCACGCGCTGCTCGGCGTCGCGAAGACGCTCCGCCTCGAGCTCGTGGGCGAGCCGATCCGCGTCATCGAGATCGCGCCGGGCCTCGTGCACACGCCCGAGTTCTCGCTCAACCGCTACCACGGGGACCAGGCGGGGGCCGACGCCGTCTACGAGGGCGTCGTGGACCCGCTCACCGCCGACGACGTCGCCGACGTCGTGACGTTCGCCGTCACGCGCCCGCACCACGTGAACATCGACTCGCTGATCCTGCGGCCCGTCGCGCAGGCCTCGACGTACTCCCTGTGGCGCGCGCCGCTCGTCCCGAAGGGCGTGGAGCCCGCGCGCGACGCCGACGCGTCCGCCCGCTGACCGGGACCCGTCCGGGAGCAGAGCCGCTCCGAACCGACGATGGCGCCCGGGGCCGGCCCGGCGTCTACTGGACCACGGGAGGACGCGCATGACGGGGCAGCGGCAGGCAGCCGGGCAGGCGGGCGGACGGGCGGCGCTCGCGGGCGTCGTCGCGGCGGCCGTCGGGTTCGCCGTGGCCGAGCTCGCCGCGGCCGTCGTCGCGCCCGGGTCGAGCCCGCTGTTCGCCGCCGGGGCGGGGGTCGTCGACGCGGTGCCGGGGCCCCTCAAGGACTGGGCCGTCGCGACCTTCGGCACCGCGGACAAGGCGGTGCTGCTCGGGGTCTTGGGCGTCGTGCTCGCCGCGGGCGCGGCCCTCAGCGGCTGGCTCGAGCTCCGCCGTCCGCCGTCCGGCGCACTGCTCCTCGCCGCCGTCGGGGCGGTCGGGGCGGTCGTCGCCGCCACCCGGCCGGGCGGGGACGTGGCCTGGGCGCTGCCCAGCCTGGTCGGCGTGGGGGTCGCCGTGCTGCTGCTGCGCGCGTCGCTCCGGACGCTGCGCGGCCCTGCCGCGCCCTCCGGCGCCGACGACGCGGCGACGACGCCCGACGGCCTCGACCGCCGCAGGTTCCTCCTCGTCACGGGACTGGCCGCGGCGGCCGGCGTCGTCGCGCTCGCGACGTCGCGCGCGGTGTCCGTCGGCTCGCGAGCCGTGACGGCCGCGCGCGCCGCGCTGCGGCTGCCCGCCCCCGCGACCCCGGCCCCCGCCGTGCCCGCCGGGGCGGACCTGCGCGTCCCCGGGCTCGCGCCGTACGTCACCCCGAACGCGGACTTCTACCGCATCGACACGGCGCTGCGCGTGCCGCAGGTGGACCCGGCGTCGTGGACGCTGCGCGTCTCGGGGCTCGTCGACGACCCGTTCGAGATCACGCTCGACGAGCTGCTCGCGCTCCCGCTCGTCGAGCACCACCTCACGCTCACGTGCGTGTCCAACGAGGTCGGCGGGGACCTCGTGGGCAACGCGCGGTGGCTCGGGTACCCGGTGCGCGAGCTGCTCGCGCGCGCGGGAGTGCAGGACGGCGCCGACATGGTGCTCTCGACGAGCGCCGACGGGTGGACGGCGAGCACGCCGCTCGACGCCCTCACCGACCCCGACCGGGCGAGCCTGCTCGCCGTCGGGATGAACGGCGAGGCGCTGCCGGCCGAGCACGGGTTCCCCGCCCGGCTCGTCGTGCCCGGGCTGTACGGCTACGTGTCCGCGACGAAGTGGGTCACCGAGCTCAAGGTCACGACCTTCGCCGACGACGTCGCCTACTGGTCCACGCGCGGGTGGTCGGAACGGGGACCGATCAAGCTCGCGTCGCGCGTCGACACCCCGCGCGACGGCGCGGCCGTGGAGGCGGGGGAGGTCGTCGTCGCGGGCGTGGCGTGGGCCCAGCACACGGGCGTCGAGGGCGTCGAGGTGCGTGTGGACGACGGCCCGTGGCGCGCCGCGACGCTCGCCGCCACGGTGGGCCCGGACACGTGGCGGCAGTGGTCGTACGCGTGGGACGCGACGCCCGGGGAGCACCGGCTGACGGTCCGCGCGACCGACGCCGACGGGCGCACCCAGACGGCCGACGTCGCCCCGCCTGCGCCCGACGGCGCCTCGGGCTGGCACGAGGTCGCCGTCCGCGTCCGGTGACCGGCCCGACGAGGGGCCAGGCGAGTGGCCCGGGTCCTGGACCGGAGGTTGTCCCGCGACGGGCGTGCTGGCACCATGTGCGGGTGACCTCCGCGCGCCCCACGAGCAGCACGCTCGTCCTGGCGCGCCCGCGGGTCCTCCCCGCCACCTGTTGTTGAGGGCTCGCGGCGCCCTGCGCAGCCTCGACCTGGTGTCCGCGAGCAGCCTCCCGCCCCTCCCTCCCTGCGACGGGGCGTGACGGTCGCCGGTCCCGCGCCACGGCTCAGCGATGAGTCCGACGCCACGACCGGGTCTGCACCCACGGACGCCAGCCGAGCACAGGACGCGAGACCACCATGTACGTTCCCCCGCACTTCCCCCGCTACCGCCCGACCACCGTGCCGTCGTCGGCACCCGCCCTCCCCGCCCTCACCGCGTCGGCTGCCGCCGGGCCCCCGCTCACGCTCGAGTGGCTCGTCGCTCGCGACATCGACGCCTACACCGCGCGCCGCCGGGCGGCGGCTACCATGGAGGCACAGGCGTCGACCCGGCCATCACCGGCGAGCCTCCGGAAGAACGGGAACCCCGCCGCGGGGCAGGCCTGACGGCCCGCGGCAGGTCCTCACTAGACCCGGACGGGTGGGCCCGTCACAGCCTGCGACGAGCGGTCGGCGACCGCCCGTGGTGCCCGACGACGTCGGGCACCTGCGGGGACGGCGCCGGCAAGCGAGGTGGTACCGCGGCGAGCCCGCCCCAGGTGGGGGAGTCGTCCTCGCAGGAGAGCACGACCGACCCGTACCACCACGGCGGACACCCCGCCGGCCGCTACCTCACCGGAGTCCTCGAGACCATGGCCTATCCGCTGCACCGCGCACCCTCGTCCGCCGCCGACTCGCACCCCGGGGCCGCGTTCGGCGTCCCCGCGTCCCCGGACCTGCCCGCGATCGAGCGCGAGGTCCTCGCCTACTGGGAGGCGGACGACACGTTCCGCGCCTCGGTCGAGCGCAACCCCGCCGGGGAGAACGGCAGCAACGAGTTCGTCTTCTACGACGGCCCGCCGTTCGCCAACGGCCTGCCCCACTACGGGCACCTGCTCACGGGCTACGCGAAGGACGTCGTGCCGCGGTACCAGACGATGCGCGGCAAGCACGTCGAGCGTCGCTTCGGCTGGGACACGCACGGCCTGCCCGCCGAGCTCGAGGCGATGGACCAGCTGGGGATCAAGACCAAGGAGGAGATCCTCGAGCTGGGGATCGAGCGGTTCAACGACGCGTGCCGCGCGTCGGTGCTCAAGTACACGAGCGAGTGGCAGGACTACGTGACCCGCCAGGCGCGCTGGGTCGACTTCGAGCACGACTACAAGACGCTCGACCCGACGTTCATGGAGTCGGTCCTGTGGGCGTTCAAGCAGCTCTACGACAAGGGCCTCGTCTACGAGGGCTTCCGCGTGCTGCCCTACTGCTGGAACGACCAGACGCCGCTGTCCAACCACGAGCTGCGCATGGACGAGGACGTGTACCAGGTCCGCCAGGACCCGGCGGTCACCGTCGGCTTCCGGCTCGAGACGGGCGAGCTCGCGCTCATCTGGACGACGACGCCCTGGACGCTGCCGTCGAACCTGTTCGTCATGGTCGGCCCCGACGTCGAGTACGTCGTCGTGGAGTCGTCGTTCACGGGCGTCAAGGAGCGCTACGTGATCGCCGCCGAGCGTCTCGAGGCGTACGCGCGCGAGCTCGCCGACGAGGGCGTCGAGGACGTGACGACGCAGGTCGTCGAGCGGTTCACGGGTGCCGACCTCGTCGGGCGGTCGTACACGCCGCCGTTCTCGTACTTCGCCGGGCACGCCGGTGCGCACCGGGTCGTCGAGGCAGACTTCGTCACGACCACGGACGGCACCGGGCTCGTGCACAACGCCGGCGCGTTCGGCGAGGAGGACAAGGTCGTCTCCGACCGCGAGGGCGTCGAGCCGGTGCTCCCGGTCGCGTCCGACGGCAAGTTCGTCTTCCCCGTCGTCGACTACGAGAGCCTCCAGGTCTTCGACGCGAACGCGCTCATCATCGACCACCTCAAGGGCCGCACGCGCCACGACGCCGCGGCCGCGCAGGGGGAGGAGACGCCGGACCTCCCGCTCGGCGCCACGAGCCCCGGCACGGTGCTGCTGCGCCGCGAGTCGTACGCGCACTCCTACCCGCACTGCTGGCGCTGCCGCAAGCCGCTCATCTACATGGGCGTCTCGTCGTGGTTCGTCGCGGTGTCGAAGTTCAAGGACCGCATGGTCGAGCTCAACGAGCAGATCTCCTGGACGCCCGACCACATCCAGCACGGCCAGTTCGGCAAGTGGCTGGAGAACGCGCGCGACTGGTCGATCACGCGCAACCGGTTCTGGGGCAGCCCGGTGCCGGTGTGGCGCTCGGACGACCCGCAGCACCCGCGCGTCGACGTGTACGGCTCGTTCGCCGAGATCGAGCGGGACTTCGGCACCCTCCCGCGCAACGAGAAGGGCGAGCCGGACCTGCACCGGCCGTTCGTCGACCGCCTCACGCGCCCCAACCCGGACGACCCGACGGGCCGCTCGACCATGCGCCGCGTCGAGGACGTCATGGACGTCTGGTTCGACTCGGGGTCCATGCCCTACGCGCAGGTGCACTACCCGTTCGAGAACACCGACTGGTTCGAGCACCACAACCCCGGCGACTTCATCGTCGAGTACATCGGCCAGACGCGCGGCTGGTTCTACACGCTGCACGTGCTCGCGACCGCGCTGTTCGACCGCCCGGCGTTCCGCTCGGCCGTCTCGCACGGCATCGTGCTGGGCTCCGACGGCCGCAAGATGAGCAAGTCGCTGCGCAACTACCCGGACGTCAACGAGGTCTTCGACCGCGACGGCTCCGACGCGATGCGCTGGTTCCTCATGAGCTCGCCCATCCTGCGCGGCGGCAACCTCGTCGTCACCGAGGACGGGATCCGCGACGCGGTGCGCCAGGTGCTGCTCCCGCTGTGGAGCACGTACTACTTCTTCACCCTGTACGCGAACACGTCGAAGGCGCAGGCGCGGGCGGGCGAGCCCGTCGAGCCCGCCGGGTACGTCGCGCAGAAGGTCGCGCCCGAGCGCGTGGCCGGGCTCCCGGCGCTCGACCGCTACCTGCTCGCGCGCACCCACGACCTCGTGGTGCGCGTGACCGGGCAGCTCGACGCGTACGACATCGCGGGCGCGTGCGAGACCGTGCGCGAGCACCTCGACGTCCTGACCAACTGGTACGTGCGCACCCAGCGCGACCGGTTCTGGGCGGAGGACGCCGACGCGTTCGACACGCTGTACACGGCGCTCGAGACGCTCACGCGCGTCATGGCGCCGCTCGCCCCGCTGCTCGCGGAGGAGGTGTGGCGCGGCCTGACCGGCGGGCGCTCGGTCCACCTCACCGACTGGCCGGCGTCCACCGAGGAGGTCGGCGAGCGGTTCGTCGGCGAGGACGGCTCGTCCGCCGTGGCCGTGCGTCACGTCCCGGACGCGTCCCTCGTCGCCGACCCGGCGCTCGTCGCCGCGATGGACGAGGTCCGCGCCGTCGCGTCGGCCGCGCTCGGCCTGCGCAAGGCGCACCAGCTCCGGGTGCGCCAGCCGCTCGCGCGGCTCACGGTCGTCGTGGACGACCCGGGGGCGCTCGCGCCGTACACGGACCTGCTGGCGCGCGAGCTCAACGTCAAGGCCGTCGAGCTCGAGTCCACCGACTCGGACGCCGCGGAGCGCTTCGGCATCACGCAGCGCCTCGCGGTCAACGCCCGCGCCGCGGGCCCGCGCCTGGGCCGCGGGGTGCAGGCCGTCATCAAGGCCGCCAAGGCCGGTGCGTGGCGCGTGGACGACGCCGGGGAGGTCGTCGTGACGACGGACGACGGCGACGTCGCGCTCCTGCCCGCGGAGTACGAGCTGACGACGGTGGTCGCCGACCGCGGCGTCGCCGAGGGGGAGGCGCCGAGCATCGCCGCCGCGGTGCTCGCGAGCGGCGGGTTCGCCGTCCTCGACCTCGCGCTCGACGACGCGCTGCTCGCCGAGGGCTACGCGCGCGACGTGATCCGCGACGTGCAGGACGCGCGCAAGGCCGCCGGGCTCGACGTCGCCGACCGCATCCGGCTCTCGCTCGACGTGCCGGGCGAGTGGCTCGCGGCCGTCGAGGAGCACCGTGACCTCGTCGCGCGCGAGACGCTCGCGGTCGAGGTCGTCGTCGAGACGTCGCCGACCGACGTGCGCTCCGTGCGCGTCGAGAAGGCCGACGGCACCGTCCCGGACGCTGGCCCCGTCGAGGAGGCGAACCTGTGAGCGCCGCACGCAAGGACTCCGGCGCCGCACGACGGCAGAGCGCGAAGGACGCCCGCGCGGCGGCGGAGGACGCCGCCGCGCAGGCGGACCTCGAGCGCGTCTACCAGCACATCGTGTCCCGTGCTCCCGAGCACGACTTCGACCCGACGATCGACCGGGTGCGGCGCCTGTTCGAGCTGCTCGGCGACCCGCAGCACGCGTTCCGGACGATCCACCTCACCGGGACCAACGGCAAGACGAGCACCGCGCGCGTCGCGGAGCGTCTCGTGCGTGAGCACGGCCTGCGCACCGGCCTGTTCACGAGCCCGCACCTGACGAGCGTCACCGAGCGGATCGTCGTCGACGGCGAGCCGCTCTCGGCGCGCCGGTTCGTCGAGGTGTGGGAGGACGTCTACCCCTACGTGCAGGTCGTCGACGCGGAGCTCGCGGAGAGCGGGCAGTCACAGCTCAGCTTCTTCGAGGTCCTCACGGGCGTGGCGTTCGCCGCGTTCGCGGACACGCCCGTCGACGTCGCGATCGTCGAGGTCGGTATGGGCGGCGAGTGGGACTCGACCAACGTGGTCGACGCGGAGGTCGCCGTCGTGACACCCGTCGCGCTCGACCACGAGCGGTGGCTCGGGAGCACGCTCGAGGAGATCGCGACGGTCAAGTCGGGCATCGTCAAGGAGGGCGCGACCGTCGTCTCGGCCGCGCAGCGCCCCGAGGTCGAGGAGGTGCTGCGGGCCCGGGCGGAGCGCGTCGGCGCGCGCCTGCTGCGCGAGGGCGTCGACCTCGACGTCGCCGCGCGCCAGGTCGCGGTCGGCGGCCAGCTCCTCGACCTGCGCACGCCCGCTGCGCTCTACACCGAGGTGTTCCTCCCGCTGCACGGCGAGCACCAGGCGCACAACGCGCTGCTCGCGCTCGGCGCGGTGGAGGCGTTCCTCGGCGGCCGGGCGCTCGACGGCACGCTCGTCGAGGCGGCTTTCGCGGACGTCACGTCGCCGGGACGGCTCGAGGTCGTGCGGTCCAGCCCGACCGTCCTCGTCGACGCGGCGCACAACGCCGCGGGGGCCGAGGCGCTCGCGACGGCGCTCGGCGAGGCGTTCGACCTGCGCCACCTCGTCGGCGTCGTCGCGATCATGGCCGACAAGGACGCCGAGCCGCTCCTCGCGGCGCTCGAGCCGGTGCTCGCGGAGATCGTCGTGACGCGCAACAGCTCGGAGCGCTCGGCCGACCCGACGGAGCTCGCCGAGCTCGCGGCCGACGTCTTCGGCGAGGACCGCGTGCACAGCACCGAGCGCCTCGACGAGGCGCTCCAGGTGGCGGTCGACCTCGTCGAGCGCGACGACGCCGTGGGCGTCGGCACGGGCACGGGCGTCCTGGTCACGGGCTCGGTCGTGACGGTGGCCGACGCGCGCGTCCTGCTCGGTCGCGGCTGACGCCCGGACGCCGCGCGGCGCGCGGCGGCCGGGTGTTTGATGGAGGCGACGACGGCGGCGGGCACGCCGGGCGCGGCCTGCCGACGTCGCGGGGGCTGTCGGCGCCCGGAGCACCGGGCGCACGGACCGATGGAGGGATGACCGGTGAAGAAGCTGCTCAACGATCCCCAGGACGCGGTGACGGAGTCCCTCGAGGGCTTCGGCCAGGCGCACGCCGACCTCGTGCAGGTGCACCTCGCGCCCCCGTACGTGTCGCGCGCCGGCGGCGCGGTGGCCGGCAAGGTCGGGCTGGTCTCGGGCGGCGGCTCGGGCCACGAGCCGCTGCACGCGGGCTTCGTCGGGCCGGGGATGCTCGACGCCGCGGTGCCGGGCGCGGTGTTCACCTCGCCGACGCCCGACCAGATCGTCCCGGCGATCCTCGGCGCCGACTCGGGCGCCGGCGTGCTCGCGATCGTCAAGAACTACACGGGCGACGTGCTGAACTTCGAGACGGCGGTCGAGCTCGTCGAGGCCGAGGGCACCGAGGTCACGAGCATCCTCGTCAACGACGACGTCGCGGTCGAGGACTCGCTCTACACCGCGGGTCGGCGCGGCGTCGCGGGGACGGTCGCGGTCGAGAAGATCGCGGGCGCGGCGGCCGAGCGCGGCGACGACCTCGGCACCGTGACGGAGATCGCCGGGCGCGTCGTGGCGAACGTGCGCTCGATGGGCGTCGCCCTCACGGCGTGCACCGTGCCGCACGTGGGCAGGCCGAGCTTCGACCTCGGCGACGACGAGGTCGAGATCGGCATCGGGATCCACGGCGAGCCCGGGCGGCACCGGATCCCGCTCGCGTCGGCGGACGAGATCACGCAGCGGCTGGTCGATCCCGTGGCCGACGACCTGGGCCTCGCCGACGGCGAGGACGTGTTGCTGTTCGTTAACGGAATGGGCGGTACCCCGCTGTCCGAGCTGTACGTCGTCTATCGTCAGGCGAGGAGGCTGCTCGAAGGGCGCGGCGTACGCGTGACGCGCTCGCTCGTCGGCAACTACGTCACGTCGCTGGAGATGCAGGGTGCGTCGGTCACCGTGCTGCGCCTGGACGACGAGCTCACCGCCCTGTGGGACGCTCCCGTCCACACGGCCGCGCTGCGCTGGTGAGCGGGTGCCCTTTCGTGCAGTCTCCTGGAGTCGGCGCACCGCCGGCTCGACGGCGAGGAGAGGTGGGGCATGACGCTGGACGTGGCCTGGGCCGAGCGATGGACCCGGCTGAGCGCGGAGCGGATCGCGGCGGCGCGGGACGAGCTGACGGAGCTGGACCGCCAGATCGGTGACGGCGACCACGGCGAGAACCTCGACCGGGGTTTCCGCGCGGTGGTCGCCAAGCTCGACGGGGCGGCCGACGGCGAGCAGCCGCCCGGCCAGATCGGCGACGTGCTCAAGCTCGTGGCCACGACGCTCATGTCGTCCGTCGGCGGCGCCTCGGGCCCGCTCTACGGGACCGCCTACCTGCGCGCCGCGAAGGTGACCGGCCTCGCGGAGCTCGACGCGCACGGCGTCGTCGCGCTGCTCGAGGGAGCGCTCGAGGGCATCTCCGCGCGCGGCAAGGCGCAGGTCGGCGAGAAGACGATGGTCGACGCCTGGCAGCCCGCGGTCGACGCGGCGGAGGCCGCGGCCGACGCGGGCGGCTCGACGGCCGACGTCCTCGCGGCCGCCGCCCGGGCCGCGCGCGAGGGCGCCGAGGCCACCGCGCCGCTCGTGGCGACGAAGGGCCGGGCGAGCTACCTCGGCGAGCGCAGCGCGGGCCACCAGGACCCGGGCGCGACGTCGACCGCGATCCTGCTCGAGGCCGCGCGCGACGCGGCGGCGGCGTGAGCGGCGTGGCCGGACCGGTCGGCACGCGGGCCCGGGTCGCGCTCGTCCTCGTCTCCCACTCGCAGCGCCTCGCGCAGGGGGCCGTCGAGCTGTCCGCGCAGATGGCGCCCGGCGTCCTGCTGCTCGCGGCGGGCGGGACGGACGACGGCGGCCTCGGCACGAGCTACGACCGCGTCTCCGGCGCGATCGACGAGGCGCTGCGCGTCGCGGACGGCGTCGTCGTGCTCGCGGACCTGGGCTCGGCCGTGATGACGGTCGAGTCGGTGCTGGACCTGGAGGACGGCTTCGACGGGCGCGTGCTGCTCGCGGACGCGCCGTTCGTCGAGGGCGCCGTCGCGGCGGCCGTCACCGCGCACGGCGGCGGCGACGTGGCCGAGGTCCTCGCGTCCGCGGAGCACGCGGGCGGCACGTTCGCCGTCCCCGCCGCGGCACCGGAGGCGGGGGAGGAGAACCCTGCGGACGGCGCCCCGCCGGCGGGGGAGGCCCGCGCCGTCGTGACGTTGCGCAACCCGCTCGGCCTGCACGCCCGGCCCGCCGCCGTGCTCGCCCGCCTGGTCGCCGGGTTCGACGCGAGCGTCGCGATCGACGGCGTCAACGGGGCGAGCGTCCTCGAGCTCATGAAGCTCGGCGCGACCGGCGGGCAGGAGCTCACGGTCACGGGGGAGGGCCCGCAGGCCGCGGACGCCGTGCGCGCGGTGGTCGAGGCGGTGGAGGGCGGGTTCGGCGAGGTCTGACGCCGCGGAGGTGTGACCTCCGTCACCCGATATTGCAGTTGATGCAAAATTGCAGGGGATGCAAGAATGCTCCTCGTGCCGACGACTCCGCCTGACGTGCCCGCTCGCCCCTCCGTGGCCGAGCGGGCCGCGGCATGCCTCGTGCCGTCGCCCGGCGGGCTGCGGGAGCGCAAGAAGCGCGCGCGCCGCGAGGCCCTCGTCGACGCCGCGCAGACCCTCGTCCTCGACCGCGGCCTCGACGCCGTGACGGTCGAGGACATCTGCGCGGCCGTCGGCGTCTCGCCCCGCACGTTCTTCAACTACTTCCCCGCGAAGGACGACGCCGTGCTCGGCCTCGAGGAGTTCTCGGTCCGACCGGACGTCGTCGCGGCCTTCGTCTCCGGCGGTCCGACGGGCGCGCTCCTCGACGACCTCGAGGTCGTGGTGGCCGACGTGCTCGCGCACGAGGTCGTCACTCCCGAGCGCATGGCGCGCACGCTCGAGCTCGTGCAGCGCGAGCCGCACCTCGTCGCGCGCCACGTCGCGTGGGTCGAGGGCCACCGTGCGGAGCTCGTCGAGATGCTCGTCGCACGTCGCGCGGTCCGGCCGTTCGTCCCGGACCCCGAGCTCCTGGCGCTCGTCGT
This sequence comes from Cellulosimicrobium sp. SL-1, assembly GCF_011033075.1. NCBI lineage: Bacteria > Bacillati > Actinomycetota > Actinomycetes > Micrococcales > Promicromonosporaceae > Cellulosimicrobium > Cellulosimicrobium sp. SL-1. The sequence continues at coordinate 203,734 of NZ_JAACJC010000010.1, read as the reverse complement.
CATGAGCCTCCTGCGGGCGAGCACGGTCGAGTGGCAGCAGCGGGGCCGCGAGGGCGAGCCGGTGGACCACCTGCCGGGCGTCGTCGACCAGCTCCGCGCGCTGCTCCGCGACACGCGCGCCCCTGATCCCGCGGCCCCCTGACCGCAGCCCCTCGCCCCGCGCGAGGACACCACCGCTCGGGTCTCCCGCCCGACCTCCCGCACCTCACCAGCCCCCACCCGACGACGGGCCGCGCCCGTCGGCGTGCGCCCGTCCGTCCCGACCGAACCGGATCCTCATGGCCTCCTCCACCGCAGCACCACACGTCGACGGCGGCAAGCCGCTCGTCGTGCTCACCCCGCGCACCGTGTGGGTGATCTTCGGCGCGCTCATGGCGTCGATGTTCCTGTCCTCGCTCGACCAGTCGATCGTCGGCACCGCGATGCCGACGATCGTCGGCGAGCTCCACGGCGTCGAGCACCAGGGCTGGGTCATCACGGCCTACATCCTGGCGATCGCCATCGTCATGCCGCTCTACGGCAAGTTCGGCGACCTCTGGGGCCGCCGCTGGCCGTTCCTCGTCGCGATCGGCCTCTTCACGGTCGCGTCGGCCGGCGCCGGGTTCGCGCAGTCGTTCCCCGAGCTCGTCGCCTGGCGCGGCGTCCAGGGCCTCGGCGGCGGCGGTCTGATGATCCTGTCGCAGGCGATCATCGCCGACATCGTCCCCGCCAAGGACCGCGGCAAGTACATGGGTCCCATGGGCGCGCTCTTCGGCATCGCCGCGGTCATCGGGCCGCTCCTCGGCGGCTGGTTCACCGAGGGCCCGGGCTGGCGCTGGGCGTTCTGGATCAACGTGCCCATCGGCGTCGCCGCGTTCGTCGTGGCGTGGGTCGCGCTCAAGCTCCCCTCGCACCGCGCGGGCCGCAAGATCGACGTCGCGGGCATCTTCTTCCTCGTCGTCGCGACGTCCGGCATCGTCCTGGTGACGAGCTGGGAGTCCCTGACGACGTCGTCGGGCTACGACTGGTCCGACCCGTGGCTGCTCGGCCTCGTCGCGGCCGTCGTGGTGTCGGTCGTCGCGTTCGTCCTCGTCGAGAACCGCGCCGAGGAGCCGCTGCTCCCGCTGCACCTGTTCAAGAACCGGACCTTCACCATCGCGACGCTCATCGGCCTCGTGCTCGGCATGGGCATGTTCTCGGCGCTCGCGTTCCTCCCGACGTTCCTGCAGATGTCCACGGGCGCCGGGGTCACCGAGTCCGGGTTCCTCATGCTCCCGATGATGGTCGGCGTCATGATCACGGCCATCGGGTCCGGTATCGCCATCACCAAGACCGGGCGGTACAAGATCTACCCGGTGGTGGGGCTCGCGATCACCGCGGCCGGGATGGTCTGGCTCACGCGCATCACGGGCGACATGTCGATGTGGCTCTTCGGTGCGATGATCTTCGTCATGGGCGCCGGGATGGGCCTCGTCATGCAGACGATCGTGCTCGCCGTGCAGAACTCGGTCGACCCGCACGAGATCGGGACCGCCACGAGCGCGAACAACTTCTTCCGCGAGATCGGCGCGGCCGTCGGGACGGCGCTGTTCAGCACCATCTTCACGTCGCGGCTCGCCGACAACCTCGAGGGCGTCTTCGCGGGCGTGCCGGGCGGTGCGGCCCCCGCCGGCGCGGAGGGCTCCTCGCTCACGCCCGAGCTGGTGCAGCAGCTCCCGGAGCCGATCCACACGGGCGTCGTCGACGCGTTCACCGACGCGCTCGCCCCCGCGTTCTGGTACCTGGTCCCCCTCGTCCTCGTCGGGTTCGTGCTCGCGCTGTTCCTGCGCGAGGTCAAGCTGTCCGACGTCGCCGGGATGGTCGCGCGCGGCGAGGCCGTCGCGGACCACGGCGACCTGCGCGAGGACGCCCCCGCGACGGGCCAGGTCGACGGTGCCGCGGTCGTCGTGCCCGCGGGCGGCGGTGGACCGGACGACGAGCGCCCCGGGAGCCGGGAGCGCGACGGCGCGCCGGTATCCTGACCGGGTGAGCACCTCACCGTCGCAGCCCGCCGCGCAGCCGTCCCGCCACGGCCGCGCGGCGGGCCCGGTGCGTCCGTCCCCGGGCGACCGCATCAAGCCCAAGAAGCCCGCGAAGGTCCAGTTCGCGTCGACCACGCTCCTGCTCGAGGCGTTCCTCGTCGTGTTCGCGACGCTCGTGGCCTACGGCCTGCGCGACGTGCCCTACTCGCGCGGCCCGCTCGAGCTGCCCTCCGCGACGTCGATCTGGGTCGTGGGCGGGGTGCTCGCCGTCGTGCTCGTCGTGCTGTCGCGCATGGTGGGCACGCCCGGCGGGTACGTCGCCGGGTCCGTGGTCCAGGTGCCCGTGCTCGCGCTCGGGCTGGTCGTTCCCATGATGTTCCTCGTGGGCGGCCTCTTCGTCGTCCTGTGGATCGTCTCGATCCGCCTCGGCGGGCGCATCGACCGCGAGCGCGCGGCCTACGACGCCGAGCACCCCGAGACCGCGCCCAACGCCGGCTGACCCGCACGGCGCGCGCGGCCCTGCGGCCGCCCGCCGGGCGCGGCGCACCGGCCTGCGGCCGGTAGGCTCGGCGACCATGACCGACGTCGCACCCGCACTGACCGAGACCATCGAGCGCACCCTCATCCTCGTCAAGCCCGACGGCGTCCGCCGCGGCCTGTCCGGCGAGATCCTCCGGCGCGTCGAGGCCAAGGGCTACACGCTCGCCGCCGTGCGCCTGCTCGACGCGACGCCCGAGCTGCTCGCCGCCCACTACGCCGAGCACGAGGGCAAGCCGTTCTTCCAGCCGCTCGTCGACTTCATGCTCTCGGGCAAGATCCTCGCGGTCGTGGCCGAGGGCCAGGGCGTCGTCCCCGGCTTCCGCTCGCTCGCCGGCGCGACCAACCCGACCGAGGCGCTGCCCGGCACGATCCGCGGCGACCTCGGCCGCGACTGGGGCCTCAAGGTCCAGCAGAACCTCGTGCACGGGTCGGACTCGCCCGAGTCCGCCGCGCGCGAGATCGCGCTCTGGTTCCCAGAGCTCGGCTGACCCGCACGCGCACGTCCGCCCCGTCCCGGGCCTCCGGGGCGGGGCGTTCGCGTGCCCGCCGCGGTGTGCGCGGTCCGCCACGGCCGGTCGCGGACGTCCGCAGGATCGTGGGAGCGCCGCACTAGGCTCGGGTCCGTGCACCTCAAGACCCTGACGCTGCGCGGCTTCAAGTCGTTCGCGTCCGCGACGACGCTGAGCTTCGAGCCCGGCGTGACGTGCGTCGTCGGGCCGAACGGCTCGGGCAAGTCGAACGTCGTCGACGCGCTCGCGTGGGTGATGGGGGAGCAGGGCGCCAAGACCCTGCGCGGCGGCAAGATGGAGGACGTCATCTTCGCCGGCACCTCCGGCCGGCCCCCGCTCGGGCGCGCCGAGGTGTCCCTGACGATCGACAACACCGACGGCGCCCTGCCGATCGACTACACCGAGGTGACGATCTCCCGCACGCTGTTCCGCAGCGGCGGGTCCGAGTACGCGATCAACGGCAGCGCGTGCCGCCTGCTCGACATCCAGGACCTCCTCTCCGACTCGGGCCTCGGCCGGGAGATGCACGTGATCGTCGGCCAGGGGCAGCTCGACGCCGTCCTGCGCGCGACGCCCGAGGACCGCCGCGGCTTCGTCGAGGAGGCCGCGGGCGTCCTCAAGCACCGCAAGCGCAAGGAGAAGGCGCTCCGCAAGCTCGACGCGATGCAGGCCAACCTCACGCGGCTCGCGGACCTCACGACGGAGATCCGGCGCCAGCTCGGCCCGCTGGGACGGCAGGCGGAGATCGCGCGCAAGGCCGCCACGATCCAGGCCGACCTGCGCGACGCGCGGGCCCGGCTCCTCGCCGACGACCTCGCCCAGCTCACCGCGACGCTCGAGCAGGAGATGGCCGACGAGGCGGCCCTGCGCACGCAGCAGGCGGAGGTCGAGCGCGCGCTCGCGACGGCGCGCGACACGCTCGGCCGGCTCGAGCGCGAGGCCGCGGAGGCCGCGCCCGCCCTCGGGGCCGCGACCGACGTCTGGTTCCGGCTCTCGTCGCTGCGCGAGCGGCTGCGCGGCACGCGCACGCTCGCCGAGGAGCGCGTGCGTCTCCTCGGGCGCCCCGAGGCGGCGCCCCGCGGGCAGGACCCGGACGAGCTCGAGGCGCAGGCCGAGCGCGTGCGCGCGACCGAGGCGGAGCTCGAGGCGGAGGTCGCCCGCGCGCGCGACGCGCTCGCCGCCGCGGTCACCGACCGGGAGGACGCCGAGCAGGCCGCGGGGGAGGCGGAGCGGGCCGTCGCGACGCTGCTGCGCGGTGCCGCGGACCGCCGCGAGGGTCTCGCGCGGCTCGCGGGGCAGGTCGCGGCGCAGCGCACGCGCGTCGAGGCGGCGGAGGCCGAGATCGGACGGCTGCGCGAGTCGCTCGCGGAGGCCGAGCACCGGGGCACGCAGGCGCGCACCGAGTTCGCGGTGCTCGAGACCCAGGTGGTCGGCGCCGAGGAGGGCGAGGAGGGCCTCGACGCCGAGCACGAGGCCGCGGCGGACGCGGTCGAGCGCACGAGCGCCGCCGTGACCGGCCTGGAGGCGGACGCGACGGCCGCGGACCAGGAGCGCGCGACGTGGAGCGCGCGCATCGAGGCGCTCGAGCTGAGCCTCGACCGCAAGGACGGCGCGGGCGCGCTGCTCGCGGCGGACGGCGTCGGCGTCGTGGGGTCGCTCGCGGCCCTGCTCGGCGTCGAGGCGGGCTACGAGGACGCGGTGGCCGCGGCGCTGGGCCCGGCCGCCGACGCGGTCGCGGTCGAGTCGGTCGACGCCGCGGTCGACGCGCTGCGGTACCTGCGCACGGAGGACGCCGGGCGCGCGGGCCTCGTCGTGGCGACCGCGGAGCCCGGTCCGGGCCCCGCCGCCGTCGACCTGCCCGACGGCGCACGCTGGGCCGTCGACGTCGTCACCGCCGCCGGGGGCGTCGGCGAGGCGGTGCGGTCCCTGCTCGCGGGCGTGGCCGTCGTCGACGACCTGGGCCAGGCGCGCGCGCTCGTGGCGCGGCACCCGGACGTCGCCGTCGTGACGCGGGGCGGGGACCTCCTGGCGACGACGCGCGCGTGGGGCGGGTCGGCGTCGGCGCCGAGCGTGCTGCACCTGCAGTCGGCGCTCGACGAGGCGCGCACGGCGCACGCCGACGCGACGGCCCGCGCCGAGCGCGCCCGGTTCGCCCTCGTGGGCGCGCGCGAGGCGGCGCAGGAGGCGCGCGCCCGGTACGAGGACACGCTCGACCGGCTCAACGAGTCCGACGCGCAGCTCGCCGCGGTCGCGGAGCAGCTCGGGCACCTGGGGGCGACCGCGCGCTCGGCCGCCGCGGAGGCCGAGCGCGTGCGCGCGTCGCTGGAGCGGGCGTCCCAGGGTCTCGACGACGCACGCGAGACGCTCGCCGGGCTCGTCGAGCGGCTCGAGGTCGCGGAGGCGGCGCCGGAGCAGTCCGAGGACGCGGTGGCGGAGGCGAGCGCCGAGCGCGACCGCCTCCTCGCACGTGCCTCGGCGGCGCGCACGGCCGAGACCGAGGCACGGCTCGCCCTGCGCACGAGCGAGGAGCGCTCGCGGGCGGTCGCGGGCCGGGCCCAGTCGCTGGCCCGGGCTGCCGCCGCGGAGCGCGACGCGCGCGAGCGGGCCGCGCGGCGCGAGGCGGCGCGGGTGCGGCAGGCGGGCCGCGCGTCCGCGGTGCGCGACGGCGCGACGCTCGCCCTCGCCGCGATCGACCGGTCGCTGGCCCGGGCGGGCGCGGAGCGGGACGCCGCGGAGGCGGCGCGGGCCGAGCGCGACACCGCGGTGACCGCTGCGCGCCGCGAGGTCGACGACCTGGCGGCGCGCCTGCGCGAGCTGACGGACGTCGCGCACCGCGACGAGGTGGCGCGCGCGCAGCAGCAGCTGCGCATCGAGCAGCTCCAGGCGCGCAGCGTCGACGAGCTCGGGCTCGACCCGGCCGTCCTGGTCGAGGAGCTCGGCCCGCACCGCGAGGTGCCCGTCCCCTCCGACGACGGCGAGCAGCGCACGGTCCCGTACGACCGCGCGCAGCAGGAGAAGCGGCTGCGCGCCGCGGAGCGCGACCTAGGCCGCCTCGGCAAGGTGAACCCGCTCGCGCTCGAGGAGTTCGCCGCGCTCGAGGAGCGGCACAAGTTCCTCGCCGACCAGCTGGCCGACCTCAAGAAGTCGCGCGCCGACCTGCTGGAGATCGTCAAGGAGATCGACGAGCGCGTCGAGCGGGTGTTCTCGGACGCGTACCGCGACACCGCCGAGCAGTTCGAGCGCGTGTTCGCGCGCATGTTCCCGGGCGGCGAGGGGCGCCTGGTCCTCACCGACCCGGACGACATGCTGACCACGGGCATCGAGGTCGAGGCCCGTCCCGCGGGCAAGAAGGTCAAGCGCCTGTCCCTGCTGTCCGGCGGCGAGCGCTCGCTCACGGCGGTCGCGCTCCTCGTCGCGATCTTCAAGGCGCGGCCCTCGCCGTTCTACGTCATGGACGAGGTCGAGGCCGCCCTGGACGACGTGAACCTCGGCCGCCTGCTCGAGATCTTCCGCGAGCTCCAGGAGGACTCGCAGCTCATCGTCATCACGCACCAGAAGCGCACCATGGAGATCGCCGACGCGCTCTACGGCGTGACGATGCGCGGCGACGGCGTCACGACGGTCATCGGCCAGCGCATGTCCGAGGCGCGCGAGGAGGTCCCCGCGTAAGCCGCGCGGGGCGGTCCGTCCGCCTCGTCCGCACCTGGGCGGAACCTCCAGGATCGTTGCAATTCCGGGCCTTGTGAAGATGTGGTGCTGATCGCCGAGCCCCGGCGTGGCTGCGGTCGCGACGCGTTCGGGCGCCCGGATACTGGAGGGCATGGTCTGGATGTTCGTGTGGCTGGGGCTCACGCTCGGCGTCGCCGCCGTCGTGTTCCTGTTCGCGAGCGTCGTCGCGCGCGCCGAGGCGCAGTCGACCGGTGCGGCGGGTGACCGACGGGACGGCGAGCAGGGCATGCGCGCCTTCTGGCGGGACTTCCGCTCGGGGCTGCGGCGGCGTCGCCGCCGTGGTGACAACCCGGGCCAGCACGTCGCGACCGTGCGCATGCCGAGGCCGGTGGACACGAGCATCGACGACTTCTTCACGGCCACGCAGGTGTCGTCCAACGCGTACGTCGACGCCGAGGAGCTCACCGACGTCCTGCACCGCGCGCGCGAGCGCGTGCGCCCGCTGCACCCGGGGGAGCGCCCTCCCGAGGCGTGAGCACCGCGTCGGTCTGAGAGACTTCCGGGGTGAACGACCTCCTCCCGCTCTGGATCGTCCTCGGCGTCCTCCTGGTCGTCGGCCTCGTCACCGCCGGGACCGTGTCGGCCCGTCGCCGCGGTCGCCGCGACCTCGTCGAACCCCCGCCTTCGGCCCCTGCCGCGCCCCCCGCGACCGCGCCGGACGCCGTGGAGGCGCCGCCCGGAACGGCGACCGTGGAGGCACCGCCGGAGCCCGACGTCGCCGCCCCGCCCGCGCTCGAGCGCCCGGAGCCGGTCGGTGGCCGGCTCGTCCGGCTGCGCGAGCGCCTCGCGCGCTCCGGGTCGCCGCTCGGCGCCCGCCTGCTGTCCGTCCTCTCGCGGGACCACCTCACCGAGGACGACTGGGACGAGCTCGAGGAGACCCTCCTCCTCGCGGACGTCGGCGCCGGGCCGGCCGGCGAGCTCATCGACGCGCTGCGCACCAAGGTCCGCGTCCTCGGGGTGCGCGACGCCGCGAGCGTGCGCGACCTCCTGCGCACCGAGCTCGTCGCGCTCGTCGACCCGACGCTCGACCGCTCGCTCGCGACGTCCCCGCGCACCGCCGAGGACGGGTCCACGGTGCCCGCCGTCGTGCTGGTCGTCGGCGTGAACGGCACCGGCAAGACGACGACCGTCGGCAAGCTCGCGCGCGTGCTCGTCGCCGAGGACCGCAACGTCGTGCTGGGCGCGGCGGACACGTTCCGCGCCGCGGCCGCCGACCAGCTCGAGACCTGGGGCTCGCGCGTCGGGGTCCCGACCGTGCGGTCCGACCGCGACGGCGCCGACCCGGCGGCGGTCGCGTTCGACGCCGTGCGGCGCGGCCGCACCGAGGGCGCGGACGTCGTGCTCGTCGACACCGCCGGGCGCCTGCAGAACAAGCAGGGCCTCATGGACGAGCTGGGCAAGATCCGGCGCGTCATCACCAAGGAGGCCCCGCTGTCGGAAGTGCTCCTCGTGCTCGACGCGACGACGGGGCAGAACGGCCTCAACCAGGCACGCGTCTTCGGCGAGGTCGCGGGCGTCACGGGCATCGTCCTGACGAAGCTCGACGGCACCGCGCGCGGCGGCATCGTCGTCGCGGTCCAGCGCGAGCTGGGCGTGCCCGTCAAGCTCGTCGGCCTGGGGGAGGGGCCCGACGACCTCGCCCCGTTCGACCCCGAGCAGTTCGTCGACGGGCTCCTCGGCGCCTGAGGCACGGGCGCGGCCGGGTGCGACGCCCGGCCGCAGTGCCCGGCAGGGTGCCCGGCCGGGTGCCGGTCCGGGTCGCCCGGCGGGTCACGGTCGTGTCACGGCGCGATCACGGCCCGGTCGCGGCGACGGGCTCCGGGCGCCCGCGCGGTGCGGCGAAACCGAACGTTTACGTCCGGGCCGCCCTTGTCACGCCGGCGTAACGCGGCGACACCGCCGGGGAAACCCGCCCGCACCACCGTAGTCCCCGACCGGCCGCCCGGCCGGCGAGGGGAGATGATCCGATGGAGTGGGACACCGGGGCGACCGCGTGGATGCTGACCTCAGCATCCCTCGTGCTCCTGATGACGCCCGGACTGGCGTTCTTCTACGGCGGCATGGTCCGCGCCAAGTCCGTGCTGAACATGATGATGATGTCCTTCGGCGCGATGGCCGTCGTGGGCGTCGTCTACGTGCTGTGGGGCTGGTCGATGTCCTACGGCGAGGCCGGGACGGGTGGCCTGTTCGCCAACCCGTTCGCGCAGTTCGGTCTCTCGGGGGCGATCACGGACGCCGACGGCAGCGCCGTCGCGAGCACGCTCGGCAACTACCCGAACGTGGTCGACATCGCGTTCCAGGTGACGTTCGCGATCATCACGGTCGCGCTCATCTCGGGTGCGCTCGCCGACCGCGTCAAGTTCGGCACGTGGCTGGCGTTCACGGCGATCTGGGTCACGGTCACGTACTTCCCGCTCGCCCACATGGTGTGGGGCGGCGGCTTCCTCTCGGCCAACGAGAACGGTCTCGCCGCGAAGGTGTTCGGGGTGACCGACGGCGCCGCCACGGTCGCGCCGATCGACTTCGCGGGCGGCACCGTCGTCCACATCAACGCCGGTGTCGCGGCGCTCGTGCTCGCGCTCCTCATCGGCAAGCGCAAGGGCTTCGGCACCGAGCCGATGCGCCCGCACAACCTGCCGTTCGTCATGCTGGGCGCGGCCCTGCTGTGGTTCGGCTGGTTCGGCTTCAACGCGGGCTCCGCGTTCGGCGCGAACGAGACGGCCGGCCTCGCCTGGATCAACACCACGAGCGCCACGGCGGCCGGCATCATCGGCTGGCTCGTCACGGAGAAGATCCGCGACGGTCACGCCACGTCGCTCGGTGCCGCGTCCGGCGTCGTCGCGGGCCTCGTGGCGATCACGCCCGCCGCCGGCGCGCTCAACCCGGTCACGTCGATCGTCCTGGGCCTCGTCGCCGGCGCGCTCTCCGCGCTCGCGGTCGGCCTGAAGTACCGCTTCGGCTACGACGACTCGCTCGACGTCGTCGGCGTCCACCTCGTCTCCGGCCTCTGGGGTACCGTCGCGATCGGCTTCCTCGCGACCGACACGGGCCTCTTCTTCGGGGGCGGCGCGCAGCAGCTCGTCGTCCAGGTGCTCATCGCGCTGGTCGCGATCGTCTTCACCGCGATCACGACGACGGTCATCGGCCTGATCCTCAAGGTCACGATGGGCTGGCGCGTGAGCGAGGACGCGGAGGTCGGCGGCATCGACCTCGCGGTCCACGGCGAGACGGCGTACGAGTCCATCCAGCAGGGCAGCGTCATCAGGGAGGTGCGGGCATGAAGCTCGTCACGGGAATCATCCAGCCGCACCGGCTCGACGACGTGAAGTCGGCGCTCGAGGCCGCGGGCGTGCGGGGCATGACGGTCAGCGAGGCCAGCGGGTACGGCCGCCAGAAGGGCCACACCGAGGTCTACCGCGGCGCCGAGTACACGGTGGACCTGGTCCCGAAGGTCCGCATCGAGGTCCTCGTCGACGACGCCGACGCCACCGCGGTCACCGAGGTGATCGTCAAGGCGGCGCAGACCGGCAAGATCGGCGACGGCAAGGTCTGGACGGTGACCGTGGACGACGTCGCCCGGGTGCGCACGGGCGAGCACGGCCCCGGCGCCCTGTGAGGAGACGGACCCTCGGATGACCCACCACGCCGACACCCCGACCACGGGCGGGGTCGCAGGGGGATCGGCGGGGCGCCCGGCAGGGCCGGGAGAGCACGGCACGCAGGTCCCGCACCCCGACGGGGTGCGGGACCTGCGTGCGCGGATGCTCGACGTCGCGCGGTCCATGAGCGGACCGGGCCGCAGCGGGGTCGCGCGCCGCGCCGCCGTCGTCGACCTGGTCACCTCCTCGCTCGCGGGCCTCTGGCTCGACGCGACCGACGGCGTCGCGCCCGAGGGGCTCGCGCTCGCCGCGGTCGGCAGCCTCGGGCGGGGCGACATGGGCCCCGCGAGCGACCTCGACCTCGTCCTCGTCCACGACGGCCGCACCCACTCCGCCGAGGACGTCGCACGCGTCGCCGAGCGGCTCTGGTACCCGCTGTGGGACGCGGGCGTCGACCTCGACCACGCGGTGCGCTCCCTCTCGCAGTGCCGCCAGGTGGCGTCGAAGGACGTCCCCGCCGCCGTCGGGTGGCTCGACGTGCGGGCGGTCGCGGGGGACGCGCTCGTCGTGCACCGCGCCTCGTCCGCGGTGCTCACCGACTGGCGCTCCGCGTCGCGCCGCCGCCTGCCCGACCTGCTCTCCTCGACGCGCGAGCGCGCCGAGCGGTCCGGCGAGCTCGCCTACCTCATCGAGCCCGACCTCAAGGAGTCGCGCGGCGGCATCCGGGACGCGGTCGTGCTCTCGGCGCTCGCGGCGACGTGGCTCACCGACCGCCCGCACGGGTCCGTCGACCGGGCGCACGCTCACCTGCTCGACGTCCGCGACACGCTCCAGGTCGTCACGGGCCGGCACACGAGCCGCCTCCTGCTCGCCGACCTCGACGAGGTCGCCGCGCTGTCCGGGTACGACGACCCCGACGAGCTGCTCGCGAGCCTCGCCGCGGCGGGCCGCGAGATCTCCTACGCGCTCGACACCACGGTCCGCCGGGCCCGGCAGGCGCTCCAGCGGCCGTCGGTCGCCCGGCGCCCGGTGCTCGTGCGGGGACGCCGCGCGGCGCCACGGCTGCGGCCGGTCGGCGACGGCCTCGTCGAGCACGACGGCGAGCTCGTGCTCGCCGTGGACGCCCACCCCGAGTCCGACCCGCTCCTGTCGTTGCGCGCCGCGGCGACCGCGGCGCGCACGGGCCTGACGCTCTCGCCCGTGTCCGTCGCCAGCCTCGCGCGCTGCCCCGCCCTGCCGGAGCCGTGGCCGCGCGCCGCGCGGGCCGCGTTCCTCGCCCTGCTCGGGTCCGGCCAGGCGCAGGTCGCGGTGTGGGAGGCGCTCGACCTCGCGGGCGTCGTCACGACGTGGATCCCCGAGTGGGCGGGCGTGCGCAACCGGCCGCAGCGCGCGGCCGTGCACCGGCACACCGTCGACCGGCACCTCGTCGAGGTCGTGGCGCGCGCCGCGCGCGCCCGCAAGGAGGTCGAGCGCAGCGACCTGCTGCTGCTCTCCGCGGTGCTGCACGACATCGGCAAGCGGGCCGGCGCCACCGACCACTCCGTCGAGGGCGCACGGCTCGTGCCCGCGATCCTCGGCCGCATGGGCTTCGAGCCGGACGTCGTGGCCGACGTCGAGCGCCTCGTGCGCCACCACCTCACCCTCTCGCGCCTCGCCGTGAGCGAGGACCCCGACGACCCGGCGACGGTCGCGGAGCTCGCGGACGCCGTCGACCACCGCGCCGACCTGCTCGTGGTGCTCCGCGCGCTCACGGAGGCGGACGCGTCGTCGCTCGGCCCGAGCGCGTGGACGGCGTGGCGCGCGCGCCTCGTGGACGACCTCGTGGGCGAGACGCTCCGTGCGCTGGGCGCCGTGCCGGGGGGACCGGGCGCCGCCGGGTAGGCTGGACCCTCGCGGACGGCCCGTCCCGTGTCCGCTCCACGTCTGCCGGGGAGCGGGGACGACGGAGGGCCGACGCGCACGAGACTTCCGACGACTGGTGAGGATGACGCGGTGTTCAACACGCTGTCGGACCGACTGACTTCGACCTTCAAGAACCTGCGTGCGAAGGGCCGGCTGTCCGAGGCGGACATCGACGCGACGATCCGGGAGATCCGGCGCGCGCTGCTCGACGCCGACGTCGCGGTGCCCGTCGTGCGTGAGTTCAGCGCGACCGTGCGCGAGCGCGCGCTCTCGGCCGAGGTCTCGGGGGCGCTCAACCCGGCGCAGCAGGTCGTCAAGATCGTCAACGAGGAGCTCGTCGGCATCCTCGGCGGCGAGAGCCGCGGGCTGCGCTTCTCCAAGACGCCCCCGACCGTCATCATGCTCGCGGGCCTCCAGGGCGCGGGCAAGACGACGCTCGCGGGCAAGCTCGCGCTGCACCTGCGCGAGCAGGGGCACACGCCGCTCCTCGTCGCCGCCGACCTGCAGCGCCCGAACGCCGTCACCCAGCTCTCGGTCGTCGCCGAGCGGGCCGGCGTCCCCGTGTTCGCGCCGCACCCCGGCAACCAGAGCGGCGTCGAGGTCGACGATGTGATCGGCGACCCGGTCGCCGTCGCGCGCGAGGGCGTGGAGACGGCGCGGCAGCGCCAGCACGACGTCGTCATCGTCGACACCGCGGGCCGCCTCGGCCTGGACGCCGTCCTCATGCAGCAGGCGTCGGACATTCGCGACGCCGTGCAGCCCGACGAGGTCCTGTTCGTCATCGACGCGATGATCGGTCAGGACGCCGTCGCCACCGCGAAGGCCTTCGAGGAGGGCGTCGACTTCACGGGCGTCGTGCTCACGAAGCTCGACGGCGACGCGCGCGGCGGTGCCGCGCTCTCGGTCCGCGGGGTCACCGGTCGCCCGATCCTCTTCGCGTCCACGGGCGAGAAGCTCACCGACTTCGAGGCGTTCCACCCGGACCGCATGGCGTCGCGCATCCTCGACATGGGTGACGTCCTCACGCTCATCGAGCAGGCCGAGAAGGCGTTCGACGCCGAGCAGGCCGCGAAGATGGCCGAGAAGGTCGCCACGGGGCAGGACTTCACGCTCGCGGACTTCCTGGTGCAGATGCAGCAGATGAAGAACATGGGCTCGATGAAGAAGATGCTCGGCATGCTGCCGGGCATGGGCCAGATGCGCGAGGCCATCGAGAACTTCGACGAGCGCGAGGTCGACCGCATCGAGGCCATCATCCGGTCGATGACGCCCGCGGAGCGGGACAACCCGAAGATCATCAACGGCTCGCGGCGCGCGCGCATCGCCCGCGGCTCCGGCGTGACGACGAGCGACGTGAACCAGCTCCTCGAGCGCTTCGCGGGCGCGCAGAAGATGATGCGGCAGATGAGCCGTGGCGGCGGCATGCCGGGGATGCCGGGCATGGGCAGCCTCCCGGGCATGGGCGGCAAGAAGGCGCGGGGCCGCCAGGCGCCGCAGCGCAAGGTCAAGGGCAAGTCGGGCAACCCGGCGAAGCGGGCCGCGCAGGAGCGCGCGGCCGCCGCGCGCGCGGCGGGGGAGCTCACCGGTCCCGCGGCGCCGTCGGGCTCCGCGTTCGGCGTGGGGGGCACGGACGCGCCGTCCACCCCGACGCCGGACGACCTCCAGCTCCCGCCCGGCTTCGAGAAGCTGCTCGGCGGCCGCTGAGCCGCGGCCGTCCCGGACGGCCGTCCTCGAGCCCGGGTGCGACCCGCAGCCGCCCGGGCGCTAGGTTATGTCCGTGGCACCGCCCGGTGCCGCACCGCGCCCCCGACCGGGCCGCCTCCCCGTCCCGTCCGTCCTCACCCAGGAGCCGCATGTCCGCGCTGGAAGGCCCCACGCTGCACGTCCGCGGCCACGTCATCGTCGGCGACGACCGCGAGGTGGGCGACCTGTGGGTCAAGGACGGGCGGATCAGCCTCACCCGGCCGTCGGCGCAGGGCACCAACATGGTCGAGCTCGAGGGCTGGGCCCTGCCCGGCCTCGTCGACGTGCACTGCCACGTCGGGTTGGGCGCCCAGGGCGCCGTCGACGCGACGACCGCGCAGGAGCAGGCGCTGACGGACCGGGACAGCGGGGTGCTCCTGGTGCGCGACGCCGGCTCGCCGCTCGACACCCGGTGGGTGCACGGCCGTCGCGACCTGCCGCGCCTCGTGCGGGCGGGGCGCCACCTCGCCCGGCCCAAGCGCTACCTGCGCCACTACGGGCTCGAGCTCGACGACGTCGCCCAGCTCCCCGAGGCCGTGCGCCGCGAGGCGCGCCAGGGCGACGGGTGGGTCAAGATCGTGGGGGACTGGATCGACCGCGACCTCGGTGCGCAGGGCGACCTGCGGCCGCTGTGGCCCGACGACGTCCTCGCCGAGGCGGTCGCGGCCGCGCACGCCGAGGCGGCCCGTGTGACCGTTCACGCGTTCTCCGACGAGGTGATCCCGTCGCTCCTCGCCGCGGGCGTCGACGGCATCGAGCACGGAACGGGGATCCACCCCGACCTCATGTACGAGATCTCCGAGCGGGGCGTCGCGGTCACTCCGACGCTGCTGCAGGTCGGGCAGTTCGAGAACATCGCGCGCCAGGCGGACGCCCGCTACCCGGTGTTCGCGGCGCGCATGCGGCGCCTGCACGAGCGCCGGTACGAGCAGGCCCGGGCGCTGTACGAGTCCGGCATCCAGATCCTCGTCGGCACCGACGCGGGCGGGACGATCGGGCACGGCCGCCTCGCCGACGAGTGCGCCGAGCTCGTCGCCGCGGGCATCCCCGACGCCGCCGTCGTCGCGGCCGCGAGCTGGCAGGGCCGCGAGTACCTCGGCTACACGTCGCTCGTCGAGGGTGCGTCTGCCGACTTCGTCGTCTACCCGCAGGACCCGCGCCAGGACGTCGGCGTCCTGCGGGCCCCGACCGCCGTCGTGCTGCGCGGCGAGATCGTCGCGCCCGCCGCCTGACGCGGTCCGGCGCCGCCCGCGGGTTGGTCGATGCCCCCGCCGTCTGGCACAATGTCCCGGTACTCGGCGTGCCCCGGCCCCTCTCTCCGGCGCGTGCCGTGTCCTGAACCCCTTCCTCGTCCTGTCCCCACGGGACGATCGCGGGTTCGCCCGAAACAGAACCAGGAGAGACCACCACTGTGGCCGTCAAGATTCGTCTGAAGCGTCTCGGCAAGATCCGTGCGCCGTACTACCGTGTCGTCGTCGCCGACTCGCGCACCAAGCGCGACGGTCGTGTGATCGAGGAGATCGGCAAGTACCACCCCACCGAGGAGCCCTCGTTCATCGAGATCACCTCGGACCGCGCCCAGTACTGGCTCGGCGTCGGCGCGCAGCCGACGGAGCAGGTGCTCGCGCTCCTCAAGGTCACCGGCGACTGGCAGAAGTTCAAGGGCCTGCCCGGCGCCGAGGGCACGCTCAAGGTCAAGGGCGAGAAGGTCGACCCGACCGCCGCCATCGAGGCCGCCGCCGCGGACGCCGAGAAGGTCAAGGCCAAGGCTGCCGAGAAGAAGACCGAGGCTCCGGCCGAGGAGACCGCCGACGCGGCCGACGAGGCCGCTGCCGACGAGCAGGCCTGATGATCGCCGAGGCCCTCGAGCACCTCGTGCGCGGCATCGTGGACAACCCGGACGACGTCCGCGTGGCCACGAAGACGCTGCGTCGCGGTGACCTGCTCGAGGTCCGGGTGCACCCGGAGGACCTCGGCCGCGTCATCGGTCGCGGCGGGCGCACCGCCCGTGCCCTGCGCACGGTCATCGGCGCGCTCGCGACCGACGGGCCGGTCCGTGTCGACGTCGTGGACGTCGACCGCCGCTGAGGCCCGCACGACGACGCCCCGCGAGGGGCGACGGGCAAGGCCCGGCCCGCCACCGGCGGGCCGGGCCTTCCTGCGTCCGTCGCCGGAGGACCGGCGCGCACCGTCCCATCCAGCACCACACGAGGAGTCACGACGATGGAGCTGACCGTCGCGCGCGTCGGCAAGGCGCACGGGCTGCGGGGCGAGGTCGCCCTCGACCTGCGCACCGACGACCCCGAGGAACGCCTCGCGGTGGGCGAGCGTCTGGAGACGCGGCCCGCCGACGCCGGCCCCCTGACCGTCGCCACCGTGCGCGTCCACCAGGGCCGCTGGCTCGTCGGGTTCGAGGGCGTGCGCGACCGCACGGGCGCCGAGGCGCTGCGCGGCGTCGAGCTCGTCGTCGAGGCCGAGGCGTCCGACGAGGAGGACGCGTGGTACCCGCACGAGCTCGCCGGGCTGCGCGCCGAGGGCACGGACGGTCGCGTGCTGGGCCGCGTCGAGGGCCTCGAGCACCTGCCCGCGCACGACGTCCTCGTGCTGCGCGAGCCGGACGGCGCCCGCACGCTCGTGCCCTTCGTCCGGCAGATCGTGCCGGTCGTCGACGTGGCCGGCGGCCGGGTCGTGCTCGACCCGCCCGGCGGGCTGCTCGCGTCGGACGCGGAGCACCTGGAGGTCGCGGCGCCGAGCGCCGGCGACGCGGCGGCCGAGCTCGGGTCGCAGGACACCTCCGCCGACGGCGAGGCCTGACGTGCGGATCGACGTCGTCACGATCTTCCCCGACTACCTCGCCGCGCTCGACCTGTCGCTCGTCGGCAAGGCCCGCACGGCCGGGATCCTCGACCTGCGCGTCCACGACCTGCGCGACTGGACGACGGACCGGCACCGCACGGTCGACGACACGCCGTTCGGCGGCGGCGCGGGCATGGTCATGCGCCCCGACGTGTGGGGGCGGGCGATCGACGACGTGTCCGGCCTGTCGACCGACGCGGTCGCGGGAGAGGCGAGCGCGGTGCACCTGGTCGTGCCGACGCCGTCGGGCGCGACCTTCACCCAGCGCACCGCCGAGGAGCTCGCGACGGAGGAGCACCTCGTCGTCGCCTGCGGACGCTACGAGGGCATCGACGCGCGCGTGGCGGAGCACTACCGTGCCGCCGGGATGCGCGTCAGCGAGCTCTCGATCGGCGACTACGTGCTCAACGGCGGCGAGGTCGCGGCGCTCGTGATGATCGAGGCTGTCGGGCGCCTGCTGCCGGGCGTCGTGGGCAACCCGGAGTCGCTCGTCGAGGAGTCGCACGGGGCCGCGGGGCTCCTGGAGTACCCGGTCTACACGAAGCCGCCCGTGTGGGGCGACCTCGAGGTGCCCGACGTCCTGCTGTCCGGGCACCACGCCCGGATCCGGCGCTGGCGCCGAGACCAGGCCCTGCGTCGTACCGCCCGCCGCCGCCCGGACATGGTGCGCGCGCTCGACGCCGCCGCCCTCGACCGGCACGACCTGGAGGTCCTCGCGGGGGCCGGCTGGGGCGTCGTCGACGGCCACCTGGAGCGCACCGAGCCTGCCGACGGCTGAGCGGGGACCCTCCCGGCGCGCGCCCGTGACCCGCGAGGGCTGCCGCCGGGGTCGACGGGTGTGGCAGAATGGTCGATCGGTGTGTGCCGCCCCGGACCTCTGCCACAGGGGAGCCCGCGCCCGATCCTCGGGCGGACTGGCACGACGGACCCGACGACCGCGAGGTCGACGACCGTCCACGCCCAGCACGGCACACCCCACCGATACGACGACGGCCCGGTCTGCCCGGGCCACGAGCACGCGTCCGACCTGTGGCGGGCGAGGAGAAGCACCATGCACACGCTGGACAGCGTCGACGCAGCATCGCTGCGCAGCGACGTCCCGGAGTTCCGCCCCGGTGACACGCTCAAGGTCAACGTCAAGGTCGTCGAGGGCACCCGCTCCCGCGTCCAGGCGTTCCAGGGTGTCGTCATCGCCCGTCAGGGCAGCGGCGTCCGCGAGACGTTCACGGTCCGCAAGATCAGCTTCGGCGTGGGTGTCGAGCGCACGTTCCCCGTGCACTCGCCGTCCATCGAGTCCGTCGAGGTCGTGACGCGCGGTGACGTGCGTCGCGCCAAGCTGTACTACCTGCGCGCGCTGCGCGGCAAGAAGGCGAAGATCAAGGAGAAGCGCGAGACCGCGCCCAACCGCTGATCGGCTGTCGGCGACACCGCCGCTCCGCTCGTTCCGACGGCGGCCGTCCCTCCCGGGCCGGCCGCCGTCGGCGTACCCCGGGGCCGCTGTCCGCGGGCCGGTTCCGTTTCCCGGATCGCCTCCCGAGGTGGCATTGTGAACGCGTGACCGACAGCGCCCCGCCCCGCGGCCCGCACCCCGACGCCGGCACCGAGCGCGCGGCGCTCGGCCCCGAGGACGACGGGCGCCCCCCGCACGGCCAGCACCTCGCGGCCGAAGGGGACGAGGTCGCCCCGCGCGAGCGCCCGCGCAGGTCGTCGCTGCTGCGCGAGACCGCGATCATCGTGGTCAGCGCGCTCGTGCTGTCCCTGCTCATCAAGACGTTCCTCGTCCAGGCGTTCTTCATCCCGAGCGCCTCGATGGAGGACACGCTCGTCGAAGGCGACCGCGTGATGGTGTCCCGTCTCGTGCCCGGCGCGTTCGACGTGCACCGGGGCGACATCGTCGTGTTCAAGGACCCGGGCGGCTGGCTGCCGCCGCAGGAGCCCCAGGACGAGAGCCCGGTGTCCGAGGCGGTCCGTGCGGCGCTGACGTTCGTCGGCCTCTTGCCGCAGGACACGGGGGAGCACCTCATCAAGCGCGTCATCGGCGTGCCGGGCGACCACGTCGTGTGCTGCGACGCGGAGGGCCGCGTGAGCGTCAACGACGTGCCGATCGACGAGACGTACATCAAGCCGGGGTCGATCCCCAGCCAGGACGCGTTCGACCGCACGGTCCCCGCCGACATGCTGTTCGTCATGGGCGACAACCGGCAGAACTCCGCGGACTCTCGCTACAACCAGGGCAAGCCCGGAGGCGGGTTCGTGCCGATGAGCAACGTCGTGGGGACGGCGTTCGTCAAGGTGTGGCCGCTGTCGCACGTCGGTCTGCTGCGCAACCCCGGCGACGTGTTCGCCGACGTCCCCGAGGTGGAGCCGTGACGCTCGACGCCGTCGCGCGTCCGGAGCCCGCGCGGGCACCGGCGCGCCGGGCACCCGCGCGTCGCCGGCCCGACCTGCGCCAGGAGCGCGCCATGCTGCGCGACGGCGCCCGCCTCGTCGCCGGGATGGACGAGGTCGGTCGCGGCGCGCTCGCCGGGCCGGTGTCGGTCGGGGTCGTGATCGTCGACCTCGCGACGAAGCCGTGCCCGCCCGGGCTCACGGACTCCAAGCTCCTCACCGCGGCAGCGCGCGAGGCGCTCGTGCCCCTCGCGCGGTCGTGGTGCGTCGCGTGGGCGGTGGGCCACGCGGGTCCGGCCGAGATCGACGCGCACGGGATCGTGGGCGCGCTGCGGCTCGCGGGCCGCCGTGCGCTCGCCCAGGTGCGCCGGACGGTCGGCGACGTCGACGCGGTCCTGCTCGACGGCAAGCACGACTGGCTGAGCCGCCCCTCGGCGGTAGATCTCTTCGAGGCGTTCGACCTGGACCCGCACGACGACGTCCGTCTCGTCGACCCGCGCGTGCGCACGCTCGTCAAGGCGGACCTGCAGTGCGCGTCGGTCGCCGCCGCGAGCGTGCTCGCGAAGACGGAGCGCGACGGCCTCATGACGAGCCTGGCGCGCCAGTACCCCGCCTTCGGGTGGGACCAGAACAAGGGCTACGGGGCGGCGGCGCACGTCGAGGCCCTGCGCGAGCACGGCCCGACGCCGCAGCACCGGCGGTCCTGGCGACTGCCCGAGCGCGGTGACGAGGGCATCGGCGTCCCGGCGTACGGCGACCCGGTCGACGTGCTCGAGCTCGACCCCGAGGCCGGGCTGCCGACGAGCTGACCGGGGTCCTCCGTCCGGTCCGGCGGCCGCCGATGGTCCATGATGGAGCCGTGAGCGCCGAAGACCTGGAGAACTACGAGACCGAGATGGAGCTCGCGCTGTACCGCGAGTACCGCGACGTGGTGGGCCTGTTCTCGTACGTCGTGGAGACCGAACGCCGCTTCTACCTGGCGAACCAGGTCGACCTCCAGGTGCGTTCCGCCGCCGGTGAGGTCTACTTCGAGCTGCGGCTCGCCGACGCGTGGGTCTGGGACGTGTACCGCTCCGCGCGGTTCGTGAAGTCGGTGCGCGTCGTGACGTTCAAGGACGTCAACGTCGAGGAGCTCGCGAAGGCCGAGCTCCAGCTCTGACGCCCTTCGTGGCCGTGCACAGGACCGCTGCCTGACGGCGGTCCCACAGGCCGCCCGGCGCCCCTGGCGCCGCTCCCGCGCCGTGCCCCACGGTGGGCCGCGGAGGTGAGCCCATGGGAGCGAACGACGCCGTCGGGCGGTACGGGGAGAGGGTGGCCGCGGCCCACCTGGTCGAGGCGGGCTGGACGCTCCTCGACCGCAACTGGCGCGGGACGCGCGGCGAGCTCGACGTCGTCGCGCTCGACGGCGACGTGCTCGTGGCCGTCGAGGTCAAGACCCGGCGCGGCACGGGGTTCGGGCACCCGGCGCAGGCCGTCACGCCCGCGAAGCTCGGCCGTCTGCGCCGGCTCACGGGGGAGTGGCTCGCGACGCACGACGTCCGCGCCCGGTCGGTTCGCATCGACGTCGTCGCGGTCCTCGTGGCGCGCGCCGGTGCGGCACGGGTCGAGCATCTCGTCGGGGTGAGCGCCTGATGGGGCTCGGGACCACTCGCGCCGTCGCGCTCGTCGGGCTCTCCGGTCACGTCGTCGAGGTGCAGGCTCACCTCGCGGCGTCCGTCCCCGGCTTCGTCCTCGTCGGGCTGCCGGACACCGCGCTCAGCGAGTCGCGCGACCGTGTGCGCGCGGCCGTGACGTCGTCGGGCATCGCGTGGCCCCAGCGCAAGGTCACGATCAACCTCTCGCCGGCGGCGCTGCCCAAGTCCGGGACGGGTTTCGACGTCGCGATCGCCGTCGCGCTGCTCGCCGGTGCCCAGGTGCTGCCCGCGGGCGCGGCGGACGGCGTCGTGCACCTCGGCGAGCTGGGCCTCGACGGTCGGCTCCAGCCCGTGCGCGGCGTCCTGCCGGCCGTGGCGGCCGCGGTCGCGGCGGGGTTCCCGGACGTCGTGGTGCCGGCGGCCGACGTGGCGGAGGCGCGCCTCGTGCCCGGGGCCCGGGTGGTCGGGGCGGCGAGCCTCGCGGACGTCGCGCGGCTCCACGGCGCGTCGCTCGAGGGCGCTGACGAGGCGGCCGCGCCGGTCGTGGTCCCGCGCCCCGTCGTGCCCGTGGCCCGCCCCGGGGACCTCGCGGAGGTCGTCGGGCAGGACGAGGCGCGGCACGCGCTCGAGGTGGCCGCCGCGGGCGGCCACCACCTGCTCCTCGTCGGGGCTCCGGGCGCGGGCAAGACGATGCTCGCCTCACGGCTCCCCGGGATCCTGCCGGACCTCACGGAGAGCGAGGCGGTCGAGGTCACCGCCGTCCACTCCGTGGCCGGGGTGTTCGACCCGGGCGCGGGACTGGTCCACCGCCCGCCCTACGAGGACCCGCACCACACCGCGACGCCCGCCGCCATCGTCGGCGGGGGCAGCGGCCTGCCCCGGCCCGGGGCCGCGTCGCGGGCGCACCGGGGCGTGCTCTTCCTCGACGAGGCGCCCGAGTTCGGCGCGCGCGTGCTCCAGACGCTGCGCCAGCCGCTCGAGCACGGCGAGCTCGTCATCCACCGGGCGGGCGGGACGGCGCGCTACCCCGCCCGGTTCCAGCTCGTGCTCGCCGCCAACCCGTGCCCGTGCGGCCAGGGCGTCGGCAAGGGGCTCGAGTGCTCGTGCTCGTCGGTGGCGCAGCGACGGTACTTCGGTCGGCTCTCCGGCCCGCTCCTCGACCGGGTGGACGTGCAGGTCGAGGTCCGGCCGGTGACGCGGGTCGAGCGCGCGAGGGCCGCCGCCCCGGAGCCGAGCGCGGTCGTCGCGGCCCGGGTCGCCGCGGCCCGGGAGGCGGCCGCGTCCCGGCTCGCCGGCACGCCGTGGCGCACGAACGGCGAGGTGCCCGGCACGTGGCTGCGCGAGCGGCTCGGCCCCGACGCGGGCCTCCTGGCCGACGTGGACCGCGCGCTCGACCGCGGCACGCTCAGCCTGCGCGGCGCGGACCGCGTCCTGCGCCTCGCCTGGACCGTCGCCGACCTCGCCGGGCGCGCCGCGCCCACGAGGGCGGACGTCGGGACCGGGCTCGCGCTGCGCACGCGGGGCTACCGTGCCTGAGCGCGGGTCCGGGGACGGGCGCCCCGTGTTCGACGTCCTCGACGAACGCCTCGCGCGCGCGGCGTGGTCGCGCATCGCGGAACCGGGGGACCAGGTCGCGGTCGCGCTCGTCGACCAGCTCGGCGCCGGTCCGGCGCTCGAGTGGCTCCACGAGGCGGCGCGTGACCCGGCCGGTGCGCGCCGCGCGCTGGTCCGTCTCGCCGACGACGGCGCGCCGGGCGGTGCCTCTCCGGCACAGGAAGGGCCGACGGGCGTCCCCGTGGTCGGTCCTGCTCCCGGCGCCCGCGAGGACGCGCCCGACCCGGCGGCACGGTCGGCCGGCCGGCGCGCGGCCGAGCGCGACGCGGTGGGACGGTCGACCGACGCACGCGTGACGGACCACGACCCGCGCGCCCGGTCGGTGGCGCGGCTCCTGCGGGCCGTCGGGCGCTGGGCTCCCCGCCTCGACGGGCTGGACCCGCGCCGTGAGCTGCGCGTGCTCGAGCGCCTCGGCGGCACGCTCGTCGTGCCGGGCGACGACCGGTGGCCGTCCGGCCTCGACGACCTCGGGCCCGTCCGCCCGCTCGCGCTGTGGGTGCGGGGGAGCGCAGCGGTGCAGGACCTCGCGGCGCGCTCGGTCGCGGTGGTCGGCGCCCGCGCCTGCACCGACTACGGCCGCCGCGTGACGGGCGAGATCGCAGCGGGCCTCGCGGCGCGAGGGTTCACCGTCGTGTCCGGAGGCGCGTACGGGATCGACGCGGCGGCGCACCGGGCGGCGATCCTCTCGGGTGGACCGACGGTCGCGTTCCTCGCGGGGGGCGTGGACCGGTTCTACCCGGCCGGGAACGTCGAGCTGCTCCGCTCGGTCGTCGAGTCGGGCGGCGCGGTCGTCTCGGAGGTCCCGCCCGGGTCCGTCCCGAGCCGGGTGCGGTTCCTGCTGCGCAACCGGCTCATCGCGGCGTTCGCGCGGGCGACGGTCGTCGTCGAGGCGGCCTGGCGCTCGGGCTCGCTGAGCACGGCGTCGCGCGCCGCGGAGCTCTCCCGGCCGGTCGGTGCCGTGCCGGGCCCCGTGACGTCGATGGCGTCGACCGGGTGCCACCGGCTGCTGCGCGACGGCGTGGCGGTGTGCGTCACCGACGCGGACGAGGTCGTCGAGCTCGCGGGCGACCTCGCGCGGGACGCGGCGCCCGCCGCGCCGGCCGCGACCTCGTGGCGAGCACCCCACGACGCCCCGTACGACGACCTGGACCCCGTCGAGACGCGCACGTGGGACGCGCTCCCGCTGCGTGCGGGAGCCTCGACCGAGGCGATGGCCCGCGCCGCAGGTCTTGCCGTGGCGGACGTGGTCGGTGCGCTCGGAAGGCTCGAGGCCCGAGGGCTCGCCGAGCGGGCGCCCGTCGGCTGGCGGCGCGTGCGTGAGCCCTAAGTCGGGAGCGGTGCGGGATGTGCTGAGCATGCGTGAGTCATGAGTCATGAGTCATGAGCCGTGCGAGGTGCGCTGAGCGTGCGTGGGCCCTGAGCGGCGAGCAGAGCGGAGCGCCTCCCCGGGCCAGGGCTCGCCGCGCGCGAGACTGGGGGCGTGACACGAGCAGACACCTCCGAGGAGCACCCCGCGGACGAGCGCGTCGCGGAACCCGCCGTCGCGCTGCCCGAGGCGATGCGTGCGGCGCTCGCGGACTTCGAGGTCCACCTCGAGGTGGCACAGGGGACGTCGGCGCACACGGTCCGCGCCTACACCGGCGACGTCGAGTCGTTGCTGCGGCACGCCGTCCGCCACGGCGCGGCGGCCCCGCGCGACGTCGACCTCGCCGCGCTGCGTGCGTGGCTCACGACGCAGTCGGAGCGCGGGTTGGCCCGGGCGACCCTCGCCCGACGCGGCGCGGCGGCGCGCGCGTTCTTCGACTGGGCGCGGCGCACGGGGCGTGTCGACTCCGACCCGGCGGCGCGGCTCGCGAGCCCGCGCGTGCCCCGCACCCTGCCGACCGTCCTCGCGGTCGACGCGGCGGCGCGCCTGCTCGACGCCGCGCGCGAGGCCGCCGTCGAGGGTGAGCCGGCCCGGTTGCGCGAGTGGGCCGCCGTCGAGCTCCTCTACGGGGCCGGGATCCGCGTCGGCGAGCTCGCGGGGGTCGACGTCGACGACGTGGACCTCGCGCAGCGCGTGGTCCGGGTGCTCGGGAAGGGCGACAAGGAGCGCGTCGTGCCGTTCGGCGTGCCGGCGGCGCGGGCGGTGACCCGCTGGCTCGACGTGGGACGGCCCGCCCTCGTCACCGCGCGCTCGTCCCCCGCGCTCCTGCTGGGCGACCGCGGGGGACGCTGGGGGCAGCGGCAGGTCCGCGAGGCGGTGCACCGCCTCGCCGCGGCGGCGGGCGTCGACGACGTCGCCCCCCACGACCTGCGGCACAGCGCCGCCACGCACCTCCTCGCCGGGGGCTCGGACCTGCGCAGCGTGCAGGAGATCCTCGGGCACTCCTCGCTCGCGACGACGCAGCGCTACACGCACGTGACCGCGGAGCGGCTGCGCACCTCGTTCGAGCAGGCGTTCCCGCGCGCCTGACGCTGGCCGTGGTCCGCCGTGGTCCGCCGTGGTCCGCCGTGACCCGCCGCGGCCCGCGCGGTCAGGCCTCCCCGAGGGGAAGCAGCACGATCGGCGGCCGGTCGCCGAGGAGAGCCAGCGGGTCGAGGTAGCGCTCGCCGCGTCGCACGCCCCAGTGCACGCACGTGGCGGCGCAGTGGCTCCCCGCGGCGCTCTCCGCGGCCTGCACCGTGCCGAGCACGGACCCGGACGTCACGCGCTCGCCGCGCCCGACCGACGCCGTCACGGGCTCGAGGGAGGTGCGCAGCCCGTCGTCGTGCAGGACGACGACCACGTCGCGCCCCGCGACGGGCCCGGTGAACGAGACCACGCCGGGGGCAGGGGAGCGGACGGTCTCCGCGGGGGCGGCCGCGAGGTCGACGCCCCGGTGCCCCGGCAGCCAGTCGTGCTCCGGCGGGTCGAACGGCGCGAGCACGTCCAGGTCGGCGACCTCCCGGTCGAGCGGGGGAACCCACCCGCGCGACGCGGCTCCCTGCCCAGGCCCGGGAGTCGACGCCGCTCCTGCCACGGGTGCGGCGAGGACCACGAGCGCGCCGAGCACGAGGACGGCGCCGCGGAACCGGGCAGGACGCATGGTCGTGCCGCCAGACTGCCCGACGGCCGGGTGCCCGGGCAGGTGATCGGTCGTGCGGCCGGACGGCCCGTCGGCGAGACGGACCGCACGGCGGGCGGGCGGGTGAGCGGACGGGAGACGAGCGCGGTCGAGGGTCACGGGGTCAGGGTGCCGGAGTCACGCCGACGGGCGCGGACGCGTCGGGCTCGGCTGTGGACGAGCGGCCCGCGCGACGGCGCACGACGGCGGCTGTGGTCGGCCCTGCCGTCGGGTAGACTTGCCGCTGCGACCGGCGCGTTCGCCGTGCCCGGCCCGAGGGACCACCTCGGCCGAGGACGGAGCCGGTCGACTTCGCGCGTCACGTCCTCGCCCTCGTCTCCCGGTTCGTCCGGGTCGGGGTGGGGCCGCGTCCGGCGTCGGTCCTGCTCGCACCGTCCACGGTGCGTCGCAGGCGTCGGCACGGGTGGCGCCAGGGGTGCGACCACCAGGGTCGTCACCGACAACCGCACCGCGGTCCGTCCCACGGGAGGGGCCGCCAGAAGCGTGCGCGCACCGGGTGGATCCCGGGCCGCACGGCGAAAGGACGTGTCATGGCCGTCGTGACCATGCGCCAGCTCCTCGAGAGCGGTGTCCACTTCGGGCACCAGACCCGCCGTTGGAACCCGAAGATGAAGCGCTTCATCTTCACCGAGCGCAACGGCATCTACATCGTCGACCTCCAGCAGTCGCTGTCGTACATCGACCGCGCGTACGAGTTCGTCAAGGAGACCGTCGCGCACGGCGGCTCCATCCTCTTCGTCGGCACCAAGAAGCAGGCCCAGGAGCCCGTGGCCGAGCAGGCCGCGCGCGTCGGGATGCCCTACGTGAACCACCGCTGGCTCGGCGGCATGCTCACCAACTTCACCACGGTGCACAAGCGTCTCCAGCGCCTCAAGGAGCTCGAGGAGATCGACTTCGACGACGTCGCCGGCTCGGCGCTCACGAAGAAGGAGCTCCTCGTCCTGCGTCGCGAGAAGGACAAGCTCGCCCGCACGCTCGGCGGCATCCGCGACATGGCGAAGGTCCCCTCCGCCGTGTGGATCGTCGACACGAACAAGGAGCACCTCGCGGTCGACGAGGCGCGCAAGCTCCACATCCCGATCGTCGCGATCCTCGACACGAACTGCGACCCGGACGTCGTGGACTACAAGATCCCGGGCAACGACGACGCGATCCGCTCCGTGACGCTGCTCACGCGGGTCATCGCGGACGCCGTCGCCGAGGGTCTGCTCCAGCGTCACTCGGGCCGTTCGGGCGCCGAGGCCGAGGCGGGCGCCTCCGCCGAGCCGCTGGCCGAGTGGGAGCGCGAGCTCCTCGCCGGCGCCGAGCAGCAGCTCGAGGCGGACGAGAAGGCCGCCGAGGCGAACGTCGAGGCCGCCGCGGCCGAGGGCGTGGCCGAGGCTGCCGCCGAGGTCGCCGCCGAGGAGCCGGGTGACGCCACCGCCGAGGTCGTCGAGGAGGCCGCCGCCGAGGCTGCCGTCGTCGCGGACGCCGAGGCCGTGGTCGCCGACGCCGAGGCCGACGAGACCAAGTGACGTCCCGGGGTGGGCGACGGGCGACCGTCGCCCACCCCGTGCCGTACCACCGGCGTACCGGGCACCCACGCGGTGCCGCCAGCACGTCGCTTGTGACGAAGTACCCGTGACGAACCACGAGTGAGGAACCACCATGGCGAACTACACCGCCGCTGACATCAAGGCCCTGCGCGAGCGCACCGGCGCCGGCATGCTCGACGTCAAGAAGGCTCTCGACGAGGCGGGCGGCGACGCGGACAAGGCGCTCGAGATCATCCGTGTGAAGGGTCTGAAGGGCGTCGCCAAGCGCGAGGGCCGCTCGACCTCCGAGGGCCTCGTCGCCGTCGACATCCGCGACACCGAGGGTGGCCAGGTCGCGACGCTCATCGAGCTCAACTCCGAGACGGACTTCGTCGCGAAGAACGACACGTTCATCTCCCTCGCGGACCGCGTGCTCAAGGCCGCGGCCGAGGCCGGTGCGCGCGACGCGGACGCGGCGCTCGCCGCGGACGCGGACGGCGAGACCGTCCAGCAGGTCATCGACAACCAGGCCGCGACGCTCGGCGAGAAGATCGTCCTGCGCCGCGTGACCCGCGTCGCGGGCGAGCGCGTCACCGCGTACCTCCACCGCACCGCGCGCGACCTGCCGCCGTCGATCGGCGTCGTCGTCGCCACGGACGCCGCGGGCGAGGCCGTCGCGAAGGACGTCGCGCAGCACGTCGCCGCGATGTCCCCGACGTACCTCTCGCGCGACGAGGTCCCGGCCGAGACGGTCGAGAACGAGCGCCGCATCGCCGAGGAGACCTCGCGCAACGAGGGCAAGCCCGAGGCCGCGCTGCCGAAGATCGTCGAGGGTCGCCTCAACGGCTTCTTCAAGGACGTCGTGCTCGTCGACCAGCCGCTCGCGAAGGACCCGAAGAAGACGGTCGGCCAGGTCGTCTCCGAGGCCGGCGGCACCATCACGGAGTTCGTGCGCTACCGCGTCGGCGCCTGACGCCCCCGTCGGCCCGGCCCCGTCGTCTCGTGGACGGCGGGTCCGGGCCGACCGCGCACCCGGGCCAGGCCCGGGCGCGCGACGACCGCCGACGTGCCGCACCATCAGGTGGACGACGGCGGAGCAGGACCACCCCGCCCCACCGGGCCAGGACGAAGGACAGGTGTCGACAGTGACGGCAGGCGAGCAGACCGAGCCCCGGACGGGGACCGAGCACCGGCGGGTGCTCCTCAAGCTGTCGGGCGAGACGTTCGGCGGCGGGCAGATCGGCCTCGCGCCCGACGTCGTCCAGCGCGTCTCCCAGGAGATCGCGGCCGCGGTCGAGCAGGGCGTCCAGGTCGCCATCGTGGTCGGTGGCGGCAACTTCTTCCGCGGGGCGGAGCTCTCCCAGCGCGGGCTCGACCGCGCGCGTGCCGACTACATGGGCATGCTGGGCACGGTCATGAACTGCCTCGCGCTCCAGGACTTCCTCGAGCAGGCCGGGGTGAAGACGCGCGTGCAGACCGCCATCGCGATGGGCCAGGTCGCCGAGCCGTACATCCCGCTGCGCGCGATCCGGCACCTCGAGAAGGGCCGCGTCGTCATCTTCGGCGCCGGCGCCGGGATGCCGTACTTCTCGACCGACACGGTCTCCGTGCAGCGCGCCCTCGAGACGCACTGCCAGGAGGTCCTCATGGGCAAGAACGGCGTGGACGGCGTCTACACGGCGGACCCGCGCACGGACCCGTCGGCCACCAAGCTCGACCACCTCACGTACACCGACGCGCTCGTCAACGACCTCGGGGTCATGGACGCGACGGCGCTGAGCCTGTGCCGGGACAACGACGTGCGCATGCGCGTGTTCGGCATGAGCGAGCCGGGGAACGTCACGCGCGCCCTGGTCGGCGAGAATATTGGCACACTGGTCACGACCGACTGACACCGGTGCGACCAGGCCGGTGACCCCGGCCACGACCGCACGGACCGACCCACGACGAACGACGAAGGAGCACTGGTGATCGACGAGACCCTCCTCGAGGCCGAGGAGAAGATGGACAAGGCCGTCGAGGTGGCCAAGGAGGACTTCGCCGCGATCCGCACGGGCCGTGCGAACGCCGCGATGTTCAACAAGATCACGGTCGACTACTACGGCGCCCCGACCCCGCTGCAGCAGCTCGCGTCGTTCACGGTGACCGAGGCGCGCACGATCCTCGTCTCGCCGTTCGACAAGAGCTCGATGACCGCGGTCGAGAAGGCGCTGCGCGACTCCGACCTCGGGGTGAACCCCTCGAACGACGGCAACGTCGTCCGGGTCGTCCTGCCCGCCCTCACGGAGGAGCGCCGTCGTGACTTCGTGAAGCTCGCGAAGTCGAAGGCGGAGGACTCGCGCGTCGCGATCCGCAACGTCCGCCGTCGGGCGAAGGAGGAGCTGGACCGCATCGCGCGCGACGGCGAGGCCGGCGAGGACGAGGTCGCGCGCGCCGAGAAGGAGCTCGAGGTCCTCACGAAGGCGCACGTCGACCAGGTCGACGCGCTGCTCGCGGGCAAGGAGAGCGAGCTGCTCGAGGTCTGAGCACCTCGTCCGGCGAGCTCCTCCACGCACCGATGACCGACACCTCCTCGACGTCCGCAGGCAAAGGCACGACCGCGGCGCGCGCACCCAAGGCGGGCCGCAACCTCCCCGTGGCGATCGCGGTGGGCCTCGGCCTGCTCGCGCTCGTCGCGGTCAGCCTCGCCTTCCGGCCCGAGCTCTTCGTGCTGCTCGCGACCGTCGCGGTGGGCGCGGCGCTGTGGGAGCTCGCCCAGGCGTTCCGGCGCCGCGACCTGCACCTCCCGCTGCTCCCGCTCCTCGTGGGCACGGTCGGCATCCTCGTCTCCTCGTACTACTCGGGGCCCGAGGCGCTGCTCGTCTCCTTCATGCTCACCGTGGCGGGGGCGGTGGTCTGGCGCGTGATCGACGGGTCGGGCACGGCCGCCGTGCGCGACGCCGCCGCCGCGACCTTCGCGGCGGCGTACCTGCCGTTCATGGCGGGCTTCGTCATGCTCATGCTCGCCGCACCGGACGGGCGCGTGCGGGTCCTGCTCTTCATCCTGCTGGCGGTGGCGAACGACGTCGGCGGGTACGTCGCGGGCGTCCTGTTCGGACGGCACCCGCTCGCCCCGTCCGTCAGCCCCAAGAAGTCGTGGGAGGGGCTCGCCGGGTCGTTCGTGCTGGCGACCGCCGTCGGGGTCGTCGGCGCGGTGGTGGGGCTCGGCGCGAGCCCGCTGCTCGGCGTCGCGCTGGGCGTCCTGGCGCCGCTCACGGCGACGATCGGCGACCTCGCCGAGTCCATGATCAAGCGGGACCTAGAATTGAAGGACATGGGGTCGCTCCTGCCCGGCCACGGAGGCATCCTCGACCGGCTCGACTCCATGCTCCTCACCGCCCCGTTCGTGTACGTGCTGCTCGCCCTGGCCGTCTGACGGCCCGGCTCACGGCGCGGCGCACCCGTCCGCACCGCCCCCCACGCTTGGACCTCCTCATGACCGTCCGTTCCGTCCGCCCGTCCGCGGAGTCGAAGCCGCTGCCGCTCGTCATGTCGGCCCCGCGCCGCGGCAAGCCGCCGCGCCACTTCGCCGACCTCGCGCCCGAGGAGGTGCGGGACGTCGTCGTCGAGCTCGGCGAGAAGCCGTTCCGCGCCAAGCAGCTCGCGACGCACTACTACGCGCACCTCACGCGCGACCCCGAGGCGATGACGGACCTGCCGAAGGCGACCCGGGACGTGCTCGCCGAGGCGCTCTTCCCGCCGCTGCTCACGGCGGCGCGGCGCATGGAGGCCGACGGCGGCACGACCGTGAAGACGCTGTGGCACCTCTTCGACGGCGCGAAGGTCGAGTCGGTCCTCATGCGCTACCCGCAGCGCTCGACCCTGTGCGTGTCGAGCCAGGCGGGCTGCGGCATGGCGTGCCCGTTCTGCGCGACGGGGCAGCTCGGCCTGACGCGCAACCTCTCGGTCGCGGAGATCGTCGAGCAGGTGCGCTCCGCGGCCCGATCGCTCGCGGACGGCGAGATCCCGGGCGGCCCGGCGCGCCTCAACAACCTCGTGTTCATGGGCATGGGCGAGCCGCTCGCGAACTACAAGGCCGTCATGGGCACGGTGCGCCGTCTGGTCGCCCCCGCGCCCGACGGGCTCGGGATGTCCGCCCGCAACATCACGGTGTCGACGGTCGGGCTCGTGCCCGCGATGCGCAAGCTCGCCGACGAGGGGATCCCGGTGACCCTCGCGCTGTCGCTGCACGCCCCGGACGACGACCTGCGCAGCGAGCTCGTGCCGATCAACACCCGGTGGAGCGTCGACGAGACGCTCGACGCGGCCCGGCACTACTTCGAGGTCACGGGCCGCCGCGTGAGCATCGAGTACGCGCTCATCAAGGACATGAACGACCACGCGTGGCGCGCCGACCTCCTGGGCGAGAAGCTCAACGCGCGCGGCCGCGGCTGGGTCCACGTCAACCCGATCCCGCTCAACCCGACGCCCGGATCGATCTGGACGGCCAGCGACCCTGCCGTCGAGGCGGAGTTCGTGGCACGATTGCGCGGTCACGGGATCCCGACGACGATCCGTGACACCCGCGGCAGCGACATCGACGGCGCCTGCGGGCAGCTCGCTGCAGAGGAGGACGAGTGAGTTCGCTGTTCACCACGGTGTCGAAGACCCGGAACGGGTACGACCCCGAGGAGGTCGACGACTTCTTCGAGCACGCTCGTGACGTCTACGAGGGCCGGGTGTCGGAGCGGCTCACGAGCACCGAGATCCAGGCGTCGGTCTTCGACCTGGTCCGTGGCGGCTACGACACGCACGAGGTCGACGCCGCCCTCGACCGGCTCGAGGGCGCGTTCATCGCGCGCCAGCGGGCCGAGTACGTCGCGGCGCACGGGCAGCAGGCGTGGATGAACGCGCTCGCCGAGCGCGCGCGGACGCTCTACGGGCGCCTCGGTCGTCCCGACGGCGAGAAGTTCACGCTCGCGGAGCGCGGCAAGCCGGCCTACGACATCGACGACGTCGACGACCTGTGCGACCGGCTCGTCGCCTACTTCGACCGCCAGGTCCCGATCACGGCGGCCGAGATCCGGTCCGCGACGTTCGGCCGGGCGCGCGGGCGCGACGGCTACGCGGAGGGTCCGGTCGACGCGTTCTTCGCGCGCGCCATCGAGGTGCTGCTCGGCGTCGAGTGACGACGCCCCGCCGCGCGTGAGCCTCGACCCCCGGGCGACGCCGATCCGTCCGCTGCGGCGCGCGGTCGCGTCGCTTGCGACGTTCAACGCCCGCCACCCCTGGAACCACAACGAGCACTTCCACGGCTGGGTCGTGCGGCGCGTGCCGCACGACGCCCGCGTCGTGCTCGACGTCGGCTGCGGCGCCGGCGTGCTCCTGGGCCGGCTGCGGGCCCGGGCCGCCGAGGTGCACGGGATCGACGCCGACGCGGGCATGGTCGCGCAGGCCCGGGCGCGGCACGCTGCCGACCCCGCCGTGACGGTGCGCCGGCTCCGGTTCGACGACGTCCGCTCGCCCGACGACGTCCGCTCGCCGGGCGGGACGCCCGGGCCGGGGACCGGTTCCCCGGAGCACCGCGGGTACGACGCGGTGGCGATGGTCGCGGTGCTGCACCATCTCGAGCTCGACGAGGCGCTCCGGCACGCGCGGGACCTCCTCGCGCCGGGCGGCCGTCTGCTGGTCGTGGGGCTCGCCCGGGTCGCCACGGCGCGGGACCTCGCCGTCGACGTCGCGTCCGCGCTGCTCAACCCGCTCGTGGGCCTCGTGAAGCACCCCCGCCGCGCCCGACCCGAGGACCCTGGGCCCGACGCGCCGGGCATGCCCGTCCGGGACCCGCGGCACACCGTGGACGAGGTCGCCCGCACGGCCCGGGTGCTGCTGCCGGGCGCGCGCGTGCGCCGTCGGCTGTTTTTTCGGTACACGCTCGAGTGGACGGCGCCGCGCTGACCGCACGACCTCCCGGTGCGGTGCACCGCCCGCGGCCTGGAAGGATGGGAACCATGCCCGACGGACCTGCACCCACCCCGCGCACCGTGACGATCCTCGGCTCGACCGGGTCGATCGGCACGCAGGCGATCGACGTCGTCCGGGCCCACCCCGACCGGTTCCGGGTCGAGGCGCTCTCGGCGGGCGGCGGCGACGTGGACCTGCTGGCGCGCCAGGCCGCCGACCTGGGCGTGCGCGCGGTCGGCGTGGCGGACGCGACCCGTGCGGCGGCCCTGGCCGAGGCGCTGTCGGCGGCCTGCGCCGGTCGCGAGGAGGTCCCCGAGGTGCTCGCCGGACCCGATGCCGCGGCCGAGCTCGCGGCGCGGGGGAGCGACGTCGTCCTCAACGGGGTCACGGGGTCGGTGGGCCTCGGCCCGACGCTCGCCGCGCTGCGCGCCGGGTCGACGCTCGCCCTCGCGAACAAGGAGTCGCTCGTCGCCGGGGGAGCGCTCGTCCGCGCAGCCCAGCAGCGCCCGGACCAGATCGTCCCGGTGGACTCCGAGCACTCGGCCATCGCCCAGTGCCTGCGGTCGGGGACGCGACCGGAGGTGCGCCGGCTGATCCTCACCGCCTCGGGCGGCCCGTTCCGCGGCTGGGAGGCCGACGCGGTCAAGGCCGCGACCGTCGACCAGGCGCTCGCGCACCCCACCTGGGCCATGGGCCCGGTCGTCACCGTGAACTCCGCGAGCCTCATGAACAAGGGTCTCGAGCTCATCGAGGCGCACCTGCTCTTCGACGTCCCGGCCGACGACATCACGGTCGTCGTGCACCCGCAGTCCGTCGTGCACTCGATGGTCGAGTTCGTCGACGGCTCGACGATCGCGCAGGCGTCGCCGCCGGACATGCGCCTGCCCATCGCGCTCGGGCTGTCGTGGCCCGACCGGCTCGACCCCGTGACGCCGCCGTGCGACTGGTCCGCCGCGACGTCGTGGACGTTCGAGCCGCTCGACGACGCGGCGTTCCCCGCGGTGAGGCTCGCGCGCGCGGCCGTGGCGGCGAGCGCCACGCACCCGGCGGTGTACAACGCGGCGAACGAGGAGGCCGTCGCGGCGTTCCTCAGCGGACGCGCAGGTTTCGGTGACATCGTGGCGACGGTCGAGCGCGTGCTCGCGGCGCACGACGGAACCCCCGCGGACGCGCTGACGTTGGAGCACGTGGCGGAGGCGGAGACCTGGGCGCGCGCGCGAGCCCACGAGCTGCTGGACCGCCGGTGACGAGCAACCGTCGGGGCGGGACGACCGCCCTGGACGTCGAGAGGGAGCAGAGGGAACGATGGCCACGCTGATCGGCATCCTGGTGATCGTGGTCGGGATCGTCGTCTCGATCGCGCTGCACGAGGTCGGGCACATGGTGCCCGCGAAGAAGTTCGGCGTCCGCGTGAGCCAGTACATGGTCGGCTTCGGCCCGACCCTGTGGTCGCGCACGAAGGGCGAGACCGAGTACGGCCTCAAGGCGATCCCGCTCGGCGGCTACGTGCGCCTCGTGGGCATGTACCCGCCCGCACCCGCGGGCGCCCGCCCCCGCGGCAGCGGGTTCTTCTCCCAGGTCGTGGCCGACGCGCGGGACGCCAGCACGGAGGAGATCCGGCCGGGCGAGGAGCACCGCGCGTTCTACAACCTCTCCGCGCCCAAGAAGGTCGTCGTCATGCTCGGCGGTCCCTTCATGAATCTCCTCATCGCGTTCGTCCTCATGGCGATCGTGTGCGTCGGCATCGGCCTGCCCGCGGTCACCACCACGGTCGGCTCGGTGAACGCGTGCGTCCCGTCCGCCGTGACGGACGAGGAGCAGGAGTGCGCCGCCGACGCCGACCCCTCGCCGGCCGCCGCCGCGGGGCTCCGGCCGGGCGACACGATCGTGGCGTTCGACGGCGAGGACGTCACCTCGTGGGACCAGCTCTCCGGCATGATCCGCGGCGCCGCCGGCCAGGCCACGCCGGTCGTCGTCGAGCGCGACGGCGAACAGGTCGACCTCACCATCACGCCGGTCGAGGTCGAGCGCCAGGTCGTCGCCGAGGACGGCACGCCCGTCGTCGACGACGACGGCGAGCCCGTCACGAAGCCCGCCGGGTTCGTCGGGTTCGCGCCGACCGTCGAACGCACGCCCGCCGGGATCGGCGTGGCCGCGGAGGCCACGTGGCAGCAGGTGAGCGGCACGGCGGGCATCATCGTCACCCTGCCGGTCAAGGTCTACGAGGCCGCCCAGGCCGCGTTCACCGACGCGCCCCGCGGGCAGGACTCCGTGATGAGCGTCGTCGGGGTCGGCCGGGTCGCGGTGGACGTCGCGGGCGCGGAGAGCCCGGTGCTCGACCGCGTGGTGACCATGCTCCTGCTGCTCGCCGCGCTGAACGTCGCGCTGTTCGTCTTCAACCTCATCCCGCTCCTGCCGCTCGACGGCGGGCACGTGGTCAACGCGCTCTACGAGGGAGCCAAGCGCACCGTCGCGCGCGTCCGCGGTCGCCCGCGCCCGGGACCGGCCGACCTGGCGCGCATGATGCCGGTCGCGTACGTGATGTTCGTGGTCCTCGTCGGCGTCGGCGCCCTGCTGATCCTCGCCGACATCATCGACCCCGTCCGCCTCACGTAGCCCGGCGCGTCGCCCGAGGCCTCTGCTCCACCGGGAGGCGTGCGTGGAGGTGCCGCGAAGATGTGCGGGACCGCGCGGAAAGGTGACGTCCCGGACACCCGGCGGTGCCCCGTTCGACGCTCGCCGGGGGATACTAGGGGCGTGAGCGTACCCATCAGTCTCGGAATGCCTGCCGCGCCGCCGCCGGTCCTCGCGCCGCGCCGCAAGAGCCGCAAGATCAAGGTCGGCAAGGTGGACGTCGGCGGC
The DNA here is from genome assembly GCF_011033075.1 of Cellulosimicrobium sp. SL-1. Classification (NCBI taxonomy): domain Bacteria; kingdom Bacillati; phylum Actinomycetota; class Actinomycetes; order Micrococcales; family Promicromonosporaceae; genus Cellulosimicrobium; species Cellulosimicrobium sp. SL-1. The sequence continues at coordinate 167,797 of NZ_JAACJC010000010.1, read as the reverse complement.
GACGCGCCGATCAGCGTCCAGTCCATGACGACGACGCCGACGACGGACATCAACGCCACCCTCCAGCAGATCGCGGAGCTCACGGCGTCGGGCTGCGACATCGTGCGAGTCGCGGTGCCGAGCGCGGACGACGCGCTCGCGCTGCCGGCGATCGCGAAGAAGTCGCAGATCCCGGTGATCGCCGACATCCACTTCCAGCCCAAGTACGTGTTCGCCGCGATCGACGCGGGCTGCGCCGCGGTGCGCGTGAACCCGGGCAACATCCGCAAGTTCGACGACCAGGTCAAGGAGATCGCGAAGGCGGCGTCCGACGCGGGCGTGTCCCTGCGCATCGGCGTGAACGCCGGCTCCCTCGACCCGCGCCTGCTCGCGAAGTACGGCAAGGCGACGCCCGAGGCGCTGGTCGAGTCGGCCGTGTGGGAGGCGTCGCTGTTCGAGGAGCACGGCTTCCACGACTTCAAGATCTCGGTGAAGCACAACGACCCGGTCGTCATGGTGCGGGCGTACGAGCTGCTCGCCGAGGCGGGCGACTGGCCGCTGCACCTCGGCGTGACCGAGGCCGGCCCCGCGTTCCAGGGCACGATCAAGTCGGCCACGGCGTTCGGCGCGCTGCTGAGCAAGGGCATCGGCGACACGATCCGCGTCTCGCTGTCCGCGCCCCCGGTCGAGGAGGTCAAGGTCGGCAACCAGATCCTCCAGGCGCTCAACCTGCGCCCCCGCAAGCTCGAGATCGTCTCCTGCCCGTCGTGCGGCCGCGCCCAGGTGGACGTGTACACGCTCGCGGAGAAGGTCACGGCCGGGCTCGAGGGCATGGAGGTGCCCCTGCGCGTCGCCGTCATGGGCTGCGTCGTCAACGGCCCGGGCGAGGCGCGTGAGGCGGACCTCGGCGTCGCGTCGGGCAACGGCAAGGGGCAGATCTTCGTCAAGGGCGAGGTCGTCAAGACGGTCCCCGAGTCGCTCATCGTCGAGACCCTCATCGAGGAGGCGCTGCGCATCGCGGAGACCATGACGCCGGAGAACGACGCGCAGGCCGGTCCGCCGGTCGTCACGGTCGGCTGACCCCCTCGTGAGCCGCTGGCGCCCGTCGGTCCCGGCACTGCGGCCACGGGCGCGCGCCGGGTCGGGCGACGACGCGGCCGAGCGGGCCCGCGTGCTCTCCGACGCGGACGTCCCCGAGGCGCTCGCGGTGTGCGCGGGCGACCCGGTCGCGTCGACGCTCGCGGCGGCGCGGCTCGCCGTCGCGCAGCACGCCGGCCTGCACGCCGCGGGCGGCCAGGCGTGGGGCTTTCCCGCCGTCGGTCCGCTCGAGGCGGTGTGCTGGGCCGGGGCGAACCTCGTGCCGGTCGTCCCGGCGTCGCTCGACGCCGACCGCGCCCGCACGGCGGTCGCGGCGTTCGCCGCGCTCGCGCGGCACGCGGGGCGGCGGTCGTCGTCGGTCGTGGGCGAGCGCGACGCCGTGCTGGCCCTGTGGGACCTGCTCGCCCCGCACTGGCCGGCGCCGCGCGAGATCCGGGCGAACCAGCCGTCGCTCGCGATCGACCGCGACCCGGACGTCGAGCCCGACCCGCACGTGCGCCGCTCCGTCCCGGCGGAGGTCCCCGTGGTGCTGCCCGCGTGCGTGCGCATGTTCACCGAGGAGGTCGGCTACTCGCCGGTCGAGGGCGGGGGCCGCGCGTACGAGGAGCGCGTCCGTTCGCTCGTGCTCGCGGGCCGGTCCTTCGTCCGCATGGCCGCGGAGCCCGGCCGCTCGCCGCACGTGGTCTTCAAGGCGGAGCTCGGCGCGGTGACGCCGCGCGTCGCGCAGGTGCAGGGCGTGTGGGTCGACCCGCGGTACCGCGGGCAAGGGCTCGCCGCTCCGGGGATGGCCGCCGTCGTGCGTCTCGCGCGCGAGCCCGGGCTCGCGGACGCGGCGCGCGGTGCGGCGCCTCCCGTGGTGTCGCTGTACGTCAACGACTACAACGCGGCCGCGCTCGCGACGTACCGCCGGGTCGGGTTCGAGCAGGTCGGGACCTACGCGACCGTGCTGTTCTGACGGCGCCCGCCCCGGAGCGCGCGCCCCGCCCGGCGGGTCCTCACTTGAGCAGGCGCGACATCCGCCGGTCGGCGAGGACCTGGCCCCCGGTCTGGCACGTCGGGCAGTACTGGAGGCTGCGGTCGGCGAAGCTCACCTCGCGCACGGTGTCGCCGCACACGGGGCAGGGCAGCCCCGTGCGCCCGTGCACGCGCATCCCCGCGCGCTTCGCGTCCTTGAGCTCGGCGGCCGGCTTGCCCGACGCCGCCGCCACGGCCTCGGCGAGCACCTCGCCCACGGCGGCGTGCACGCGCGCGACCTCGTCGGGCGTGAACGAGCGCGTGAGCTTGAACGGGCTCGTGCGCGCCGCGTGCAGGATGTCGTCCGAGTAGGCGTTCCCGATCCCGGCGATCGACGACTGGTCGCGCAGCAGCCCCTTCACCTGCTGGTTGCGCGCCGCCATGAGCGCCCCGAGCGCCTCGGGCGTGAAGGCCGGGTCGAGCGGCTCGACGCCCAGCGTCTCGATCGCCCGGACCTCCTCCGGGTGGCGCACGACGTGCACCGCGAGCCGCTTGCGCGTCCCGGCCTCCGTGAGGTCGAACCCGGAGCCGTCGTCGAACCGCACGCGCAGCGCGAGCACCGCGGCCTTCCCGCCACCGCTGCCGCCGAGGCGCGGGCGGACGGGCGTCGTCGGCGCCTTCTCGGACCAGCGCAGCCACCCGCCCCGGGCGAGGTGGAACACGAGGTGGACCTCGGCGTCGGGCCCGGGCGCACCGGTCCCGTCGGCGGCCTCGGCGAGCACGAGGTCGAGCCACTTGCCGTGCCGTCGGGCGCCCGTGACGACCCGCCCCACCAGGGCCGAGATCGGCGGGTCGAACGTCTTGAGCGCGGCGATCTGCGCGACGTCCGCGGCCACGACCGTGCGGCCGGTCGCGCGGTCGTCGAGGAACCGGACGAGGGCCTCGACCTCGGGCAGCTCGGGCATGGGGACATCCTCCCCGCCGGTAGGGTGGGGCGCATGTCTTCCGTCACGTCCGGCGCGCCCGCCGCGGCCTCCACCCGCGTCCGGGGCGCCGACCTCCTGCGCCTGTCCACCCTGTTCGTCCGGACGCTGCGCGAGGACCCGGCCGACGCCGAGGTCGCGAGCCACCGGCTCCTCGTGCGGGCGGGCTACATCCGTCGCGCCGCCCCCGGCATCTACACCTGGCTCCCGCTCGGCCTGCGCGTGCTGCGCAAGGTCGAGGACGTGGTCCGCGAGGAGATGGCGGCCGCGGGCGCGCAGGAGGTGCACTTCCCGGCGCTGCTGCCCAAGGAGCCGTACGAGGCGACGGGCCGCTGGACGGAGTACGGGCCGAACATCTTCCGCCTCAAGGACCGCAAGGACGGCGACTACCTCCTCGCGCCCACCCACGAGGAGATGTTCACGCTCCTCGTCAAGGACCTGTACTCGTCGTACAAGGACCTGCCGCTGACGATCTACCAGATCCAGACGAAGTACCGCGACGAGGCGCGTCCCCGCGCGGGCCTCATCCGCGGGCGCGAGTTCGTCATGAAGGACGCGTACTCGTTCGACACGACGGACGAGGGCCTCGAGCGCTCGTACGAGGCGCAGCGCGCGGCGTACCGGCGCATCTTCGACCGGCTCGGGCTCGAGTACGTCATCGTCGCCGCCACGTCCGGCGCGATGGGCGGGTCGCGCTCCGAGGAGTTCCTCACCCCGACCGCGATCGGCGAGGACACGTTCGTGCGCTCGCCCGGGGGCTACGCCGCGAACGTCGAGGCCGTCGTCACGCCGGTGCCCGAGGCGGTCGACTACGCCGACGCGCCGGCCGCGCACGTCGAGGACACGCCCGACACCCCGACCATCGCCTCGCTCGTCGAGCTCGCGAACGCGCGCTACCCCCGCCAGGACCGCGCGTGGACGGCGGCCGACACGCTGAAGAACGTCGTGCTCGCGCTGACGCACCCGGACGGCCGCCGCGAGGTCGTCGTCGTCGGGCTGCCGGGCGACCGCGAGGTCGACCTCAAGCGCGTCGGCGCGGCGTTCGAGCCCGCCGAGGTCGAGCCGGCCACGGACGCCGACTTCGCCGCCCACCCCGAGCTCGTCAAGGGCTACATCGGCCCGCAGGTGCTCGGCCCGAACGCGCGCCGCGAGGCGCCCGCGGACGGCGCGTCCGACGCGCCGGCGGGGGAGACCCCCGAGCGGCACTCGGTGCGCTACCTCCTCGACCCGCGCGTCGTCGCCGGCACGCGCTGGATCACCGGCGCGAACGCGCCCGGCCGCCACGTGTTCGACCTCGTCGCCGAGCGCGACTTCGCCGCCGACGGCACGGTCGAGGCCGCGGAGGTGCGCGCGGGCGACCTCGCGCCCGACGGCTCGGGCCCGCTCGAGCTCGCGCGCGGCATCGAGATCGGCCACATCTTCGCGCTCGGCCGCAAGTACGCCCAGGCCCTCGGCCTCACGGTGCTCGACGAGAACGGCAAGCAGGTCGTCGTGACGATGGGCTCCTACGGGATCGGCGTCACGCGCGTCCTCGCGGCGCTCGCGGAGGCGAACCACGACGACGCCGGGCTCGCGTGGCCCGCGCACGTCGCGCCCGCGCAGGTGCACGTCGTCGCCACGGGCAAGGACGCGAGCGTGTTCGAGGAGGCCGAGCGCCTCGCGACCGAGCTCTCAGGTCGAGGCGTCGAGGTGATCTACGACGACCGGCCCAAGGTCTCGCCCGGCGTGAAGTTCAAGGACGCCGAGCTCCTCGGCGTGCCGCTCCTGCTCGTCGTGGGCCGCGGCCTGGCCGACGGCGTCGTCGAGGTCCGCCCGCGCGCGGGCGAGGCGGCGCAGGTCACCGTCGAGGACGCCGTCGAGCACGTCGCGGGCCGGGTCGCCGAGCTCCTCGGCTGACCGTCCGAGCAGCCTCGGGGCGCCCCGGTCCGGATCCCCGGGCCGGGGCGCTCTGCTGCGCTCACGGCCGCGCGGTGTGGCGCTCCGGGTGCGCGCTGCGCGGGGTCGTCGGTGCACCAGGCCGCCCGCGGGAGTCGGCCTCGCGCCCGTGCGTGCGAGCCGGGCGCGCTCAGCCTGCCGTCTGCTCCGGCAGGCCCGGGAACGCGACGGGCGCCTCGCCCCACGCGACGGCGCTCGCCCACGCGTCCGCGAGGAGCGCGACGGCCTCGGCCCGGGACGTCGGCGCCGCCGCGGCGACGAGGCTCGCGTACGTCTGCGCGAGCCCCGACTCGACCTGGCGCGCGAGCGCGGCCGCGTCCGTGCCGTCGGGCAGCGCGTAGGCGACGCGACGCGGGTCCTGCGGCGTCCCGTCGGTGCCCGCGGCGAGGGCCCAGCCCTGCGCGCGGGCGCGGTGCTGGGCGGCGCGTGCGACCGCGGCGGTGCGCACGTCGCCCTCCGACTGCGCGGCACGCACCTCGTAGCCGTACCCGGCGGCGTCCTCCGCCTCGACGAGCGTCGCGAGGTCCGCGGCGCCGACGCCGCCGGGCGCGTCGTCGACGGGCGGCGGCTCGGCGAGGCCCGCCGCGGCCGTCGAGCCCGTGGCCGCGGCGAGCCGCTGCGCCGAGACGTGCTCCGAGGCGGCGACCGACGCGAGGAGCCGCGCGAGCCGCGCGTCCGGCGAGGCGTCCGCCGCCGCGCCCGTGCGCTCGGCCGCGCCCACGAGCGCGGTGACGACGTCGTCCGTCGTCGCGGTGCCGGGGGCGGGCGTGCCCGCCGCGTCCGTGCCCGTCCCCGGGGCGTCGGTCCCCGCGGTGCCGGTCTCGGCGTCGCCCGCGACGTCGCCCTCGGGCTCCGTGGGCTCCTCGAGGCCCGAGTCGTAGACCCCGCCGAGCGCGTCGACGTGCCGGTCGGCGAACGCGGCGGCCTCGCCCAGCACGGCGAGCGCGGCCGGGTCGGTCACCCGGGGCGTGACGTCCGCCACCAGCGCGGCGACCGCGAGCGCGTCGTCGACGGCCCCGGAGCGGAGCACCTCGACCGTGTCGGGGGAGGGCTCCGTGGGCGGCGGCGTGTCCAGCCGGACGCCGCACCCGGCCGCCAGGACGCCCGTCGCGAGCACCGTGACCACCGCGAGCAGACGGCGGGCACGGGCCGCGGGACGGGTCCGCCGGGCTCGGGGGGCGGCGTCGGCCGCGGTCGCGTGGGGAGTCATCGGGGGCGATGATGTCACGTCCGGGGCCCGCGAGTCGTTAGGCTGGTCCCCGTTCCGACGTCCCGCGAGCGGGGGTCGGAGCACCCGAGACAACAACACACCGGTCGTCTGGCGTACCCGGCGTGGGACACGGACAGGAGCTGAGTCATGGCAGGGCAGGCGGGCGGTCAGTCCGGCAGAGGGTCCGGAGGCGACGCGGCGGCGCACGCGCTCCGGGAGAGCGTCCGCGAGGCGGTCGAGCCCGCGGTCCGCGACGCCGGGCTCCACCTCGAGGACGTCACGGTGTCGCGCGCGGGTGCTCGTTCGGTGGTGCGCGTCGTGCTGGACCTCCCCGACGACGTCGAGGGCAGCCTCGACCTGGACGCGGTGGCCGAGGCCACGCGCCCGATCTCCGCGGCGCTGGACACGGTGGACCCGCTCCACGGCGCGTACACGCTCGAGGTCTCGACGCCGGGCACGGACCGTCCGCTCACCGAGCCGCGCCACTTCCGGCGCGCCCGCGGCCGTCTCGTGCGGCTCGTCCTGACCGACGGCGGCACGCTCGAGGGTCGCCTGCGCTCCGGTTCTGCGGTCGAGACCGAGCTGGTCCTCGACGTCCCCGGCGCGCGCGGCGCGGTGACGGAGCGCGTGGTGCCGCTCGCCGACGTCGTGCGCGGCGAGGTGCAGGTCGAGCTCAAGCGCGCCCTCGAGGCGGACCTGCCCGAGCTCGACGGCGCCGCCGACGAGACGACCGACCACGACGAGGAGGCCTGACGATGGACGTGGACATGAGCGCGCTGCGCCTGCTGGAGCGCGAGCGGGACATCAGCCTCGACGTGCTCGTCGCCGCGATCGAGCAGGCCCTGCTCTCGGCGTACCACCGCACCCCCGACGCGTACACCCGTGCACGCGTCGAGCTCGACCGCAAGACGGGCCACGTGACGGTGTGGGCGCGCGAGGAGCTGCCGGCTCCCGAGACCGACGACGAGGACGCCCCGCGCGGCCCCGTCGAGTACGGCCCCGAGTTCGATCACACGCCCGCCGACTTCGGGCGCATCGCGACCTCGACCGCACGCCAGGTCATCGTCCAGCGCCTGCGCGACGCGGAGGACGACCAGATCCTCGGCACGTTCCGCGGCAAGGAGGGCGAGGTCCTCGCGGGCGTCATCCAGCAGGGCCGCGACCCGCGCGTCGTGCTCGTGGACGTGGGCGGCACGGAGGCCGTGCTCCCGCCGCACGAGCAGGTCCCCACGGAGGAGTACGTGCACGGCGAGCGCCTGCGCGCCTACGTGCTCGAGGTCGCCCGGGGAATGAAGGGCGCGCAGATCACGTTGAGCCGCACGCACCCGAACCTCGTCCGCAAGCTCTTCGAGCTCGAGGTCCCCGAGGTCGCCGACGGCTCGGTGGAGATCACGGCCATCGCGCGCGAGGCGGGGCACCGCACCAAGGTCGCCGTCCGCTCGCGCGTCCCGGGTCTCGGAGCCAAGGGCGCGTGCATCGGGCCCATGGGCTCGCGCGTGCGCGCGGTCATGGCGGAGCTCCACGGCGAGAAGATCGACATCGTCGACCACAGCGACGACCCGGCCCAGTTCGTGGCCAACGCGCTGTCCCCGGCGCGTGTGTCGTCGGTCACGGTGGTCGACGAGGTGGCGCGCGCCGCGCGCGTCGTCGTCCCGGACTTCCAGCTCTCCCTCGCGATCGGCAAGGAGGGGCAGAACGCCCGCCTGGCCGCGAAGCTCACGGGGTGGCGCATCGACATCCGTTCGGACGAGGGCGGCGCCCCGGCCGAGGGGTCGGACGGTGCCGCTCCCGCAGGTCCTCGCGCTGCCGACCGGTAGCCGCGGGGCGTGGGACGGTCACGGATGACGGACCGGCGCGGTAGACTGTCATCGACCGGGCCGCGAGCCCGCACCTCGACCATGCCCCCGGACTCCACGACCCACCCCGTTCCCACGGGATCGGTTCCGGTCCGCACGTGCGTCGGGTGCAGGCAGCGCGACCTGCGGTCAGCTCTTCTCCGTCTGGTCCTCGACCGGTCCGGCGCGGGCACCGACGAGCCACGGCTCGTGGTGGACGCCGGGCGGTCGCTGCCGGGTCGCGGTGCGTGGCTCCACGCGTCGACCCGGTGCCTCGAGACGGCGGAACGCCGGCGGGCCGTCCCGCGGGCCCTGCGTGTCGCCGGGCCCCTCGACCTCGCCGCGGTCCGCGCCGCGATCGAGGCCCGTCCGGGAGAGCGTCTCTGAGCCATGCGTCACGGCCCCGTCCGTACGGGGCCGCCAGCACGACACGTCGACAAGGAAGCGGGTTAGAAGCCGATGGGCACCCGATGAGTACCCAGCGATGAGCACCCAGCACTAACGACGGTCCTCCCTGTCCGGGGCGGGCCGAGACAGGAGAGTTGTGGCAAAGGTCCGCGTCTACGAGCTCGCGAAGGAGCTCGGGGTGGAAAGCAAGACCATCATGACCAAGCTGACGGAGCTCGGTGAGTTCGTCCGCTCGGCATCCTCGACCATCGAGCCACCGGTGGTCCGCAAGCTGCGCGACGCCTTCCCCGCCGGAGGCGGCGGCGCGAGCAAGCCCGCGGCACCCGCCGCGCGTCCGGCCGCGCCGAAGCCGGCCCCGAAGCCGGAGGTCAAGGCCGAGCCGGCCGCGCCGGCTCCGCAGGCCCCGCAGGCCGCGGCCCCCGCCGAGCCGGCCGCGCCGGCCCCGAAGGCTCCGGCACCCGCCGCGCCCGCGGTGCCGGCCCCGAAGGCTCCGGCACCCCAGGCTCCCGCGGCGCAGCGTCCGACGCCCGCGCCCGCGCAGAAGCCCACCGCCTCGCCCAAGCCGGGCGGCGGCACGAACGCGTCCGCCCCGCGCCCCGGTGGCTCGGGCGGGCGTCCCGGCGCACCGCGTCCGGGAAACAACCCGTTCGCGACCAGCCAGGGCATGCCCCGGCAGGGCGGCCCGCGTCCGGGCGCCCCGCGCCCGGGGAACAACCCGTTCGCCCCGAGCCAGGGCATGCCCCGGCCCGGGTCGCGCCCCGAGCGCACCGAGGGTGCGGCGGCGGCGTCCGGTGAGCGCTCGGGCGGTCCTCGCCCGGGCGGCCCGCGTCCCGCGCCGCGTCCCGGCGGCCCGCGCCCCAACCCGGGCATGATGCCCGGCCGCACCTCGATCGGCCGTCCCGGTGAGCGTCCTGCTCCCGGTGGTCGTCCCGGTGGCGGTGGCGGCGGTCGTGGCGGCGGCTTCGGCGGTCGTCCCGGTGGTGGCGGCGCTCCCGGCGGTGGCGGCGGCTTCGCCGGCCGTCCCGGTGGCGGTGGCCGCGGTGGCGCCGGTCGTGGCTCGACGCAGGGCGCCTTCGGGCGCGCCGGCGGTCGCCCGGTCCGTGGGCGGAAGTCGAAGCGCGCGAAGCGCCAGGAGTTCGAGCAGATGCAGGCGCCGTCGCTCGGCGGCGTGCAGGTTCCCCGCGGGAACGGCTCGACCGTCGTGCGGCTGCGTCACGGCTCGTCGCTCAACGACTTCGCCGACAAGATCGACGCGAACCCCGCGAGCCTCGTGACCGTGCTGTTCCACCTCGGTGAGATGGCCACGGCGACGCAGTCGCTCGACGAGGACACGTTCGGTGCCCTCGCGTCCGAGCTCGGCTACGTCATCGAGATGGTCTCGGCCGAGGAGGAGGACCGCGAGCTGCTCGGGTCGTTCGACATCGACCTGGACGCGGAGCTCGAGGCCGAGGGCGACGACGAGCTCGCCGCCCGCCCGCCGGTCGTCACCGTCATGGGTCACGTCGACCACGGAAAGACCAAGCTCCTCGACGCCATCCGCCAGACGGACGTCGTCGCGGGCGAGGCCGGCGGCATCACCCAGCACATCGGTGCGTACCAGGTGCGCCACGAGCACGAGGGCGTCGACCGCGCCATCACCTTCATCGACACCCCGGGTCACGAGGCGTTCACCGCCATGCGTGCCCGTGGTGCCCAGGTGACGGACATCGCGATCCTCGTCGTGGCCGCGGACGACGGCGTGATGCCGCAGACCATCGAGGCGCTCAACCACGCCCAGGCGGCGAACGTGCCGATCGTGGTCGCGGTGAACAAGGTGGACAAGGAGTCGGCGAACCCGGCCAAGATCCGCCAGCAGCTCACCGAGTACAACCTGGTGGCCGAGGAGTACGGCGGCGACACGATGTTCGTCGACGTCTCCGCGAAGCAGAACATGGGCATCGACGACCTCCTCGAGGCCGTCCTGCTCACGGCCGATGCCTCGCTCGACCTGCGTGCGAACCCCGACAAGGACGCGCGCGGCGTCGCCATCGAGGCGAACCTGGACAAGGGCCGCGGCGCCGTCGCGACCGTCCTCGTCCAGTCCGGCACGCTGCACGTCGGTGACGCGATCGTCGCCGGCACGGCCCACGGCCGTGTCCGCGCGATGTTCGACGAGCACGGCAACGCCGTGACCGAGGCGGGCCCCGCCCGTCCGGTCCTCGTGCTGGGTCTCGCGTCCGTGCCGAGCGCGGGCGACACGTTCCTCGTGGCGCCCGACGAGCGCACGGCCCGCCAGATCGCCGAGAAGCGCGAGGCTGCCGAGCGCGCCGCCCTCCTGGCCAAGCGCCGCAAGCGCATCAGCCTCGAGGACTTCACGCAGGCTCTCCAGCAGGGCAAGGTCGAGACCCTCAACCTCGTCCTCAAGGGCGACGTGTCCGGTGCCGTCGAGGCCCTCGAGGACGCGCTGCTCAAGATCGACGTGGGCGACGAGGTCGAGCTGCGCGTCATCCACCGCGGTGTCGGTGCGATCACGCAGAACGACGTCAACCTCGCGACGGTCGACAACGCGATCATCATCGGCTTCAACGTGAAGTACGGCGAGCGCGTCGAGGACCTGGCCGAGCGCGAGGGCGTCGACGTCCGCTTCTACTCGATCATCTACCAGGCGATCGAGGACGTGGAGGCCGCGCTCAAGGGCATGCTCAAGCCGGAGTACGAGGAGGCCCAGCTGGGCACGGCGGAGATCCGCGAGATCTTCCGCTCCTCCAAGTTCGGCAACATCGCCGGCTCGATCGTCCGGTCGGGCGAGATCCGCCGCAACGCCAAGGCGCGCGTCCTGCGCGACGGCAAGGTCGTGGGGGACAACCTCACGGTCGAGTCGCTCAAGCGGTTCAAGGACGACGCCACCGAGGTCCGCGAGGGCTTCGAGTGCGGTATCGGTCTGGGCTCGTTCAACGACCTCCAGGTCGGCGACACCATCGAGACGTTCGAGATGCGCGAGAAGCCGCGCTCCTGACGCTCGTCACGCCCGGGGGCGGTCACGGTCATCGTGGCCGCCCCCGGGCGTTCGTCACCCCGCGGTCGTCATCACCCGCAGTCGTCAGTCAGCACCCCACCGCGGTCACCCACCCGGCCGGTGGGCGCCGTTCGACGTACGGTCGTCGGGACCGTCGCCGGAAGGCTCGGCACGAAAGGAAGAAGACATGGTCGACCACCCCCGGGCGAGGAAGCTCGCCGACCGCATCAAGGAGATCGTCGCGCAGATGCTCGACACGCGGATCAAGGACCCGCGCCTCGGGTTCGTCACCGTGACGGACGTCCGTGTCACGGGCGACCTGCAGAACGCCTCGGTGTTCTACACCGTCTACGGGACGGACGAGGAGCGGGCCGGGACGGCCGCCGCGCTGGAGAGCGCGAAGGGCCTCATCCGGTCGGAGGTCGGCAAGCAGACCGGCATCCGCCTCACGCCGGCGATCGAGTTCCACCTCGACGCGGTGCCCGAGACGGCGGCGCACCTCGACGCCGCGCTCGTCGAGGCCCGCCGGCGCGACGCCGAGCTCGCCGCCCTGCGCGAGGGCAAGCCCTTCGCCGGGGACGCCGACCCGTACCGCACGTCGGAGGACGCAGACGCCGTCGCCGACGACGACCGGGCCTGACCGCGTGGGCGCACGCCCGTCCGCGACCGACCGTCGGGAGCGACGCCCCGTCGCTCCCGACGGTCTCGTCGTCGTCGACAAGCCCGCCGGCTGGACGAGCCACGACGTCGTCGGCCGTGGCCGACGCCTCGCCGGCACGCGCAAGGTCGGCCACGCGGGCACGCTCGACCCCATGGCCACGGGCGTGCTCGTGCTCGGCGTCGGGCGCGCGACGAAGCTGCTGACGTACGTCGTCGGCGCCGACAAGGACTATGACGCGACGATCCGCCTCGGTGCGGCGACCACGACCGACGACGCGGAGGGCGAGGTGCTCTCGCGGGCGGACGCGTCCGCCGTCGTGCGGGCCGACCTCGACGCGGGGATCGCCGGTCTCACCGGCGAGATCCTCCAGGTGCCGAGCACGGTGAGCGCGATCAAGGTCGACGGGCAGCGCGCGTACGCGCGCGCCCGTGCGGGCGAGGAGGTCGCGCTGGCGGCGCGGCCCGTCGTCGTCTCGCGCTTCGACGTGCTCGCGGTGCGGCCCGTGGCGCCGGGGGAGCAGGGCCTCCCCGACGATGCGCCGCCCGCGCTCGACGTCGACGTCACCGTGACCGTGTCGTCCGGGACGTACGTGCGCGCGCTCGCGCGCGACCTCGGGTCGGCGCTCGGCGTCGGCGGCCACCTCACGGCGCTGCGGCGCACGCGGGTGGGCGGGTACGGGCTCGACGTCGCCTCGACGCTCGAGGAGCTCGAGGCCCAGGCGGACCGCGACGGCGTGCTCGCGACCCTGCCGCTCGCGCAGGCGGCCCGTGCGACGTTCCCCGTGCGCGAGCTGACCCCGGAGCAGGCGACCGCGCTGTCGTACGGGCAGTGGGTCGACGCGACCGGGACGCCCGGCACGACGGCGGCGATGTCCCCGACGGGCGAGCTCGTGGCGCTCGTGGAGGACACCCGCCGCGGCGGCAAGGACCTCGCTCGGCCGGTCCTCGTGCTCGCTCCCGCCTGACGCGTCCGGTTCGGCGTCGTGCCCGGGGCGTGGCAGTCTTGTCCAGCGCGGTCCCGGTGCCTCCCCGTCCGGTCCGCCGCCCCCCCGTCGGCACGGGCGGCCGCCCCGGGCGGCACCCGCGGCCTTCCTGCTCACCTGAGGAGTTCTCGCGTGCACCTGTGGACGGACCTGAGCCAGGTTCCCCCGGGTTTCGGCCCGTCGGTCGTGACGATCGGCAACTTCGACGGCGTCCACCGCGGGCACGCCCAGGTGCTCGGGCGCATCGTCGACCTGGCGCGCGAGCGCGACGCCCGCGCCGTGGCCGTGACGTTCCACCCGCACCCGTCGGCCGTGCACCGCCCCCAGAGCGCGCCCGAGCTCATCACGGGCATCGCGGACCGGGTCGAGCTGCTCGCCGCGACGGGCCTGGACGCGGTCCTGCTCGTGGAGTACACGCTCGAGTTCGCGCGGCAGACGCCGGAGGAGTTCGTGCGCACCTACCTCGTCGACGGCCTGCACGCGGGGGCGGTAGTCGTCGGGCACGACGTCCGATTCGGCCGCGACAACGCGGGCACCATGGAGACGATGGTCGCGCTCGGCGCGCGGTACGGCTTCGACGTGGTGGCGATCGACGACGTCGGCCAGCACCAGGGCGTGCCGGTCACCGACGAGGAGACGCCGGGCGACTCGCAGGTGCGCTGGTCCTCGACGGGCGTGCGCGCGCTGCTCGCGGCGGGCGACGTGCGCGAGGCGGCACGCATCCTCGGCCGGTCCCACCGCGTGCGCGGCACCGTCGTGCACGGCGACGCGCGGGGGCGCGAGCTCGGCTTCCCGACGGCCAACCTCGGCTCGATCAGCGGCATGGTCCCCGCCGACGGCGTCTACGCGGGCTGGCTCGAGCGACCGCAGCTCGCGGGCGCCGATCCCCGCCACGCGGACGTGCGCCTGCCGGCGGCGATCTCGATCGGCACCAACCCGACGTTCGACGGCGTCGAGCGCCGCGTCGAGGCATACGTGCTGGACCGCGCGGACCTCGACCTGTACGACGAGGACGTGGTCCTCGAGCTCGTCGAGCGGCTGCGCCCGACGCTGCGCTTCGACGGCATCGAGCCGCTCGTGGCGCAGATGCACGACGACGTCGCGCGCGCCCGCCAGATCCTCGCCGCCCCGGGCGGGGAGCCGGTCGCGACGACGCCGGGCGCCTGACCGTGGCCGCCCCGGCACCCGTGCTCGAGGCGCGCGCGCTGCGCGTCGGCTACGCGGACGTCGCGGTGTGCGCGCCCGTCGACCTCGCCGTGGCGCCGGGCGAGCTGGTCGTGGTGATCGGCGCCAACGGGAGCGGCAAGTCGACGCTCCTGCGCACGCTGCTCGGTCTCCAGGCGCCGCTCGGCGGTGCGGTGCGCGCGTTCGGGCGCGACGTGGACGAGCGCGAGCGCGACTTCCGGGCGCGCGTCGCGGGCGTGCTCGACGACGACGCGTTCTTCCCGGCGCTCACGGTCCGCGAGCACCTCGTCCTCGTCGCGCGGGGGCACGGCGTGCCGGGGGCCGGGTCCGTCGTGGACGAGCTGCTCGACCGGTTCGGGATCGCCGAGCAGGGTCGGTCGCTCCCGTCGGCGCTCTCCTCCGGCCAGCGTCGACGCTTCCTGCTCGCCTCGGGCTTCGTGCGGCCCCGTGAGCTGCTCGTCCTCGACGAGCCCGAGCAGCGGCTCGACCCGGGGATGCGCGAGCGCCTCGCCGCGCTGCTCGTCGAGGACGCGCGCAGCGGCGTGGCCGTGGTCCTCGCCACGCACGACCCCGAGCTCGTGGAGCGCACGGGCGCGCGCGGCCTGCTCGTCGGCGACGACCGGTGCGTCCCGCTCGCCCCGGCCGACGTCCACGCGGCGCTCCTTGCGGTGCGCTGACCGTGCCGCACGGAGCGAGCGCGCTGCGCTCCGACCCGGACGAGCTGCTGACGGGCCGCGAGCTGCGCCGTCTCACCGCCCGCGCCGCGGCCGCGCGGGCCGACGCCGGGCCGGGCGAGATCGTCGTCGACGTCGCCTACGCCGTGGTGTCCGTCGCGCTCGCGACGGGCTGGGTCGTCGGGCTCGCGTCGATGCTGCGCTCGACGCTCGCGACCGCCGCACCGGCGGGCGGGCCGCCCGTGCTGGGGCCGGGGGCCGTCCAGGCGCTCGGCACGACGGCGCTGCTCGCGTTCCTCACGGGCACCGCCGTGCGCCTGGGCCCGGTCGGCGTCGGCGGGGGCGGGGTGCGGTGGTGGGTGCCGACGCCCGCCGACCGGCGGGGTCTCGTGTCGCCGTCCTTCGCGCGCGCCGTCGTGCTGGGTGCCGGGCTCGGTGCGCTGGGGAGCGCCGTCGTCGCGGTCGCGGCCGGTCTGGACGCGGTGCCCGCGCTGCGGGCCGGTGCGACCGGCGGCGCCCTCGGCCTGCTCCTCGTCGCGGTCGCGGGACTCGCCCAGCCGTCGGCCCGCGCCGCCGGGCTGCTCGCGCGGACGTGCGACGTCGCGGTCGCGGCCGTGCCGGTCGCGGGCCTCGCGCTCGTCGTCGCCGGGCGCCCGGGTCTCCCGCCGCTCGGTGCGCCGCTCGTCGTCGTGCTCGGTCTGCTCGCCGTCGCGGCGCTGCTCGTGCTGCGGTGGTGGCG
Organism: Cellulosimicrobium sp. SL-1; assembly: GCF_011033075.1. NCBI lineage: Bacteria > Bacillati > Actinomycetota > Actinomycetes > Micrococcales > Promicromonosporaceae > Cellulosimicrobium > Cellulosimicrobium sp. SL-1. The sequence goes on along the minus strand of NZ_JAACJC010000010.1, from coordinate 152,159 downwards.
CGGGCTGGAGTCCCTCGGCGCGACGGTGCTGCGCGCGCAGAGCGCGGTCGCGGACCAGGTGGGTGGCGCCGTGCTGTCCTTCGACACGCGCGACCTCGGCCGGGCCCTGCGCCGTGCCGGCGCCGCCCGGGTCCGGGTCCGCCGGCCGCGCCGGTTCGCCGCGGTGCGCGGTCCCGTCGGCGCGGTGGCCGCGGCCGACCTCGTGCTGCTGGGCCGCAGCCCGTCGGCGCTCGCCCAGCTCGTCGGTCTCGCCGCCCTCACGGTCGTCGCGCAGCAGGTGCCCGGCCTGGGCTCCGGCTTCGGTCTCTTCGCCCTGCTCGTCGTGGCGGGCCTCGGCGCGGCGGTGCTCGGCGCGGAGGGGGCGCGCACGGCCGAGATGGCCCCGGTCGTCGACGCGCTCGTGCCCCTCCGCGCGCGCTGGACGCGGCTCGCGCGCGGCGTCGTCCCGACGCTCACCGCGACGGCCTGCCTCGTCGCGGGCGCGGCCCCGCTCGCGCTCGGGACGGGGGACGCACGCTGGCTCGGGGTCGCGGTGCTCGCGGCGGTCGTCCAGGGCGCCGCCGCCGTGCGCAGCGCCTACCGCGAGCCGCCGGACTGGGGCGGGCCGCTGCTCGCGACACCCTCGGGCGGCCTGCCGACGGGCGCCGCGGCCGTGCTGCGCAAGGGGCCCGACGTCGCGGTGCTCGGCGCGGTCCCGCTCGGGGTCGCGCTGCTCGTCGGTACGCCCGGGTGGGGCGTCGTGGTGGCCCAGGCGCTGGCCGCCGTCGTGGCGGTCGCGGTCGCGACCCACGTGCGCGCGGTCCGCTGACCCGACGGCGGCACGAGCGCGCCCTCAGGCCGCCGCGGGCGCCGGGACGAGGCGGCCGTCCGCGAGGTGGACCCGAGCGTCGACCGGGTCGAGCGTCGCCTCGTCGTGCGAGACGAGCAGCGTCGCCGCGTCGAGCTCGCGCGCGAGCCGCACGACCAGCTCCACCACCTGCACGCCCCGCTCGTGGTCGAGCGCCGACGTCGGCTCGTCCACGAGGAGCACCTCGGGGTCGTTCATGAGCGCGCGGGCGATCGCGACGCGCTGGCGCTGCCCGCCCGAGAGGTGCTCGGGCCGGCGGTCCGCGCGGTCGGCGACCCCGACGGCGTCGAGCAGCTCCAGCGCGTGCGCCCGGCGTGACGCGGGGGAGCGCCCCCGCAGGTGGCTCATGAGCTCGAGCTGCTCGAGCACGGTGAGCGACGCGACGAGCTGCGGCTGCTGGAACACGAGCCCGATGCGCTCGCGGCGCAGCGCCGCCGCCCGGTCCGCCGCGCGCCGCGCGCGCCGCCGGCCGCGCCGTCCGGCCGCGTCCCCGGGCTCGGTGCCGGGGTCGAGCGGTGCGCTGACGACGTCGGGACCCACCCGCACGACGCCCGACGTCGGCGGCGTGAGCGTCGCCGCGACGGCGAGCAGGCTGGACTTGCCGGCGCCGGACGAGCCGAGCAGCGCCGTCGTGGTGCCCGAGGGCACGGTGAGGGAGACGTCGTCGACGGCGACGAGGACGCCGTCGCCGTCGGGGTAGGTGAGACGGACACGGTCGAGGACGAGGTCCACGGGGAGCTCCTGAGGGTCGGTACGGACGAGAGGGAGAAGGGTCAGCGGGCCGCGAGCGCCGCGTGCGGGTCGACGCGCGCGACGCGCGTCACGGCGAGGACCGCGCCGAGGCCGCCGAGCACGACGAGCACGACGGCGGGCACGAGGGTCGTCGAGAGGTCGACGACGACCGGCATGACCTGGGACGCGAGCAGCCCCGCGCCGGCCGCGAGGGCCGTGCCGACGCCGACGCCCACGCCCAGCACGACGCCGGCCTGGCCGATCGCGTCGCGCAGCAGGTAGCGCGTCGAGGCACCGAGCGCGCGCAGCACGGCGACGTCGCCCGCGCGCTGGATGGTCCAGACGGTGAAGAACGCGCCGACGACGAGCGCCGAGATCGCGAGGAGGAAGACCTGCATGAGGGTCAGGGAGAGGTTCTCGGCGGTGAACGACGAGATGGCCGAGCGCGCCTGGCGCGGCGTCGCGGTCACGGTGCCGAGGCGCGCGTCCGTGGCGGCGAGCACGTCCGCGGTCGGCGGGTCGTCGCCGAACCGCAGGGTGACGACGGTGGCCACCTGCCCGGCTGCCGCGTCGTCGGACGAGGCGCCGCCGCGCGCTCCGACGGCCTGCCAGTCGTCGAGGGACACCCAGACGACCGGCGTGTGCGCGTAGTCCGCCTCGACGTCCGCGACGGCGGAGACCGTCAGGTCGAGCGGTCCGGCGTCCACCGGGTCGCCCACGTCGGCGCCGAGCGCGTCGGCCGCGCCGCGGGAGAGCACGACGGCGCCGGGGGAGACGTCGGCGCCGCCGTCGTCGGTGCCGGGCACGAGCCCCGAACCGGGCCGCACGCCGAACGCGGTGACGGCGGCGGTCGCGTCGCCGGACGCGCGCACGGTCGCGACGCCGAGCGGCTCCGCGGCGTCGACCCCAGGGACGGCGGCCCAGGCGTCCGTCTGCGCGGCGGTCACCTCGGACTCGGTAAAGGAGGGGGACGCACCCTCCTCCGGGGGCGAGAAGACGACGCGGTCGACCGGCAGGTCGGTGACCGCCGAGGTGCTCGCGCGGCCGAGGCCCGCGGTGAGCGCCGCGAGGAACGCGACGAGGAACGTGATGAGCGCGACGACGACCGTCATGAGCGCGAAGCGACCACGCGCGTGGCGCAGGTCGCGCAGGGCGAGGAACACGGGGGAGACCTCCGGGGTTCGAGGGCAGCGAGTGGGACAGAGTGCGGGGGCGGGGACGCGCTCCGGCGAGCACGAGCGGTCGTGCGTCGCAGGACTCGTCCCGACGTCCCGTCCACCGTCCCGCGTCAGGGCGCGCCGCGGATCACCGGTCCGACCGGTCCTGGGGCGCCGCAGGGACGAGCCCGGGATCGACCGTTCGGACGATGCCGGGCCGCGGCGCCGTGGCTAGGGTGACGGCGTGACCCCGCCCGGACCCGAGCCCGCCGAGCCTGCCGCGCTCGCGGGCCGTGCTGCGCCGACGGGCCGTGCGTCGTCGGGCCGTGCATCGGTCGACCGTGCGACGTCGGCGGCCGGTCGCGTCGCGCCGGTCGTGCCGGCCGCGACGCGGTGGCTGCGGCGCGGCCTGGACGTGCTGCTCGTCGGGCTGGTCGCGCTCGCGGTCGCGGGCGCGCTCGTCACGTCGACGGCGCGGGGCGTGGGCGCCGTGCTGCTCGGCGCGGCCCTGCTCGCGCTGTACGTGGTGGGCCGTCGTCGCGTCCCCGTGCCCGTCGACGTGCGCGCGCCGCGCGGTGCGTGGTGGCCCGCGGGCGCGTGGGTGACCGGTCTCGTGGCCCTCTGGGTCGGGCTGTCGCTCGTCACGACGACCGCCGTCTGGGTCGCGTTCCCCCTGATGTTCGTGGCGATGCACGTCCTCGGCCCGCGCCGGGGCCCGGTCGCGGTCGCGGTGGTCGTCGTGATCGTCGTGGGCGTCATGGCCGCGTGGACCGCGCGCGTCGCGCTGCCGTTCGTGCTCGGGCCGGCCATCGGCGGGGCCGTCGCGGTCGTCGTCGTCCTCGCGCTGGAAGCGGTCGTGCGGGAGTCCCAGGAGCGCCAGCGCACGCTCGACGAGCTCGTGCGCACCCGCGACGAGCTCGCGGCGTCGGAGCGGGAGCGGGCGGTGGCGGCCGAGCGCGAGCGCCTGGCGCGCGAGATCCACGACACGCTCGCCCAGGGGTTCTCGTCCGCCGAGCTGCTCCTGCGCGCGGCCCGGACCGCGCTCGACGCCGGCGACGCGGAGACCGCGCGCGGGTACGTCGAGCAGACGCGCGAGGTCGCGCGGCACAACCTCGCCGAGGCGCGCCGCGTCGTGCGCGCGCTGGCGCCGGCCGACCTCGCGTCGTCGAACCTCGTCGGGGCCCTGCGCCGCGTCGCGGACCGGGCGTCCGGACGCGCCGCCGAGGGCGGGCCGCGCGTCGTCGTGCGGGTGAGCGGCGAGCCCGTCCCGCTGCCGACCGAGGTCGAGGCCGCCCTGCTGCGCGTGGCGCAGTCCGCGCTCGCCAACGTCGAACGGCACGCCGGTGCGACGCGGGCCGCCGTCACCGTGAGCTTCCTCGCGGGCACCGGGCCGGGGGACGACGCGGTCGCGCTCGACGTGGTCGACGACGGGCGCGGCTTCGACCCGGACGCCCTCCCCGCGCCGGCGGCGGACCGGCCCGGCGGCTTCGGCCTCGGCGCCATGCGCGCGCGGGTCGCGGACCTCGGGGGCACGCTGTCCGTGGAGTCCGCGCCGGGGGCGGGCACGGCGGTGGCCGCCTGGGTGCCGCTCGTGGCGACGACCGGGACCCGGTCGGGCGCGGCTGCCGACCACCGGGCCGACGACCCGGCCGACGACCCGGCCGACCGCCCCGCCGACCGCCCGGCCGACACCCGGACCGAGACCGACGCCTGCACCGAGGAGGAGCGATGACCGGGCCCGCCGTGGACGTCGTCCTCGCGGACGACCACCCCGTCGTGCGGACCGGCCTGCGCGCCGTCCTGGATGCCGAGCCGGACGTGCGGGTCGTCGCCGAGGTCGGCTCGGCCGAGGAGCTGCTCGCGCGACTGCGCGCCGGGCTGCGGGCCGACGTCGTGCTGCTCGACCTGCAGTTCGGCCCTGGCCGCCTCGGGGGCGTGGACGCGGTCCGCGAGATCGTCGCGACGGACGGTCCGCCCGTCCTCGTCGTCACGACCTACGACGCGGACGCCGACATCCTCGCCGCGGTCGAGGCGGGCGCTCGCGGCTACCTGCTCAAGGACGCGCCGACCCACGAGCTCGTCGCGGCCGTGCGCGCGGCCGCGGCGGGCGAGGTCGCCCTCGGCCCGGCGGTGCAGCGGCGGCTGCTCGGCCGGCTGCGCAGCCCGGGCACGGCGCTCACGGCGCGCGAGCTCGAGGTCCTCGCGCTCGTCGCCGAGGGGCGCACGAACGACGAGATCGCGCACGAGCTGTTCCTCTCGCGCGCGACCGTGAAGACGCACCTCGTGCACGTCTACGACAAGCTCGGCGCGCCGTCGCGCACGGCCGCCGTCGCCGAGGCCCGGCGCCGCGGCCTCCTGCGGGGCTGAGCCCGGCCGGGCCGTCGCGGCGCGTCCGCGGGGTCCTCGCCCGAGACGTCGTGCGGGCGTCGTCAGGACGGCCCTCGACTCCGTCACCGCACCGTCCTGCGGGCGCTGCCCGGCCGTGTCACGACACCGGCACCGGGCCCTCCCTCCGGGTGAGCGGCGCCGTCGTGCACGGCGCCCAGGCGGCCGCGCGGTCCTCGGGCTGCGGCCCGGGGGCGGTCGCACCCGTCCCCGCGCGCGCAGCCCGCGGGGGCGCCGGCGGCCCGCCGCGCGGGCCGCACGAAGACCTCCGACAGAGAGGGCAGAGCCATGGAGGCTCAGCAGCAACCGGCGGCTCCCGTCGCCGAGACCGTCGTCGACGACGTCGCACCCGACGCCGTCGACCAGGCGTCCACCCCGGTCGGCCGGACCGTCCGCAGCGTCGGGCACGGGTCGGCCGTCGTCCCCGACGAGGTCGCGACCGACGCGGACGTGGACCCGGCGGAGTCGGACGCACCGCTCCTGCCCGCGGCCGAGGCCGCGGTGGCGCGGGACCTCGAGCACCACCGGTACGACTCCACGACCGCGTTCGACTACCTGTTCCCGCAGCTCGCGGAGCGCTTCCCGCGGTTCCACCTCCCGGTCGGGAACGGCGCGACGGCCGCGACCGTCGCCGCGCTGAAGACGCTCGGGGCGGCGATGGTCGCCCGGCCCGTCACCCCGCCCGGGCAGCCGCCGCGCAGCCTCGACTCGCACGTTCCGGCCGTGTACACGTACTGGGGCCAGTTCATCGACCACGACATCACCCTCAACACCAACGGCCCCGACACGACGACGGGCCGCGACGGGGACCAGGCGCTCGGCGACGTCGACGCGGTGCCCTTCCGGGTCTTCGCGCCGTGGGTCGTGGTGCGCTCGCTCCACAACGGGCGCCACCCGGCGCTCAACCTCGACTCCCTGTACGGCAGCGGGCCGCGGTTCGAGGGCGAGCGTGGGTACCGCACGACGCGCAGCGAGGCGTCGTACGTGCCGGGCTCGGCGAAGCTGCGGCTCGGCCGCATCTCCACCGAGCCGCTCGTCATCCCGGGCGGTCCGTCGTTCTCGCTCGTGGCGCCCGGCGACGACGCGCAGCGCGACCTGCCGCGCGACGACGGCGGCGCGCCGCTGATCCCGGACGGGCGCAACGACGAGAACCTCGTGGTCGCCCAGCTCCACCTCGCGATGATCCGGTTCCACAACGCCGTCGTGGACTGGGTGGACGACGTCGAGCCCTGGACCCGGCTCACGGGCGGGGAGCGCGGCGTGTTCGAGCGCGCGAGCCAGCTCGTGCGGTGGCACTACCAGTGGCTCGTGGTCAACGACTACCTGCGCACCCTCACCAAGCCGGGCGTGCTCGACGCGACGCTCCTGCGCGACACGTCGTTCTTCCGGCCCCGGTACCCGATCTCCATGCCGCTCGAGTTCGCGGTCGCGGCGTTCCGGTTCGGGCACTCGATGATCCGCGACTCCTACGACTTCAACGTCAACTTCACGGGCCCGCCGCCCGCGAACGCGAGCCTGACGCAGCTCTTCCAGTTCACGGGGAACGGCGGCAGCCTGCGTCCGGGACCGCAGGGCACCCCGGTCCTGCCGTCCAACTGGCCGATCGAGTGGGCGCGGTTCGTCGACAAGGGCGACCCGCGGACGTTCCGCGCGGCGGAGAAGATCGACACGTTCCTCGCGCCGAGCCTGGGCACGATGGTCAAGGAGGGGAACCTGCCGCCCGAGCCGCCCGCGCACACGCCGGCCCAGCTCGTCGCGAGCGCGCTCCAGAAGCAGCTCGCGCAGCGCAACCTGCTGCGCGGCTACATGCTCGCGCTGCCCACGGGCGAGGCCGTCGCGGCGGCCTTCGGGGTCGTCCCGCTCACCCCGGCCCAGCTCGAGGACCGGGCGAGCGACGACGTGAAGCAGGCGCTCGCGGCCCTGCGTGACGGCGACCACGGCGGCACCCCGCTGTGGTACTACGTCCTCAAGGAGGCCGAGCTCCAGGGCGACGGCAGCTTCCTCGGCGAGGTCGGCAGCCGCGTGCTCGCGGAGACGTTCGTGTACCTACTGCGCCAGGACGACACGTCGTACGTGCGCACGAGCAACCACTGGACGCCCGCGCAGGGCGTGCACTTCGAGGACGGGTCGCTCGTCCTCACGCTGCCGGACCTCCTCCGGTTCGCCGGGGTGCTGCCCGACGCCGCGGGCCGGTTCCGCGGTGACGGCACGGCCGGGCACGACGGCGCCCCCTGAGGCGCGTCGTGCGGGCCGGCCGGGCGGGCCGGGGCCGCGGCCGGCGACGGCGCGTCCGTTTGGTAGGGTGGATGCGCCGTCTGACCGGCCGCGGACAGAGAGAGCCCGGGAGATCCGTCCCGGCGCACCGCGCAACGAACCCGAAGGAGAACCGTGCCGCTCGACACTGCCACGAAGCAGCGCATCATGACCGAGTACGCGACGAGCGAGGGCGACACCGGTTCGCCCGAGGTCCAGGTCGCGCTCCTCACGCAGCGCATCAAGGACCTCACCGAGCACCTCAAGGAGCACAAGCACGACCACCACAGCCGTCGTGGTCTGCTCCTCCTCGTCGGCCAGCGCCGTCGCCTGCTCGGCTACCTGCAGAAGGTCGACATCAACCGCTACCGGAGCCTCATCGAGCGCCTCGGTCTGCGTCGCTGACACGACACCGCCAGCCCGGTCCCTGCGGGGACCGGGCTGGTCTGGTGTGATGTACCCGTCACACCCCGGCTGAGCACCACCCAGCCGCACACCACCCACCGCGCCGCCGGCCTCTCGTTCGGTCCTCGGTAGTGGCTCACGGACCCCCACGGCACCGTCCTCGGACGGAGCGGTGCGGGAACTGCCGTGGACCTCGATCGAAGACCGCCGAGCGTCGAGTGCGACCGGAGCCCCTGCGCCACGCGCCGGGGCGCGGACCGGAACCCTCGACAGGGCTACCCGGGCGGCGCTTCGAGAAAGGGAGGGCACCCGTGGAGGGTCCCGAGATCCAGTTCGCCGAGGCCACGATCGACAACGGTCGCTTCGGCACCCGCACCGTCCGGTTCGAGACCGGGCGCCTCGCCCGTCAGGCCGCAGGCTCCGTCGCCGCGTACCTCGACGACGAGACCATGCTCCTGTCGGCCACGACGGCCGGCAAGCACCCCAAGGAGCAGTTCGACTTCTTCCCGCTGACGGTGGACGTCGAGGAGCGCATGTACGCCGCGGGCCGCATCCCCGGCTCGTTCTTCCGCCGCGAGGGCCGTCCCTCGACGGACGCGATCCTCGCGTGCCGCCTCATCGACCGCCCGCTGCGCCCGCTCTTCGTCAAGGGCCTGCGCAACGAGGTCCAGGTCGTCATCACGGTCCTCGCGCTCCACCCGGACGACGCGTACGACACGCTCGCGATCAACGCCGCCTCGGCGTCGACCCAGATCTCCGGCCTGCCGTTCTCCGGCCCGGTCGGCGCGGTCCGCATCGCGCTGGTCGACGGCCAGTGGGTCGCGTTCCCCAAGTACTCCGACAAGGAGCGCGCGGTCTTCGACATGGTCGTGGCCGGCCGCGTCGTCGGCGACGACGTCGCGATCGCGATGATCGAGGCCGAGGCGACCGACGGCGCCTGGGGCCTCGTCAAGGACGAGGGCGTGGCGGCGCCGACCGAGGAGGTCGTCGCCGAGGGCATCGAGGCGGCCAAGCCGTTCATCAAGGCGCTGTGCGACGCGCAGTCGGCGCTCGCCGCGCAGGCCGCGAAGCCCGTCAAGGAGTACCCGGTCTTCCTGGACTACCAGGACGACGCGTTCGCCGCGGTCGAGGCCGAGGTCGCGACGGACCTGCGCGAGGCGCTCGCCATCGCGGACAAGCAGGACCGCGAGAACCGTCTCGACGAGATCAAGAACGAGATGGTGGGCAAGCTCCAGGCCGGGTTCGACGGCCGCGAGAAGGAGCTCTCCGCCGCGTACCGCGCGCTCCAGAAGAAGCTCGTGCGCCAGCGCGTGCTCACCGACGGCGTGCGCATCGACGGTCGTGGGCTCGCGGACATCCGCACCCTCTCGGCCGAGGTCGAGGTGCTGCCGCGCGTGCACGGCTCCGCGCTCTTCGAGCGTGGCGAGACCCAGATCATGGGCGTCACCACGCTGAACATGCTCCGCATGGAGCAGCAGATCGACTCGCTCGGTCCGGAGACGCGCAAGCGCTACATGCACAACTACAACTTCCCGCCCTACTCGACCGGCGAGACCGGCCGCGTGGGCAGCCCGAAGCGCCGCGAGATCGGCCACGGCGCGCTCGCCGAGCGTGCGCTCGTGCCGGTGCTGCCGAGCCGCGAGGAGTTCCCCTACGCGATCCGCCAGGTGTCCGAGGCTCTCGGCTCCAACGGCTCGACGTCCATGGGCTCCGTGTGCGCCTCGACGCTCTCGCTCCTCAACGCGGGCGTGCCGCTGCGCGCCCCCGTCGCGGGCATCGCGATGGGCCTCATCTCCGACACGGTGGACGGTGAGACCCGCTACGCGGCGCTCACCGACATCCTCGGTGCCGAGGACGCGTTCGGCGACATGGACTTCAAGGTCGCCGGCACGCGCGAGTTCGTCACGGCCATCCAGCTCGACACCAAGCTCGACGGCATCCCCGCCTCGGTGCTCGCCGGTGCGCTGACCCAGGCGCGCGACGCGCGCCTGACGATCCTCGACGTGCTCGCCGAGGCCATCGACGTGCCCGACGAGATGTCCCCGAACGCCCCGCGCGTCATCTCCGTGAAGGTGCCGGTCGACAAGATCGGCGAGGTCATCGGCCCCAAGGGCAAGATGATCAACCAGATCCAGGAGGAGACGGGCGCGGACATCTCCATCGAGGACGACGGCACCGTGTACATCGGCGCCGTCGACGGCCCGTCGGCCGAGGCCGCCCGCGCGGCGATCAACGCGATCGCCAACCCGCACGTCCCGGAGATCGGCGAGCGCTTCGTCGGCACGGTCGTCAAGACGACGTCGTTCGGCGCGTTCATCTCGCTCTCCCCGGGCAAGGACGGTCTGCTGCACATCAGCCAGATCCGCAAGCTCGTGGGCGGCAAGCGCGTCGAGAACGTCGAGGACGTGCTGTCCATCGGCCAGAAGGTCCAGGTCGAGATCGGCGAGATCGACCCGCGCGGCAAGCTCTCGCTGCACGCCGTGGTCGAGGACGAGGCTCCGGCCGACGCTCCCGCGACCGAGGACGCGGACGCCTGACGTGCCGTGGGACCTTCCGCTCGTCCCGGCGGGTGACGCCGGGGCCGAGCTGACCGCCGGGCAGGACGGCGCGACGATCCGTCGCTCCGTCCTGCCCGGCGGGGTCCGCGTGCTCACCGAGTCGATGCCAGGCCTGCGCTCGGCGACGGTGGGCGCGTGGGTCGGCGTCGGCTCGCGCGACGAGACCGACGGCCACTTCGGGTCGACGCACTTCCTCGAGCACCTGCTGTTCAAGGGCACGGCCCGCCGCTCCGCGATGGACATCGCCGAGGCGTTCGACGCCGTCGGCGGCGAGGCCAACGCGGCGACGGGCAAGGAGCACACGTGCTACTACGCGCGCGTGCTCGACGCCGACCTCCCCATGGCGGTCGACGTCATCACCGACATGGTGACCTCAGCGCGCCTGGACCCCGACGAGCTCGAGACCGAGCGCGGCGTGATCCTCGAAGAGCTCGCGATGAACGACGACGACCCCTCGGACGTCGTGCACGAGGAGTTCGCCGCGGCGGTCCTCGCCGGCCACCCGCTCGGGCGGCCCATCGGTGGGACCCCGGACACGATCAACGCCGTGCCCCGGGACGCCGTGTGGGAGCACTACCGCTGGCACTACCGCCCCGAGACGCTCGTCGTCGCGGCGGCGGGCGGCGTCGACCACGACACGCTGGTCGACCAGGTGGGCACGGCGCTGCGCGACGGCGGCTGGACGCTCGACGCGTCCGGCGCACCCCGCGCGCGGCGCGACCCCGCGGACCCCGCCCTGGTGGGCGTCGGGGCCGCGAGCGTCGAGCTGTCGGTCCACCGTGCGGTCGAGCAGGCGAACGTCGTCATCGGCGGCACCGGACTCGCCGCGACGGACGACCGCCGCTTCACGCTCTCCGTGCTCAGCGCCGTCCTCGGCGGCGGCATGAGCTCGCGGCTCTTCCAGGAGATCCGCGAGCGGCGCGGCCTCGCGTACTCGACCTACTCGTTCGCGTCCGGCCACGGCGGCATCGGCACGTTCGGCCTCTACGCCGGGTGCGCGCCGTCGAAGGTGGACGAGGTGACCGCGCTGCTGCACAGCGAGCTCGACCGCCTCGCGGCCGACGGCATCACCGGCGCGGAGCTCGACCGCAGCATCGGCCAGCTCTCGGGCGGCATGGTCCTCGGCCTCGAGGACTCCGGCTCGCGCATGAGCCGGCTCGGCAAGGCCGAGCTCGTCTACGGCGAGCTCCTGAGCGTCGAGGAGTCGCTCGACGCGATCCGATCCGTCACGGCCGACGACGTGCAGAAGCTCGCCGACGACCTCGCGTCGCGCCCGCGCTCCGTGGTGCGCGTCGGGCCGTTCGGCGACTGAGCCCGCCTCCACGCGTCTCGCGGCGGCCGTCCTCCTCGCGGAGGGCGGCCGCCGTCGTGCTGTGGGCAGACCCACTGCCCGGTGCGGCGGACGCGGCACCGGTCGACGCGCGCTGCGGCGATAGGGTGACGGGCGTGAGCGAGCAGAGCACCCCCGCGCCCGATCCCGCACCGACCGCCCCCGGCAGGGAGCCCGGTCGCCCGCTGCGGGTCGCCGTCCTGGGCGCCGCCGGACGCATGGGCGCGACCGTCTGCGCCGCCGTCGAGGGCGCGGCGGACCTCGAGCTCGTCGCGCGCCTCGACGCGGGCGACGAGGTCGCCGCCGCGACGCTCGGCGGCGCGGACGTCGCCGTCGACTTCACGGTCCCGGCCGCGACCGAGGCGAACGTCCACGCGCTGATCGACGCGGGCGTGCACGCCGTCGTCGGGACCACGGGCTGGACGGAGGAGAGCCGCGGTCGCGTCGTCGCGCACCTCGGTCGTGCTGCCGCGGCGGGCGCGCCGGGGCTCGGCGTGCTCATCGCACCCAACTTCGGGCTGTCCGCCGTCCTCGCGATGACGTTCGCCGCCAAGGCCGCGCGGTACTTCGAGTCGGCCGAGGTGATCGAGCTCCACCACCCGGACAAGGTCGACGCGCCGTCCGGCACCGCGCGGCACACCGCCGCGGCGATCGCCGCCGCACGGGCCGACGCCGGTCTCGGGACGGGCCCGGACGCGACCGAGACGGGCTGGGAGGCGCGCGGCGCCGACGTCGACGGCGTGCGCGTGCACGCCGTCCGTCTGCGCGGCCTCGTCGCGCACGAGGAGATCCTGTTCGGCAACACGGGCGAGCAGCTGGTCATCCGGCAGGACTCGTTCGACCGGGTCTCGTTCATGCCGGGCGTCCTGCTCGCGGTGCGCGAGGTCGTGGGCCGGCCCGGGCTGACCGTCGGCCTCGAGAACGTGCTGGACCTCGCGTGAGCCTGCCCGGCGGGTCGACCGGCCCGGACGGCCCCGGGCCCGGGGACGGCGGCTCGCGCGGCCGGTCGCGCGCCGGGCGCCCGTGGAAGGCGATCGTCGGGGCGGTCCTCGTCACGGTCCTGCTCGCGCTCTACGTGTGGCAGGTCGCGGGACGGTCCGCCGCCCTCATCGGCACGGGCGAGCCCGTGGCCATGGCGATCGGGGCCGGCGTGCTCGTGCTGCCGCTGCTCGTCGTCGGCCTCGTCGGGCGCGAGTTCCTGCTCGCCGGCACCGTGCAGCGCATGGCCGACGACCTCGCGGACCGCGGCCGCCTGCCCGTCGACGACCTGCCGCGCTCGCCGGGCGGCCGGATCGACCGGGACGCCGCCGACGCGGCCTTCGGCCCGTACCGGGATGCGGTCGACGCCGACCCGACGAGCTGGGAGGCGTGGTACCACCTCGCGTTCGCCTACGACGCGGCGCGCGACCGCCGTCGGGCCCGGGAGGCGCTGCGCAAGGCCGCGGCGCTCTACCGCGCGCGGCGCCGGGCCTGACGGCGCCCGGGCACGCGCGTCACAGGCTCGTCCAGCAGTAGAGCCGGTGCCCCGCGTCGTCGGCGCGGACGCACAGCGCCGCGAGCCGGTGCAGCGCGTCGGCGAGGCCCGCGGGGTCCGACCCCTCGAGCTCCTCCGTCGCCGCCCACCGCACGGCGACCTCGTCGAGCGCGGCGGGCGCCGCGGAGGCGAGCGCCCCGACGAGCACGTCCGTCACGGAGACCACCCACGGCCCCTCGTCACCTCCGGTCGCGACGAGCGAGCCGTGGCGGGCGTCCGCCGTGACCTCGGCGTACGGGCGGTCGGTGAGCAGGCTCGCCAGGGTGCCGAGGACGACGAACGGGTCGATGCCCTTGAGCTCCACGGTCGCGAAGCCCGGCTGCGTGGACAGCGGGTCGGGGGAGGCCGGTCCCGCCTGGGCGGCGAGCGCGGCCCGTGCGTCGTCCGGCGCGGCGAAGTAGTCGGTGAGGATGCCCATGGCGGACGATCCTCGCAGGTCACGGGGACGAACGGGTCACGGGCGTGTCACGGCTGCGTGACGCGGGACTCCGTGGTCGTCAGATCTCGGCCGTCCAGCGTCGCTCGACGACGTCCCGGAGCCCGGTCGCGAGCGTCCGGGTGCGCCCGTCGGGACCGAGCCCGGACCCGGCGAGGAACGCCTCGCGCGCGGCGTCGCCGTCCAGGACCCACGTGACGACCTCGTCCGCGCCGTCGCGCCGCAGCCGGTCGACGGCCGCCGCCAGCAGGCGCGACCCGTGCCCGCCGCGCTGGTGGCGCGGTTCGACCTCGAGCGCGAGGACCTGACCGGGCGCGACCGCGGCGAACCCCACGACGTCCGCCCCCGCGCACGCGACGAGCACCGCGAAGCCGGGACCGGGTGGCGAGGAGATCGCCGCGGCCCACTGCTCGCGCATCCGCACGGTGTCGAGCGCGTCGAGCACGTCGTCGCCGAGCACGTCGGCGTGCGAGGAGCGCCACGCCCCGACCTGGATCGCGGTCATCGCGACGTCGTCGCCGGGCACGGCAGGGCGGACGGAGACGTCGGCGGTCTCGCGGAAGAGGCTCACGGGTTCACCCTACGAGACCCGGCCGGGCGCCGGGACGGCCTCAGCCCCAGCCGAGCGCGCGCAGGCCCGCGGCCGTGACCGCGGCGAGGACCACGACGACGATGAACGGCGCGCGCAGCGCGAGCGCGACGGCCGCGACGCCCAGCGCGGGCAGGCGCGCGTCGACGACGAGGGCCTGCCCGTCGCCGACGGTCTGCACCGTGACGAGCGCCGCGAGGAGCGCGGCGGTGACGAGCGCGGCGGTGCGCGCGACGCGCTCGTCGGCGAGCCAGTGCTCGGGCACGAGGTGGCCTGCGAGCTTGAGCGCGAAGCACACCGCGGACGCGGTGAGCACGACGACCCAGACGGTCGCTGAGGTCACGAGGGCTCCTCTCCGCGGGGGCCGGCCGCGGTCCCCGCACGGTCGGCGGCCCGTCGGCGCCGCGCGTCGACCTGACCGATGACGACGGCGACCGCGGCCGCCGCGAGCACCGGCACGCCGCCCGGTGCGACCGGGACGAGCGCCGCGGCGACGACCACCGCCGCGGCCGCGGTGAGCTGCATCGCGCGCGTCGCGAGCCGCGGCCACAGCAGGCCGAGGAACGCGGCCGCCGCGGCGGCGTCGAGCCCCCACGCGCGCGGGTCGCCCAGCGCGTCGCCCGCGAGCGCCCCGACGAGCGTCATCGCGTTCCAGAGGACGAAGATGCCGACGCCCGTCCACCAGAAACCGGCCCGGACGGCGCGCCGGGACCGTTGCGCGGTCGCGACGGCGGTCGACTCGTCGATCGTGAACTGGGCCGCGACGACCTTGTGCCACGAGCGCAGCGCGAGCAGCGGGCCGAGCTGCGCGCCGTAGAGCGCGTTGCGGACGCCGAGGAAGCCCGCCGTGGTGATCGCGGCGACCGGCGCGCCCCCGGCGCCCACCACGCCGATGAGCGCGAACTGCGAGCCGCCCGAGAACATGAGCAGGCTCAGAGCCATGGTCTGCGCGACGTCGAGGCCCGCGACGACCGACAGCGCGCCGAAGGAGATGCCGTACAGGCCCGTCGCGACGGAGACGGACACGGCCTGGCGGACCGCGGCGCGGACCTCGTCCTCGACGGCCCGCTCGGCCACGTGCTCGACGGCGTCCGGCACCCCGACGACGTCCGGTACGCCGACGACGCTCGGGACCTCCGCTGCGTCTGCCCGCGCCCCCTCGGGCGCGGGGTCGGCGCGGGGGCGGGGGACGTCGTCGGGCCGGCTCATGCGTGCGGGTCGGCCGGGCCCTCGCCCGCGGCGGCGGCGTTCGCCGCGCGCTGGTGCGCGGTGAGGGACATGCGGTCGATGAGCGCGAGGGCGAGCGCCGAGAGGACGAACGCGAGGTGGATGAGCGTCTGCCACATGAGCTGCGTCGGCGTGTACCGGCTGCTGTCGATGAACGTGCGCAGCAGGTGGATCGACGAGATGCCGACGATGGACATCGCGAGCTTCGTCTTGAGCACGTTCGCGTTGACGTGGCTCAGCCACTCGGGCTGGTCGGGGTGGCCCTCGAGCCGGATGCGCGAGACGAACGTCTCGTAGCCGCCCACGATGACCATGATGAGCAGGTTGGAGATCATGACGACGTCCACGAGCCCGAGCACCGCGAGCATGATCTCCTCGGCGCCGAAGCTGACCACCTCGTGCGTCGCGTGGTCCGTCGCACGGCCTGTGAAGCCGCCCACGACGAGCAGCCACAGCTCCTTGAGGAACTGCCACACGTAGACCACCTGGGCCACGATGAGGCCGAAGTACAGCGGCGCCTGGAGCCAGCGCGACGCGAAGATCATGTACCCGACGGTGGTGACGCGGGCGCTGGGCGAGGGGACGTTCGGGCTGGTGGTCAACGCGGGCGTCGAGGGCACGGGCGTGGGCTCTCCGGGAGTCGGTGACGGCGGACGGCGACGACCGTCCGGCGCGCGGGGCACTGGTCACCGGTCGTCACCGGGGCGTCAGGGTACCAACGCCGCGTGAGGGCCCCGCAGGCCCGCCCGCGCTGCCGGAGACGAGGACGGCCCGGCCGCCCGTCGAGCACGGGGACGGCGACCGGGATCGTCGGATCCCGGTCCGTGACCCCGTGCTCGACGGCGGCGGCGGGAGGAGGGGGCGACGTCAGAGGGCGACGTAGACCGTCTCCAGGTACTCCTCCAGGCCGGCCTCGCCGCCCTCGCGGCCGAGGCCGGACTGCTTGAGCCCGCCGAACGGGGCGCTCGCGTCGGAGACGAGGCCGCGGTTGACGCCGATCATGCCGGCCTCGACCTCCTCGGAGACGCGCACGGCCCGGTCGAGCGACGTCGTGTACGCGTAGGCGGCGAGCCCGTACTCGGTCGCGTTCGCGAGAGCGATGCCCTCGTCGTCGTCGCCGAACGCGACGACGGGGGCCACCGGGCCGAAGATCTCCTCGGTGACGACGCGCGCGTCCGGGTCGACGCCCGACAGGACGGTGGGGGAGTAGAAGTACCCGGGGGAGCGGGGCCGCTCCGCGCCGGTGAGCACCTGGGCCCCGCCGTCGACGGCCGCGTCGACGAGCTCGGCGACCTTGTCGACGGCCTTCGCCTCGACGAGCGGCCCGACCTGCGTCCCGTCCTGGGCGCCCGGCCCGACCCGCAGGTCCGCGAACGCGGCGGCGAGGCGCTGGGAGAACTCCCGCGCGACGGCGTCGTGCACGAGGAACCGGTTCGCCGCCACGCACGACTGCCCCGCGTTGCGGAGCTTCGCGACGACGGCGCCCTCGACCGCCGCGTCGAGGTCGGCGTCCGCGAACACGAGGAACGGGGCGTTGCCGCCGAGCTCCATCGAGGTGCGCAGCACCTGGGCGGACGCCTTCTCGAGCAGCGTGCGCCCGACGGGCGTCGAGCCGGTGAACGACAGCTTGCGCAGGCGCTCGTCCGCGAGGAGCGGCTCGGTGACGTCGGCGGCGCGCGACGACGGGACGACGTTGACGACGCCCGTCGGCAGCCCGCGGTCGGCGAGCTCGGAGCGGATCACCTCGGCCACGAGCGCCGTCGTGAGCGGGGTGAGCCGCGCGGGCTTGACGACGACCGTGCACCCGGCGGCCAGCGCCGGGCCGATCTTGCGCGTCGCCATGGCGATCGGGAAGTTCCACGGCGTGACGAGCAGCGCGGGCCCCACGGGCCGGCGGAAGACGAGCTGGCGGTTGCCGCCCGCGGGCGCGGTCCGCGCGAGCCCGTCGGCGCGGACCGCCTGCTCCGCGTACCAGCGCAGGAAGTCGGCGCCGTAGAGCACCTCGGCGCGCGCCTCGGCGAGCGGCTTGCCGCACTCGGCCGTGATGAGCGCGGCCACGTCGTCGGCCCGCGCGACGACCCGGTCGTAGACGGCGCGCAGCACCTCGCCCCGCTCGCGCGGGGGCGTCGCGCGCCACGCGGGCGCCGCACGGTGCGCGGCGTCGAGCGCGCGCAGCGCGTCCGTCGGGCTCGCGTCCGCGACGTCGAACAGCGACTCCTCGGTCGCCGGGTCCTCGACCTCGAAGGTCCGCCCGCCCTCGGCAGGACCCCAGTGGCCGTCCACGAGCAGCCCGGTGGGCACGTGGGCGACGAGGGCGGGGGAGAGGTTCGACGTCGAGGCGGGGCGGGACATGCTCCGAGTATCGCCCTGGGGGTCGCGGGGACGCACCCGGGCGAGCGGTGCGGGGCGCCGTGCCCGTGCCCCGGGCGCCGCCCTGTCGCTGCCGGACGGGCGCGGTGCGACGACCCGCCGCACGGTAGTTTGTGCACATGGTCCTTCCCGCCACCCCCGCGCGCCCGTTCGGTGCCGTCCTCACGGCCATGGTCACCCCGATGACGCCCGACGGCGCCGTCGACCTCGAGGCGGCGGCCCGGCTCGCGAAGCGCCTGGTGGACGACGGGAACGACGGCCTCGTGCTGAGCGGCACGACGGGCGAGTCGCCCACGACCCACGCCCCCGAGAAGCAGGACCTCGTGCGCGCCGTCGTCGAGGCGGTCGGCGACCGCGCGGCGGTCCTCGCGGGCGCCGGGTCCAACGACACCGACCACGCGCTGCGCATGGCCGAGCAGGCCGCCGAGGCGGGGGCGGACGGGCTCCTCGTCGTCACCCCGTACTACTCGCGCCCCGGCCAGGAGGGCGTCTACCGCCACGTCGTCGCGATCGCCGAGGCGGCCGACCTCCCCGTCATGCTGTACGACGTCCCCGGCCGCACCGGGGTGCGCATCGCCCCCGACACGTACGCGCGCCTCGCGGCGCACGAGCGGGTCGTGGCGACCAAGGACGCGACGGGCGACGTCTACGCCGCCGCGAAGCTCGCGGCATCGACGGGCCTCGCCTTCTACAGCGGCGACGACGGGCTGCTGCTCCCGTTCCTCGCGCACGGCGCCGCGGGTATCGTCTCCGTGTCGGCGCACGCCGTCGCGCCGCAGTTCGCGGAGGTCGTGCGCCGCTTCGACGCCGGCGACCCGGCGGGCGCGCTCGAGGTCTTCCTCACCACGACGCCCGTCATCGACGCGCTCAACGGTGCCGGCTTCCAGGCCGTCATGGCCAAGGCCGCCGTCGAGCTGCTCGGCGTCACCGACAACCGTTTCCTGCGCCTGCCGAACATCGCGGCGACCGAGGACGACGTCGCGCTCGTGCGCGACGCCCTCGCCGCCGCGGGCGTGCTCGCGGGCGCGACCACCG
Source organism: Cellulosimicrobium sp. SL-1 (assembly GCF_011033075.1). Taxonomy (NCBI): domain Bacteria; kingdom Bacillati; phylum Actinomycetota; class Actinomycetes; order Micrococcales; family Promicromonosporaceae; genus Cellulosimicrobium; species Cellulosimicrobium sp. SL-1. The sequence goes on along the minus strand of NZ_JAACJC010000010.1, from coordinate 133,301 downwards.
CGGCAGACGCTGCCGCACCCACGAACTAGCGAGGGCAGGAGCCCTCGAAACCCCCGGCTCAGCCACGACAGGAGGCCCCGTGAGCCATCCCCACCCCGAACTCTCCCTGCCTCCCGAGCTCCCCGCCGGAGGGCTGCGCATCGTCGCCCTCGGCGGTCTCGGGGAGGTCGGCCGCAACATGGCCGTCCTCGAGTACGACGGGCGCCTGCTCGTCATCGACTGCGGCGTCCTCTTCCCCGAGGACAACCAGCCCGGCGTCGACCTCATCCTCCCGGACTTCGACTACATCGCGGACCGGCTGGACGACATCGAGGCGATCGTCCTCACGCACGGCCACGAGGACCACATCGGCGCCGTGCCCTACCTCCTGCGCCTGCGTCGCGACATCCCGCTCGTCGGGTCGCAGCTCACGCTCGCGTTCGTCGAGGCGAAGCTCAAGGAGCACCGCATCTCGCCCGTGACCCTCGCGGTCAAGGAGGGGCAGGTCGAGCAGCTCGGCGTGTTCCGCTGCGAGTTCGTCGCCGTGAACCACTCGATCCCCGACGCGCTCGCGGTCGCGGTGACGACCGGCGCCGGGACCGTGCTGCACACGGGCGACTTCAAGATGGACCAGCTCCCGCTCGACGGGCGCATCACCGACCTGCGCGCGTTCGCGCGCCTGGGCGAGCAGGGCGTCGACCTGTTCATGGTCGACTCGACCAACGCCGAGGTGCCCGGGTTCGTCACGCCCGAGGTCGAGATCGGCCCGGTGCTCGACAACGTCTTCGCCGCCTCCGAGAAGCGCATCATCGTCGCGTCGTTCTCGTCGCACGTGCACCGCGTGCAGCAGGTCCTCAACGCCGCGCACCACCACGGCCGCCGCGTCGCGCTCGTCGGGCGCTCGATGGTCCGCAACATGACGATCGCGTCCGAGCTCGGGTACCTCCACGTGCCCGAGGGCGTGCTCATCGACCTCAAGAAGGTCGACTCGCTGCGCGACGACGAGATCGTGCTCATGTGCACGGGGTCGCAGGGCGAGCCGATGGCCGCCCTGTCGCGCATGGCGAACGGCGACCACAAGGTCCAGGTCGGCCACGGCGACACCGTCATCCTCGCGTCGTCGCTCATCCCGGGCAACGAGAACGCCGTCTTCCGTATCATCAACGGCCTCACGCGCCTCGGCGCGCGCGTCGTGCACGGCGGCAACGCCAAGGTGCACGTGTCCGGCCACGCGAGCGCGGGCGAGCTCCTCTACTGCTACAACGTGCTCAAGCCCAAGAACGTCATGCCGGTGCACGGCGAGGTCCGCCACCTCGTCGCCAACGGGGCGCTCGCGGTCCGCACGGGCGTGCCGGCCGACCGCGTCGTGCTCGCCGAGGACGGAGTCGTCGTCGACCTCGTCGACGGGCGCGCGTCCGTCGTGGGTGCCGTGCCGTGCGGGTACGTGTACGTCGACGGGTCGAGCGTCGGCGAGATCACGGACGCCGAGCTCAAGGACCGCCGCATCCTCGGCGAGGAGGGCTTCGTCTCCGTGTTCGCCGTCGTCGACTCCGCGACGGGCAAGGTCCTCGCGGGGCCGCAGATCCTCGCGCGCGGGTTCGCCGAGGACGACAAGGTGTTCCAGGACATCCAGCCCGAGGTCGTCAAGGCGCTCGAGGACGCGATCGCCGGCGGCGCGACGGACACGCACCAGCTCCAGCAGGTCATGCGCCGCGTCATCGGCCGGTGGGTCTCCAACCGCCTGCGCCGTCGTCCGATGATCGTCCCGGTCGTCGTCGAGGCGTAGCCTCCGCGACCGGCGTCGGACCGGTCTCCGCCCAGGTCGGGGCGCCAGTATGCTGGCGCCCCGACCAGCGCAGGAGGCACCCTTTGACGCACCACGACCCCTCCGGGGTCCCGCCCTACGGACAGCCCGGCGGCCCCGTCCCCGGTCAGCCTTCGGCGCCCGGCCGGCCGGTACCGCAGTACGGCGCGTACGGCACCGCGCCCGTCCCCGCGTACGGGCAGGCGGCTCCCTCGCCCGCGGGTCCCTCCGCGCTGACGCCGCCCTCGGCACCCGTGTACGGGCAGCCGACGGCCCCGGCATACGGCGCGTACGGCGGCGGGAACGGCTACGTCCCGCGACCCCCCGTCCCCGGGGGCCTCGCGACGGGGACGATCGCGCTCGCGGTCGCGGTCACCGCCGTGCAGGTGCTGGCCTGGGTCACGTCGTTCGGCGCGGCCGAGGAGTTCGAGCGCGCCGCCCGCGCCGGCACCCCGAGCGCCGAGGTCCTCACCGGGTACGACGCCGTGGGCCTGCTGCTCCTTCCCGTCCAGCTCGCCGCGGCGATCGTGACGTGCCTGTGGCTGTGGCAGAGCCGCGTGCTCGCCGAGGCCGTGTCGCCCGCGCACGGGCACGCGCGCAGCCGGGTGTGGGTCTGGCTCGGGTGGATCGTGCCGGTCGTCGCGTTGTGGTTCCCGTACCAGGTCGTGCGCGACGTGCGCGCCGCGACCGTCGTCGCCCCGCGCCGCGGCCTCGGGTGGTGGTGGGCCGGGTGGATCCTGTGGAGCGTCGCGACGAACGTCGCCACGCAGCTGACGACGCTCTCCTCGGCCGGTGCGGCCGGGACCTTCGCGCTGCTGCCCGTCGCGGAGACGGTGGGCACCGCGGGCGTCGTCCTCGCGCTCGTCCTGTGGGTGCGCACCGTCCGCGAGATCACCGCGGGCCAGCGTGCCGCCACGGGAGTCGACGCCCGGTGACCGCGCGTCCGCTCGCCGTGGGCAGGCGGACGGGCCTGCTGCTCCCGGCCTAGGTGTCGGCGTCGCGTCGCACGAGCCCCGGACCGACGGCGGCGAGCGTCGCGGCGTAGCGCGCCGCCCGGGCGTCGTCCCCGCCGGGCACGAGGCCCGCGAGCTCGAGCGAGACCAGGCCGTGCACGAGCCCCCAGAGGCCGAGCGCGACGTCGGCGGCACCCGCGTCCTCGGGGACGAGGCGCGCGACGGCGTCGCGCAGCACGCGGAACGTGGGCTCCTCGACCGCCTCGGGCCGGTCCGGCCCCGGCCGGACGCCGCGCGCGAACATCACGGCGTAGAAGTGCGGGTCGGCCAGCGCGAAGTCGCGGTACGCGCGACCGAGGGCCGCCAGGTCGGCACCGGGGTCGTCGGTGCGGGGGACCGTGGCGAGGTGTGCGGCGAAGCGCCGGAAGCCCTCCGCGGAGACGGCGGCGACGAGCTCGTCGCGGCTGCCGAAGAGCGCGTAGACGGCCGATGCGCTCGTCCCGGCCTCGGTCGCGACCGACCGGACCGTCACCGCGGCCTCCCCGTGCGTGGAGACGGCGCGCGACGCCACGTCGAGGAGGCGGTCGCGCAGGGCGTCGTCGTGCAGTCGGGGTCGTGCCACGCGCCGAGTCTAGGGGCCTTGACGAGCGTTCGCGAACGATGTTCTATAACAGTGTTCGCAAACCGGTGCGCGAGCTCTCGCGCCGCTCCCTCGGAGGTCCCCGTGCTCGAGCTCACCGACGCCGCCCGCCTCACCGCCGGCATCGTCCTTCTCACCGTCGTCGGCATCGAGTCCGGCGGGGCCTTCCTCGTCCGGGTCGTGACACGGCGGGTCCCGGCCACCGCGTTCCAGACGTCGTTCTTTCGCGCCGGGCACGCGCACGCGGGGGTTCTCGTCATCCTCGGTCTGGTGTGCCTACTCCTCACGGAGGCCACGGGCCTCGCCGGCCCCTGGCGCTGGCTCGCGGCGACCGGCGTGCTCGTCGCGGCGATCCTGCTCCCGGCCGGCTTCTTCCTGTCGGCCGTCGGCCCCGGTCGCGAGACGCCGAACCGGGCCGTCGCGCTGCTGCCCGCGGGGGCCGTCGTCCTCGCGGCGGGCGTCGTGACCCTCGCCGTCGGCCTCTTCCTCGGCTGACCGCGGGACTGCGCCGTGGGTGCTGCCCGCTACGGTTCCGGCATGACCACCGCCGAGGACTTCGTCCCGCTCGACCCCGTCCGTCTCGTCACGCTGGCCCAGGGGTGGAGCATCATCTACTCGCCCGGCGGGCCGGAGTGGCACCACCACCAGGGTGCGCTCGAGCGGCACGGCGTCGAGGGCTCGGGCTACGACTTCTCCGGCGCGCTCCAGGCCACGCTGACCGACCACGAGCCGGACGTGCTGGGGGCCGTCGGGTTCGACCCCGAGGGCGGCATGGTGAGCGTCTACGGCTCCGACCTCGACGCCCTGCACGTCGCGGCGCGGCACCTGCACCGCCTCGTCACCGACGAGCGGGCCCTCGACGCGGCGCTCGCCCGGTCGGTCGAGCTCGGGCTCGACGACTGAGCGCGGAGCGCGGCGGGTCCAGGAGGCCTCGTGTCGTCGGACCGCGGCTCCGCGATCCGGGCACGACCGCTCGGGCGGCCTCAGCGCGCGCGCAGCGCGGCGAGCTGCTCGTCGTGCCACGTCGCGACGTAGCCGGTGAGCCGGTCGTCGGCCACCACGGCGTCCGTGTGCACGACCGCGTGCTCCAGCGCGTCGAGGTAGGCGCGGTCGGCCGCGAAGCGCGCGGCGACGGCGGCACGGCCGACGGCCGGGCTCCCGTGGCCCGGGACGAGCGCGTCGACGTCACGCGCCGCGAGCTCGAGCGCGTCGAGCGCCCCGCGGTACGTGCGCACCGGGTCGCGCGACCCGGTGTCGACGAGCGGCACCTCCACGTCCGAGAGCATGTCGCCCGCGAGCAGCACGCCCCGCACGACGAGCGCCGCGTGGCCCGGCGCGTGGGCGTCGTGCTCGACCACGACGACGTCGGTCTTCCCGTCGGCCTGCGCGTCGGCTCGCTCCTCGGCCTGCCCGGGGTCCGGTGCTGTCGGCCACGGCAGGCGTCGTGCGCCGCGGGGGAGCGGCGTGAGCGCGCCGACGAGCGTCGGGTCGTGGCCGGGCGCGGCGGCGTCGGTCGCGGTGACCAGGTCCGCTCCCCGCGCCCGGACGGCGTCGGCGCCGCGGGCCGTGGCGTAGCGTGGGGCGTCGCCCAGGGAGCGGGACCACAGCACGTGGTCCCAGTGCGGATGGGTCGCGAACCCGGCCGTCACGCGCCAGCCGCGGCCGTGGATGGCGGCTGCCAGCGCCTCGACCTCCTCGACCGTGACCGCGGGGTCGACGACGAGCGCCGCGCCGTCGGGCGCGACCACGACCGTCGACGTCGTGGCCCAGATCGTCGCGGTGGCCACCCAGACCCCCGGGCGGACCTCCACGAGGTCGCGCGCGTGCGCCTGCTCGCCGTCCGTGGTCGCGTCGGCGGTGCTGCGCCGCACGCCCGCGCGATCGTCCATCGGTCCTCCGCTCGTCCTCGCGGGACCGGGTCGCGGGCCCGTGCCCGAACCCCGGTCCGCCGGGGACACGCGCCCCGGGGTCCCGGGCGCCGTCGTCCCCCGCAGGTAGGTTAGGACCACTATGGCGACCCGCACGTCCCCGCAGGCACGTCGGACCGCGAGCAACCGCACACCAGCGCCCCGCACCGCGGCGCGCGGCGGTTCGTCCACGGCCCGCGGCACGTCGCGCGCCGGAACCGGTCGCGGACGGTCCTCCTCGTCCAGCGCGCGCCGCCCGGCGCGTCGCCCGGCGGCAGGGCCGCCGTGGCCCGTCCGGGCGGTGCGGGGGGTCTGGCTCGGCGCCGCGCACGGCGTGGGATCGCTCGTGCGCACCATCGGAAGAGGAGCAAGAGAGCTGGACCCGGCACACCGGCGCGACGGCGTCGCGTTCACCCTCATCGCCCTCGCGGTCGTCGTCGCGGCCCGCGAGTGGTGGGGCATCCAGGGCACGTTCGGCAAGGTCGTCCACGGCGTCGTCGCGGGGACGTTCGGTCTCGCCGGCGTCGCGGTCCCGGTCCTGCTGCTCTGGCTCGCGGTGCGCATCATGCGGCACCCCGAGCGCGCCCAGGCGAACTCGCGCGTCGCGATCGGGCTCACGCTCATCGTCGTGTCCGTGTGCTCCCTCGTGCACATCTCGGAGGACCTGCCCGCGCCGCGCGACGGCTTCGCGGCGGTGCAGGACGCGGGGGGCATCGTCGGCTACCTGGCGGCCACGCCCGTGACCGCCGGGCTGACACCGTGGTTCGCCGTGCCGATCTTCCTGCTGCTCGGGTTCTTCGGGCTGCTCGTCGTCACCGCGACGCCCGTGCACCGCATCCCGAGCCGGCTGCGCGGCCTCTACGACGTGCTGACCGGCAACCACCGCACCGAGGACGACGCTCTCGACGACGACGGGCTCCCGCTCGCGGAGGGCGTCTCGCGCCACGACGGCAGCGAGCCCCCGGCAGGTCGCCGACCGCGCAAGCCGCGGCGCACCAAGGCCCAGCGCGCGGCGGAGGCGGCGGAGATCGAGAAGCCCGAGGGCGGCTTCTCGGGCGACGAGGCCTTCGAGACGGCCGCGTTCCTCGACTACGAGGACGACGTGCCGCGCGGTCGGGGGAAGAAGCGTCGCGCGGAGGAGCCGGCCGCCGGTACCGCTGCCACGGAGGTGGTCCCCGCCGTCGGGCAGGGGGCCGCGCAGGACACGGCGGCGGCCGCGATGGGCGCGGTCGCGCCCTCCCCGGAGGACGGCGTCGGCAGCGTGCCGCCGCCCCCGCCCGGCCCGATGCCCCGGGGCGTGCAGCCCATGCTCGAGGGCGACACGGTCTACCTGCTCCCGGACGAGGACGCGCTCGTCAAGGGCGCGCCGCACAAGGTGCGCTCCGCCGCGAACGACCGCGTGGTCGAGGCGCTCACGCAGACGTTCGAGCAGTTCGAGGTCGACGCGAAGGTCACCGGGTTCACGCGCGGCCCGACGGTCACGCGCTACGAGGTCGAGGTCGGGCCCAAGGTCAAGGTCGAGCGCATCACGTCGCTGTCCAACAACATCGCGTACGCGGTGGCCAGCGCCGACGTGCGCATCCTCGCGCCGATCCCCGGCAAGTCGGCCATCGGCATCGAGATCCCCAACACGGACCGCGAGACGGTCGTGCTCGGCGACGTCCTGCGGTCGTCGGCCGCGCGGCGCACCGAGCACCCCATGGTCATGGGCGTGGGCAAGGACGTCGAGGGCGGCTATGTCGTCGCGAACCTCGCGAAGATGCCGCACATCCTCGTCGCGGGCGCGACGGGCGCGGGCAAGTCGAGCTTCATCAACTCCATGATCACGTCGATCCTCATGCGCTCGACGCCGGAGCAGGTGCGGCTCGTGCTCGTGGACCCCAAGCGCGTCGAGCTGACGATCTACGAGGGCATCCCGCACCTCATCACGCCCATCATCACGAACCCGAAGAAGGCCGCGGAGGCCCTCGACTGGGTCGTCCGCGAGATGGACGCCCGCTACGACGACCTCGCCGCGTTCGGGTTCAAGCACATCGACGACTTCAACGCCGCCGTCCGCGCCGGCAAGGTCAAGCCGCTGCCCGGTTCCGAGCGCAAGATCGCGACGTACCCGTACCTGCTGGTCGTCGTCGACGAGCTCGCCGACCTCATGATGGTCGCCCCGCGCGACGTCGAGGCCTCGATCCAGCGCATCACGCAGCTCGCGCGTGCGGCAGGCATCCACCTGGTGCTCGCGACGCAGCGACCGTCGGTCGACGTCGTGACGGGCCTCATCAAGGCGAACGTGCCGTCGCGGCTCGCGTTCGCGACGTCGTCCCTCGCGGACTCGCGCGTCGTGCTCGATCAGCCGGGCGCGGAGAAGCTCATCGGCCAGGGCGACGCCCTGTTCCTGCCCATGGGCGCGGCCAAGCCCATGCGCGTGCAGGGCGCGTGGGTCTCGGAGTCCGAGGTGCACGCCGTCGTCGAGCACGTGAAGAGCCAGCTCAAGCCCGTGTACCGCGAGGACGTCACGCAGGCGGCCACGAAGAAGCAGATCGACGAGGACATCGGCGACGACCTCGACCTGCTGCTCCAGGCGGCCGAGCTCGTCGTGACGTCGCAGTTCGGCTCGACGTCGATGCTCCAGCGCAAGCTGCGCGTCGGCTTCGCCAAGGCGGGTCGCCTCATGGACCTCCTGGAGTCGCGCGAGATCGTCGGCCCGTCCGAGGGGTCCAAGGCCCGCGAGGTGCTCGTGACGCCCGAGGAGCTGCCGTCGGCGCTCGCCCTCATCCGGGGCGAGCCCGCGCAGGACGTCTTCGACGGCCAGGCGCCCGCCGCGGCCCCCGCGCCGTCGGCCGCAGGGGGCGGCCACGACTACGGCGAGGGCACCGACGGGCACATGCCCCCGGCCGCGACGGAGTACCACGACGGCGCCGACGTGGAGTCGGGCTGGCGGTGACCCGGGCACCCGGTGGTGCCGCCGACGGTCGGCGCACCCCGGACGACCCCCTAGGCTGGTGACGTGGTCAACGCCGTCCCCTCGCCGTGGAACTCCGCGAACCTCGTCACCATGGCGAGGATCCTGCTCGTCCCGTTCTTCGCGTGGGCGCTCCTCGTCGACGGCGGGGAGTCCGTCACGTGGCGCCTCGTCGCGACGGGCATCTTCGTCCTCGCCGCCACGTCGGACCGCCTCGACGGCTACCTCGCGCGGCGCTACGACCTCGTCACGGACCTGGGCAAGCTCCTCGACCCCATCGCGGACAAGCTGCTCGTGGGCACCGCCCTCGTGCTGCTCGCGTGGCCGCTCGGCGAGCTGCCCTGGTGGGTCCCCGTCGTCGTGCTCGCGCGCGAGCTGGGCGTCACGCTCCTGCGGTTCGCCGTCCTCAAGTACGCGGTCATGCCCGCGTCTCGCGGCGGGAAGCTCAAGACCGTCCTGCAGACCGTCGCGATCACGCTCTTCGTGCTGCCGCTCGCGCACCTGCCGGCGTTCGTCGGCGTCGTCGCCTGGATCGTCCTCGCCGCGGCCATCCTCGTGACCGTCGTGACCGGCCTGGAGTACGCGTACCAGGGCTGGCGCCTGCGCCGCGACGCGGTGCGCGCGGCCCGGGTCGTCGAGCGGGGTCCGAGCACGGACGGCGCGCCCGTCTCGTGACCGACCACGCTCCCGTCGCGCCGGGGAGCTCGTCGGTCACCGGCCCGGACGTCCGGTCCGACGTCGTCGAGCTGCTCGGCGCTCTGGAGGCCCGCGGGTGGACCCTCGCGACGGCCGAGTCGCTCACGGGCGGCCTGCTCAGCGCGACGATCGTCGACGTGCCCGGCGCCTCGCGCGTGCTCCGGGGCGCCGTCGTCGCGTACGCGACCGACGTCAAGGAGTCGGTCCTCGGCGTCGACGGCGGCCTGCTCGCCGCGCACGGGGCCGTGCACCCGGAGGTCGCGCGCCAGATGGCCGAGCGCGTGCGCGGCGTGCTGGGGGCCGACGTCGGGATCGCGACCACGGGCGTCGCGGGTCCCGACCCGCAGGACGGCCAGGATCCGGGCACCGTCTTCGTCGCCGCGAGCGGACCGGGGGGCACGGAGGTGCGAGAACTGCACCTGGCGGGCGACCGCGCGGCCGTCCGCGCCGCCACCGTGGCCGCCGCGGTGGCGCTCGCGCGCGCGGCGTTCGGACCCCGGCCGCCGACGGCGTGACGATGCCCCCTGCCGGGTGAAATCGTCGGCGGGAGCGTCGGCCGCCCGGCCGGGCGTGGACCGGGCCGGAGGCGTCGTGGAGACGTCGTGAACGTGCCGCGGGGGAGCGGCCGGGAGGCCCGGCGCGGGAACAACACCCCACGTCGCGACGTTGCACAGCACGTGATCGCCAACAGGACCGTCAACCGACCGGTGGGACGCACGGACAACGCGCCCGCGCCCCGTCCCGCACGGGGCACCGGCGACGTGAGCGGCCCGCGGGCGGGGTACGGTAGGACGACCCCGTCACGCGGGGCAGTGAACAGGAAGACCGGCACGAGCAGTTCGCGCACCCGGGTGGGGGCCTCTCCGGCTCCCGGGGGCGCACGGGACACGGAAGGGGGTCGCCAGATGATTGTTCTTCGACGAGAGATCGGGGACGTGCTGCGAGACGCTCGCCAGCGACAGGGGCGCACCCTGCGAGAGGTGTCCTCCGCCGCACGGGTCTCGCTGGGCTACCTCAGCGAGGTGGAGCGCGGTCAGAAGGAAGCGTCGTCGGAGCTCCTCGGCTCGATCTGCGAGGCGCTCGACATCCCGATGTCGTTGGTGCTGCGCGAGGTCAGCGACCGGGTCGCCGTCGCCGAGGGTCTGCTGATCCCCGACACCATCCCGGCCGACTTCGCGACGGCCGTGCTGGGTCGCCAGCATCCCGAGGGCACGGCACGCCGCGAGGACCTGCAGCCCGTCGGCTGACGGTCGGGCCGGCACCGGCCGCACCGGGAGCGGGGGCAGCGACGCCCGCCGTCATCCTGCTGCGGGCGGTGCCTGGCAGGTCGGACACCAGAAGATCGGACGGTCGTACGGGGGCTCGTTCGCCGTACCTTCCGCGACAGGCGTGCCGCACACGTGGCACGCCTTTCGTGTGCGCCCGTGCACGTGCCGCACGACGCCGGCGCGCGGGTCGAACCCGTGCCGCACCGTGCGCTGCATGAGCGTGCGTGCCGTGAGCAGGAGGCCCTCGAGGTCCTCGACGTCGCGGACGGGCGTCCACGGGTAGACGTGCTCGGCGAAGAGCGACTCGGCCGTGTAGATCGTGCCGATGCCGGCGACGAGGTGCTGGTCGAGCAGGGCCTCCGCGACGGGCACACCCGTTGCGGCCCGCTCCGGCCGGTACCGGGGGCCGCTCCCGCCCGCCGCGTCGTCGGCCCGCATCCGCGCGGCCGCCTCGGGCAGCCCGGTCTCCGGGAAGTCGTCGCCGAGCACGTCGGGCCCCAGCGGCCCGACGATCACGCGCTCGTCCGCGGTGCGCAGCACGTGCAGCATGCCGATCCGGTTCCCGACCGCCGTCCACCACTCGTTCGCGAGGACGACGCGCACGTTCGGCTCCGCCCCGCGCGCGTCGTGCGTGCCCGTCCGGGCGAGCCGCCACGACCCCTCCATGCGCAGGTGCGTGTGCAGGGACCGGCCGTCGTCGAACCGCGTGAACAGGTGCTTCCCGTAGGCCTGGTTCCCGACGACCGACCGCCCGACCAGGTCGATCTCCGCGGCGCTCGGCCACCGCAGGTCCGAGCGGACCAGCACCCGGTCCTTGAGCGCCTCGTCGAGGCGGGCCGACACGAGACGCAGGATGTCACCCTCGGGCACGCGACCGCCCCCCGTGGCCGGGGGCGCGCGACGACCGCCGCACGTCAGGCCGCCCGCAGGCCGCGCGGCGTCGCGCGGAAGCCGGCGTCGAGCAGCGCGCGCACCGCGTCGTCCGCCGGGGTCCGGGTCGTGCCGGCGCCCGCGAGGGCCTCGACGCCGTCGACGCGCTGCACCACGATCTTCCCGAGCGTGCCCGCCCGCACGGCGCGGACCAGCGCCGCGCTCGCCTCGGCGAGGCGTGGGCCGTCCACGAAGGACAGCACGGACCGCCCGCCGCGCTCGACGTAGAGCGCGAGGTCGCCGTCGCTCAGCACGACGACGGCGCCCGCCTTGCGGCCCGGGCGGTGGCCGCGCGAGCCCTCGCCTGTCGTGCCGTCCGTGCCGTCCGTGCCGGGTGCGCCCGGTCCGGTCGACGGGCGGGCGGGCCACGGCAGCGCCGCGCCGTAGGGGTTCGCCGGGTCCGTCGCGGCGAGCAGCACGGCGCCGGGACGAGGACCGCCGCGCGACGTCCGCGCGTCGGGGAGCGGAGCGAACGGGTCGGTCGCGGCCGCCGCGGCGTCGGCCTCGAGCGCGCGCTCGCGGTCCTGCGCGTCGGTCCGGAGCTGGTCGACCGCGCCGGGGAGCGCGAACTGCGAGCCGCCGAGGTGCTCGACGAAGTACCCGCGCCGCGCCGCACCCGTGGCCTCCAGCTCGCTCAGCACGCGGTACACCGCGCGGAACGACCCCGCGACGCCCTCGGCGGGCGCGACGGCGCGCGTGAGCACGCCGTGGCGGTCGAGCAGGACGCGGGCGAGCGCGTGCGCCCGGCGGGTGGGGTCGGGCTCGCGCGGCGGCAGCGCCGACCACCGCCCGGCGCCGCCGCGCAGGACCGTCTCGGGCGACGTCGGCGGCCGCAGGCCCGCGAACCGGCCGCGCGCGAGCGGCCGGGCCCGCGCCGGGGCGCGCGGCGCGCGGTGGGTCCCCCCGGCGGCGCCGAGCCGCGCCCGCAGCGACCCGAGGCCGTCGTTCGTCACGTGGCCCGACCAGACGAGGTCCCACAGTGCCTCGAGCGTCGGGACGGTCTCCGCGCCGGCGCGCTCGGCCAGCCGCGGGAGGAAGTACCCGCCGGAGCCCTCCAGCAGGTCGAGCAGCGTGGCGTGGAGGCCGGTCTCGGGTGCCGGGCCCGGGTCGGGCAGCGTGAGCGGCGCCCACTCCGCGAGGTGGAGGCTGACGAGACCGTCGCCGCCGCCCGAGCCGGGCAGCGGGGCGTGCCCGCACCACACGACCTCGCCGGTCGTCGTCAGCTCGTCGAGCATCGTCGGGGTGTAGTCGCTGACGCGCGCCGGGAGCACGAGGGTCTCGAGCGCCGACGCGGGGACGGCCGCGCCCGAGAGCTGCTCGACGACGCGCAGCAGCCCGTCGACGCCGCGCAGCGCGCCGAGACCCTGCCAACGCGGGAGGAAGACGCCCAGCGTCTCGGCGGGGACGGGCTCCACCTCGGCGCGCAGCGCGGCGAGCGAGCGCCGGCGCAGGACGCGCAGCACCTCGGCGTCGCACCAGTCGTCGCCCGTGCCGCCGATCGCCTCCGGCCGCAGCCGCCCGCGCACGACGAGCCGGGCCGCCTCGAGCCGCTCGAGCGTCTGCACGACGACGGCGACGCCCAGCCCGAGACGTGCGGCGAGGTCGGCGGCCGTGAACGGGCCGTGCGTGCGGGCGTGGCGGCGCACGAGATCGCCGAGCGGGTCGGGGACGGGCTCGGTGAACACCTCGGGGATACCGACGGGCAGCGCGACGCCGAGCGCGTCGCGCAGACGGCCGGCGTCCTCCACGACCGCCCACTGCTGCGCGCGCTCGGGCGCGACCCCCGCGAGCCGCACGGGCATGATGCGGCGCGCGGCCTCGAGCTCGCGCAGCCAGGCCGCGACGTCGGCGCGCACGTCCTCGCGCGTCCGCGCGGCGACCTCGGCCTCGGTGAGCGGGCCCAGCCGGCGCAGCACGTCCCACACGTCCTCGGCGTGCCGCGCCTGCCGCTCGGGCGCGAGCGCGCCGAGCTCGGCCTCGGTCCGCTCGATCTGGGCGGGGTCGAGCAGATCGGCGAGCTGGGCCGCGACGCCGTCGCCGCCCAGCAGCTCGGCGAGGAGCGTGGGGTCGAGCGACAGCGCGGCGGCGCGGCGCTCCGCGAGCGGGGCGTCGCCGTCGTAGAGGAACTGGGCGGTGTACCCGAAGAGGAGGGACTGCGCGAAGGGCGACGGCGTCGGGGTCGTCACCTCGACGAGGCGCACGCGCCCGGCGGCGAGGTCGCGCATGAGGTCGGTGAGCGCCGCGACGTCGAAGTCGTCCTGCAGGCACTCGCGGGCGGCCTCAAGGACGATCGGGAACTCCGGGTACTCCGACGCCACCGACAGGAGCTGCGCCGAGCGCTGCCGCTGCTGCCACAGCGGCTGGCGCCGGTCCGGACGACGCCGGGGCAGCAGGAGCGCGCGGGCGGCGGCCTCGCGGAACCGCGACGCGAACATCACCGACCCGCCGAGCTCGTCGCGCACCGCGTCGAGCACGTCGTCCGGGTCGAGGAGCAGGTCCTCGACGCCGACGACGGGCGCGTCGCCGCCGAGGCCGCCCGAGCCGTCGGTCGCTCCCTCGAGCCACGAGTCCCCGGTGTCCGGGAGCCGCAGGACGATGCCGTCGTCGGCGTGCATCGCGGCGGCGTCGACCCCGTAGCGCTCGCGCAGCCGCGCGGCGAGCACGAGCGCCCACGGCGCGTGCACCTTCGCTCCGTACGGCGAGTGCACGACGACGCGCCAGTCGCCGAGCTCGTCGCGGAAGCGCTCGACGACGACCGTGCGGTCGTCGGGGACGCGCCCGGTCGCGTCGCGCTGCTCGCGCAGGTAGGCCAGCAGGTTGTCGCTCGCCCACGCGTCGAGGCCCGCCGTGCGGAGCCGGTCGGTCGCCGCGTCGGGGTCGGTGGCGGCGAGCGCGTCCGTCTCGCGCACCCACGCGCCGAGCGCACGGCCGAGCTCGGCGGGGCGGCCGGGGGAGTCGCCCTTCCAGAACGGCAGCCGCCCCGGGATGCCCGGCGCGGGCGTGACGAGCACGCGGTCGGGCGTGATGTCCTCGATGCGCCACGTGCTCGACCCGAGCGTGAACGTGTCGCCGACGCGCGACTCGTAGACCATCTCCTCGTCGAGCTCGCCGACGCGCTTGCCGCCGCGCGGGGCGCGGCCGCCCGCGGTGTCCGGGTCGCCCGCGACGGTCCCGGTCCCGGCGTCCGTCGCGAGGAACACGCCGTACATCCCGCGGTCGGGGATCGTGCCGCCGCTCGTCGCGGCGAGCCGCAGCGCGCCCGGCCGCCCGGTGAGCCGGCCCGACGCGCGGTCCCACACGATCCGCGCGCGCAGCTCGCCGAAGTCCTCGCTCGGGTAGCGGCCCGCGAGCATGTCGAGGACGGCGTGCAACGACGCGTCGCCGAGGTGCGCGTAGGGCTCGCTGCGCCGCACGAGCGTCGCGAGCTCAGCGACCGTCCACTCGTCGACCGCGACCATCGCGACGACCTGCTGGGCGAGCACGTCGAGCGGGTTGGCGAGCACGTGGAGCTCCTCGATGCCGCCGGAGCGCATGCGCTCGGCGACGACCGCCGACGGCACGAGGTCGCCCCGGTGCGTGGGGAACACCACGCCGTGCGACACGGCCCCCACCTGGTGGCCCGCGCGCCCGATCCGCTGCAGGCCCGACGCGACCGAGGGCGGCGCCCCGACCTGGACCACGAGGTCCACCGCGCCCATGTCGATGCCGAGCTCGAGGCTCGACGTCGCGACCACCGCGGGCAGCCGGCCGTCCTTGAGCTCCGTCTCCGTGCGCGTGCGCTCGGCCCGGCTCATCGACCCGTGGTGCGCGCGGGCGATGACGGGCTCGACGCCCGAGCTCGCGCCCGACTGCGCCTGCACCTGCGCCGCGGTGACCGTGCCCGGGTCGAGCACGTCCTCGCCCTGACGCTCGGCCCACAGCTCGTTCATGCGCGCCGTGAGGCGTTCCGCTCCGCGGCGCGAGTTCGTGAAGACCAGCGTGGAGCGGTGGTCGGTGACTAGGTCGACGACCCGCTCCTCGACGTGCGGCCAGACCGACGGGCGCGGCGGCCGGACGTCGGGCGCGCCCGTCGGGCGCGACGTCGCCGGGCCTGTGAGGTCGCGCTCGCCGGGGGGCAGGGGCGGCAGGCCGCCGTCCGACCGCGACCCGGCGTCCGGCACGAGCGCCGCCGTCCCGAGGTCCGAGAGGTCCGGGACGGGCACGACGACGTCGACCTCGATGTGCTTGCTCGACGGCGGCTGCACGACGACGACCTCGCGCCCGCCCTCGGCCTCGGGCCGGTGCCCGCCCAGGAAGGTCGCGACCGCCTCGACGGGGCGGACCGTGGCCGAGAGCCCGACGCGCTGCGCCGGGGGCCGCTCGTGCGCCTCGAGCAGCGCGTCCAGGCGCTCGAGCGACACGGCCAGGTGAGCGCCCCGCTTGGTGCCCGCCACCGCGTGGATCTCGTCGACGATCACCGTCTCGACGCCCACGAGCCCCGCGCGCGCCTGCGACGTCAGCACGAGGAACAGCGACTCGGGCGTCGTGATGAGGATGTCCGGCGGGTGCGTGGCGAGCCGGCGGCGCTCGCTCGTGGGGGTGTCCCCGGTGCGCGTGCCGACGACGACGTCCGGCACGTCGAGCCCGAGCCGCACCGCGGCCTGGCGGATGCCCGCGAGCGGCGAGCGCAGGTTCCGCTCGACGTCCGCGGCGAGCGCCTTGAGCGGCGAGACGTAGACGACGCGGCAGCGCGCCTCGCGCGCCGGGGCCTCCTCCGGGGGCGCGGCGAGGATCCGGTCGAGCGACCAGAGGAACGCGGCGAGCGTCTTGCCCGAACCGGTCGGGGCGACCACGAGCGCGTGCCGGTCGCTCGACACGGCCTCCCACGCACCGGCCTGGGCGGCGGTCGGCGCGTCGAACGCGCCCGAGAACCACGCGCGCGTGGGCGCGGCGAAGCGGGCGAGCGGGTCCGAGGTCACGCGCCCATTCTGGGGGTGCCCACCCACACGCGCCCGCCGCAGCGTGCCGGCGCCCCGGCGGCCCGCCCGTGCGCCTCGGTGACCGGGTGCGAACCCGGGCGACGCGGTGCGGCCCGCGCGTCCCGGCGCGCGACCGGGCGGCCGCGGATCCGTGCAAGGCTTGGTCCGTGCGCTACCGCGAGTTCTCCGAGCTGGTCGACGAGGTGTTCGGCGAGGCCCTGGGCCGCGCCTACGTGCGCGAGCAGGTGCTGTCCGCGCTCGACGACCGGACCGCCGCCCAGGCGCTCGAGGACGGGGTCGAGCCGCGCGTCGTCTGGCACGCGCTGTGCGACGCGCTCGACGTGCCCGACGCGCGGCGCTGGGGGAACGACGACCACCGCCAGGCGCCGCCGCGCCGCTGACCGGCCCGGCCCCGACCTGCGCGGCCCAAACCTGCCCCGACCTGCTCGGGACCCGGGGACGCCCGAGGGGCGCACCCTGCCGCGCCCCGCGATGATGGCGGCATGAGCGTTCCCGCCCGCGGCCGCCTCGCCACGCTGCGCCTCACCGCCGCCGACGTGCGCGGCGCGGCCTGGTCGCTCGTCTCGACGGCGGCCGGGCTGGGGCTCGCGATCTGGGTCGTCCCCGGGGTCGAGGTGACCAACCCCTGGTCGCTCGTCCTCGCGGCGCTCGCGGTGGCGGTGGGCGACGCGCTGCTGCGCCCGGTGCTGCGCGGGGTCGCGCGCCGGTCCGGCGTCGTCGGCGCGCTCGTGTCGGGCGTGGTCGCCCAGGTCGCGGTCGCGTGGGCGGCGCTCACCTACCTCCCGGGGTTCCGCAGCGGGACGTGGACCGACGTCCTCGCCGTCCTCGTCATCGCGGCCGTGCTCATGGCGCTCGGGCGCTGGGTCGTCGGGGCGAGCGACAACGAGTACGTGATCGGGGACCTGCTCCGGCGCGCGCGACGCCAGGCGGGCGTGCCCCGGGGAGCCGCCGCGGGCGCCGCCGCGGAGCGCCCGGCGGGCCTGCTCGTCGTCCTGCTCGACGGCGTCGCGCGCCCCACGCTCGACTACGCCCTCCAGGCCGGCCTGGCCCCGACGCTCGCGCGGTGGCTGGGCGACGGCACCCACCACCTCACGACGTGGTGGGCCCGCGTGCCCGCGACGACGCCGGCCTCGACCGTCGGGCTCCTGCACGGGTCGACCGAGCACGTCCCCGCCTTCCGGTGGTGGTCGCGCGCGCTGGGGAGGCTCGTCGTGACGAACCGGCCCGCGGACGCGGCGGCGGTCGAGGCGCGCACGAGCGACGGCGCGGGTCTGCTCGCGGGCGGCGGCGTGGCCGTCTCGACGATGTTCTCCGGGGACGCGGCGACGAGCCTGCTCGTCATGAGCCGGGCGCGCGAGGGCCTGGGGCCCGGGCAGATGTTCGTGCACTTCTTCGCGAGCCCGTTCGTCCTCGTGCGCGCCGTGGTCGTCGCGCTCGGCGAGCTGCTCAAGGAGCTCTACCAAGGTTGGCAGCAGGCCGTGCGCGGCGTCGAGCCCCGCGTCTCGCGCCTCGGCTGGTACCCGGTGCTGCGCGCCGTGACGAACGTCGTGCTGCGCGACCTCAACACGACGCTCGTCGCGGAGCAGCTCGTGCGCGGGGCGCCCGTCGTGTGCGTCGACCTCGTGGACTACGACGAGATCGCGCACCACGCCGGGCCGCTGCGGCCCGAGTCGCTGCGCGCGCTCGAGGGCCTGGACCGCGTCGTCGGGCTCTGGGAGCAGGTCGCGGCCGTCGCGCCCCGGCGCTACGACGTCGTCGTGCTCTCGGACCACGGGCAGTCGCTCGGCCCGACGTTCGAGCAGGTCACCGGGCGGTCCTTCCTCGACGAGGTGCGACGCCTCATGGCGCTCGACCCGCCTGGCGACGGCGCTCGTGCGGACGACGACGGCCGCGCCCGGGACGGCTCCGCGTCCGCCCGGGGCGAGGGCCGGCGTCGGGCGACGGCCCCGGACAGCGAGGCGTGGGGCCCTGCGAACACGGCCCTCAACGCGCTGCGTCCCGGGCAGCCGGACGCGCAGGCGGGCCGCATGCTCGTGGGCCCGGACCGCTCGGAGCGCCGCGCCGACGCCGCACCCGCCCTGCCCGAGCTGCCCGAGGTCGCGGTCGTCGGGTCGGGCAACCTCGGGATGGTGTGGTTCCCGCGCGAGCCGCGGCGCCTCACGGGCGACGAGGTCCGCGCCCGGTGGCCCGCGCTGCTCCCGGGGCTCGTCGCGAACCCCGCGGTCGGCGTCGTCGTCGAACGAGGCCCGCGCGGGGAGGTCCGGGCGCACGGCCGGGGTGGCTCGCGCGACCTGTTGACGGGCGAGGTCGTGGGCGCCGACCCGCTCGCGCCGTTCGGGTCGCGTGCGGCGGCGGACCTCGTGCGCGTCGCCGGGCTGGAGGACGCCGGGGACCTCGTGCTCGTGTCCAGCGTCGACGAGGTCGGGATGGTGCACGCGTTCGAGGGCCTGGTCGGGTCGCACGGCGGCCTCGGCGGGGCGCAGAACCAGGCGGTGCTGGTGCACCCCGCGCACCTCGCGGTGCCCGACGACGAGCTCGAGGACGTCGACGGCACGCCGATGCTCGTCGGGGCGGAGGCGGTGCACCGCCGGCTCGTCGCGTGGCTCACCGACCTGGGGGTGCGGCCGCCGGTGGCCGAGGACGCGCCGGGCCGGGGGAGCGGCGCGTGAGCGTCACCGTGACGTGGCTCGGCCACTCGAGCGCGGTCCTCGACGTCGCCGCGACCCCCGGCGGCCCGACGGCGCGGCTCGTGACCGACCCGCTCCTGCACCGGCACGCGGGGATGCTCCGCCGGCGCGGCGAGCAGCCGGCCCCGGTGTGGCGGGGCGGCGACGCCGTCCTGCTGTCCCACCTCCACCACGACCACGCCGAGCTGCGGTCGCTGCGGCTCCTCGGCGACGTGCCGGTCCTCACGGCGCCCGCCAACGCGCGGTGGTTGCGCGGCAAGGGGCTGCGCGGCGTCGGGCTGGGCGACGAGTGGCACGCCGTGGGGCCGGCGGGGGCCGGGGTCGAGACGCGGCTCGTCACCGCGGTGCACGGGCACCGGCCGATGCCGCACCGGCCCAACGCCGCGAACGGTCACCTCGTGCGGACCTCCGGTCCCGACGGCCTGCGCGTGTGGGTGGCGGGCGACACCGAGCACCACCCCGGGATGGCGCACCTCCCGGCGCTCGCGGGCGGCCCGGTGGACGTGGCCCTCGTGCCGGTCGGCGGGTGGGGGCCGCGGCTCTCGGGCGGGCACCTGGGCCCGGTGCAGGCCGCGCGGGCGTGCGCCGAGGTCGGGGTGCGGGTCGCGGTACCGGTGCACTGGGGGACGCTGCACGCGCCGGGCGGCCAGCACCTGCCGCGCGGCTGGATGGACCACGCGGGCGCGGCGTTCGAGGCGGCCGCGCAGCGCGAGGCGCCCGGGACGCGGGTCGTCGTGCTGCGGCCCGGCGAGTCGTGGTCCGCGGACGACGACGAGTGAGCCCGCGAGTCGCGGACACGCCGGGGCGGGTTCCGTGATCGAACACGTGTTCGGCTAGAGTTGTGCACAGGGCGCGCTCCGGCGGGCTCAGGACGCCGGTCCGGCACGACGGTCCCCAGGTCCGGGGCTCGTCGGCACCGCGTGTCGGTGGCTGCCCGTAACGTCGGGCCACAACGAACAGATGGACGTCGAACCGAAGGTGGACTGACATGCCCGCACCCGCAGACCGCGAGAAGGCGCTCGAGGCAGCCCTCGCCCAGATCGACCGGAGCTTCGGCAAGGGCTCCGTCATGCGCCTCGGCGAGGAAGGCCGCGCCCCCGTCGAGGTCATCCCCACGGGCTCCATCGCGCTGGACATCGCGCTCGGCATCGGGGGCCTGCCGCGCGGGCGCGTCATCGAGGTGTACGGCCCGGAGTCCTCCGGAAAGACGACCGTGGCGCTGCACGCCGTGGCCAGCGCCCAGCGCGCCGGCGGCATCGCGGCGTTCATCGACGCCGAGCACGCCCTCGACCCGGAGTACGCCAAGAAGCTCGGCGTCGACACCGACGCCCTGCTCGTCTCCCAGCCGGACACGGGGGAGCAGGCGCTCGAGATCACGGACATGCTGATCCGCTCGGGCGCGCTCGACATCATCGTCATCGACTCCGTCGCGGCCCTCGTGCCCAAGGCGGAGATCGAGGGCGAGATGGGCGACAGCCACGTCGGTCTCCAGGCCCGCCTCATGTCGCAGGCGCTGCGCAAGATCACCGGCGCGCTCAGCGCGTCCGGCACGACCGCGATCTTCATCAACCAGCTCCGCGAGAAGATCGGCGTGTTCTTCGGCTCTCCCGAGACGACGACCGGTGGCAAGGCGCTGAAGTTCTACGCCTCGGTCCGTCTCGACATCCGCCGCATCGAGACCCTCAAGGAGGGCACCGACGCGGTCGGCAACCGGACCCGCGTGAAGGTCGTCAAGAACAAGATGGCGCCGCCGTTCAAGCAGGCCGAGTTCGACATCCTCTACGGGGTCGGCATCTCCCGCGAGGGTGGCCTCATCGACATGGGCGTGGAGCACGGGTTCGTGCGCAAGTCCGGGTCGTGGTTCACCTACGGCGGCGACCAGCTCGGGCAGGGCAAGGAGAACGCGCGCTCGTTCCTGCGCGACAACCCCGACCTCGCGAACGAGCTCGAGAAGAAGATCAAGGAGAAGCTCGGCGTCGGGGCCAAGGTCGACGCACCGGCCGACCCGGCCGCCGGCGTGACCGTCGCGGCCGACGCCGCCGTGGCCGCTCCGGCCAAGGCGACCGCCGCGGCCGGCAAGGGGAAGAAGTCGCCGTTCTGATCGGCGAGCAGGACGGGGTCGAGGGCGCCGAGCCCGTCGACCCGTCCGCGGAGGACGACGGGCGCCGCTCCGGCCGCAAGGCCGGGCGGCGCCCGCGCCCGTCGCTGCACGAGCTCGTGGAGCGCGGCGAGATCAGCGACGCCGACCTCGCCGAGCGTGCCCGCGAGACCGTCCTGCGCATCCTCACCGCGGCCCCGAAGAGCCGCGCGGAGCTCACGCAGTCGCTCGCGCGCAAGGGCTACCCGGAGCACGTCGTGCTGCCCATCCTCGACCGCTTCGAGGAGGTCGGGCTCGTCGACGACGCGCAGTACGCGGAGATGATCGTCCGCACGCGGCACGCCGAGCGGGGGCTGTCCCGCCGCGCGATCTCGACCGAGCTGCGCCGGCGGGGGATCGACGGCGAGGTCGGCGCGGCCGCGCTCGAGCAGGTCGACGACGACTCCGAGGCGGACGCCGCCCTCGCCCTCGCGCGGGCACGTCTCGCCAGGACCCGCGGCCTCGACCGCGACGTGCGCGTGCGACGGACGGTCGGCGCGCTCGCCCGCAAGGGGTACAGCCCCGGGCTGGCCTTCGAGATCGTGCAGCGCGAGCTCGACGCGGAGGAGTGACCGCCCCGCGGACCCGGTCGCGGACCGGCGGGCCGCTCGGCGGCAGCGGCCCGCCGCCCGCCACTGACCGGGCGGGCGACGGGTGCGTCAGCGCGCGGTGGACACGGCCGGCGCCTCGTCCGCGGGACCGCCCGCGACGGCTGTCGGGTTGCCGATCCCCGGGCCGGCAGCCGTGGCGCCCGCGGTGCGCCCGCTGAGGAAGCGTGAGAGCCACTGGGCCAGGGTGGTCAGGGCGTAGTTGATGACGATGAAGATGACCGCGGCCACCGTGAGGGTCTGCAGGGTGTTGCCGAAGGCCGTGCCGAGGATCTGCGCGGCCCGCAGCAGCTCGGGGTACGTGATGATCTGCCCGAGCGCGGTGTCCTTGAGCACGACGACGAGCTGGGACACGAGCGCGGGCAGCATCGCGATGAGCGCCTGCGGGAGCTGGATCGACCGCAGGGTCTGCCCGCGCGTCAGGCCGATCGCCACGCCGGCCTCTCCCTGGCCCTTCGGCAGGTTGCCGACGCCGGACCGGACGAGCTCGGCGATCACCGAGCCGTTGTAGAGCACGAGGGAGATCACGACCGCGAGGAACGGGGCGTCCGGGACCTTCTGCAGCCCCAGCAGGAGCCAGAAGAAGATCATCATGAGGAGCACCGGCACGGCGCGGAAGAACTCGACGACGACACCGCACGCCCAGCGCAGCGCGCGCACGTGCGAGAGCCGGCCGGAGCCGAAGACCAGCCCGAAGATCACGGCACCGACGATCGCGAACCCGGCGGCGCGCAGCGTGTTCTGGAGGCCCGGCAGGAAGAAGTTCTCCCACGCGTTGGCGGTGAAGACGGGACCCCACTGCTCCCACGAGAGCTGGCCCTTGCGTCCGAGCTCCAGCAGCACGAGCACGGCGATCCCGATCACGATCACGGCGCCGATCACGTTGCCGACGGCGATCGCGCGCCGGGCCCGGGGCCCGGGGGCGTCGAAGAGGACGGACTGACGTGGGGCGCTCATCGGCGGACCGCCAATCGGGTCGAGAGCGAGGTGGTGAGCAGGCCGATCGGGATGACGAGGATCACGTAGCCGATCGCGAAGGTGAGGAAGATCGCGTAGATGTAGTTCGAGTTGAACTCGATCATCGTGCGCATGAGGCTCGACGTCTCCGTCGTGACGCTCGCGGCGGCCGCGACCGTGGAGTTCTTCAGCAGCGCGATGAGGGTGTTGCCGAGGGGGGCGATGGCGCCGCGGAACGCCTGCGGGAGGATGACGAGGCGCGCGGCGGGAGCGAAGGACAGGCCGATCGCCCGCGCCGCCTCGGCCTGGCCGATCGGCACCGTGTTGACGCCCGAGCGGATCGCCTCGCACACGAAGGCGGCGTGGTAGACGGTCAGGCCGATGACCGCGAACCGGAAGAAGTTCGTCGGGAAGTCGGGGGACAGGCTGATCTGCAGCTGGGTCCACACCGCGAGGACCATGAACGTCATGATGATCGTCAGCGGCGTGTTGCGCAGGAGGTTCACGTAGGTCGAGCCGGCCCACCGCAGGCTCGAGACGGGGGAGATCCGCATGAGCGCGAGCGCCGTGCCGAGGATCAGGGAGAAGATCGCAGCCCAGAACGTCAGCTGGATGTTCACCCAGAACGCGCCGAGCACGTCGTAGGTGCTGAGGAGCTCGGTGAACTGGGAGAGGTAGTCACCCACGGTTGGTCATCCTCCGGGAGGGCGTGGTCGTGGACCGACCGGACGAGGCCGGGGAGCGGAGCGCGGCACGCCGCGCTCCGCTCCCCGGCAGAGAGGTCAGGCGCAGGGGTCGACCGTCGGCGGGTTCTCGCTCGCGTTCGGCGTGTACCCGGTGCCCTCGGTGTTCTTGCTGACGAACTCCTCCCAGGAACCGTCCTCGATCATCTTCTCGATCGCGGCGTTGACGTCCTCGCAGACGTCGTTGTCCTGGGGCAGGCCGACGCCATAGCGCTCGGTCGAGAACGGCGCCCCGACCACCTTCACCTTGCCCTGGTTCTGCGGCTGCGCCGCGAGGCCCGCGAGGATGATGTCGTCAGTCGTGACGGCGTCGACCTGGCCGGCCGTGAGCGCGGTGACGCACTCGGCGTACCCGGGGCGCTCGAGGAGCTGCACGCCCGCGGCGTACTCGTCCTTGATGCGCTGCGCCGACGTCGAGCCCGTGACGGAGCAGAGGTTCTTGCCCTCGAGCGACTCCGGGCCGGTGATGTCGGTGTTGTCCTCGGCGACGAGCAGGTCCTGCCCGGCGACGAAGTACGGCCCCGCGAACGCGACGGTCTCCTTGCGCGTGTCCGTGATGGAGTACGTCGCGAAGATCATGTCGACCTGCCCGGTCTGCAGCATCGTCTCGCGCTGCGCGGACGGGGCCTCGACCCACTCGATCTGGTCCTCGGAGAAGCCGAGCTCGCCCGCCACGTAGGTGGCGACGTCGACGTCGAACCCCGTGTACGACGACCCGTCCTGGAACCCCAGGCCGGGCTGGTCGAACTTGATGCCGATCTTGACCGTCTCGCCGCCGCCGTCGCCGCTGCCCCCGGCGGACTGCTCGGGGTCCGTGGTCGTGCTGTCGTCGCCGACGTCGCCGCTGCTGCACGCTGCGAGCGTGAGCGCGGTGAGAGCGGCCAGCACGGCAGCACCTGCGTGTCGTGTGCGCATCGTTCCTACCCTTCGTGAGTGGTGGTCGTCCGACGACGGTGTGCCTCGTCGGTCGGCCGGGTGTGGGGGGCCGGGCGGCCCGGTCCGTGGTGGTCGGTGCGTGGTGAGGGCCCGGGACCTCAGTGCGTGAGGATCTTGGAGAGGAAGTCCTTGGCCCGCTCGCTCTTCGGCGCGGTGAAGAACTCCTCGGGGTGCGCCTCCTCGACGATCTGGCCGTCCGCCATGAAGACCACGCGGTTCGCGGCCTTCCGGGCGAAGCCCATCTCGTGGGTGACGACGATCATGGTCATGCCCTCCCTGGCGAGGGAGACCATGACGTCCAGGACCTCGTTGATCATCTCGGGGTCGAGCGCCGACGTGGGCTCGTCGAAGAGCATGACCTTGGGCTTCATCGCGAGGGCCCGGGCGATGGCGACGCGCTGCTGCTGGCCGCCCGAGAGCTGCGCCGGCATCTTCTGCGCCTGGTTCTTCACGCCGACCCGGTCGAGGAGGGCCAGGGCGCGCTCCTTCGCGTCCTTGCTCCGCTCGCGCCGCACCTTGACGGGCCCGAGCGTCACGTTGTCGAGGATCGTCTTGTGCGCGAAGAGGTTGAAGGACTGGAAGACCATGCCGACGTCGGAGCGCAGCCGCGCGAGCGCCTTGCCCTCCTGGGGGAGCGGTTCGCCGTCGACGAGGATCTCGCCCGAGTCGATCGTCTCGAGCCGGTTGATCGCCCGGCACAGGGTCGACTTGCCCGAGCCGGAGGGCCCGATGACGACGAGCACCTCGCCGCGCCGGATCGTGAGGTTGATGTCGCGCAGCACGTGCAGCTCGCCGAAGTGCTTGTTCACGTCGCGCAGCTCGACGAGCGGCTCACCGAGGACCTGCTCGGCGGGGAGGGGCTGAGCGTCCTGAGCGCTGCGCTGCGCGTCGGACGGCGAAGGGGTTTCGTCGGCCATTCCTGGACACTATGTCCCTTCTGTTGCACGGTGCCACCTCACCCGGCAACAACCGGGCAACAGTTCAGTAACACGGCACCCGGAGCCGTACCCTGGACGGTGATGTCCACGATCGCCCCCGCCCCCGTCCCGGCCGCCCCCGCACCGCACGCCACCGCCGCTGCGCCGGCCGACGACGCGCACCCCCGCACCTACGTCGTGCGCACCCTCGGGTGCCAGATGAACGTCCACGACTCCGAGCACATGGCGGGGATGCTCGAGCAGGCGGGCTACACGCGGGCGAGCGCGCAGGACGAGGCCGCGAACCGCGCCGACGTCGTCGTCATCAACACGTGCGCCGTGCGCGAGAACGCCGCGACGCGCCTCTACGGCAACCTCGGCCAGCTCGCCTCGGTGAAGGCCGCGCGACCCGGCATGCAGATCGCGGTCGGCGGCTGCCTCGCGCAGAAGGACCGCGGCACCATCGTCGAGAAGGCCCCCTGGGTCGACGTCGTGTTCGGCACCCACAACCTCGACGCCCTGCCCGTCCTGCTCGAGCGCGCGCGCCACAACGAGGCGGCGCAGGTCGAGATCGCCGAGTCGCTGCAGGTGTTCCCCTCGACGCTGCCGACGAAGCGCGAGTCGGTCTACGCGGGGTGGGTGTCCATCAGCGTCGGCTGCAACAACACGTGCACGTTCTGCATCGTGCCGCACCTGCGCGGCAAGGAGCGCGACCGCCGTCCGGGCGAGGTCCTCGCCGAGGTGGGCGCGCTCGTCGAGGCCGGTGCCATCGAGGTGACGCTGCTCGGCCAGAACGTCAACAGCTACGGCGTCGAGTTCGGCGACCGCGGCGCCTTCGCCAAGCTCCTGCGCGCGTGCGGGACGATCGACGGGCTCGAGCGCGTGCGGTTCACGTCGCCGCACCCGGCCGCGTTCACCGACGACGTCATCGCGGCCATGGCCGAGACGCCGAACGTCATGCCCCAGCTCCACATGCCGCTCCAGTCGGGCTCCGACCGCGTGCTGCGTGCGATGCGCCGCTCCTACCGATCCGAGCGGTTCCTCGGGATCCTCGACCGCGTCCGGGCCGTCATGCCCGACGCCGCGATCACCACCGACATCATCGTGGGCTTCCCGGGCGAGACCGAGGAGGACTTTGCGGAGACGATGCGGGTCGTCGAGGCGTCGCGCTTCTCCTCCGCGTTCATCTTCCAGTACTCCCCGCGCCCCGGGACGCCCGCCGCGACGATGGACGGCCAGCTCCCCAAGGAGGTCGTCCAGGAGCGCTTCGAGCGGCTCCAGGCGCTTCAGGAGCGGATCGCCGGCGAGGAGTCCGCACGCCAGGTGGGCCGGACGATCGACGTCCTCGTCGGCGAGGGCGCAGGGCGCAAGGACGGCGCGACGCACCGCGTCACCGGTCGCGCCCCCGACAACCGCCTCGTCCACCTCGCGCTCCCCGCGGCCGTCGTGGCCGGGGCGCCCGACGACGCCCCGACCGACGGGACCGGTACGCCCGGGTCCGTCGACCCGCGCCTGGCGGACGACCTCGACGTCCGCCTGCCGCGTCCCGGCGACGTCGTCACGGTCGAGGTCACCCGCTCCGCGCCGCACCACCTCATCGCGGACTCGGCGCTCGCGGGCGGCACGTTCGCCGTGCGCCGCACCCGCTCCGGCGACGCGTGGGCGCGGCGCGAGCGCGCCCGCCTGGGCGGGGGCGACGACGACCACGGCCACGGGCACGGCGGGGGCGCGCCGTCCGGCCCCGTCGTCCTGGGGCTCCCCACGCTCCGCGCCTGAACGTCGGGGTCCAGGACCCGACGGCGGGCGCGCACGACGGCGCCAGGACGTCAGTCGTCCAGGGTCCCCGGTGGGAGCTGGGCGCCGATGGCGTGGAAGAGCTGCACGGCCGTACCCAGCCCGCACGAGACGGTCTGGGCGAGCTGGTCGTCGGTCGCGCCGTGCTCGAGGTCGACGGAGACCTCGGCGTAGAGCGCGAGCCGTCCGCCCTCCTCGCGCACGTAGACCTTGGGCCAGATGCGCTCGCGGTTCCAGTCGTTGACGGTCTGGAGCGTGACGAGGCGCGACTCGACGGGGAGCGTCGTCGACCAGCGACCGCGGACCTGGAGGATCTCCGACCGGTCGCCGAGCAGCAGGAACCAGAAGCGGTGCCCGTCCCACGTACCCGTGATGTCGCCGTCGTCGTCCACGCGGAAGTGGTAGCCGCGGCGCGTCAGATGGTCGCCGATGCGCGCCATCGACAGCGCGCGGGGCAGCTCCTCCTCGCGGGGCAGCGAGTCCGGCGCCTTGGGCCGACGGTTGCCGAACAGACGCGTGAACCAGTTGGTGCGGGCCTGCGTCATGGCGCCTGCCTCGCGGGGTCGGGGTAGAACTCGTCGAGCGCGTCGAAGAACATCGACCCCGTGCTCAGACCGCACTGGAGGAGCTGGTCGAGCTGGTCGTCCGTCACGCCGTGCTCGAGGTCGACCGTGACCTCGGTGAAGACCTGGATCATCCCGTTGTCGCGGACGCGCGTGTACGTCTTGGGCCAGATCCGGTCGGCGTTCCACTCGTTGCAGAACTCGAGGATCTCCTCGAGGCGCTCGAGCGCGAGGTCGCGGTTCCACTGGCCGCGCACCTGGAGGATCTCGTCGTCGTTGCCGAAGAGCAGGAAGTAGAACAGGCGGCCGTGCCACAGCCCGCCGACGTCGCCGTCGGAGTCGACGAAGTAGCTGTACCCGCTGTCGGTGATCCACTCGACGACCCGCGAGAGCGTGAGCGGTGTGGGAGGCCGCAGGACGTCGGTCGCGACCTGACCCAGCTCGCGTGCCAGCAGGTCCTCGACCTGCGACTGCAGGTCGTCCGCCGGCCGGGCCGCGCCGGACCGGCCCCCGTCCTGCGCCCCGCCGGGATTCCCGTCCCGCCGGTCGTCGTCGTCCCGCGCCCCGAAGAACCTCACCTCCCTACCGTACTCGCGCGCGCCCGCGGACGCCGCATCGCGGGCCGGTCGGGAGGCCGCGGCGACGGCGGGGGAGCGGGCACCACTACGGTGGGACGGTGACCGTCCGCGCCGTCGTGCTCCCCGGAACCGTCCTGCTCGTCCCGGGAGCGGCCGGTGCCGCCTCGGTCCTCGGACCGGTGCGCGACGCCGCACTGGCGGCGCTCGCCGACCTCGTGGCGGACCGGCTCGGTGTGGCGGCGGCGCCGGCCGTGGTCGTGGTCGCCCCGGGCGTGGAGGGAACGCGCGGCCCTGCCCGGGCCTCGCTCGCCGCGGCGGGCGTCGCCGACCGGTGGATCGATCCCGCGTGGGCGGCCGCCACGCGACCGCTCGACCGACCCGTCGCCGGGACGGCCGCCTCCGTGGCGCTCCTCGCGCTCGCCGGTGCGGGCTGGACGGGTCCCGTCGACGTCGTCGAGCTCGGTGGCGCGGCGACGCGGTCCGCGGCAGGCACGAGCACGGAGACGAGCTTGGAGACCAGTACGGAGACGAGCTCGGAGACGAGCACGGAGGTAGGTGCGGCCACGGAGACCGCCCTCGACGCCGCACGGGAGCTCGGTGCGGAGCTCGCCCGCGAGGGGGCGCGGCTCGTCGTCGTGCACGACCCGCGTGCGCCCCTGCCGCAGGCCGTGCTCGACGGGTTCGTCGCCGCGGCGGGCGCCGAGGCCGCGCCGGTCGCGACGGCCGACGAGCCGGACCCCGCCGTGGCGGTCCGGCGGTACGAGGTCCGCGCCCCCGCAGCCGCCGCCCGCCCGGCGGGGCCCGTCGTCAGCCGCTGAGGCCCGTCCCGACGGCGGCCGCCTCGTCGTCGCGCCCGAGGCGGCGCAGCGCCGCGACCATCTCGTTGCCGACCATCGCGCGCGACTCCGCGTCGTGGACGATCGCGAAGCCCTCCATGGCCGACTCGAGCAGCTCCACCGCGTCCGTGTCCTTCCCCGACGCGCAGCGCGAGCGCCCCGCGAGCCAGAAGGCGTGCGCCGCGTCGCGGACGTCCCCCGCACGGGCGAACTCCTCGGCGACCGACTCCGCGAGCGTCGCCGCCGCGTCGAGGTCGCCCGCGGTCGCGAGGAGGCGGGCACGCGTGTCGTCGAGGTCGCGACGCTCGCGCGCGTCGGCCGCCGCGTCGCGCTCGACGAGCTCGGCGGCCCGCGGCGCGGGTGCGACGTCGCTGCCCTCGCCCGCTGCGGACAGGTCGTCGAGCGTGCGCTCGACCTGGGCCAGGGCGGCGGTCACGTCGCCCCGCCCGGCCTCGAGCCGCGCGTAGGCGCGCACGACCTGCCCGACGAACCGGGGCGCGACACCACCGGCCCGCAGGAGCGCGAGCGCGTGCAGGAACGCGGGCGCGGCGCCCTCGTCGTCGCCCTCGAGCGCGGCGAGCTGCGCCGCCTCGGCGAGCGCGAAGCCGGCGCGGTCGAGGTGGCCGGAGCTCTCCAGGTGCGACGACGCGCGACGCAGGAGGCGTGCCGCCCGGACCGGGTCGTCACCCGCGACGTCGTCGGCGAGCGCGAGCAGGCCGTCGACGTCGGTGGGCTCGTCGGTGCCCTCCGCCGGGGCTCCGCCGGTGACCGCGGACTCCTCCGGTGCGATCCCGGCGGGGAGGTCCGACGGACTGCTCGTCGCGCCCTCGGCCACCGCGACGGGCCGCGGCGACGCCGACTGGGCGTCCAGGGAGAGCACCGCCAGGTCGACGGGGAGCGTGCGCGCGCCCCGCTCCCACGCCGCGCGCAACCGTTCGGACGCCGCCGTCGTGCCGTTGCGCGCGTCGAACGACTGCGCGAGCGCGGACGCCTCGCCACGCACCCACGCGTCGAGCTCCGCGAGCGTCGTCGCGGGAACGTCCCGCAGGGCGAGCGCGGTGTCGCCGTGGTCGGCCCGCAGGACGCCCGTCGCGACGCTCACGCTCGTGAGGAAGCCGAGCCGGTCGCCCGGCGAGTCCGCCTCCGTGAGGAACGCCTGGTGCTCCACGAGCAGGCGCAGCGCGCGCGACGCGTTGCCCGTCCGGGCGAGGAACTCCACGTGACGACCCTTCGGGCCCGTCATCGTCACCCCGGTGTCGAGGTGGCGCAGCCCGCGGCGGTGAGTGCGCGCAGCGGCCTCCGCGTCGCCGACCTCGACGTACGCGAGCTGGAGGTGGGACAGCATGTCGCCGGGCTCGGTGGCGCACGACGGCGATCCCTGGAGCACGCCCTCGAGCAGCCGGATGCCCTCGTCGTGGCGGCCCGTCTCGAAGAGGTACGCCGCGCGGTCGCCCGGCTCGCACGCCTCGCACTGCGAGTAGTCGTCGCGCGGGGTCGCGACCCACGCGCGGTACGCGTCCTCGACGTCCGCGCCGCCACGCTCGCGCGCCCACTCGAAGCGCTCCAGGGCGACCGCGTTGGTGCCGTTGCCCGCGAGCGCGTACCGGTGCGCCATGTCGTCGAGCGTGCGCTCGATCTGCGAGGCGGGGACGTCGGGGAACTCCATGAGGTGCCCGACCATCCACTTGAACGACCAGAACAGCGAGTGCGTGTCCTCGGCGTCGAAGTGCTCGGGGTGCTCGTCCCACCA
This sequence comes from Cellulosimicrobium sp. SL-1, assembly GCF_011033075.1. Lineage (NCBI taxonomy): Bacteria > Bacillati > Actinomycetota > Actinomycetes > Micrococcales > Promicromonosporaceae > Cellulosimicrobium > Cellulosimicrobium sp. SL-1. Next base: position 102,683 of record NZ_JAACJC010000010.1, on the reverse strand, counting down.
GCGCAGCATCTTGGTGAACGGCAGGTACGCCTTGGTCACCTCGCCGCCCCACACGTACGACTCGACGAGGACGAACAGCGCGTAGGCGCGCGCCGCGTCGGGGCCCTCGGCCTCGACGCGCTCGAGCTCGGCCGCGGCGGCCGTGGAGCGCGCGAGGCCGTAGGGCATGCGGCGGACGTCGTACAGGGCGGCGTTCACCTGGTCCACGGACCGGGTCATCGGTTCTCCTCGTCGGCAGGGGGATCGGGTTCCGTGGCGGGGTCCTGCCCGGCCGCGAGGGCGCGGGCGAGCAGGAGCGACAGGGAGTCGTTCATGAGGGTCGCCTCGACGGGCTGGAGCGCCTTGCCGGACGCGAGCACCGCCGTGACGTAGAGGGAGCGGGCACCCGCGGCGCGCACCTGCGCGTCGGGGCTCGCGAGCAGGTCGCGCACCGTGGCGTTGGCGTCGTTGAGGACCAGGCGGCGGGGGCGGGCCGGGGCGCTGAGGCCCGCGAGGATCTCGCCCCAGAGGTCGTCCGTCTCCGCGACGCGGGCAGCCTCGCGCGCGTGGTCGCCCTCGCGGTCGTGCAGGAGCATGGCCGGGAGGGCGTCGGGCTCGTACCGGCGCAGCACGACGTCGCAGTCCTGCTCGGCGAGCGCGGCGTCGAGCGACGCGAGCGCGTCGGCGACCTCGAGCTCGCGCAGCGGCTCGACCTCCGTGAGGACGTGCGCGACGTCCGCGGCCGAGACGGGCGACAGCCGCCACTGCGGGAACCGCGCCGCGACGCGCTCGAGCAGGTCGGCGTCGTAGACGTAGCCGCCGTTGACGACCGCGAGCCCCTGCGCCGCCGCGACGGGCGCGATGCGCCGGAACTCCTCGACGCTCGCCGTGTACAGCAGGCGCCCGTCGGGGTGGTCCGTCGCGAGGTCCGCCAGGGTCGTGGACCCGGCCGTGGTCTCGAAGGGCAGCACGCGCGCGGCGACGTCGAGCATCTCGTCGTCGGTGAGCGCGAGCGCGCGCACGGCGAGGTGGTGGGTCTCGAGGAAGCGCCGCGCGAGGACCGAGTCCGTCGCGAGCGTCTCCAGCAGCCACCGGCGCACCTGCGCCCCGAGCGCGTCGCGGGTCGCGAGCAGGACCTCGTCCTCGTACAGCCCCTCGCGCGACGCCGTCGGGCGCAGCACGGACGCGTCGAGGACGCACCGCACGAAGAACGCCCACGGGGGCAGCAGGTCGTCGACCGCGCTGCCCAGGAGCATGCGCTTGAGGTAGACCCGGTGCCGCGACGTCGTGGTCGGCGCGACCGCGGCCGGGAGCACGTACGCGACGCCCGTCAGGCCGGCGAGCGGCAGGTCGAGGTCGATCCGTGCGAGCGGGGTGAAGCCGAGCGTGCGCTCGGCGTAGCCGGCGAGCGCGGCGTCGCGGGCCGCGGGCGTCGGGTGCGCAGCGCGCCACGGCAGGTCCTCCCCGCTGAGTCGGCGCACCGCGACCGGGGCGTCGCCGCCGGCGCCGCCGTCACGGTCCTCGCCGGGGCCGCCGTCGAGACGCGTCTCGACGAGCAGCTCGACCGGCAGGAGCGAGCCGAAGTCCTGGGCGAGCGCGACCACCGACTCCGGGGCGAGCCAGTGCTCGGTGTCCCGCCGCGGGTGCAGCCGGACGACGCTCCCGGGCTCGGCGGGTGCCGCCGGGTCGTCCGGCGCGAGCTCGACGAGCTCGTACCGGCCGTCGGCACGGCCGCGCCAGCGCACGGGGACGGGCGCTCCGCCCGCCGCCGTGCGGCGAGCGGAGCGCGAGACGAGCTCGATCTCGTCGGCGACCATGAACGCGGACAGGAGCCCGATGCCGAACTGGCCGAGGAACTCCTCGCGACCGGTCCCGAGCTCGACGTCGCGCTTGGAGCTGCGCCCGATGGTCGCGAGCAGCTCCTGCGCCTCGTCCCGCGTGAGGCCGACACCCGAGTCGTGCACCTCCAGGCCACCGTCGGGCAGCGGACGGAGCAGGATCCGCGCCGGCGCCTGCGGTCCCTCGAGCCCGGCGCGCGCGGTGATCGCGTCGACGCCGTTCTGCAGCAGCTCGCGCAGGTAGACGCGCGGGCTCGAGTACAGGTGCCGGGCCAAGAGGTCGACGACGCCCCGCAGGTCGACCTGGAAGGCCGTCGTCGCCTCGCCCGGGGTGCCGCCGCCCGGGGCGGTGCGGCCCGCGGTGGTCTCGTGCGTGCCGGTCACCGCGCGTCGACGTCGGCGCCGCCCTCGGCCACGGTCTGCGCGGCCGTGTCGGGGAAGCGGGCGTCGAGCGCGTCGAAGAACTGCAGGCCCGTGAACAGGCCGCACTCGATGAGCTGGCCGAGCTGGTCGTCCGCGACGCCGAACTCCAGGTCCGTCGCCACCTCGGTGTAGACCGCGAGCTGGTCGTCCTCGACGCGCGCGTAGACCTTCGGCCAGATCTTGTCACGGTTGAACTCGTTGGCGACGAGCGCGACCTGCGCCTCGGCCGACGCCGGGAGGGTCCGGTTCCACCGGCCGCGGACCTGCAGGATCTCCTGCTTCTCACCCATGAGGAAGAAGAAGAACACCTTCCCGTCCCAGTTGCCGCCCAGGTCCCCGTCCGAGTCGACGAAGTACCGCCACTCGCGGCTCGTGAGGAACGCCTCGACGCGCTCGCGCGTCAGCGGCGCGTTCTGGCTCGTCGGTGCGGCGTCCGGCTTGGTGAAGAAACCCATGTTCTCGAGTCCTTGTCGTCTGAGAGGTCGTCGTGCTGAGGTCGTACGCGGCGGTACGCGCGAGGGCGGACCGACCACGGACACACTACGCATCCCCGCCCACACCCCTCGGGCCGTCGGCCGCCCGGACGGTACCGTTGCGCGGGTGAAAACCCAGCACGACCCCGCCGGCCCGCCCCGGCCCGGCCCGGGCGTCGTCGTCGCCGTCGTCGGCCCGACGGCCACGGGGAAGTCCGACCTCGCCCTCGACCTCGCCGAGCGCCTGTCCGTCCCCGGGGCGCCCGCGGAGATCGTCAACGCCGACGCCTACCAGCTCTACCGCGGCATGGACGTCGGGACCGCGAAGGTCCCCGTCGCCGAGCGCCGCGGCGTGCGCCACCACCTCCTCGACGTGCTCGACCCCGCCGAGGACGCGTCCGTGGCCCGCTACCAGACCGAGGCCCGCCGCGTGCTCGACGAGATCGCCGCGCGGGGCGCGCGTGCCGTCGTCGTGGGCGGCAGCGGGCTGTACGTCCGCGCCCTCCTCGACGACATGCGGTTCCCGGGCACGGACCCCGCCGTGCGGGCGGCGCTCGAGGCGCGCGCGGAGGAGCAGGGCCCGCGCGCGCTGCACGACGAGCTCCTCCGGCGCGACCCCGCGGCGGCCGCGAGCATCGGCCCGGCCAACACCCGCCGGCTCGTCCGGGCGCTCGAGGTCATGGAGCTCACCGGCGAGCCGTTCACGGCGAACCTCCCGCGCCAGGTCTACGTCCGCCCGACCGTGCAGATCGGCCTCGACTGCGACCGGGCCGTGCTCGACGCGCGGGTCGCCGGCCGCGTCGGGCGGATGTGGGAGCAGGGCCTCGTGGCCGAGGCGCGCCGCGTCGAGGCGCACGGCATGGGCCGCACGGCCCGTCGCGCCGTCGGCTACGCGGAGGTGCTCGCCGCGCTCCACGGCGAGACCACGGAGGACGCCGCGCGCGAGGCCGTCACCGCGAACACGCGGCGCCTCGCGCGCAAGCAGATGGGCTGGTTCGGCCGGGACCCGCGCGTCGGGTGGCTCGACGCGCAGTCGTCGACGCGCGTCGAGGACGCTCTCGCGCTCGTCGCCGCGGCGGACGAGCGCGCTGCCCCGCAGGGCACGGACGGGCACGACCCCGCGACCGTGCCGGGCACCGCCGTCGGGCCGGACGAGGCGGACGGCGGCGCGCCCGTGCGCCGTAGTCTGGGCTCATGACGCGCACCCGCTTCACCAAGGGCCACGGGACCCGCAACGACTTCGTGCTCCTCGCCGACACGAAGGGCGAGCTCGACCTCACGCCCGAGCTCGTGCGCGCGCTCGCCGACCGCCGCGGCGGCGTCGGGGGGGACGGCGTCATCCGCCTCGTGCCGACCGCTCTCGTCCCGGAGTCGCGCGACGTGCTCGCGGAGGACCCGCACGCCATCTGGTTCATGGACTACCGCAACGCCGACGGCTCGGTCGCCGAGATGTGCGGCAACGGGGTCCGCGTCTTCGCGGCCTTCGCCGAGCGCCTCGGGCTCGTGAGCTTCGCGGGGGGCACCGAGGTCCCGATCGGCACGCGCGCGGGCGTCAAGCGCGTGCGCAAGGAGGACGACGGCTGGTTCGCCGTCGACATGGGCCCGTGGTTCCTCCCCGGCGGGCGCCCCGCGCTCCAGGACGGCTACGACGCGACAGTCGTCGTGCGGGGCTGGGAGGTCCCGCGCCCGGCGCTCAGCGTCGACCTCGGCAACCCCCACACCGTCCTCGCCGTCGCGCGCGAGGACGTGCTCGAGCGCGCCGACCTCACCGAGGCGCCCGTCGTCGAGCCGCACCCGTCCCACGGGACGAACGTCGAGCTCGTGGTGCCCCTCGGCGAGACGACCGCGGACGACGGCACCGTCGTCGGGCACGTGCGCATGCGCGTGCACGAGCGCGGCGTCGGGGAGACGCCGTCGTGCGGCACGGGCGCGTGCGCGGCGGCGCTCGCGGTCCGCGTGTGGGGTGGCCCCGACGCGCCGGACACCTACCTCGTCGACGTCCCGGGCGGCACGGTGCGCGTGCGGGCGCTCCCGGGCGGCCGCGTCGAGCTCGCCGGTCCCGCGGTGCTCGTCCACGCGGGGGAGATCGACCTCGCCGCGCTCGTCCCGGGGACGCCGGCCCGGCCGGACGACGACGCGCACCACGGCGCGGACGGGCCTGTGACCGACCAGCCCGCGGAGCCGGTCGCGGCGGCGTCCGAGGGCGGCGACCGCGCGCCGGTCTGACCGCCGGCTCAGCGGGGCGCGACGACCTCGAGGACGCGGAACCCCTTCGCGCTCGCGGCGCGCTCGACGACCGCGCCCGGCAGGAGCGGGGGCAGCGCCTCGGCGAGCCAGCGCTGGAGAGAGTCCGAGCCCAGGTTGCGCTGCACCACGAGGTGCGCGCTCGCTCCGGGCGCGAGCCGGGGCAGCCAGTGCAGGAGCATCCCGTGCAGGACGTCCTTGCCGACCCGGATCGGCGGGTTCGACCACAGCGCGGCGAGCGCGACGTCGTCGGGCACGTCGTCCGGGAGGACGGCCCGGACGTTGTCCAGCCCGAGCCGCTGCGCGTTGCGGCGCACGAGGTCGAGCGCGCGCTCGTTGACGTCGACGGCCCACACGGTCGCCTCCGGCGCCTCCACGGCCATCGTCAGGGCGACCGGGCCCCAGCCGCAGCCGAGGTCGAGGACGTGGGCGGGTCCGTCGTCGGGCCGGGCCGCGAGGACGTCGTCGAGCGGCGGGGTGGTGCGCAGGAGCACCTGCGTGCCGAGGTCCAGCCGGCCGGGGGAGAAGACGCCCGACGCGACCTCGACCTCGACGTCGCGGCCCGCGAGCCGCACGGAGATCGTGCGGCGCTCGGCGGCGGACGCGGGCCGGGCGGTGAAGTAGTGGTCCGCCGCGCCGTCGGGCGCGGCGTCGACGGCGGGGTCCTGGTCCTCGGTCACGTCGGCCGATCCTACGCGGGCGCGCCCAGTCGGGAGGCGGCGCGGCGCGCCCGGGCCGCTCGTCGTGCGCTTAACCGCTGGCCCCGGGACGATTTCGCGTGCCACGCTTGTTGTCACACCGGGACGCACGAGCGCCCACCACCGACGGAAGGCGGCACATGAGCCCAACCCCTGCGAACACTCCGAACCCCACCTCGGCTCAGGACGAGCCGACCGGCGCGACGCGGGACATCGCGAGCGACGTCGTGGCGCGAGTGCTCGCTCGGGCCGGGACGGCACGCGCCGAGGGCGGCACGGTCCACACGGAGCACGACGGCGAGCAGCTCGAGCTCGAGGAGCGCAGCGCGCTGCGCCGCGTCGTCGGCCTGTCGACCGAGCTCGAGGACGTCACCGAGGTCGAGTACCGGCAGCTGCGCCTCGAGAAGGTCGTGCTCGTCGGGCTCTGGAGCCCCGGCTCCGACCCGCGCGAGGACGGCGCGCCCACGTCCGCCGAGGAGGCCGAGATCTCGCTGCGCGAGCTCGCCGCCCTCGCGGAGACCGCGGGCTCGCAGGTGCTCGACGGCGTGATCCAGCGCCGCGCGAAGCCCGACCCGGGCACGTACCTGGGCTCCGGCAAGGCCGCGCAGCTCGCCGACGTCGTCGCCGCCAGCGGCGCGGACACGGTCGTGATCGACGGCGAGCTCGCTCCCTCCCAGCGGCGCGCGCTCGAGGACATCGTCAAGGTCAAGGTGATCGACCGGACCGCCCTGATCCTCGACATCTTCGCCCAGCACGCCAAGTCGCGGGAGGGCAAGGCCCAGGTCGAGCTCGCCCAGCTCGAGTACCTCCTCCCGCGCCTGCGCGGCTGGGGCGAGTCGATGTCCCGCCAGGCGGGCGGTCAGGTCGGCGGCGCCGGCGCGGGCATGGGGTCGCGCGGTCCCGGTGAGACGAAGATCGAGCTGGACCGCCGGCGCATCCGCAACCGCATGGCCAAGCTGCGCCGCGAGATCCAGGCGATGGCCCCGGGGCGCGAGACGAAGCGCGCGTCGCGCAAGCGGCACGCCGTGCCGTCCGTCGCGATCGCGGGCTACACGAACGCGGGCAAGTCGAGCCTGCTCAACGCCATCACCGGCGCCGGCGTGCTCGTCGAGAACGCGCTGTTCGCGACGCTCGACCCCACGGTGCGCCGCACGCGCACCGAGGACGGCCGGGTCTACACGCTCGCCGACACCGTCGGGTTCGTGCGCGCGCTGCCGCACCAGCTCGTCGAGGCGTTCCGCTCGACGCTCGAGGAGGTCGGCGACGCCGACCTGCTGCTGCACGTGGTGGACGCCTCGCACCCGGACCCGGAGGGCCAGATCGCGGCGGTGCGCCACGTGCTGGCCGACATCCCGGGCGTGGAGGACGTGCCCGAGGTGATCGTGCTCAACAAGGCGGACCTCGCCGACCCGGAGACGATCGCGCGCATCCGGCTGCGCGAACGCCGCACGGTCGTCGTGTCGGCGCACACGGGCGAGGGGATCGAGCACCTGCGCGAGCTCATCGCGCACGAGCTCCCGCGTCCGGACGTGGAGATCGACGTCGTCGTGCCGTACCACCGGGGCGACCTCGTGCACCGCGTGCACACCGAGGGCGAGATCGACCACGAGGAGCACACGCCCGAGGGCACGCTCCTGCGCGGCCGCGTCGCCCAGGCGCTCGCGACGGAGCTCGTCGGAGCCTCCGCGGCGAGCTGAGCTCCTCCCGCCGGGACCGCCGGCGGACCGGGCGGCCCGACCTCGCGCGGACCCGCCGTCCGACCTCGTGGACGACCCCGTGCGGCCTGCGCCGCGCGGGGTCGTCCCGTCTTCGCCGCGTCCACAGCTCTCGCCCGCGGCGTGGGCGCCCGACCGTAGACTCGTCGCGTGCCCCCCTCCACCCGAACCGCACCCGTGCCCGACCGTCCGGACACGGAGGCGACGGGCCGGGCCGGGGCGGACGCGGCTGCGTCGGCGTCCGGCGACGTGCCCGCCGTCGAGGAGCTCCTCGACCTCGCGGTCACGCGCCTGGGCGGCGCACGGCGCGACGGCCAGCGGACCATGGCGCGCGCCGTCACGGACGCCATCGAGGGCTCCGAGCACCTCGTGGTCCAGGCCGGGACCGGGACGGGGAAGTCGCTCGGCTACCTCGTGCCGGCCGTGCGTCACGCGGTCGCGACCGACGAGCGCGTCGTCGTCTCGACGGCGACCCTCGCCCTCCAGCGCCAGGTCATCACGCGGGACCTCCCGCTCGTGGCCGACGCCGTCGCGGACCGCCTCCCGCGGGCCGCGTCGATCGCGCTCCTCAAGGGCTGGCACAACTACCTGTGCGTGCACAAGATCGCGGGCGGCTACCCCGCGGACGAGCCCACGCTCTTCGACCTCCCCGGCGAGGCGGCGGGCGCCGCCGACCACCCCGCCGCGCGCGCCGGGACGAGCATGGCGGCCCTCGGCGAGCAGGTCGTGCGCCTGCGGGAGTGGGCCGACGAGACGGCCACGGGCGACCGGGACGACCTCGTCCCCGGCGTGAGCGACAAGGCGTGGCGGCAGGTCTCCGTCACGGCGCTCGAGTGCCTGGGTCAGCGCTGCCCGCTGCTCGCCGAGTGCTTCCCCGAGCGGGCGCGCGCCGCGGCGCGCGAGGCCGACGTCGTCGTGACGAACCACGCGATGCTCGGCATCGCGGCCATGGGGTCGCCCGGGGTGCTGCCCGAGCACGACGTCCTCGTCGTCGACGAGGCGCACGAGCTCGCCGACCGCGTCACGGCCGCCGCGACGGTGGACCTCTCGGTCCCGGCGATCGAGGGCGCGGCGCGCCTCGCCCGCCGCCACGGCGGGGTCACGACGGACGCGCTCGACGCCGCGTCCGCCGCGTTCGGCACGGTCGTCGGGTCGCTGCCCGCCGAGCGCTTCCCGGACGGCCTGCCCGACGCCGCGCGCTCGGCCGTCGCGGCGGTCCGGGACGCCGCGCGCGAGGTGCTCTCCACGCTCAAGCCCGAGACCGGCGTGACCAAGCCGGCCCAGCCGGACACGGGCCTGAAGATGGCGCAGTCGACGATGCTGCAGCTCTTCGAGGTCGCCGAGCGCATGGCGGCCGACCCCACGGGCCACGACGTGCTGTGGTGCTCGCGGCCCGGGGAGGGCGGCTGGTCCGGCGACCGCTTCGGCGACGGCGCGAGCCGCCTGCACGCCGCCCCGCTCGGCGTGGCGGGCCTCATCCGGACCCACCTGCTCGCGGAGCGCACCGGCGTCTTCACGTCCGCGACGCTCGCGCTCGGCGGGAGCTTCGACGCCGTCGCGCGCACCTTCGGGCTCGGCCCCGCGGCGACGGGCGGAGCCGCGGACGCGGGTGACGGCGACGCGCCGCGCTGGCGCGGGCTCGACGTCGGGAGCCCGTTCGACTACCCGCGCCAGGGCATCCTCTACGTCGCGAAGCGCCTGCCGACGCCCGGCCGCGAGGCGTCGACCGAGTACCAGCTCGACGAGATCGCGGCGCTCGTCGAGGCCGCCGGCGGTCGGACCCTCGGCCTGTTCTCCTCGCGGCGCGCCGCGGTGGCCGCGGCGGAGGCGATGCGCGAGCGGCTGGACGTGCCGGTCCTGTGCCAGGGCGACGACCAGCTGCCGACCCTCGTGCGGGAGTTCGCCGAGGACCCGGCGACGTGCTTGTTCGGCACGCTGTCGCTGTGGCAGGGCGTGGACGTGCCTGGGCCGTCGTGCCAGCTCGTGCTCATCGACCGCATCCCGTTCCCGCGACCGGACGACCCGGTGAGGTCGGCGCGGGCTCGCGCCGTCGAGGCCGCGGGTGGCAACGGGTTCATGCAGGTCTCCGCGACGCACGCGGCCCTCCTGCTCGCCCAGGGTGCCGGGCGGCTCGTGCGGTCCACGGCCGACCGCGGGGTCGTCGCGGTCCTGGACCCGCGGCTCGTGACGGCGCGCTACGGGTCGTTCCTCACGCGGTCCATGCCAGGGTTCTGGCAGACGACCGACCGCGACGTGGCCACCGCTGCGCTCCGCCGCCTCGCCGCCCTAGGCTGAGCCCTTTCCAGCGACTTCACGGAGGCGACATGACGAGCACGTCACCGCAGGGCACCGGCGACGCGACCACGGGCGGTCCGGGAGGGGGAGCGCGGACCACGAAGCTCGCGATCGTCGGCGCCGGTGCCGTCGGCTCGACGCTGGCCTACGCCGCGCTCATGCGCGGCGCGGCGCGCACGGTGGCGCTCCTCGACGTCAACCGCGCGAAGGTCGAGGCCGAGGTCCTCGACCTCCAGCACGGCATCCAGTTCATGCCCATGGCGCGCGTCGAGGGGTCCGACGACGTCGCGGTGTGCGCGGGCGCCGACGTCGTCGTGGTCACGGCCGGCGCCAAGCAGAAGCCGGGCCAGACGCGTCTCGACCTCGCCGAGGGCACGATCGGGCTCATGCGGACGATCCTCCCGGGCCTCGTGGAGGTCGCCCCGGATGCCGTCTACGTCATGGTGACCAACCCGGTCGACATCGTCACGTACGCGGCGCTCAAGTTCTCGGGGCTGCCCCCGACCCAGCTCTTCGGCAGCGGCACCGTGCTCGACTCCTCGCGGCTGCGGTTCCTCGTGGCGCAGCACTGCGGCGTCGCGGTGCAGAACGTGCACGCGTACATCGCGGGGGAGCACGGCGACAGCGAGATCCCGCTCTGGAGCTCCGCGACGATCGGCGGTGCGCCGCTGCTCGAGTGGCAGGGCATCGGCGGTCGGGGACCGCTCACGGGCGACGTGCGCGACGAGATCGCGCGGGAGGTCGTGCAGTCGGCCTACCGGATCATCGAGGGCAAGGGCGCGACCAACTACGCGGTCGGGCTCGCGGGCACCCGGATCATCGAGGCGGTGCTCGCCGACGAGCACCGGGTGCTGCCCGTGTCGACGCTCCTCGACGGCATCTACGGGCTCGAGGACGTCTGCCTGTCGCTCCCGACGCTCGTCGACCGCCGGGGCGCGACGGAGCGCGTCGAGGTCCCGCTGGCGGACGACGAGCTCGCGGGCCTGCGCTCGTCCGCGGAGTCGCTGCGCGCGGTCGCGCGACGCTTCGGGCTCTGAGCCCACTGGCTCGTCGGGCCTGGCACGACGAGAGCCGGGCGGTCGAGGGACCGCCCGGCTCTCGTGCTGTCCGGAGCCTGCCCGCAGGGGCGCCCGGAGCCGCTCGGGGACCGTTCAGAGGCTGCGCAGGACGGAGACGACGCGCCCCAGCACCTGGGCGTCGTCGCCGGGGATCGGGTCGTACGCGGCGTTGTGCGGCATGAGCCAGACATGGCCGTCGGCGCGCCGCAGGCTCTTCACGGTGGCCTCGCCGTCGATCATCGCGGCCACGATCTCGCCGTTCTCCGCGACCGGCTGGCGCCGCACGACGACCCAGTCGCCGTCGCAGATCGCGGCGTCGATCATCGAGTCGCCCTGCACGCGCAGGAGGAAGAGCTCTCCCTCGCCGACGAGCTGGCGCGGCAGCGGGAAGACGTCCTCCACGACCTGCTCCGCGAGGATCGGGCCACCGGCGGCGATACGGCCGACGACGGGGACGTACGACGGCGCGGGGTGGGCCTCGTCGTACGCCGGCTCGGGGGCCGTGCCAGCTGGCGCGAGCGGGGCCGCGCGGCGGGCGTCGTCGGGCTGGACCACCTCGATGGCGCGCGGACGGTTCGGGTCGCGCCGCAGGAACCCCTTGCGCTCGAGCGTGGTGAGCTGGTGCTTGACGGAGGACGGGCTCGTGAGCCCGACGGCCTCGCCGATCTCGCGCATGCTCGGCGGGTAGCCGCGCTGCTCGACGCACGCGCGGATGGTCTCGAGCACGAGCCGCTGGCGCGGGGTGAGCCCGTCACCCCCTGCCGACCCGTCCGGCAGCTCGCGCACCTCGGCGAGCCCCCGTGCCCTGTCCGTGCCTCGTCCCGCCATGGTCGCTCCGCCCTCGTCCGTCGCGTGCCGCCGGCGCCAGCCGGGCCTGCGGCCTCCCCTCCCCGGAGCGTGCGCCCCGGGAGCTCGGTCGCCCCTCCGGGTCCGAGCGGACATGTCCGGCGAACCGACCTGAGCCCAGGCTAGGGGAGGATGCGACACGAATCAAACACCTGTTCGAGCATGTCTCGACTCTGTCGGTCGTTCGTGATAGACCTTCGTACAGATGTTCTACGTACAGGTGTTCGACCGCAGCGGGTCGGCGTGGAGATGAGACGGGCACGCGGGTCCGATCGACCGGGGAAGGCGATCGGGCTCGCGGGCCGGGACGGAGGGGACATGGGCACGGTGGCGATGGCGACGGCAGCGCCGCCCGCGCTCGGGCGGGGCGTTGCGGCGGAGCGAGGCGTGCGCCCGCAGGCACCGCTGCGGCTCACGCGACGCGGCCGTGCGGTCCTCGTGCTCCTCGTGGCCGTCGTGCTCGTCCTCGCGGCGCGCGTCGGCCTGGCCGTCGCGGGCGGGCCCGGGGAGCCGGTCGAGGTCCGGGTCCACGTCGTGAGCACGGGGGAGACCCTGTGGGAGCTTGCCCAGGGAGTCGCGGCCCCGGGCGAGGATCTCCGTGAGGTGGTCAGCGGGCTCGTCGAGCTGAACGGCCTGTCGTCGTCGGGCGTGCAGGCCGGCCAGACGATCCTGCTCCCGGTCGCCGAGCGGTGACGCGGCGCTCGGCCGTGGCCCAGGACCTGTGACGCAGCACACGGTGCCGACGCGCGACAGGTTGCGGCCGAGGGTTGCGCCGCTCCGTTAGGTCCGCCTAAGTTAGTGGCACCTCACACGCCGGCTGGGGGGCTGGGCGGACGAGGCGAGGAGTGCGCGGACAACCGCGACTCCTGTGCACGTCGCCGCGCGCGAGGCGAGTCGCGCGCGAGATGGGGACGGGGGCGTCCCGACGGGGGCGGTCGACTTCGACCGCCCCCGTTCTGCCGTCCACGGTCGGGTGCGCCGTCGGCGTGTTGCACCGCGCGCCCGCGACGACATACGTTCGTCGCGCCGACCTGTCGGCGCGACCCGCGGAGGAGCCCCGCCATGCACTGCCCGTTCTGCCGTCACGCGGACTCCCGCGTCGTCGACTCCCGCACGTCCGACGACGGTGCCTCCATCCGCCGGCGACGCCAGTGCCCGGAGTGCAACCGCCGCTTCACCACGATCGAGACCGCCAGCCTGTCCGTGGTCAAGCGGTCCGGGGTGACCGAGCCCTTCTCGCGCGAGAAGATCGTCAACGGCGTCCGCAAGGCTTGCCAGGGGCGCCCGGTGAACGAGGACGACCTCGCCGTCCTCGCGCAGCGCGTCGAGGAGACCATCCGCGCGAGCGGGAGCGCCGAGCTCGACGCCTACGAGATCGGCCTCGCGATCCTCGGGCCGCTGCGCGAGCTCGACGAGGTCGCCTACCTGCGCTTCGCGAGCGTCTACCAGGCGTTCGACTCGCTCGAGGACTTCGAGAGCGCCATCACGTCGCTGCGCGTCGACCGGGAGGAGCGCGAGGCGGCGGCGGGCCGTGCGGCGCCCGAGGCCGCCGACGACGCCGCGACCGACCGCGAGGCGGCACCCCAGGCCTGACGCTCACGAGATTCCGCGCCTCGTGACTCCGGTCCCAGGATGCGGGGCCCCGCAGCCGGAGGCGGCTACAGGTCGCTGGACCGCGACGCCCAGATGTTGATGCCCGTGTCCACGGGGAGGTCGTCGACGGCCGCGATCTCCTCGGGGGAGAGGTCGGGGGCGTCGAGGGCCGCGAGGTTGTCGTCGAGCTGGCGCGTCGAGCTCGCGCCGAGCAGGACCGACGTGACGCGCTCGTCGCGCAGCGCCCAGCGGATCGCCGTGGACGCGAGCGTCCGCCCGTGGGCGCGCGCGAGCTCGTCGAGGTGGCGCACGCGGTCGAGGTTCTTCTCCGAGAGGAACGCCGGACGCAGCGGCCCGCCGCGCGCCGCGCGCGACCCGTCCGGGACCCCGTGGAGGTAGCGGTCCGTGAGCATGCCCTGGGCGAGCGGGGAGAACGCGACGACGCCGAGCCCTTCGTCGCCCGCGACGTCGAGCACGGTGGCCCCCGCCTCGTCGTGCGGGTCGGGCGCCTCGATCCACCGGTTGAGCATGGAGTAGGAGACCTGCGTGACGACGAGCTCGACCCCGACGTCGGCCGCGACCCGCAGGGCCTCACGCGTGCGCCGGGCGGAGTACGACGAGATGCCGGCGTAGCGGGCGCGCCCCGACCGGACCGCCGTCGCCAGCGCACCGATGGTCTCCTCGAGCGGGGTGGACGGGTCGTAGCGGTGCGAGTAGAAGATGTCGACGTGGTCGAGCCCGAGCCGGCGCAGCGACGCGTCGAGGGACGAGAGCAGGTACTTCCGGGACCCGCCCTCGCCGTAGGGGCCGGGTCCCATGCGGTAGCCCGCCTTGGTGGTCACGACCAGCTCGTCACGCACGGGTCGGAGCTCGCGCGCGAGCAGCCGGCCCAGCGACTCCTCCGCAGCACCCCCGGGCGGTCCGTAGTTGTTCGCGAGGTCGAGGTGCGTCACGCCACGGTCGACGGCGTGCAGCACGATCTCGCGCTGCGTCGAGAAGGAGTCGGCGACGCCGAAGTTCTGCCAGAGCCCGAGCGCGACCTCCGGCAGGCTCAGGCCGCTCCGGCCGAGCGTGCGGTGCGGGAGCTCGGCGCGCGCCGGCGCGGGAGCGCCTGTGGCGTGGGGAGGAGCGGGGGAGGCCTGCGGCGTGGGATCGGGCGACACGTCCCGACGCTACCCGACGGCGTTCGCCGCGCGGTCGAGGGCGCTCGCAGCGCGTTCGCCTGCGCCACCGCCCGCAGGGCCGGGACGGCCGGGCCGAGCGGACAAATCAGGTGGCGTCGGACCGCCCGGTGGGGGACGCTGGCGGGGTGCCCGCAGCGTCGGGCCGACCGCAGTACCCCACCGAGTTCCCCGTCGACGAGGAGACCGCCATGGCGTCCGACCCGCAGCGACCCGCTGCAGAGACCGCACCGACCGAGGAGGCCAAGGCGAAGTTCCGGGAGGCGCTCGACCGGAAGAACGCCGCGCGCCACCGCACGGCGGACGGCGAGTCGAACACGGGCTCCGTGCACGGCTCGGAGACCGTCGGACCGGTCCAGCGCACGTTCCGCCGCAAGTCCGGCTGAGCGCCACCTCCGACGTCCGGTCGTCCCCTGCGGGGCGGCCGGACGTCGTGCGTCGGGGGGTCTACGGCTCCGCGCGCGCGAAGCGTCGCCCGGTGAGCTCGTGGGCCTCGACCACGACCCACTCCTCGGTCGGGACGTCGACGGTCGGGACGAGCGGGTCCGCACCCTCCCGGACGGGATCCACCTCGTGCTCGGTGCGCAGGCGGTGGGCGGTGCCGCGCGCGACGACGCTCCACGCCCCGTCGTCGTCGACGTGGTCCCACTCCAGGGCGACCCGTTCGTTGATCGCGAGCGTCGCGAGCTTCGTGCCCGGGACCGTGCGGAACGCGAGCGTGCGCTCGTGCGCCCGCACGGTGACGGGGTAGATGTCCGGCTCGCCCCGCACGCTCACGGCGAGGCGTGCGACGTGGGTCCCCTCCACGAGGTCCCACGACGCGTCGGCGTCGAGGATCTGCGGCGCGTCGTGCAAGTATCCGGTCATGCTTCATCGTGGCACCGGCGCGCGAGCGGCGCTCAGCGGCGAAGGTCACGGCCGCCGAGGACCTTCGCCGCGTGCGGACGGGCCGCGCGCGGCGAAGGGTCCCGGGGTGCGGGGCTGCGTCAGTCGAGGATGCGCAGGGCGATCGTCTGCTCCATCGCGGCCAGCGCCTCGATGACGGCGGGCTCCACGCGCGAGCCGACGTCGGTGACGACGTAGCCGATCTCGCCGCGCGTGGCGAGGAGCTGGCCCTCGATGTTCGTCCCGTGCTCGGCGAGGGTCGCGTTGACGGCGGCGAGGACGCCGGGGGTGTTGCGGTGCAGGTGCGTGATGCGCGTGATGCCCGTCGTCTGCTCGAGCGCGAGGTTCGGCACGTTGACGCTGAGCGTCGTGGAGCCGGTGGTGAGGTAGTCGCGCAGCTTGGCGGACACGAACTGCCCGATCGCCTCCTGCGCCTCCTCCGTCGAGCCGCCGATGTGCGGCGTGAGGATGACGTTCGGCAGGCCGCGCAGCTCGGAGTCGAACGCGTCGCCCTTGCGCTTGGGCTCGTGCGGGAAGACGTCGACCGCGGCACCGGCCACACGGCCCTCGACGATCGCCTCGCGCAGCGCGCCGTAGTCCACCACGAAGCCGCGCGACAGGTTGAGGAAGATCGAGCCCGGGCGCATGCGGGCGAACTGCTTGGCGCCGAACAGCCCGGCGTTGCCCTGGCGCCCGTCGACGTGGAGCGTGACGACGTCGGCCTGCTCGAGCAGCTCGTCGAGCGTGTCCATGCGGCGCGCGTTGCCGAGCGCGAGCTTCTCCGCCGTGTCGTAGAACACGACCGACATGCCGAGGTTCTCGGCGACCACCGAGAGCTGCGTGCCGATGTTGCCGTAGCCGACGATGCCGAGCGTGCGGCCACGGACCTCGTGGGCGCCCTCGGCCGACTTGTCCCAGCGACCCTCGTGCAGCGCGCGGTCGCGCTCGGTGAGGCGGCGCGTGAGCGCGATGATCTCGGCGAGCGCGAGCTCCACGACGGAGCGCGTGTTCTGGAACGGCGCGTTGAACACGGCGACGCCCTGCGTCGCGGCCGAGCGCAGGTCGATCTGGTTCGTGCCGATGCAGAACGCGCCGAGCGCCACCAGGTCGGGAGCGTTCTCGAGCACGTTCGCCGTGACGTTCGTCTTGGACCGGATGCCGAGCAGGTGGACGCCGTCGAGCGCCTCGATCAGCTCGGACTCGTCGAGGGCCCCGGTGCGGACGGTGACGTCGATGCCCGCGGCCTCGAGGTTCGAGGCGGCGAGGGGGTGCAGGTTTTCGAGGAGGAGGGCGCGTAGCACGTCCCCATGGTGCGCCCGTCCCGCGGTCCGGACCAAACGGGTCTTGACCCTCGGGACGAGGTGACCCCGCGCCCGGACCCGACCGCTCTCAGGCTCCGGCGCCCCTTGCGTCGTCCGACGGCGCGGGGGCGACCCCGGCGGGCAGCGCGCGCGTGTGCACGACGACGAGCCGCTGGGTCGGCCGCGTCATGGCGACGTACAGGTCGGACGGGCCCGACGGCCCGGTCGCGACGTCGGCGGGCTCGACCAGCACGACGGCGTCGAACTCCAGCCCCTTGACCTGCACCGGGTCGAGCACGACGACCGGGTCCTCGCCGCCCGCGTCGGCGAGCCCGAGCGCGGCCCGCAGCGCGGGGACCGCGGGCGCGGCCGCGACGACGGCGACGCGGCCGGACTCCGCGGCGACGAACTCGGCGCGCGCGGCCTCGGCCTCCGCCCGGACACGTGCCTCCAGCGCGCCCGGTGCCAGCTCGACCACGCGCAGGGCGTCCTCGACGTCGCGCGCGGACGTGAGCGGCGAGACCGGGAGGCCGGCCGCGACGGCCGCGCGTCGGGCCGCGTCCGCGACGGAGGCCGGGGTGCGGTAGTTGACCGTGAGCTCGGCGAGCCGCCACGCGTCGCGGAAGACCGGGTCGAGCATGCCCTTCCACGACCGGGCGCCCGCGAGCGAGGACGTCTGGGCGACGTCGCCGACCACCGTGAACGACCGCGTCGGGCACCGGCGCACGAGCATGCGCCACGCCATGGCGGACAGCTCCTGCGCCTCGTCGACCACGACGTGGCCGTAGGTCCACGTGCGGTCCTGCGCGGCGCGCTCGGCGGTGGTCAGGCGCGGGCCGCTCGCGGCGAACCGCTCGGCGAGCACGTCGGCGCCGACGATCCCGCCGCCCGCACCGGACGACTCGAGCACCTGCCGCGCGTACTCGAGGTCCTGCGCGCGCTGCGCCGCGCGCGCGGCGGCCTCGGCCCGCTCCGCCTGGTCGTCCTCGCCGAGGAGCTCCGCCGCCTCGTCGAGGAGCGGCACGTCCGCGGGGGTCCACGGCGCGCCCTTCGCCCGCTCGAGGAGCCGTCGGTCCTCGGGGGAGAGCTCGGGCGCGGCCTCGGCGAGCCGGTGCGGCTTGGTCCACAGGTCCTCGACGAGGCGCTCGGGCGTGAGCGGCAGCCACGCCAGGTTGAGCGCGACCCGCACGTCGCGGTGGGAGCGCAGGTCCTCCAGCGCGAGCGCGCGGTCCTCGCCGACGAGGGGCTCGCCGAGCTGGCGCCCGTACTGCTCGACGAGGCGCGAGAGCATCTCGCGGACGAACGTGACGCGCGCGAGGTTGTGCGGCTTGTGGGTGCGTCGCGCCTTCGCGATGGCGTCGCGCACGTCGCGGCGGCGGATGACGAGGTCGTGGCCGTCGAGCCGGACCGGCACGTCGGCCGCGGGCACGCGCTCGCGGGCGCGCACGGCCCGGCGCACCGCACGGGCCATGACCGCCCGGCCCTTGACCCGCGCGACGCGCGGGTCCTCCTCGCCGTCGGCGACGACGCCGGGCAGGAGGTCGGCGATGGTCGTGCTCACGACGCCGGTCTCGCCGAGCGACGGCAGCACCTGGTCGATGTAGCGCAGGAAGGAGAGGCTGGGGCCGACGAGCAGCACGCCCGAGCGCTCGAGCAGCCGCCGGTGCGCGTACAGCAGGTAGGCCGCGCGGTGCAGCGCGACCGCCGTCTTGCCCGTGCCGGGCCCGCCCTGGACGACGAGCGCCCCCGCGAGCTCGGAGCGGATGATCGCGTCCTGCTCCGACTGGATCGTGGCGACGATGTCGCCCATGCGCCCTGTGCGGCCCGCAGCCATCGCGGCGAGCAGCGCGCCCTCGCCCGAGAGCGTCGTGCCGGTCACGGCCTCGGGGGCGTCGAGGTCGAGGAGCTCGTCCTCGAGCCCCGTCACGGCACGACCGCGCGTCACGAGGTGCCGACGGCGCACGACGCCGTCCGGGTGGGCCGCCGTCGCGCGGTAGAACGCCTGGGCGGCGGGCGCGCGCCAGTCCGTGAGGAGGCTCGAGTGCTCTTCGTCGGTGAGGCCGATGCGCCCGACGTAGCGCAGGGTGCCGTCGTCGAGGTCGAGGCGGCCGAACGCGAGGCGGTCCTCGACCGCGTCGAGCTGCGCGACACGGTCCTCGTACAGCGTCGCGAACGCGTCGCGCTCGCTGCGGTTCTGCGGCGAGCCCGACGGGCCGGACCGTCGGACCTCGTCGAGGCGTGCCCGGGCGGCCGCCCGCAGCTCGTCGAGGCGCGCGTAGAGGGTGTCCACGACCTCCTGCTCGAGCCGGAGCTCGTCGTTGCGTCCCACGCTGTCCCTTCCTCGACCGGCGCCGCGCCGCCCGCGCGGCCGTCCATTATGGCGTACGACGACCGTCCCGGTGACCGACGACCGGCGCGTCCCGGCGCCGTGACCGGGCCGGACGCGCGCCTGCGGCTAGGATCGTGGCCCATGGCGACCAGAGGGGAACGGGCGTCGTGACCGGGAGCGAGCAGCGGGCCCCGGGCCGACCCTCCACGCGCGGCGACGACGCCGCCGGACCGGACCAGGCGCACCCGGGGCGCGCCGTGCTGGCCCCGACGGACGAGCTCCGGATCCTGCTCGTGGAGGACGACGACGGGGACGCGATCCTCGTCGAGGAGCTGCTGGCCGACGGCAACCTCAAGGTCGAGCTGCACCGCGCGACGACCCTGGACGGCGCCCTCGAGATGGTCGTCTCCCACGACGTCGACTGCGTGCTGCTGGACCTGGGCCTGCCCGACTCCGTGGGCCTGTCCGCCGTCGAGCGCGTGCGCGCGGGGTCGCGGCCGCCGGCGCTCGTCGTCCTGACCGGCCACTCGGGCATCGACCTCGGCGTGCAGGCGGTCGCCGCGGGCGCCGACGACTACCTCGTCAAGGGGGAGGTCGACGGCGACCTCCTGGGGCGGTCCGTGCGCTACGCGGTCCAGCGCCGCATGTCCGTCGAGCAGCAGCGCGCGCTGTACCGCAGCGAGGTCCGTGCGGCCGAGACGGCGCGCCTCGAGCGCGCGCTCCTGCCGACCCCGCTCGTGCAGGACGACCGCCTCGACGTCATGGTCGGCTACGTGCCGGGCGGCAACGGCCTGCTGGGCGGCGACTTCTTCGACGCGGTCGAGCGCCCGGACGGGACGGTCCTGTGCGTCATCGGGGACGTCGCGGGGCACGGCCCGGACGAGGCCGCGCTCGGCGCGACGCTGCGCACGGCCTGGCGCACCATCGTCCTCAGCGAGACCCAGCCGGAGGCCATCCTGCCGCTGCTCGAGCGCGTGCTCGTGCCCGAGCGCGCGCGCCCGGAGGTGTTCGTCACGCTCTGCCAGGTCGTCGTCTCCGCGGACCGCCGCAGCGCCGAGGTCTACCTCGCGGGCCACCTCGCGCCGCTGCTGCTGCGCGACACGGCGTCGGAGATCACGCCGACGTCGCGCGGCCGCGCCCTGGGCATCCCGGTCGCGGGCGGCTGGACGTCGCAGCCGGTCGAGCTCGGCGAGCGCTGGGCCCTCATGCTCTACACCGACGGCCTCGTCGAGGCGACCGTCGCGGGAGCCGGGGCGGGCGACGCGCGGACCCGCCCCGAGCGCGTCGGGGTCGACGGCCTGCGCCGCGCCGTCGACAGCGCCCTGGAGCAGGGCGTCGAGGGCGTCGTCGAGCGCGTCTTCCGTCGCGTGCGCGACCTCCACGGCGGCCCCCTCGCGGACGACGCGGCCCTCCTCGTGCTCGGGTGGGACGGCAAGGGCACCTCCCCGGGCGAGCGGTCGGCCACCCTCGCCGACTCGGACGAGTGGGCCCGTTGAGCGCCGCCGGCGACCGCAGGCGCGCGGGCGAGCGTCGTGCCCCGACGCTGCGTCGGCGGCTCGGCTGGGCGCTCGTCGTCGCCGGGGTGATCCTCCTCGGCGTGCTCGCGACGTCCGCGATCGCGCTGTCGCGCGTCCTCACCCTCCAGACCGACGTGACCGGGCCGTTCTTCGACGCGGTGAGCGAGGCGGACGGCGCGTACGTCGGCCTGCTCGACGCCGAGGTCGCGGTGCGCGCCTACGTCGCCACGGGCGACGCGACGGCGCTCGAGGCCTACACGCGCGCGGTGGGCGTCGACGCCGAGGGCGTCGTCCCCGACGCCGCGCTCGTCGACCGCCTCGGCCTCGACGACGAGCTCGCCGGGACGCTCACCCAGGCCGAGTCCTCGGTGCGCGCCTGGGTCTCCGACGCGGCCGAGCCCGCCATCGCGACCACCGAGGCCCAGGGCCCCGGGCGCGTGCGCGCCGTCGACCAGGCGCGCGGCGCCGAGCTCTTCGCGGCGGCGCGCGCCGACACCGCGCAGTACGTCGACCAGCTGCGCGACGAGCGCGTCGAACGCCTCGACGCGCTCGACCGGTGGAGCCGCGCCCTGTTCGGGAGCGTCCTCGTCCTCGTCGGCTCGGCGCTCGCAGTCGGCATCATCCTGTGGGTCTGCCTCAAGCGCTGGGTCACCGAACCCATGGCCGAGCTCGCGCACCGCGTGCGGCGCGTGAGCTCCGGGAGCCTCGACGAGCCGGTCGTCACGTCCGGGCCCGCCGAGATCGCGGACCTCGCGCAGGACGTCGAGCACATGCGCGTCGAGCTCGTCAGCCAGGTCGCGGAGATCAAGGCGTCGCACGAGGACGCGGCGCGCTCGCACGAGCTGCTCGCCGAGCAGGCGCGCGAGCTGGAACGCTCGAACCGCGACCTGGAGCAGTTCGCGTACGTCGCCTCGCACGACCTCCAGGAGCCGCTGCGCAAGGTCGCGAGCTTCACGCAGCTCCTCAAGAAGCGCTACGGGGGCGAGCTCGACGACCGCGCCGACCAGTACATCGACTTCGCGGTCGACGGCGCGAAGCGGATGCAGCGCCTCATCCAGGACCTGCTCGGGTTCTCCCGCGTCGGCCGGACGGGCACCGAGCGCGTCGACGTCGACCTCGAGGACGAGCTCCGGGGCGTGCTCGAGGACTTCTCCGAGAAGATCGCGGAGTCCGGGGCGCGCGTCACGCACGACCCGCTCCCCGTCGTCGTGGGAGAGCAGGCGCTCCTGCACCAGCTCCTCGCGAACCTCGTCGGCAACGCGCTGAAGTTCCGCCACCCCGACCGGGCGCCCGCCGTGCACGTGGGCGTGCTCGCGCGCGACACCCACTGGGAGCTGTCGGTCGAGGACAACGGGATCGGCATCGACGCGCAGTACGCCGACCGCGTGTTCGTCATCTTCCAGCGCCTGCACGCCAAGGACGTGTACGAGGGCACGGGCATCGGCCTCGCGCTGTGCAAGCGCATCGTCGAGTACCACGGCGGGCGCATCTGGATCGAGCCGCGCGAGGGCGGCACGACCATCCGCTTCACGCTCGCCCACGCCTACGTCCAGGCGCAGGTCGGCTACGCTCGCTCCGACCCCGGCGGCGCCGGTCCGGACGCTCCGGCCCCCGCGCGCCCCGACGACGAGGAGAGCCCCGCATGAGCCACGGCAGCAAGCCGATCGACGTCCTCCTGGTGGAGGACGACCCGGGCGACGTGCTCATGACCCGTGAGGCGTTCGAGGACCACAAGGTCACCAACCGCCTCTCGGTGGTGTCCGACGGCGTGAGCGCGCTGCAGTTCCTGCGCAAGGAGGGCGAGCACGCGGGCGCCCCGACGCCCGACCTCATCCTCCTCGACCTCAACCTGCCCCGGATGGACGGGCGCGAGGTCCTGGCCGAGCTCAAGGCCGACGACGCGCTGCGCAAGATCCCCGTCGTCGTGCTCACGACGTCGGAGGCCGAGGAGGACGTGGTGCGCAGCTACTCGCTGCACGCCAACGCCTACGTGACCAAGCCCGTCGACTTCGACCGCTTCATCGACGTCGTCCGGCAGATCGACGACTTCTTCGTCTCCGTGGTGCGGCTCCCCGGTCGCTGACCGCCGCCACCGCCCGGCCGGGAATGATCCCCGGCCCGGGTCGCGTTACCTCGTCAGGCCCGCAGCGCGCCACCGGCGGCGCACGGGCGAAGGACGTGACGAGGAGGATGCATGCTGGACCCTCGCGGGATCTACGAGCTCGACGAGCAGGCCGTGGCGCGCCTGTGGCCCACGCCGCCCGAGGCGGGCTCCGGGCCGGTGCTGCTGCACGCGGTCGCGGGGTTCGTCGACGCGGGCAGCGCGGGAGAGGTGGCCGTCGACCACCTGCTGGAGATCGGTGAGGTCACCCGCCTGGTGACGTTCGACGCCGACCAGCTCATCGACTACCGCTCGAAGCGGGCCACGATGACCTTCAGCACGGACCGCTGGTCCGACTACGACGAGCCGTACCTTGTCGTCGACCACGTGCGCGACGCCGAGGGCACCGGCTTCCTGCTGCTGCACGGCGCCGAGCCGGACGTCCAGTGGGAGCGCGTGGTCGCCGCGGTGCGCGACGTCGTCGAGCGCCTGGGCGTCTCGCTCGTCGTGGGCTTCCACGGCATCCCGATGGGCATCCCGCACACGCGGCCGCTCTCGGTGACGGCGCACGCCACGCGCCCCGAGCTGCTCGGCGAGCACACGTCGTGGTTCGGGACGGTCAAGGTCCCGGCGAGCCTCGCCGCGCTGCTCGAGCTGCGGCTCGGGCGCGCGGGCCACGACGCCGTCGGCTACACCGTGCACGTGCCGCACTACCTCGCCCAGTCGTCGTACCCGCCCGCGGCGGTCGTCGCGCTCGAGCACGTCCAGCGCGTGACGGGTCTCGACCTCGCCACGGGCGGCCTCGCGGAGGCGGTCCAGGACGCGAAGACCGAGGTCGAGCGCCAGGTGCGCGACTCCGAGGAGGTCGCGGCGGTGGTCCGGGCGCTCGAGGAGCAGTACGACGCCTTCGCCCGCTCGGTCGGGCGCACGAGCCTGCTCGCCGAGTCGGCGCCGATCCCCACGGCCGACGAGCTCGGCGCGGAGTTCGAGCGCTTCCTCGCGCAGCAGTCGGGGGAGTGACCGCGCCCGCTGCAGAGCCGGGGACTATGTGCCGAAAAATCGGCACGAGAGGGCCCGTTCTCCATGGCGGACCTGACGTGGTCCATGCCACACTGTGACCCGTTGCAGTGACGTACTTGCGCACGACCCGGTACAGGGCCGGAACGTGGGTCCGCCCGGCGGGGCGGCCCGACGTCGGGTCTCGCCGGCCGCACACGGTCGGGATGCCGGCGAAGGACGTGGGACATGGCATTGCGGCGCACGGGGTGGACGAAGGGTCCGCCTGCTGATGTCCCCGGATGGACAGAAGGTCAGAGGAACAGCATGGCGCAGGGTTCTGTGAAGTGGTTCAACGCCGAGAAGGGCTACGGCTTCATCGCGCAGGACGGCGGCGGTGCCGACGTCTTCGTGCACTACTCGGCGATCGAGTCGAACGGGTACCGCACGCTCGACGAGGCGCAGCGGGTCGAGTTCGAGATCACCCAGGGGCCGAAGGGCCCGCAGGCGGAGAAGGTCCGCCCGCTCTGACGTCCACGACGTCCTGCGGTCGGGTCGCCCGGTCGTAGCAGCAGCGCAGGAGCCGCGTCCCCTCCCGGGGGCGCGGCTCCTGGCGTGTCAGCTCTCGCGCGGCGCCCGCGCGCGCTCGTCGGTCGCCGGCCGCGCGGTCGTGGCGTCCCCGAGAGCGGGTCCCCCGAACGTGGGGTCGGCGGACCCGGGGTCCGCGGGCGTGGGGTCCGCGGGCGTGGGGTCCAGGAGGGGCGCCGCCGGGCTGACGAAGGTCCGCAGCTCGCCCCCCACGAGGACGCGCGCCGGCACGGCCAGCGAGCGCACGGCGCGCGCGAGGCCCGGGCCGGCCAGGCCGGGGCCGGCGCCTCCCGGCGCGACCGCGGCGAGCACCACGTTCCCGTACCGGCGGCCCTTGAGCTGTGCGGGCTCGGCGATCGCCGCGACGCGCCCCTCCTCCAGGGCGCCGGCGCCCGCGCCCTCCCCGAACGCGGCCGCGAGCGTCGCCAGCTCGCGCCGCACCGACGCGAGGGGCGGCCGGTCCGCGCAGTTGACCAGGTAGACGCCCCCCGGTCGCAGGACGCGCCGCACCTCCTCGGCCATGCCGAGGGTCACGAGGTGGTCGGGCGTGCGGTCGCCGTGGAAGACGTCCCGGACCACGACGTCGAACGACGCGTCGGCGAACCCCTCCACCGCGTGCCGGGCGTCGTCGGGCCGCAGCCGCAGCCGCGGGGAGCGCGGCAGGTCGAACCAGGCGCGCACGAGCTCCAGGAGGCGCGCGTCGAGGTCGACCCCGAGCTGCGTCGAGCCGGGGCGGGTGTGTTCCACCCAGCGCGGCAGGCTGCACCCGGCGGCCCCGAGGTGCAGCGCACGCACGGGCCCGGGGTGGAGCTCGTCGACCACCGCGGCCATCTGCTGCATGTACTCGAACGCGAGCATCCCGGGGTCGTCCAGGTCGAGGTACGAGCTCGGCACCCCGTTGACGTAGAGGGTGACCGCCGACGGGCGGTCGGGGTCGCGCTCGACGCGCGCGGTGCCCGTCGTGGTCGCGACGGGCTCGTCCGGGAGGTCGGACGCCGCAGGCCCACCACGCGCGGGGCCCCGACGCCGGGGTGGTGTGGGTGGTGCGGAGGACCCTGGAGGGCGTCGGGAGGTACGGCGAGCCATGTGCCCACGGTACGGGCTGTCGGCGTCCGGCACGTTGACAGGATCGAACAGGTGTTCGATAGTGGAGCAGGAGGTGCGCGATGTCGAACGAAGCAGGCGCGAGGGCGCAGGTCGTGGTACCCGCCGAGGTCCGGCGGCTGCTCGCCCGCGCGGACGCGGAGCTCGTCGCGGCGGCGCTCGCGCAGGACGCGGGGGAGCGGTTCGTCCACGCCCACCTCGGCGCGCTGCGGGCAGCCGCCGCGGTCGTCGCGCTCCGTGCGCGCCCCGTGCGCCGTGGGCGCGCCCGCTCGGTGTGGGAGCAGCTCGCGGACGCCGAGCCCGCGCTCGCCGCGTGGTCCGTGTACTTCGCGAGCGGCGCGCGCGTCCGCGCCGCCGTGGACGCCGGGCGGTTCGACGAGGTCGACCCGCGTCGCGCCGACGAGCTCGTCGCGTGCGCCGAGGACTTCCGCGACGAGGTCGCGATGCTGGTCGACCCGGACGCCGGCTTCGTCCGGCTCCCCGGGCTGCGCACGGTGGCGTCGTGACGACCCGGCCGGTCGGCCCGCGGGCACGGTGAGCACCCGATGAGCCGGGGTCCTCGTGCCGTCGTCCGCCGGGACTGGGGCGACGATGAGAGCGGCTGCTCGATCCTGCACGTCGACATGGACGCGTTCTTCGCCTCGGTCGAGCTCGCGCGGCGTCCCCAGCTCGTCGGGCGGCCGGTCATCGTCGGCGCTGCCGAGCGGGGAGTCGTCCTGGCTGCCACCTACGAGGCGCGCGCGTTCGGCGTCCATTCGGCGATGCCCATGACGACCGCACGCCGGCTGTGCCCGCAGGCGGTCGTCGTGCCGCCGGACCACACGCGGTACCACGAGGTCTCGCGCTCGGTCATGGCCGCGCTCGGCGAGATCACCGCGCTCGTGGAGCAGGTGAGCGTCGACGAGGCGTTCCTCGACGTCAGCGGCGCGCGGCGCCGCCTCGGGCCGCCCACGCGGATCGCGGCCGCGCTGCGGCGTCGGGTCCAGGCGGACCACGGGATCACGTGCTCGGTCGGGATCGCGACCACGAAGTTCGTCGCGAAGCTCGCGTCCACGCACGCCAAGCCCGACGGCATGCTGCTCGTGCCCGCCGCGGCGACGGTGCCGTTCCTGCGCACCCTGCCGGTCGGGGCGCTGTGGGGCGTGGGCGAGCGCACGGAGGCCGTCCTCGCGCAGTGGGGCATCCGGACGGTGGCCGAGCTCGCCGACACCGACGTCGCGTCCCTGCAGACGGCGGTCGGCAAGGTGTCCGGGGCGCACCTGCACGACCTCGCGTGGGGTCGTGACCCGCGCCCCGTCCAGCCGGAGCGCTCGGAGCGGAGCGTCGGCGCGGAGACGACGTTCGAGCACGACCTGCGTGACCTCGCCGCCGTGCAGGCGCGCGTGCTCGAGCTCGCCGACCGGTGCGCCGGGCGGCTCCGGCACCAGGGCCTCGTCGCCCGCACGGTGAGCGTGAAGGTCCGCACGAGCGACTTCCGGACGGTCACGCGCGCCCGCACGCTCGGCGCCCCGACGGACGTCGCGCGCGAGATCTACCTCGTCGCGCGCGAGCTCGTCGCGGGGGTGGACCTGCGAGGGCTCGCGGTCCGGCTCGTGGGGGTGCGTGCGGAAGGTCTCGAGCCGCGCGCGGAGGCCGTCGTCCAGCCCACGCTCGAGGAGGCCGTGGTGGGGACGAACGCCGTCCGACGGCGCGCGGAGGAGGCCGTCGACGCCGTCCGCGGCCGTTTCGGGGTGAGATCCATCGCGATGGGGCCCGCCCGGGCCCGCTCGACTACCACCCCCGCGGATGTCGATCTATCCTGAGGGTGTCACACGACCACCGTGGAGAATCGGGGTGCTCATGCCTCTGTCTGAGTACGAGCAGCGGGTCTTGGAGCAGATGGAGCGCGCGCTCACCTCGGACGATCCGCGGTTGGCGAACACGCTCCAGGCCCCTCGACGTCGCTCTGCGCTGCGCTACGTCCTGGCCGGTGTCGGCGTCGTGGGAGGGCTGCTCCTGCTGGTGCTGGGCGCCGCGCTCTCGCAGACCTGGCTCGGCGTCATCGGCTTCGTCCTCATGTTCGCCGGCGTCGTGCTGGTCTTCCAGGCACCGCGCGCCTCCCGCAAGGGACCGGTCGGCACCGTCGAGGCCGACGGCACCGTCCGGCCGGCCGCAGCGAGCAGGACCTCGCGCAAGCCGTTCCTCAGCCGACTCGAAGAGCGCTGGGACCGTCGGCGCGAGCAGGACGGTCGCTGAGCGACCTCTCGATCCCCTCGACGGCGGCGTCGACGAGCGCCTGGAGACGCTCCGGGGTGACCGTCTCGCGCGGACGCGGGGCGTAGCGCTCCGCCTCGAGCGCCGCCGCGAGGGCCGTGAGCGCCTCGGCCAGGTCCTCGTCCCCGGCATCGGTCCCGCGTCGCGCCTGCAGGGTCGCGACGACGACGGCGGGCACGCGGCGCGGCGTCGTGGACGACGGCCACCGCACGTCCAGCGCACCGAGCCGTGCCACGAGCTCGGCCCAGGCGTCCTCGGCGTCCCGCAGGCTCTCCGCCTCGGTGCGTCGGCGCAGCACGAACCACAGCCCTGCGGCGAGCACCGCCGCGACGAGCAGCGCCACGCCCACGACGAGCGGCCACGAGGTGGAGTCCTCCTGCGTGCCGCCCGTCGTGCCGGCCCCCGGGGCGGTGGGTGCCGGCGTCGCCGGCGCTGACGGCGCGGCCGTGGTGGCGCCCGGCGTCGGGACGTTCCCCGGGTCTGCCGGGCCGCCGGGCGTGACGGCGACCGGGGTGGCCCACGTCGGCGTCGGACCGGTCTGCTGGGCGGGCGTCGGCTCGAAACGCACCCAGCCCTGGCCCGGGAAGTACAGCTCGGGCCATGCGTGGGAGTCGCGACCCGTGACCTGGTAGCTCGACTCGTCGACCCGCTCGCCCGGCAGGAACCCGACGCCCAGCCGCGCGGGGATGCCGAGCGTGCGGGCCATCATCGTCATCGACGTCGCGAACTGGACGCAGTAGCCCGTCCGGTCCTGGAGGAAGTCCCAGACTGCGTCGCCCGAGGTGCCCGGCGGCACCTCGGTGGAGTACGTGAACTGCGAGATGTCGCGGAAGTAGGTCTGCAGCGCGAGCGCCTGGTCGTAGCGCGTCGTCGCGCCGTCGACGACGGACGTCGCGAGGTCGCGGATGTCCTGCTCGTGCTCCGTCGCGGGCACGTCGAGGTAGTTGGGGTCGTCGGGGTCCGCGCCGCTGGCGCCGCGCAACGCGTCGGCGTCGAGCGGCCGCGGGAAGACCGTGACCTCGTAGGACGTGCCCGCGCCCGTCGGCTGCTCGCCGAGCACCTCGTCGCGCACGTCGTCGTACGCCCAGTCGCCGTCGATGCCGACGGCGCGCGGCTCGGTCGGCAGCGGCAGCTTGGTGTCGCGCAGCGACTCGAGCGTGACGCGCAGCGACGTCGGGTCCCCGGTGGCGCCCGGGTCGTCGGGCCACAGGACCTGCTCGCCGCCGTCGATGGGGGTGCCGTCGCGGTCCGCGCCACGGCGCCAGTTGGTGCCGTCGAAGCCGGTGAGCGTGAAGACCCGCAGGGGACCGACGCCCTCGCCGTCGGTCCGGTAGCGCAGGACCACCTCGCCCGAGCGCTCGGCGAGGTCGCGCCGCATGTCCAGGTCGTCGGAGAGCCGGACCGTCTGGCCGGTCGAGGAGAACAGGCGCGACCACGACGCCGACGCCACCTCGGGGAGCGAGGCGCTCGCCGACCCGAGGCCGAGCGCGGTGACCGCCACGGCGACCGCCACGACGAGCGCGCCCGCGGCACGCAGGCCTCCGGCGGCGCGGTCCTCCCGGCGTCGCGCGGACGCCCCGCGGCGGACGGCGCGGTGCGGGTTGTCCACCGCGAGGAGGAGCACGAGGGCGGTGACCGTCACGACGAACGCGAGCGGCGGGATCTCGCCGACGATGACGAGCCCGGGCACCCACAGGGCGAGGAGCGGCAGCGCGACCCCCGCGCCGAGCCGCAGCCCGCCGGCCATGAGGTCGGCGACGATGAACACCACGACCGCGCCGCCGACCGCCAGGAGAGCGATGGGCAGGCTGGGGTCGATCGGGGCGACCTCCGCGAGCGTGAGGTCGCGCGCGGTGCCCAGGCGGGACACGACGCGGTCCACGTTGGACAGGCCGATGAGGAGCGAGAACCGGTCCGTCGGCCCGCCGTACAGCCCGAGCAGGGCCCACAGCCCGACGACGAGCCCCGCGAGCGACGGCAGGAGCGCCGCCGGCGGGGCGAGCACCTCGCCGCGCGCCGCGTGGCTCCGTTCGAGCGCCCAGCGGCTGAGACCGGTGACGAGCGCGAGGACGACGACGACGCGCACGACCGTGCCCGTCCAGCCGCCCGGCCCGACGACGCTCCCCAGCGCGTACGCCGACGCGACGACCGCGGTGGCGACGAGCGCGCTCGTCGCGAGCACGCGCAGGCCCGCGGAGTCCGAGGTTCCCGGCCGGGGTGCGGTCATCGTGAGCCCTCCACGAGCAGGGTCCAGGCGTGCTCGAGCGACACGGACGGGTCGACGAGCGCGGCATGCCACCCCGTCGAGCGGAGCGCGGCGACGGTCTCGACGGCGTCGGCGTGCTCGGGGGCCCACGGCCGGGTGCTCACCACGAGCGCGCGGTGGACGCCGTCCCCGGCCATCGCGGCGACGGTGTGCCGGGCCACGGAGCCGAGCGGGCCGAGCACGGCGACGGTGATCTCGCCCGGGCGTCGGTCGCGTCGCAGCGCCTCGGAGGTCGTCACGACGGAGCGGTCGGCGTCTGCCACGACCTGGTGCCCGTGCAGGTCGACCGTGGCGTCGAGCAGGTCGGCCGGGCCCTCGCCGGACCGGTTGACGCGGAAGCCGGTGCCGGAGACCACCGCGGCGAGCGACGTGGGGACGAGGCGGACGGGGTGCCCCGCCTGGAGCAGCGACACCCCGATCGACGCCGCGCACTCGACGGCCCACTCGCCGTCGGCCAGCGCACGCGGGCTCGACGCGGCGAGCTCCGGGTGGGGCAGGAGGCCGCGGTCGAGGAGCACGGTCACGGGTGGCAGGCCCGCGCTCTCGTCGGAGCGCACCATGAGCTGGCCGCGGCGCGCGGCGCTGACCCAGTGCACGCGGCGGGGGTCGTCACCGGCGACGTAGTCGCGCAGGACCGAGTCGTCGCTCGACGCGAGCCGGGCGCCGGAGGCCGAGCGCTCGTGCTCGCCGAACGCGCGGCTCCCGCGCACGGGCAGCTCGACGGTGCGCGGCCAGACGGCCACGGCCGTCGGGTCGCCGAGCTCCTGCGTCGCGCTGACGAGGCCGAACAGGTCGGTCCGCGTCGTGAGGAGCGGGCCGAGCGGCCACCGGCCGCGGCGCAGCGGCCGCAGGCGGTACCGCACGGCGATGTGGTCGCCGACCGTCGCGACCTGCGCGCGCAGCGAGCCCTGGTCGGACAGCTCGTGCGCGGCCTGCTCGCTGATGCGCAGGCGTGCGAGCGTGGAGGCCGTCGACGACGTCGTGCGCGCCGCCGCGACGGTCAGGCGCGCGGTCGTGAGCTGGCCGCGCACGGCGGGGTTGGGCTGGACCCGGCGCGTCACGTGCAGCGCGCCGCGCCCCCGGTCGATGCGCCGGGCCGCCATCCAGCACCACGCGGCCCCCACGGCGAGGAGCCCCGCCGCGCCGAGCCCGACGAGGTCCGGCAGGCCGAGCGTGACGCCGAGCACCACGAGCGCGGCGCCCGCACCGAGGACCACGACGCCGCGGCGGGTCGGGCGCGCGCTGGCGAGGCTCCTGGTCCTGCGCCGGAGCCGCGCGAGGAACGACGGTCCGCGCACGTCAGCGTCGCTCGGTCGCGTCCAGGGCGGGGATCGGCGTCTGCGCCACGAGGGACGCGACGACGGCCTCGGCGTCCTGGCCCGAGAGCCGTGCCTCGGTGGTGACGACGAGCCGGTGCGCGAGCACGGGCACCGCGAGGTACTGCACGTCGTCGGGGAGGACGTGGTCGCGCCCCGCCATCGCGGCCAGGGCCTTCGCCGCGCGCAGGAGCTGGAGCGTCGTGCGGGGGGAGGCGCCGAGGCGCAGGCCCGGGTGCTCGCGCGTCCCGGTGACCAGCGCGAGGACGTAGCGCTTGACGGCCGTGGACGCGTGGACCGAGCGCGCGACCTCGGCGAACCGCAGCACGTCCGCCCCGGTGGTCACGGGCCGCAGGTGCGCGAGCGGGTTGTCCGACTCCTGGCGGTCGAGCATCCGGAGCTCGGCGTCGACGTCGGGGTACCCCACGGTGAGCCGTGCCATGAAGCGGTCGCGCTGGGCCTCGGGGAGCGGGTAGGTGCCCTCCATCTCGACCGGGTTCTGGGTCGCGACGACGAGGAACGGGCTCGGGAGCATGTGGGTCGTGCCGTCGACCGTCGTCTGGCCCTCCTCCATGCACTCCAGGAGCGCCGACTGCGTCTTGGGGGAGGCGCGGTTGATCTCGTCGCCGATGACGATGTTGGAGAAGACGGGGCCGGGCCGGAACTCGAACTCGTGGTTCGCGGCGCGGTAGATGTTCACGCCGGTGAGGTCGCTCGGCAGGAGGTCGGGCGTGAACTGGATGCGGCCGACCTTGCAGTCGATCGTGCGTGCCAGCGCCTTGGCGAGCGTCGTCTTGCCGACGCCGGGGACGTCCTCGACGAGGAGGTGACCCTGCGCCAGGAGGACGGCGACGGTGACGGTCACGAGGTCCGGTCGCCCGGTGACCACGGACTCGATTCCGGAGCGGATCCGTCCGGTGGTCTCGACCAGCTCGTCGAGACCGGCGAGGCGTCCTGACCCGGGCTCGTCGGAGGGCGCGACAGGGGCGATGTCGGGGAGCACGGGGACCTCCGTCGTCGGTGGCGCAGGGGCCGCGGACCGGCGAGACCGCGGGTGGGAAGAGCCTAGTAGACGGTGGGAGGTCCGCCGACCCCGGCCAGGGGGCGCGCGGACCGGGGTCGGTGGACCCGTGCCCTCCCTCTCCCTCCACGGGCACCGGGCGCCGCCGCCCAGGACCCGCCGGACGGCTCCCGGAAGCGGTCGCCCCCCGACGGCGGTCCCGCCGGACGCGGCCGCGACGCGCCCTGGGGAGTCCTCCCCTCCACCGCGATCCAGCCCGTCTGACCTGCGGAGATCCTGCGAAGACGGGTGAAACCTGGGACTTTCGCCGAGAGCGGTGGAGGGAAGTGGAGTACCGTGGAGCAGAAGGGAGCAGGAGGGGAGGTGCCAGGTGCATGTCCGGCTTCGTGGACGACGTGCTCGGCGGTTCCTCCGGCCTGCTCCTGGGCACCTTCACGCCGCGTCTGGACGACAAGGGGAGGCTCATCCTTCCCGCGAAGTTCCGGTCGCGGCTGGCACCGGGTCTCGTCATGACGCGGGGGCAGGAGCGCTGTCTGTTCCTGCTGCCGATGGACGAGTTCCGGCGCATGTACGACCAGATCCGGCAGGCGCCGGTGACGAGCAAGCAGGCCCGGGACTACCTGCGCGTCTTCCTCTCGGGGGCGAGCGACGAGATCCCGGACAAGCAGGGACGTGTCTCGATCCCCGCGCCCCTGCGGGCGTACGCGGGGCTCGACCGCGACGTCGCCGTGATCGGCGCCGGCACGCGCGTCGAGATCTGGGACGCGCAGGCGTGGGAGACGTACCTCGCGGAGCAGGAGTCGGCGTACTCCGACACCGCGGAGGAGGTGTTCCCGGACCTGCGCTTCTAGGGCCGAGCACCACCGGCTCCGCACGGTGAGGCCTCCTCCCGCCCGGTCTGGCGCACTTCCCCGGCGCCAGAAAGGACGCGGAGGGAGACCTGACCGTACGGGGCCCGCAGCACAGCACGACCAGCAGCAGCACCGGAGCACGACGACCAGCACGGAGAGGAGGAGGACGTGACGAGCACCCCCGACGACGCCGCCGAGCGGCACGTCCCGGTCCTCCTCCAGCGCTGCGTCGACCTGCTCGCGCCCGCGCTCGGCGAGCCGGGCTCCGTGCTCGTCGACTGCACGCTCGGCATGGGCGGCCACACGGAGGCCGTCCTGGAGCAGGTGCCGACGGCGCGCGTGGTCGGCATCGACCGCGACCCCGAGGCGATCGACCGCGCGTCGCGCCGGCTCGCCCGGTTCGGCGACCGCTTCCGCGCCGTGCACGCCGTGTACGACGAGATCGAGGACGTCGTCGCGGACGTGGTCGGCGCACCGGTCCAGGGCGTGCTCATGGACCTCGGCGTCTCCTCGCTCCAGATCGACGAGACGGAGCGGGGGTTCTCCTACGCGCACGACGCACCGCTCGACATGCGCATGGACCCGACCGTGGGCCTCACGGCCGCGGACGTGCTCAACACGTACGACGAGCGCGCGCTCACCCGGATCCTGCGCGACTACGGCGAGGAGCGGTTCGCGCAGCGGATCGCGCGGGCCGTGGTGCGCCGGCGCGAGCAGCAGCCGTGGGAGCGCAGCGCGGACCTCGTCGACCTCGTCCGCGCGTCGATCCCGGCGGCCACCCGCACGACGGGCGGCAACCCCGCCAAGCGCACGTTCCAGGCGCTGCGCATCGAGGTGAACGGCGAGCTCGAGGTCCTCGAGCGCGCGGTCCCCGCCGCGGTGGACGTGCTCGCCGTGGGCGGGCGCATCGTCGTCGAGTCGTACCACTCGCTCGAGGACCGCATCGTCAAGCGCGTGCTCGCCGCCGGCGCGACGATCAGCGCGCCCGCCGGCCTGCCGGTCGTGCCCGAGCAGGACGAGCCGTACCTGCGCCTGCTGACCCGGGGGGCCGAGGAGGCGCCGACCGGGGAGCGCGAGACGAACCCGCGGTCCGCGTCCGTGCGCCTGCGAGCCGCCGAGCGCACCCGCCCGACACCGCCGCACCGCCGCCCGTCCGCCGTTCGCCGCTCGCCGGCGCCCGGCCACCGACCGACCGATCGACCGCACGACCCGGGGGAGACGACACGATGAGCGCACAGAGGTCGACCGCCGCCCGCCCGCTCCCGCGCCCGGCCCGGC
Source organism: Cellulosimicrobium sp. SL-1 (assembly GCF_011033075.1). Lineage (NCBI taxonomy): Bacteria > Bacillati > Actinomycetota > Actinomycetes > Micrococcales > Promicromonosporaceae > Cellulosimicrobium > Cellulosimicrobium sp. SL-1. The sequence goes on along the minus strand of NZ_JAACJC010000010.1, from coordinate 68,534 downwards.
CGGCGCCCGCACCGCGCCCGTCGCTGACCGCCCTGCCGGGCGGTGCGTCCGAGCGGGCGCTGCGCTCGCGTCTCGAGCTCGTCCGGGCGCCGCTGCAGGCGCGGTCCAAGGTCCCGTTCCTCGTCGTCTGCATGTCGATCCTCGGCGCCGCGCTCCTTTGTGCTCTCCTGGTGAACACGACGATGGCGCGCAACTCCTACGAGATGTCGGAGCTGCGCCGGGAGGTGAGTCGCGTGGCCCAGGACACGCAGAGCCTGCAGCTGCAGGTCGCCGAGCAGAGGACGGCGCTGCCGGAGACCGCGCGCGGGCTCGGCATGGTCGAGGCGCAGGACCCGGCGATGGTCCGCCTGTCCGACGGCACGGTGCTCGGCGTGGCGCAGGAGGGGGCGGGGGAGTGACGCAGGGCACGGGTGCCGGGCGCACCGGCCGGTCACGACCGGCGGCGGGCGCCCCGCGCCCCCGTCCCGCCACCGCGGCCTCCCGGGCCTCCTCGGGAGGCCGTCCTGCGTCCACCGGTCGGGCCGCGGGTGCTCGCTCCGGAGGTCCCGTGCCCGCGCGCACCGCCTCGACGGGCACCGCCTCGACGGGCACCGCCTCGGCGCGCGCCGCGTCCGGTCGCGCCTCGACGGCGCGCACCACGTCCGGTCGCGTGTCGACCACGCGCAGCACGTCGGGGCGTGCCCCGGTGTCGCGGGCGCCGCGCGGGGCCGGCCGCCCGCCGGCCCGTCCGGCCCGAGGGACCCGCGAGCCCGGCCGGCCCGAGCGTCGGCAGCGCTGGCTCATCGTCGTCGCGGGCGTGATCACCGCGGTGTTCATCGCGCAGCTCGTCAACGTCCAGGTCCTCCGCGGGCCCGCGCTCGCGGCCGAGGCCCAGAACGACCGCACGCGCAGCTCGACGACGATCGCGCACCGCGGCGACATCACGGACGCCGACGGCGTGGTGCTCGCGACCTCCGTGGACCGGTACACCGTCGCGGCCGACCTCCAGGCGATCGCGCGCTTCGAGCCCCGTGCCGGCGACCTGGTCAACGGCGAGCCGCTCGAGGAGGGCGGGGCGGTGGGCGTCGCGAAGCTGCTCGCCCCGATCCTCGACCGGTCCGCGGTCGAGCTCGCGGCCGACCTCGTCGGCACGTCGCGGTACCTCGTCCTCGAGAAGGACGTCACGCCCGAGGTGCAGCGCCAGATCGCCGACCTGCGGCTGTCCGCGTTCGTCAGCACGACGATGACGAGCGAGCGCACCTACCCGGCGGGCACGGTCGCCGGCAACCTCGTGGGCTTCGTCAACGACGAGCAGACGGGCGGGGGCGGCATCGAGGCGTCGTACGACGACGTCCTGGCCGGGACGCCGGGCTCGCGCCGGTGCGAGGCAGGGCTCGGCGGACAGCTCATCCCGACGGGTCGGTGCGACGTCGTCGAGGCGGTGCCCGGCCTGAACGTGCGCCTCACGACCGTGCGCGACGTGCAGTGGAAGGCGCAGGACGCGATCGACCGGGCGGTGAGCGAGACGGGGGCGGAGTACGCGATCGCCGTCGTGCAGGACGTCCGCACGGGCGAGGTGCTCGCGCTCGCGGACTCGGGCACCGTGAACCCGAACGACCGCTCGACGGACGCCGTCGCCCGCCCGAGCCGCGCCGTCGCGAACGTGTTCGACCCCGGGTCGACGGGCAAGGTCGTCACGATGGCCGCGGCCATCGAGGGCGGCCACGCGGACGCCGGGTCGCGGTTCGAGGTGCCTGACCGGTACACGACCCCGAACGGTCAGACGTTCAAGGACTCGCACGACCACCCCGTCGAGCGCCTGACGCTCGCGGGCATCCTCGCGGAGTCGTCGAACACGGGCACGGTCCAGGTCGGCGAGAAGATCCCCAAGCAGGTCCGCTACGACTACCTGCGGAAGTTCGGCTTCGGCCAGAAGTCCGGCCTCGGGCTGCCCGGCGAGTCGGCGGGCATCCTGCACCCCGCGGACTCGTGGGACGGCCGCACCGAGTACGCGGTCCTCTTCGGCCAGAGCGTGTCGGTCAACGCGATCCAGGCGACGAGCGTCTTCTCGACGATCGCGAACGGCGGGGTCCGCGCGACGCCGAGCATCGTCGCCGGGACGACGGACGAGCGCGGCGAGCTCGTGCCCGCGGAGCGTCCGGCGCCGGAGCGCGTCGTGTCCCAGGAGACGGCGGACACGGTGCTGCACATGATGGAGTCCGTCGTGGAGGAGGGCACCGGCTCGAGCGCCTCGGTGCCCGGCTACCGCGTCGCGGGCAAGACCGGCACCGCGGAGGCGGCGGGCGACGACGGGCGGCTGTCCGGGATCATGGCGTCGTTCATCGGCGTCGCGCCCGCGGACGACCCGCGGTTCACCGTGTCGGTGTTCCTCAAGAACCCGCACTCGTCGATCTTCGGTGGCGTCGTCGCGGCCCCGGTCTTCAGCGAGATCATGGGCTTCACCCTCGAGCACGAGGGCGTCCAGCCGAGCACCGAGCCCTACGTGCCGCTCCCGACGACGTGGTGAACCTCACCGCCCCTCTCCCGGTCCCCGGTGAAGGTCCCGTGAAGCGCGCCCCTGCCCGGGTGCAGCGCCCCGCGGGCTTGCGGGGCGGCCCGTCCCGGCACGGTAGGTTCTACACGTGACATCCCCGATCGACCGTCTTCGCCCTGCCACGACCACCCGTCGGTCGGTGGCGGACCTGGCAGCACGGTTCGGGCTCGACGTCCGCGCGGGTAGCGCCGCCGCACCGGGCTCCGTCGAGGTGTGGTCGGTGGCGTCGGACGACCGCACCGCCGACGAGGGCGACCTCTTCGTGGCGCTGCCCGGCGCCCGGGCGCACGGGGCACGGTTCGCGCCCGCCGCCGTGGGCCGCGGCGCCCGTGCTGTCCTCACGGACACCGAGGGCGCCGACCTGCTCGCGGACGCCGGCCTCGACGTGCCGGTGCTCGTCGCCCCCGACCCCCGCGCGCTCCTCGGCCCCGTCGCGGCCTGGGTGTACGGCGCCCCCGCGCAGGACCTCACGACGTTCGGCGTGACGGGCACGAACGGCAAGACGACCACGACGTACCTCGTCGACCACGCGCTGCGCGCGCTCGGCTGGACGGGCGGCCTCATCGGCACCGTGGAGATGCGCTCCGGCGACCGGGTGCTGCCGAGCCGCCTGACGACCCCGGAGGCGGCCGACCTCCAGGCGCTGCTCGCGGCGATGCGCGAGGACGGGGTGCGCACGCTCGCGATGGAGGTCTCGTCCCACGCGCTCGCGCTCCACCGCGTCGACGGGCTCGTCTACGACGTCGTGGGCTTCACGAACCTCAGCCAGGACCACCTCGACTTCCACGGCGACCTCCAGGAGTACTTCGAGGCCAAGGCGCTGCTGTTCACGCCCGAGCACGCACGCCGCGGCGTCGTCGTGGTCGACGACGCGTGGGGCGAGCGCATGGTCTCGGCCGCGCGCGTCCCCGTCGCGACGCTGCGCGTGAGCCCGACCGCGGCGGGCGACGAGCAGCCCGCGGCGGACTGGACCGTGCACGACGTCGAGCCGTCGGAGGCTGGTGGCTCGGCGTTCACGCTGCGGCACCGTGACGGCCGCAGCGTGCGCACGACGACGTCGCTGCCCGGGCACTTCAACGTCGCCAACGCCGCCCTCGCCCTGGCCCTCGTGCTCGAGGCGGGCACGGACGCGCGCGACCTCGAGCCGGCCCTCGCGGCGGCCGGCGGGCTCGACCCGGCGGTCCCGGGCCGCATGGAGGTCGTCTCGGAGCCGCCCCACCGCCCGCGCGTCGTCGTCGACTTCGCCCACAACCCGGACGCTCTCGCCCTCGCGCTCGACGCGCTGCGGCCCACCACGACGGGCCGGCTCGTGGTCGTGTTCGGCGCGACCGGCGATCGGGACCGCGGCAAGCGGCCCACGATGGGCGGCGTCGCGGTCGAGGGCGCCGACGTCGTGGTCGTGACCGACGACGACCCGCACGGCGAGGACCCGGCCGCGATCCGCGCGGAGGTGCTGCCCGGCGCCCACGCGGCGCGCGAGGCCGCGGCCGCCGCACCCGAGCCGCGCGACGTCGTCGTGCTCGAGGTCGCGCCCCGCGCCCGGGCGATCCGCGAGGCGATCCTCGCCGCGGGCCCGGACGACACGGTGCTCGTCGCGGGCCGCGGCCACGAGGTGTGGCAGGAGATCGCCGGCGTCGACCACCCCCTGGACGACCGCGTCGAGGCGCGGGCCGCGCTCGAGGAGCGCCCCGCGACGACGCCGCCCCACGACACCCCCGACCTGAAGGAGCACCACGCATGATCGAGCTCACTGCGGCGCAGGTGGCCGCAGCGACCGGCGGACGCCTGTCCGCCGACCCGGAGGTCCGGGTCGGGGGGCCCGTCGTCGTCGACTCGCGCCGGGTCGCGCCGGGGTCGCTCTTCGTGGCGCTGCCGGGCGAGCACGTCGACGGTCACGACTACGCCGCCGGTGCCGTCGAGGCGGGCGCGACGCTCGTCCTCGCCGCGCGCGAGCTCGACGTGCCATGCGTCGTCGTGGACGACGTCCAGGCCGCGCTCGGCGAGCTGGCCCGCCACGTGCTCGCGACGCTGCGCGAGCGCGGAGACCTGCGCGTGGTCGGCGTCACGGGCTCCGTGGGCAAGACCACGACGAAGGACCTGCTCGGCCAGCTCCTGCGCCCCGAGGGGCCCACCGTGGTGCCGCGCGGGTCGTTCAACAACGAGATCGGCCTGCCGCTCACGGTGCTGGAGGCCGACGAGTCCACGCGCTTCCTCGTGCTGGAGATGGGCGCGAGCGGCGTGGGTCACCTCACCTACCTCACGCGCATCGCGCCCCCGGACGTCTCGGTCGTGCTCGTCGTGGGCAGCGCTCACCTGGGCGAGTTCGGCGGGATCGAGGCCGTGGCGCGCGCCAAGTCCGAGATCGTCACGGGCCTCGCGCCCGGCGGCGTGGCCGTGCTCAACGCGGACGACCTGCGGGTCGCGGCGATGGCCGACGTCGCGCCGGGGGAGGTCGTCACGTTCGGGACGATCCCTGCGGCGGACGTGCGCGCGGAGGACCTGGGCATCGACCGCACGGGCCGGGCGTCCTTCACGCTGCGCGTGCGCCCCGGCGCGTCGGGCGACGCGACGCGCGGCGAGGGCACGAGCGCGCGCGTGACCCTCGGCCTCGTCGGCGAGCACCACGTGACGAACGCGCTCGCGGCCGCGACGGCCGCGCTGCGCCTCGGCGTCGCGCTGCCCGACGTCGTGGCCCGGCTGTCCGACGCGCGCGCCCTGAGCCCGCACCGGATGCAGGTCACCGAGCGTCCCGACGGCATCACGGTGATCGACGACTCCTACAACGCCAACCCGGACTCGATGCGCGCCGCGCTCAAGGCGCTCGCCGTCGTGGCGGGGCGCGACCGGCGGTCCGTCGCCGTGCTCGGCGAGATGCTGGAGCTCGGCGAGGACTCGCGCGTCGCGCACGACGACATCGGCCGGCTCGTGGTCCGATTGAACGTCAAGCTGCTCGTCGTGGTCGGCGAGGGTGCCGGCGGGATCCACGACGGCGCGACCCAGGAGGGGTCGTGGGGCGACGAGACGCGCTTCGTCCCCGACGTCGAGGCGGCGTCCGCGCTGCTGCGCGACGAGCTGCAGGAGGGGGACGTCGTGCTCGTGAAGGCCTCGAACGGGTCCGGGCTGTGGCGGCTCGGCGACGAGCTGGCGGCCGCAGGCGCCGGTGCGGCAGGAGGTGAACGCGCGTGATCGCGATCATCGTCGCGGCGGGCGTCTCCCTGCTCGTCGCGCTCTTCGGGACGCCGCTGTTCATCCGGTTCCTCGTGCACCGCAACTACGGGCAGTTCGTCCGCCAGGACGGCCCGACGGCGCACTTCACCAAGCGCGGGACGCCCACGATGGGCGGGGTCGTCATCATCGGCGCGACGCTGCTCGGCTGGGCGATGTCGTACGTCGTCTCGGGGCGGTTCCCGAGCGTGTCCGCCCTGCTCGTCCTGTTCCTCATGACGGGGCTCGGGATCGTCGGCTTCCTCGACGACTTCACGAAGATCCGCAAGCAGCGCAGCCTCGGGCTCACGGCCCGCGCGAAGATCATCGGCCAGGGCGCGGTCGGGATCGCGTTCGCGGTGCTCGCGCTGCAGTTCCCCAACGAGCACGGCCGCACGCCGGCGTCGACGCGCATCTCCTTCCTGCGCGACACGAACCTCGACCTCGCGTTCGCGGGCGTCACGGTGGGGCTGATCCTGTTCGTGCTCTGGGCCAACTTCCTCATCACCGCGTGGTCGAACGCGGTCAACCTCACCGACGGTCTCGACGGGCTCGCGACGGGCGTCTCGCTCATCGTGTTCGGCTCGTACGTGCTCGTGGGCATCTGGCAGCTCAACCAGACCTGCCAGCGCCTCGCGTCGGCCGGGCCGAGCTGCTACGAGACGCGCGACCCGCAGGACCTCGCGATCGTGGCCGCCGCGATCGTCGGCGCGTGCTTCGGGTTCCTGTGGTGGAACGCGAGCCCCGCGAAGATCTTCATGGGCGACACGGGATCGCTCGCGCTCGGCGGCGCGCTCGCCGGCCTGTCGATCCTCACGCGCACCGAGTTCCTCGCGCTCATCATCGGCGGGCTCTTCGTCATCATCGTGCTCTCCGACGTCATCCAGATCGGCTTCTTCAAGATGACCGGGCGCCGCGTGTTCAAGATGGCGCCGCTCCACCACCACTTCGAGCTGTCCGGGTGGGGCGAGGTCACGATCGTCATCCGCTTCTGGCTCATCGCCGGGCTGTTCGCGGCGCTGGGCATCGGGATCTTCTACGCCGAGTGGGTGGTCGGCTAGTGGCACGCGACCCCCACGACCTCGCCGTCCCGCTCGAGCGTGCGCGCGTCGTCGTCGCCGGTCTCGGGGTGTCCGGGCGCGCCGCCGCGGCGGCGCTCCGCCCGCGCGCGGCGTCGGTCGTCACGCTCGACGACGGCGCCGCCGACGCCGACCTGCACGACGCGGCGGACGTGGACCTCGCGGCGACGGACCTCGTCGTCGTCTCGCCGGGCTGGCGCCCGAGCCACCCGCTGCTCGTGGCCGCCGCGGAGCGCGGCGTGCCGGTGTGGAGCGAGGTCGAGCTCGCGTGGCGCCTGCGCGTCGCCGGCCCGTCGGGGCGGCCCGCGCCCTGGCTCGCCGTCACCGGGACGAACGGCAAGACGACGACCGTCGAGATGCTCGAGACGATCCTGCGGACCGCGGGCCTGCGGACGGCGGCGGTCGGCAACGTCGGGACGCCCGTGGTCGAGGCCGCGCTCGACCCGACGCTCGAGGTGCTCGCGGTCGAGCTGTCGAGCTTCCAGCTCCACTTCACGCACACGACGTCGCCCGAGGCGGGCGCCGTCCTCAACGTCGCCCCCGACCACCTCGACTGGCACGGCGGCATCGACGCCTACGCGGCCGACAAGGGCCGGGTCTTCGAGGACGCCCGGGTCGCGTGCGTCTACAACGTCGCGGACCCTCGCACCGAGGCGCTCGTGCGCGAGGCGGACGTCGTCGAGGGGGCCCGCGCCGTCGGCTTCACGCTCGGCGCCCCGGCGCGCGGCCAGCTCGGCGTCATCGAGGACGTGCTCGTCGACCGCGCGTTCCACGCGCCCGCGGACGCGCCGGACCGGCACACGCACGCCGCCGAGCTCGCGACGCTCGGCGACCTGTCGCACCTCGCGGGCGCCGACGGCGTCGTGCCCGCGCACGTCGTGGCGAACGCGCTCGCCGCGGCCGCCCTCGCACGGGCGCACGGCGTCCCGGCCGTCGCCGTCCGCGACGGGCTGCGCGCGTTCCGCACGGGGTCGCACCGCATCGAGCAGGTCGCCTCGGTCGACGGCGTCGCCTACGTCGACGACTCCAAGGCGACCAACGCGCACGCCGCGTCCGCGTCCCTCGCGGCGTTCGCGCCCGGCACCGTCGTGTGGGTCGCGGGCGGCCTCGCGAAGGGGGCGTCGTTCGACGAGCTCGTCGCGGCGCGCGCCGACCGGCTGCGTGCGGTGGTGCTGATCGGCGTCGACGCCGAGCCGTTCGCCGGTGCGCTCGCCCGACACGCGCCCGATATCCCCGTCGTGCGCGTGGATCCTGGCGACACTGGGACCGTGATGCCCCGCGCCGTCGACTCCGCCCGCCGCCTCGCGCAGGCCGGCGACACGGTGCTGCTCGCGCCCGCCGGCGCGTCGATGGACCAGTTCCGCTCGTACGCCGCGCGCGGCGAGGCGTTCGCCGAGGCGGCGCGCGCCCTGCGCCCCGACCACGGGTAGGCCGGGCAGCCGATGACCCAGACCGCGAACGGGCGAGGCGCGCCCTCGACGCGCACCGTCCCCCGGGCCGGCACGAGCCGGACGGTGCCGCGGGGCCGGGCGACGACCCGCGAGCCGCGACGCCCGCGGCCCGAGCCCGCCGAGCGACCGTGGCTCGGGCAGTGGAACAGCACGGTGACGAGCTACTACCTGCTCGTCGGCGCGACCACGCTGCTCGCGATCATCGGCCTCGTCATGGTGTTCTCCAGCTCGGCGGTCACGCAGATCGCCGCGGGCAAGTCGCCGTTCGGGGCGTTCCTCGACCAGGCGAAGTTCGCCCTCATGGGCCTGCCCGTCCTGCTCGTCGCCACGCGCGTGCCGGTCGACTGGTACAAGCGGCTCGCGTGGCCCGCGCTCTTCGTGGCTCTCGGGCTGCAGATGCTCGTGTTCACGCCGCTCGCGAAGAACGTCAACGGCAACACGGGCTGGATCGACCTCGGGCTCTTCACGTTCCAGCCGGCCGAGGTCGCGAAGCTCGCGCTCGCGCTGTGGCTCGGTGTCGTGCTCGGACGCAAGCAGCGGATGCTCGGGCAGTGGCGGCACGTGCTGATCCCGGCGGTCCCCGTCGCGGTCGCGGTCGTGGGCCTCGTGCTCGCGGGTCACGACCTCGGCACGGCGCTCGTCGTCATGGCGATCATCGCGGGGGCGTTCTTCGTCTCGGGGGCCGACGGGCGTCTGCTCGCCCTCGGGGCGGGCGGTGCCGCGTTCGTCGTCGGGTACGTGTTCATCCTCAACCAGTCGGGCGGCGACCGGCTCTCGCGCATCATGGCGACGTACCGCGAGTGCACCGACACCCTCGGCGAGTGCTACCAGTCGATGCACGGTCTGTACGCGCTCGGCACGGGCGGGCTCACGGGCGTCGGCCTCGGGGCGAGCCGCGAGAAGTGGTCGTACCTGCCGGAGGCGCACAACGACTTCATCTTCGCCGTGATCGGCGAGGAGCTCGGGCTGCTCGGCACGCTCCTGGTGCTGGGGCTGTTCGTCATCGTCGGCGTCGCCACGAGCCGGATCGTGCGCCGCCACCCCGACCCCTTCGTGAAGATCACGACGGCCGGGATCGCGTGCTGGATCGTCGGCCAGGCGTTCATCAACATCGGCGTCGTCATCGGGCTCCTGCCCGTGATCGGCGTCCCGCTGCCGCTCGTCTCGGCGGGCGGCTCCGCGCTCATCATGACGATGGCCGCGCTCGGCGTGCTCATCTCGTTCGCGCGCTCGGAACCGGGCGCGGCCGAGGCGCTCGCCGCGCGAGGGAGCGTCGTGCGGCGCTCGCTCGCCGTCGTCGGCCGGGCGGCGCGCCCCCGGCGCCGGACCGCGCGATGACCTCCCCGGCCGTCGCGGCCGCTCCGGCCGCGACGCCGGACCCGTGGGGCGCCCCGCGCCCCGCACGACAGACCTCCGCACGACGGACAGGACGCGGCACCTGCCGCAGGGAAGGACGACGAGGTACGTGACGACGATCGGTTCGGTGGTGCTCGCAGGCGGCGGGACGGCGGGGCACGTGAACCCGCTCCTCGCGGTGGCGGACGAGCTCCGGGCGCGTGAGCCCGGCGTGGTGGTGACCGCGCTCGGGGTCGCGGGCGGCCTGGAGGACGACCTGGTCCCCGCCCGGGGCTACCCGCTGCGGCACGTGCCGCGCGTCCCGCTCCCGCGCCGCCCGAGCGCGGAGTGGGTCAACCTCCCGGGCCGTCTCAAGTCCGCCGTGGACGCGGCGGGCGCCGTCATCGACGAGACCGGCGCGCGCGTCGTCGTCGGCTTCGGGGGCTACGTCTCCACGCCCGCGTACCTCGCCGCGCGCCGTCGCGACGTCCCGGTCGTGATCCACGAGCAGAACGCGCGCCCCGGCCTGGCGAACCGCCTCGGTGCCCGGTGGGCCGCGCGCGTCGGCGTGACGTTCGAGGGCACGCCGCTCAAGGGCGGCGTCGTCACCGGGCTGCCGCTGCGCCGCGAGATCCAGGACCTCGTGGCCGCGCGGGCGGCGGACGCCGCCGGGGTGCGCGCGGACGCCGCGGCGCGCCTCGGCCTCGACCCCCGCGCGCGCACGCTCGTCGTCACCGGCGGCTCGCTGGGGGCGCAGAGCCTCAACGAGGCGGTCTCCGGTGCCGCCGGCGCGCTCCTCGGGGCGGGCACGCAGATCCTCCACCTGACGGGCAAGGGCAAGGACGGCGCGGTGCGCGAGGCGGCGGCCGGTGCCGTCGCGGGCCACCCCGGCGCGCGCTACGACGTGCGCGAGTACCTCGCCGAGATGCAGCTCGCGCTCGCGGTCGCGGACCTCGTCGTGTGCCGCGCGGGCGCGGGCACGGTGGGCGAGCTCGCGGCGCTGGGCATCCCGGCCGTCTACGTGCCGCTGCCCATCGGCAACGGGGAGCAGCGGCTCAACGCCGGCCCCGTCGTCGCCGCGGGTGGCGGCCTGCTCGTCGACGACGCGCAGCTCGACGCGGCGTGGGTCGCGCGCGAGGTCCCCGCGCTGCTCGGTGACCCGGGCCGGCTCGACGCGATGGCCGCGGCCGCCGCGGGAGCGGGTGTGCGCGACGGCGCCGCGCGGGTCGCGGACCTCGTCGCCGAGGCCGTCGCCGGTGCGCCGGGGGCACGACCGTGACGGCGGCGTCGGGCGAGGGCCCGCTCGCGCTCGAGGCGCTCGGCACGGTCCACCTCGTCGGCGTCGGCGGGGCGGGCATGTCCGTCGTCGCCCGTCTCCTCGCCGCGCACGGCGTGCCCGTCCAGGGCTCGGACGCGCGCGAGGGCGACGCGCTCGCCGCGCTGCGCTCCGACGGCGTCCGGGTGTGGGTCGGCCACGACGCCGCGCACGTCGCTGGCGCGGACACCGTCGTGGTGTCGAGCGCCGTGCGCGAGACGAACCCCGAGCTCGCGGCGGCACGCACGGCCGGCCTGCGCGTGCTGCACCGCTCGCAGGCGCTGGCCTCGCTCATGGCGCGCGGCCGGTCCGTCGCCGTGGCGGGCGCGCACGGCAAGACCACGACGTCCGCGATGATCGCGACCGTCCTGCGCGGCGCGGGCCTCGACCCGTCGTTCGCGATCGGCGGCACGGTGCTCACCGAGGACGGCCCCGTCGCGGGCGGCCACCTCGGGTCGGACGTCCTCGTGGCCGAGGCCGACGAGTCGGACGGGTCGTTCCTCAACTACGCCCCGGACGTCGCCGTCGTCACCAACGTGGAGCCGGACCACCTCGACCACTACGGGTCGCGCGACGCGTTCGAGCAGGCGTTCGTCGACTTCGCGGCGCGGATCGTCCCGGGCGGGACGCTCGTCGCGTGCGCCGACGACGCGGGGGCGCGCGCTCTCGCGTCGTCCCACGCCCGGGCCGGGGGAGCGGTGGTCACGTACGGCACGGCCGCAGACGCCGACGTGCGCCTCGCGGACGTGGCCCCCACCGACGAGGCGGGCCGACCCAGGGTGCGGGCGTCGCTCACGGGCACGGTCGGTGCGGCGCGCCTCGACGGGCTCGCGCTGCTGCTGCGCGTGCCGGGGCACCACAACGCGCTCAACGCGACCGCGGCCGTCGTGACGGCGGTCGTGCTCGGCGTCGACCCGGCGGCGGCGGTCGCGGCCGCGCGCGGCTTCCTCGGCACCGGCCGCCGTTTCGAGGCTCGCGGCGAGGCGGGCGGCGTGCGGGTCGTCGACGACTACGCGCACCACCCGACCGAGGTGGCCGCGCTGCTCGCCGCCGCCCGGCCCGTCGCGGCCGGCGGCCGGGTGCTCGTGCTGTTCCAGCCGCACCTGTACTCGCGCACCGCGACGTTCGCGCGCGAGTTCGCGCAGGCGCTCGCCGGAGCGGACGAGGTCGTGGTCACGGGCGTCTACGCGGCGCGCGAGGAGCCGGACCCGGCCGTGAGCGCGCGCACGATCACCGACCTGGTCGACGCCCCCGGCGTGGTCGTCGCCGCGGTCGAGGACCGCGTCGAGGCGGCCCGCCGCGTCGCGGACGCCGCCCGCCCGGGCGACCTCGTGCTCACGGTCGGTGCGGGGGACGTCACCGAGCTCGGCCCCGTCGTCCTGGAGCGCGTCCGCGCGCGTCGCGACGGCGCCCCGGCGCCCGGAGGAGGCGAGGCCTGATGCGTCCGCCGCCCCAGCCTCGTCCCGCCGCGCCGCGGCCGGGCCGGTCGGGCGCGGGCGAACGGGCCGGACGGCCCGCGGCTCCGGGCCCCGCGAAGCCGGCCCCGAGCTCCGCGAAGCCGGCCCCGCCCGCGGGCGCGCGCCGTGCGCCGGTCGAGGACACGCCGACGCGACCGGTGCGCCGCGTCGCGGCACCGGGCTCCGAGCTCGTGCGCTCGTCGGGCGGCCGACCCGGCACCGATCGTCCTCCGGCCGCGCGCGGTGGCGGCGGCCGGGCCACGGGCACGACGACGTCCGTACCGCGCGGCGCGTCCGCCGCCCCGATCGGGGTCGTCTCGCACGGCATGGCCGAGCGGCTCGCCGAGCGCGACGCGATGCGCCGTCACCGGGTCCGCACGCGCGTCCTCGGCTGGGTCGCGGCGCTCCTCGTCGTCGCCGGTCTCGCGTGGGTGGCGTTCTTCTCGCCCGCGCTCGGCCTCGACCTCGACAAGGTCACGGTCTCCGGCGAGGGCACGGTGATCGACCCGCAGCAGGTCCGCGACGTGGTCGCCGCCGCGGACGGCGTGCCGCTGCCGCGGCTCGACACGGTCGCGCTGCGCGAGCAGGTGCTCGACCTCAACGGCGTGCGCGACGTCGAGATCCGGCGTGCGTGGCCCTCGGGGCTCGCTGTGCTCCTCGAGTCGCGCGAGCCCGTCGTGGCGGTGCCCGTGGACGACGGCTTCGCGCTGCTCGACGCCGACGGCGTCCACGTGCGCACCGACCCGGTCGTGCCCGAGGGGTTGCCGGAGATCGACGCGCCGCTCGACGACCAGGGGGCGCGGGCGCTCGACGCCGCGCTCGTGCTGCTCAACGCGCTCCCGGCGGACCTCCACGCGCAGGTCGCGGAGGTCTCGGCGCCGACGCGCGACGCGGTCCGCATGACGCTGCGGGACGGCGTCGTCGTCGAGTGGGGGAGCTCCGAGGAGGCGGCGCTGAAGGTGCGCGTCCTGCAGACGCTCCGGGCCGTCCCGGAGAACGCGGGGGTCACCGTGTACGACGTCTCGGCCCCACGGCTCCCGGTGACGCGGTGAATGCGCGCGTGGCGATCCCCGACACGCGCGAGACGGTCGTTGATGATGGGCACGTCGACACCTACGGTCGACCCATGAACGACCTGACATAACTATAACCCTCTACTTGAGGGTGAAGGTTCAGGGCTGACCGATCGAGAGGCATTGACGTGGCAACTCCGCAGAACTACCTAGCAGTGATCAAGGTGGTCGGCATCGGCGGTGGGGGCGTGAACGCCGTCAACCGGATGATCGAGGTCGGCCTCAAGGGTGTCGAGTTCATCGCCATCAACACGGACGCCCAGGCGCTCCTCATGTCCGACGCGGACGTCAAGCTCGACGTCGGTCGCGAGCTCACGCGCGGTCTCGGCGCCGGCGCCGACCCCGAGGTCGGCAAGAAGGCCGCCGAGGACCACGCCGAGGAGATCGAGGACGTGCTGCGCGGCGCGGACATGGTCTTCGTCACGGCGGGCGAGGGCGGCGGCACCGGCACGGGCGGCGCACCGGTCGTCGCCCGCATCGCGCGCTCGCTCGGCGCGCTGACCGTCGGCGTCGTGACGCGGCCCTTCACGTTCGAGGGCCGCCGCCGCTCGGTCCAGGCGGACCAGGGCATCGAGAACCTGCGCAACGAGGTCGACACCCTCATCGTCATCCCGAACGACCGCCTCCTGTCGATGTCGGACCGCAACGTCAGCGCGCTGCAGGCGTTCCACCAGGCCGACCAGGTGCTGCTGTCCGGTGTCCAGGGCATCACCGACCTCATCACGACCCCCGGTCTCATCAACCTCGACTTCGCGGACGTCAAGTCCGTCATGCAGGGCGCGGGCAGCGCCCTCATGGGCATCGGCAACGCGCGGGGCGACGACCGCGCGGTGCAGGCCGCCGAGATGGCGATCTCGTCGCCGCTCCTCGAGGCGAGCATCGACGGCGCCCACGGCGTGCTGCTCTCCATCCAGGGTGGCTCCGACCTCGGCCTGTTCGAGATCAACGAGGCGGCGCGCCTGGTCCACGAGGCCGCGCACACCGAGGCGAACATCATCTTCGGCGCCGTGATCGACGACGCGCTGGGCGACGAGGTCCGTGTCACCGTCATCGCGGCCGGCTTCGACGGCGGTGCCCCGCAGGTGCGGGGCGACGCGCGGGCGCTCGGCCAGGTGGCCGGCGCCCAGCGCCCCGCGACGAGCGCGATCCCGGTCGTGCCCGCCGCGCGGGCCGTGCCGCCGGCACCGACGACGGGCGCGCACACGCTGCCGCGGCCGGTCGTGCCGATCCAGCCGGAGGCCGACGACGTCCCCGTCACGCTCGACGGCGGTCACGGCCCGGTGCCGGTGCAGCCGGTCGCCCCCGCGCCGTTCACCGTGGTCGGTTCCGGCGACGCCGGGAACCACAACGCGGAGGCCGTGCCGGGCGGGCAGAACGAGGGCGTCGACGTGCCCCCGCGGATCTTCGACGAGGAGCCCCCGCGCCGCAAGGTCGAGGAGCTCGACGTGCCCGACTTCCTCAAGTGACGGTGCGCGACCGCGCGGCGCGGTGCGGGGCGGCGTGAGCGCCGGGACCGTGCAGGACGGGAGGGGTGGCGCCGACGGCGCCGCCCCTCCCGTCGTGCTCGAGGTGGACCTCGGGCCGGGGGTGCGCGCCGGATTCACGACGCGTGACGGCGGGCTCTCGCCGGCGCCGTGGGACACGCTCAACCTCGGGCTGAACGTGACCGACGACGCCGACCGGGTGCGCGCGAACCGCGCGCGGGCAGCCGCGTGGCTCGGTGCGGACCCGGCCTTCGCGACGCAGGTCCACGGCACCCGGGTCGCGACGGTGGAACCTGCGCCGCGCGGTGCGGACCCCGTCGACACGGTGGGGGAGGCCGACGCTCTCGTCGCCCCGTCCCGCGGCGTGGGTCTGGGCGTCCTCGTGGCCGACTGCGTGCCCGTCCTCCTCGCGGACGCCGAGGCGGGCGTCGTCGGCGTCGCGCACGCCGGACGCCGTGGCCTCGCGCACGGGGTGGTCGACGCGGCGCTGGGCGCCCTGGTCGCCGCCGGCGCACGGGTCGACCGGGTGCGGGCCGCCGTCGGGCCGAGTGCGTGCGGGCGGTGCTACGAGGTGCCCGCGTGGATGCGCGACGACGTCGCGCTCGCGCGTCCGGCCACGTGGTCGACGACGTCCTGGGGGACGCCGGCGCTCGACCTGCCCGCGGGGGTCGTCGCCGACCTCGTCGCGGCGGGCGTGGCGGACGTCGTGCGCGTCCCGGCGTGCACGATCGAGGACGAGCGGTTCTTCTCGCACCGTCGGGCGGCGCGCCGCGGCACGACGACCGGTCGGTTCGCCGGGCTCGTGGCGCTCACCGGCACCTGAGCGGGCTCGGTCCGACCTCCGCACGAGGTTGCGCACGCCGGGCGTGTCGTCCGGGGCTCGCCGCGCACCCTCGGTTAGCGTGAACGCACCGGTCCGACGGCCGGTGGACCGAGGATCGATCGAGGACGGAGCAAGGCCCATGGCGGGAGCGCTGCGCAAGACCATGCTGTATCTGGGCCTCGCTGATGATCGCGGCGAGGACGAGCAGGACGAGTACGTCGACGAGCTCGACGAGACGGGGGCGGACGTGGCGCACGACTACCAGGCACCGGTGACGCCGCTGCACCGCGCGCTCGGGCCGCGCGAGGTGCCGCAGACGAGCATGTCGGCGGCCGAGCTGCGGCGGATCACGACGGTGCACCCGCGGTCGTACAACGACGCGCGCGTGATCGGCGAGGCGTTCCGCGGCGGCACCCCGGTGATCATGAACCTCTCGGACATGGACGACGCGGACGCGAAGCGCCTCGTCGACTTCTCCGCGGGCCTCATCTTCGGGCTGCACGGGGCCATCGAGCGCGTCACCAACAAGGTGTTCCTGCTCTCGCCCGAGCACGTCGAGATCACCGGCGAGGAGCAGGCCGCCGCGCCGGCCCCCGGTCGCGCGGGCTTCTACAACCAGAGCTGAGCGTGCGCGCGGCGCGGTGACCCGCCGAGCACGCGCCGCACGCACGGAGGGGCGGACGCGGTGACGCGCCCGTCCCTCCTGCGCGTCCGCCCTGGGCGTAGCGCGTGTCCCCGGCGGGGCCGGGGGCGGTGCGTCTGGCACAGTTGACCCGTGATCTGGGACCTCATCACAGGCATCGTCGGATTCCTGCTCTGGCTCTACCTGCTGCTGCTCATCGGTCGGCTCGTGTTCGACTGGGTGCAGTTCTTCGCCCGCGACTGGAGGCCCCGGGGGGTCCTGCTGGTGCTCGCCGAGGTGATCTACTCGGCGACGGACCCGCCCCTGCGCGCGCTGCGTCGGCTCATCCCGCCGCTCTCGCTGGGTCAGGTGCGCCTCGACCTCGCATTCATCATCCTGTTCTTCGCGGTGACGATCGCGGCGCAGGTCGTGTCCTCGCTCTGAGACGCACGTCACCCGATCGGGGTGTCCGGGCGGTCCGTACCGGGCCGCTACGTCCGGTTCGCCCCGACCCCCACCGCACGCCCGCGCACGCTGCACGCCGTCGGCACGGTTCGACGGCGCGCGACGGCGCGGCTGCTCCCGCCCCTGAGGGCAATGTCCGCTACTTTGGAGTCTGGTGATCGCGAGGTCGCCCGGACCGACACGCAAACGCTATGAGGTGAACCGATGGCACTGCTCACTGCAGAGGACATCCTGAACAAGAAGTTCTCGGCGACGAAGTTCCGCGAGGGCTACGACGTCGAAGAGGTCGACGACTTCTTGGACGAGGTGGTGAGGACCCTCAACTCCGTGCAGGAGGAGAACGAGGACCTCAAGGCGAAGCTCGCCGCGGCGGAGCGTCGTCTCGCCGAGCTCAGCCGAGCCGACGCGTCCAGCGCTGCGGTGCAGCCCCCCGTCGTCGAGACGCCGAAGGCGCCCGAGCCGGAGCCGGAGCCCGTGCGCGCCGCCCCGATCTCGCAGGCCGTCGTCACGAAGAACGCGGCGGAGCCCGAGTCGGCGACGGGCATGCTCCAGCTGGCCCAGAAGCTGCACGACGACTACGTGCGCTCCGGCCAGGAGGAGGGTGACCGCCTCATCGCGGAGGCCAAGGAGGAGGGCTCGCGCATCGTGCGCGAGGCCGAGGAGACCTCGCACCGCACGCTCTCGCAGCTCGAGCAGGAGCGTTCGCTCCTCGAGCGCAAGATCGACGAGCTGCGGATCTTCGAGCGCGACTACCGCACGCGTCTCAAGAGCTACCTGCAGAACCTGCTGGGCGACCTGGACAACCGGGGCAGCGCCCTCCCGCCGCGCAGCAACGTCGGCGGGGCGAGCCGCACGAGCGACCTCGCTCCCGGCATCTAGCACCTGCGTCGACCGTCCGGCAGCGGCCGGTACGCCACGCACCTACGCCTTCTCTCCCGCCTCGGCGGACCGGCGTGGTGTGTTGTGCGTACCGGCCGCTGCGTCTACTCTCGCGTGACTCGAACTTGGAGGGGCGACATGACCAAGCTCACCACCGCGGCCCGTTCGGCCGTGCGCGACCGTTTCCCGAACCTCGCGAAGGACGTCAAGTCCTTCCCCGTGCGCGACGGGGAGGAGCCCTGGACCCTGCGGGAGGCCGAGGAGCTCGCCGCGGAGCTGCTCGCCGAGAAGGAGCGGCTGGAGGGGGAGCTCGCCGTCGCGGACGAGGAGCTGTCGAACCTCCTGCGGCACTCCGGTGACGGCGCCGGCGACGACCAGGCGGACTCCGGGTCCAGCGCCCTCGAGCGAGAGCAGGAGCTGACGCTCGTCAACAACGTGCGCGACCTCCTCGCGCAGACGTCGCACGCGCTCGACCGCATCGCGGCCGGCACGTACGCGACGTGCGAGGAGACGGGGCTGCCGATCGGCAAGGCGCGCCTCCAGGCGTTCCCGCGCGCGAACCTCTCGGTCGAGGCCAAGCAGCGCGCCGAGCGGCGCTGAGCGCCGACGCGTCGCGGGGCCGCGTCGACCGGGGCGACGACGTGGCAGACTTGCGGCCGATGTCCACCTC
This sequence comes from Cellulosimicrobium sp. SL-1, assembly GCF_011033075.1. Lineage (NCBI taxonomy): Bacteria > Bacillati > Actinomycetota > Actinomycetes > Micrococcales > Promicromonosporaceae > Cellulosimicrobium > Cellulosimicrobium sp. SL-1. The sequence goes on along the minus strand of NZ_JAACJC010000010.1, from coordinate 50,144 downwards.
CGCGCGCCCCGAGCCCACCGACCCCGCCGACGCCTCCCCGCAGGCGCCCGCCGACCTCGCCGCAGGAGCCGTCCGGCGCGGTCCGCGACGCGTCCTGGTCGTGTGGACCGTCGTCCTCGCCGTCCTCGTCCTCGTGCTCGACCAGCTCACCAAGTGGTGGGCGGAGTCGAGCCTCACGCTGGGCGACGACACGATCCCGCTGGTGGGGTCGCTGCTCGGGCTGCGGCTCATCTACAACCCCGGTGCGGCGCTCTCCATCGCGACCGGCATGACGTGGCTCCTGACCATCGTCGTGGTCGCGGTCGTCGTCGTCATCGTGCGCATGGTGAGCCGCATCGGCTCGCGCGCGTGGGCCGTCGCGCTGGGCCTCCTGCTGGGCGGCGCGCTCGGGAACCTCGTCGACCGCTTCTTCCGGGAGCCCGGCTTCGCGCGCGGGCACGTCGTCGACTTCATCGCCTACGCGAACTGGTTCGTGGGCAACGTCGCGGACATCGCGATCGTGGCCGCGGCCGTGATGATCGCCGTCCTGTCGGTGCTCGGCATCGGGCTGGACGGGACGCGCCACGGCGGCGACCACGCGGGCTCCGGGACGAGCGCCGACGACGCCGTCGAGCCGACGTCCGGGCCCGCACCCGAGCCGACCGCCACGGGGACCGACGACGAGGGGGCGCGGTGAGCCTCCGGTCGCTCCCGGTGCCCGACGGCCTCGCGGGCGAGCGGGTCGACGCCGGGCTGTCCCGGCTCCTCGGCCTCTCGCGGACGCGGGCCGCAGAGCTCGCCGCAGGCGGCGCCGTCCGCCTCGACGGGCGCGAGGTCGGCAAGTCCGACCGGCTCGTCCCGGGCGGGTGGCTCGAGGTCGACGTGCCCGACGCCGCGCCTGTCGTCGAGGTCGTCGCGGAACCCGTGCCGGGCATGGGCATCGTGCACGACGACGACGACCTGGTGGTCGTCGACAAGCCCGTCGGGGTCGCGGCCCACCCGTCGCCGGGCTGGACGGGCCCGACCGTCGTCGGCGCCCTCGCGGCCGCGGGGTACCGGATCTCGACGTCGGGCGCCGCGGAGCGCCAGGGCATCGTGCACCGCCTCGACGCCGGGACGTCGGGACTCATGGTCGTCGCGAAGAGCGAGGTCGCGTACACCGCGCTCAAGCGCGCCTTCAAGGAGCGCACGGTCGAGAAGGTCTATCACGCGCTCGTCCAGGGCCATCCCGAGCCCACCACCGGGACCATCGACGCGCCGATCGGGCGGCACCCCAGCGCGGACTGGAAGTTCGCGGTCACGGCGGAGGGCAAGCCCTCGGTCACGCACTACGAGGTGCTCGAGATGCTGCCCGCCGCGTCCCTCGTCGAGGTGCACCTCGAGACGGGTCGCACGCACCAGATCCGGGTGCACTTCTCCGCGCTGCGGCACCCGTGCGTCGGCGACCTCACGTACGGTGCCGACCCGGTGCTGGCCTCGCGCGTGTCCCTGACGCGCCAGTGGCTGCACGCGATGCGCCTCGGGTTCGAGCACCCCACGACCGGGCAGTGGCTCGAGCTGACGAGCGAGTACCCGGACGACCTCGCGCACGCGCTCGAGGTGCTGCGCGGGGCGTACGCGTGACCGTCGCCGCCTCGGGGCCGGGCGACGCCCGGCTCGCCGTGGAGCGCGTGGCCGACGACGCCGGGCTGGCCGCCGCGCACGCGCTGCGGCTCGCGGTGTTCGTCGACGAGCAGGGGGTGCCGGTCGAGGAGGAGATCGACGACCTGGACACCGCGGAGACGACCACGCACGTGCTCGTCCGGGACCGCGACCGGGGCGGGGACGTCGTCGGCACGGGCCGGCTCCTCACGGACCCCGCGCACCCGGGAGAGGTGCACGTCGGCCGGGTCGCGGTCGCCGCGGTCGCGCGCGGCACCGGCGCGGGAGTCGCGGTGATGCGCGCGCTGGAGGAGGTCGCGCTCGCCGAGCACGCGGTCCCAGGGCCGGACGGACGCCGCGCCGTGCGCGTCCTCCTCTCCGCCCAGGTCCAGGCGATCGGCTTCTACGAGCGGCTCGGGTACGCCGTGTCCGGACCCGTCTACCTCGACGCGGGCATCGACCACCGCGACGCCGCCAAGACCCTGACGACGGACGTCTGACCCCTCTCGGCGGGGCACCGCGCGCCGTTCGCGTGACGTGCCGCACGACCCGCCGCGACCTCGCCCGGGTGTGGGTGGGGCACGCCTAAGATCGGTGCATGCCCACCGCGACCGAGGACTTCGTCCACCTCCACGTCCACACCGAGTACTCGATGCTGGACGGTGCGGCCCGGATCGGGGACCTGTTCGACGAGGTCGAGCGCCTGGGCCAGAAGGCCATCGCGACGACGGACCACGGCTACGTGTTCGGGGCGTTCGAGTTCTGGTCGCGGGCGCAGGCGAAGGGCATCAAGCCGATCATCGGCGTCGAGGCGTACGTCACGCCGGGCACGAGCCGGTTCGACCAGACCCGCGTGCGGTTCGGGCAGCAGGGGCAGGAGTCCGACGACGTGTCGGCGCGCGGTGCGTACACGCACATGACGCTGCTCGCGAAGGACAACGAGGGTCTGCACAACCTGTTCCGGGCGTCGTCGCTCGCGTCGCTCGAGGGGCAGATGGGCAAGTGGCCGCGCATGGACCGCGACCTCCTCCAGCGCTACGGCAAGGGCCTCGTCGCGACGAGCGGGTGCCCGTCGGGCGAGATCCAGACGCGCCTGCGCCTCGGCCAGTGGGACGAGGCGGTGCGGACGGCGGGCGAGCTCCAGGACATCTTCGGCCGCGAGAACTTCTTCGTCGAGCTCATGGACCACGGGATCGACATCGAGACACGGGTCACGAAGGACCTCCTGCGCCTCGCGGAGACCATCGGGGCGCGCCTCGTCGCGACGAACGACCTCCACTACGTGCGCGAGGAGGACGCTTCCAGCCAGGAGGCGCTGCTCGCGATCAACTCCGGCTCGACGCTCGACGACCCGGACCGGTTCAAGTTCGACGGCACCGGCTACTACGTGAAGTCGGCGGCCGAGATGCGCCGGGTCTTCGCGGAGCTCCCCGAGGCGTGCGACAACACGCTGCTCATCGCCGAGCAGTGCGAGGTGTCGTTCGACACGAAGGCGAACTACATGCCGCGGTTCCCCGTCCCCGAGGGCGAGGACGAGACGAGCTGGTTCGTCAAGGAGGTCGAGCGCGGGCTGCACCGCCGCTACCCGAACGGCATCCCGGACGCGGCGCGCAAGCAGGCGCAGTACGAGACCGAGGTCATCATCCAGATGGGCTTCCCGGGGTACTTCCTCGTGGTCGCCGACTTCATCAACTGGGCCAAGGACCAGGGCATCCGCGTCGGCCCCGGCCGTGGGTCCGCCGCAGGCTCGATGGCGTCGTACCTCATGGGCATCACCGAGCTCGACCCGCTGGAGCACGGGCTGATCTTCGAGCGGTTCCTCAACCCCGAGCGCGTCTCGATGCCCGACGTCGACGTCGACTTCGACGAGCGTCGGCGCGGGGAGGTCATCCGGTACGTCACGGAGAAGTACGGCGACGACCGCGTCGCCCAGATCGTCACCTACGGCACGATCAAGGCCAAGCAGGCCCTCAAGGACTCGGCACGGCTCCTCGGCTTCCCGTTCGCGATGGGGGAGAAGCTCACCAAGGCGATGCCGCCGGCCGTCATGGGCAAGGACATCCCCCTGTCGGGGATCTTCGACCCGAAGCACGAGCGGTACTCCGAGGCCGCGGAGTTCCGCCAGCTCCACGACACCGACCCGGAGGCTCAGCGCGTCGTCGAGCTCGCGCGGGGTATCGAGGGGCTGAAGCGGCAGTGGGGCGTGCACGCCGCGGGCGTCATCATGTCGAGCGACCCGCTCATCGACATCATCCCGATCATGCGCCGTCCCCAGGACGGCGCGGTCATCACGCAGTTCGACTACCCGACGTCCGAGGGCCTCGGCCTCATCAAGATGGACTTCCTCGGGCTGCGGAACCTCACGATCCTCGACGACGCGCTCGAGAACATCGAGATGAACGGCAAGGAGCCGATCGAGATCGAGTCGCTCACGCTCGACGACAAGGCGTCGTACGAGCTGCTCGCGCGCGGTGACACGCTCGGCGTGTTCCAGCTCGACGGCGGCCCCATGCGCGCGCTCCTGCGCCAGATGAAGCCGGACAAGTTCGACGACCTCTCGGCCGTCATCGCGCTGTACCGCCCGGGCCCGATGGGCATGAACTCGCACACGAACTACGCGCTGCGCAAGAACGGGCTGCAGAAGATCGAGCCCATCCACCCGGAGCTCGAGCAGCCTCTCGCGGAGATCCTCGACGAGACCTACGGCCTCATCGTCTACCAGGAGCAGGTCCAGAGGGCCGCGCAGATCCTCGCCGGGTACTCGCTCGGACAGGCCGACCTGCTGCGGCGCGCGATGGGCAAGAAGAAGAAGGAGATCCTCGACAAGGAGTTCGTGCCGTTCCAGGCGGGCTGCCGGGAGCGCGGGTACTCCGACGCCGCGATCCAGGCGGTCTGGGACACGCTGGTCCCGTTCGCGGGCTACGCCTTCAACAAGGCGCACTCCGCCGGGTACGGCCTCGTGGCGTACTGGACGGCGTTCCTCAAGGCGAACTACCCGACGGAGTACATGGCGGCGCTCCTGCAGAGCGTGCGCGACGACAAGGACAAGCTGGCCCTCTACCTCAACGAGTGCCGCCGCATGCACATCACCGTGCTCCCGCCGGACGTGAACGACTCCGCGGCGAAGTTCACCGCGGTGGGCGGCGACATCCGCTTCGGTCTCACGGGCGTGCGCAACGTCGGCGCGAACGTCGTCGACGCGATCATCCGCACGCGCGAGGAGAAGGGCGCGTTCACGTCGTTCACCGACTTCCTCGACAAGGTGCCGGCCGTGGTGTGCAACAAGCGCACCATCGAGTCGCTCATCAAGGCAGGCGCGTTCGACTCGCTCGGCCACGCGCGGCGCGCCCTGCTCGTCGTGCACGAGCAGGCCGTCGACTCGGTGATCAGCGTCAAGCGCAAGGAGGCGGAGGGCCAGTTCGACCTCTTCGCCGACTTCGGGGGCGCCGACGCCGAGGACGGCATGTCGTTCTCCGTCGACGTGCCCGACCTCCCGGACTGGGACAAGAAGCAGCGCCTCGCGTTCGAGCGCGAGATGCTCGGCCTGTACGTGTCCGACCACCCGTTGTCCGGGCTCGAGCACGTGCTGACGCGCGCCGCGGACACCGGGATCGCGAACCTCCTCGCCGACGAGGGCCGGCCCGACGGCTCCACCGTGACGATCGCCGGCCTCGTGACGTCGCTCCAGCGCAAGATGAGCAAGAACGGCAACCCGTGGGCCGCGGTGACCATCGAGGACCTCGAGGGCGCCGTCGAGGTCATGTTCTTCGGCGAGACGTACCTCGCGTACTCGACCGTCCTCGCCGAGGACCAGGTCGTGGTCCTGCGCGGGCGCGTGCGCCGGCGCGACGACACGATGCAGCTCCAGGCGATGGAGGTCTCGCTCCCGGACATCACCGTGGGCGCGGAGTCGCCGCTCGCCGTGAAGGTCTCGCACACGCGCTGCGTCGAGCCGATCATCCTGCGCCTGCGCGAGGTCCTCGCGACGCACCCCGGCTCGGCCGAGGTGCACGTCCAGGTCCTCGAGCCCGGCAAGACCACGGTCGTGCGCGCGGGCGACGGGCTGCGGGTCGAGAAGTCGCCGGCGCTGTTCGGCGACCTCAAGGCGCTGCTCGGGCCGTCCTGCCTGCTCTGACACGCCGACGCCGTCGGTCCGGCACTGCGCACGGTCCCGCCGCGCAGACGGTCCCGCCGCGCAGACGGTGCCACCGCCCGGGCGGTGCCGTCCTGCCCGCGCTGCGGCGCACGCAGGACGGCGCACCCGCTGCGGCTCGTCGGCGGCGTCGTGTGACGACCGGCACGAGACGGCTCCGGCCGGTGCCGGGCAGGCCGCGCCTAGACTCGCGAGCGTGATCCGACTCAACCCCGAGCAGCGCGTCTTCGTCACCGAGCGGCACCTGGCCACGCTCACGACCCTGCGCGAGGACGGGAGCCCGCACGTCGTCCCGGTGGCGTTCACCTGGGACCCGGACGCGGGCGTCGTGCGGATCACGACGAACCGCGGGTCGGTGAAGGCGCGCAACGCCCGCCGGACCGGGCCGGACGGGGCGCACCCGCGCGCCGCGGTGTGCCAGGTCGACGGCGGACGGTGGCTCACGCTCGAGGGGACGATCGAGGTCGTCGAGGACGCGGAGGAGGTGGCGGACGCCGTCGCGCGCTACGCCCGCCGCTACCGCCCGCTGACGCCCAAGCCGGAGCGCGTGGTGCTGCGCCTCACGCCGGACAAGGTGATGGCCTCGACGTACATGGCCTGACCCCTACCCGGCGGGTCGTACTCGCGGCTCAGGCGACGGTCGCGCTCTCCCCGCCCTGCGGCCGGTCCACCGTGACGACGTCGCCCCGGTGCAGCTGGCGTCCCCGGCGCGTGTCCACCTCGCCGTTCACGCGGACCTCGCCCTCGGTGACGAGCTCGCGCGCCTCCGCGCCGGACTCGGCGAGCCCGGCGAGCTTGAGGAACTGGCCGAGGCGGATGACGTCGTCGGAGATCTCGACCGGGCGGGCGTCGTCGGAGGCGTTCATGACGCCATTCTCCCCGGCGCCGCGTGCCGCGACGACACGACTCCCGACGAGAACGCGCCCGGCGCGGGCCACCAAGACGACCGGTGGGCGAAACGCGCTCGTCGCGGGCCTCCCGGGCTCCTAGACTCGTCGCATGATCTCCCGCATCGATCTCCGAGGGCGTTCCCTGTCCGCACGCGAGCTCGCCGAGGCCCTGCCGCGCGCAGAGGTCGGCGTGGAGGACGCGGCGCATCGGGTCGCGCCGATCCTCGAGGCGGTGCGGACGCGCGGGGCCGAGGCCCTGCGCGAGTACGCCGAGCGCTTCGACGGCGTGCGGCCGGAGCACCTGCGGGTGCCGGCCGACGAGATCTCCGCGGCGCTCGCGGCGCTCGACCCGCAGGTCCGGGCAGGGCTCGAGGAGTCGATCCGCCGGGTCCGGCTCGTGCACGCGGCGCAGCGCCCGCAGGACTTCACGGTCCAGGTCGCGCCGGGCGCCCAGGTCCGCCAGCGGTGGGTGCCCGTGCGCCGCGTCGGGCTCTACGCGCCCGGTGGTCTGGCCGTCTACCCGTCGTCCGTCGTGATGAACGTCGTCGCGGCGCAGGAGGCGGGCGTGCCGAGCCTCGCCGTCGCGTCGCCGCCGCAGCGGGACAGCCACGGCCTGCCGCACCCGACGATCCTCGCCGCGTGCGCGCTGCTCGGCGTCGACGAGGTGTACGCCGTCGGCGGGGCGCAGGCTGTCGCGATGTTCGCGTACGGTGCGGCCGGCAGCGAGCCGCAGGACGGCGACGTGCTGTGCGAGCCGGTCGACGTGGTGACGGGCCCCGGCAACGTCTTCGTCGCGGCGGCCAAGCGGCTCGTGCGAGGCGTCGTGGGCATCGACGCGGAGGCGGGCCCCACCGAGATCGCGGTCCTCGCCGACGCCTCGGCGGACCCGGGGCACGTCGCGGCCGACCTCATCAGCCAGGCGGAGCACGACCCGCTGGCCGCCGCGGTGCTCGTCACCCCGTCGGTCGAGCTCGCCGCCGCGGTGGAGGCGCGCCTCGCGGACCTCGTGACCGCGACGAAGCACGCGCAGCGCGTCGCGCAGTCGCTCGCGGGCCCGCAGTCCGCGATCGTGCTCGTCGACGACCTCGAGCACGGGCTGCAGGTGGTGGACGCCTACGGCGCGGAGCACCTGGAGATCCAGGCCGCGGGGGCGGCCGAGCTCGCCGAGCGCGTCACGAGCGCGGGGGCGATCTTCGTCGGGCCCTGGTCGCCGGTCTCGCTCGGCGACTACATGGCCGGCTCGAACCACGTGCTGCCGACGGGCGGCTGCGCGCACTTCTCCAGCGGGCTCGGCGTGCACAGCTACGTCAAGGCCGTCCAGGTGGTCGAGTACGACCGCGACGCCCTCGAGGACCTCGCGGACCGGATCGTCGCCGTGGCGAACGACGAGGACCTCCCGGCGCACGGCGAGGCGGTGCGAGCGCGGTTCCTGTGACCGCCGGTCGGTCCGGCGCGCCGCTCGACGGCGGCCCGCACGGGGTCTCCGCGCGGGACGCCGTCGTGCGGGTGCGGCGTGCCGTCCCGCGCGACGCGGCCGACCTCGTGTCGTTGCGCGTGCACCTCATGCGCGCGATGGGCGAGCCCGGCGCGGAGGACCCGACGTGGCAGGGCCGGGCACGCGCGTGGTTCGCCGCGGGTCTCGCGACGACCGACGTCGTCGCGTTCGTCGTCGACGCGCCGGGACGCCTCGCGGCGTGCGCGCTCGTCGAGCTGCACCGGTCCGCGCCGTCGGCGCGCAACCCGCGCGGCACGACGGCGCACCTGTCGAACGTCTGCACGCACCCAGGAGACCGCGGCCGGGGGTTCGGTCGCGCGTGCGTCGGAGCGGCGCTGGACTGGGCCCGCACGGCGGGCGCGGACTCGGTGTCCCTCCACGCGACGCCGGAGGGCGAGCCGCTCTACCGGTCGCTCGGCTTCGTGGACACGACGTACACCGAGCTGCGCCTGCGCTGGTGACGCGCCCGGTCGCCGGGCCGAGCCCGCGTCAGCGCACCCCGAGCACGAACGGGTGCACCGCCGCCGCCCCGGCGCGGCGCAGCAGGCGTGCCGCGACCGTGAGGGTCCAGCCCGACTCGGTGTAGTCGTCGACGAGCAGCACGCGGCGCCCGGCGAGCCCCGCGCGCGCGGCGTCCGACAGCTCGAGCTGGAGGCGGCCCGCGACGCCCGCGAGGCGCGTCGCGGAGTTCACGTCGTGCCGGCCCGGCTCCTCGCGGCCCGGGACCGGCCCCACCGCGCCGATGAGCGGCTTGCCGAGGTAGCTCGCGAGCCCGTTCGCCAGGTGGAACGTGAGCCGCGGACGCGTCGCGGAGCGGACCGCGACGACGCCGTCCACGAGGAGCCGCCGCTCGGCCGGGGCCGTGCCGTCAGGAGAGTCGTCCTCGGCCCCGGTCCCCGGGTCCGGCTGCGGGGCGGACTCGTAGAGCTCCGCCCAGTCGTCGAGGACGCGCGCGGCGGCGCGCCGGAGCGCGACGGGGGTGTCGCCGTCGGGCGTCGTGGCCGCGAAGAGCTCGCGCAGCGGCGCGGACCAGCCGAGCCCGTCGAGGCGCGCGACCGCGCGCCCGGTCTCCGCGAGCTCGTCCGCACCCAGGCGCCCGCGCAGGTCGAGCCCCAGGCGGTCCATGCCGCTCGGCCACTGCCGACGGGCCACGACCTCGACGCCGGGGCGGTCCATGTCGGCGCGCGCGGCGGCGACGGCCTCCGCGTCGGGGAGCGCGGGCAGCGTCACGCCGCCGCACGTGTCGCAGCGGCCGCACCGCCACCCGTCCTCGAGCTCCGGGTCGTCGAGCGCAGCGCGCAGGAACGCCATGCGGCACCCGTCGGTGGCCTCGTAGTCGAGCATCGCCTGCTGCTCGGCCGAGCGCGTGGCGTCGACGCGCGCATAGCGCTCCGCGTCGTACGTCCAGGGCTCACCCGTCGCCTCCCAGCCGCCCTTGACGCGCCGGACCGCGCCGCCGACGTCGAGCACCTTGAGCATCCCCTCGAGGCGTGACCGCTTGAGGTCGACCTGCGTCTCGAGCTGCGCGACGGACTGCGTGCCGCCCGCGCCGAGGGCGTCGAGGGTCGCGCGCACCTGGTCCTGCGGCGGGAACGCGGTGGACGCGAACCACTCCCAGATGCGGCGGTCCTCCTCGCCCGGCAGGAGCACCACGACGGCCGAGTCCACGCCACGGCCCGCGCGCCCGACCTGCTGGTAGTACGCGATCGGCGAGCTCGGCGCCCCGAGGTGGACGACGAAGGCCAGGTCCGGCTTGTCGAAGCCCATCCCGAGCGCGGAGGTCGCGACGAGCGCCTTGACGCGGTTCTCCTTGAGGTCCTCCTCGAGCCGCTCGCGCTCGGCGGGGTCCGTCTGGCCCGTGTACGACGCCACGGCAAGACCGGCGGCGCGGAGCTGGCTCGCGACCTGCTCGGCGGCGGAGACGGTGAGGCAGTACACGATCCCCGAGCCGTCGACGTCCTGGAGCGCCTCGACGAGCCACGCGACGCGCGTCGGCTGGTCGGGCAGGCGCAGCACGGCGAGGTGCAGCGACTCGCGGTCGAGCCCGCCGCGCAGGACCAGCACGTCCTCGTGGGCCGCTCCGCCCCCGACGTCGCCGGCGGCCCCGCCCGCGGCGTGCGCCGCGGTGACGCCGAGCTGCTCCGCGACGTCGGCGGTCACGCGCTCGTTCGCCGTCGCGGTCGTCGCGAGCACCGGGATGCCGGGCGGCAGGTCGGCGAGCAGGGTGCGGATGCGCCGGTAGTCCGGCCGGAAGTCGTGGCCCCAGTCCGAGATGCAGTGCGCCTCGTCGATGACGACGAGGCCCGCGTCGGCCGCGAGCCGGGGGAGGACCTCGTCGCGGAAGCCGGGGTTGTTGAGCCGCTCCGGCGAGCACAGGAGGACGTCGACCTCGCCGTCCGCGATCGCGCGGTGGACGTCGTCCCACTCCGTGACGTTGGCCGAGTTGATCGTCACCGCCTTGATCCCGGCGCGCGCGGCGGCCGAGATCTGGTCACGCATGAGCGCGAGGAGCGGGGACACGATCACCGTCGGGCCGGCGCCGCGGTCGCGCAGCAGCCGGGTCGCGACGAAGTACACGGCCGACTTGCCCCACCCGGTGCGCTGCACGACGAGCGCACGACGGCGGAACGCCACGAGCGCCTCGATCGCGCGCCACTGGTCCTCGCGCAGCGTCGCGTCGTCGCGCCCCACGAGGGCGCGCAGCGCGGTCTCGGCGTCCTCGCGCAGCGACTGCCCGTCGAGGAGGCCGCGCAGCATGGCGAGCTTGGCGCGCTTGGCGGCCTCGCCGCCGTCGGCCGCCGGAACGGGCGTGGGGTCGGGCGCGGGGTCGTCGCCCCGAGCGCCCGTGCCCGGGACCTCGCCGCCGGCCGTGCGCGCGGCGGGAGCCGTGGCCGCCGGTGCCTGCGGCGCCGCCCCCGCCCACGGGTCGCCGAACGGGTCGGCGGGCTCGTCGAGCGGCGGCTCGTCGGCCGGGTCGAAGGGCAGGTCGGCGTACGGGTCGGTGGGGCTCACCCGCACGATCGTAGGCGCACCCGCCGACCCTCGGGCCGTCGTGCACAGCCCCGGCCCGCGACCCGGTCGGGGGTCACGGGCAGGGGACGACGGGGCAGCGGCCCGACGTCAGGAGCGCATGTCCATGACGACGCGCCCGTCGATCCGCCCCTCCTCCATCTCGGCGAAGATCGCGTTGATGTCGTCGAGCGGACGCACGGTGTAGGTCGGCTTGATCTTGCCGCGCGCGAAGAAGTCGAGCGCCTCGGCCATGTCCTTGCGCGTCCCGACGATCGACCCGCGCACGGTCAGGCCGAAGAGGACGGTCGTGAAGATGTCGAGCGGGAACTTCTCCGGCGGGAGGCCGACGAGGGAGACCGTGCCACCGCGGCGCAGCGCCCCCACGGCCTGCGGGAACGCGTGCGCGTTGACGGCGGTGACGAGCGCGCCGTGGACGCCACCGCCCGTCTTCTCGCGGATCTCGGCCGCCGCGTCGGGCGACGTCGCCGCGTTCACCGTCACCTCCGCGCCGTGCTTGCGCGCGAGCGCGAGCTTCTCGTCGTCGACGTCCACCGCGGCGACGCGGCGGCCCATCGCGACCGCGTACTGCACCGCGATGTGCCCGAGGCCGCCGATCCCCGAGACCAGCACCCACTCGCCGGGCTGGGTGTCCGTGACCTTGAGCCCCTTGTAGACGGTGACGCCGGCGCACAGGATCGGCCCGACGGCGGAGAGGTCGACCCCGTCGGGGATCACCGGGCAGTACCGCGAGTCGACGAGCATGTACTGGCCGAACGAGCCGTCGACCGAGTAGCCGCCGTTCTTCTGCTGCGGGCACAGCGTCTCCCAGCCCGTCTCGCAGTACTCGCACTCGCCGCACGCGCTCCACAGCCAGGCGTTGCCGACCGTGTCACCCATGCGCACGCGCGTGACCTGGTCGCCGACCGCGACGACCGTGCCGACGCCCTCGTGGCCCGGCACGAACGGGGGAGCGGGCTTGACCGGCCAGTCGCCGTGCGCGGCGTGCAGGTCCGTGTGGCACACGCCGGTGTAGTCGACCTTGACCAGGGCCTCGTGGGGCCCGGGCGACGGGACGTCGAGCTCCTCGACGACCAGCGGGTCGGTGAACGAGCGGACGACGGCGGCACGCATGGCGGGCACGGGGATCACCTCGTTTTCTCGGGGAGAGGGCCAGGAGGACCCTGCCGACGGTCCTCCCTTCCCTCTCGACGCTACGCGCGCGACGCCGCTCCGGCGCCCCGGACGGCCGGACCGGCGACCGACGTCCGCCCAGGTCGGGACCTCCGCCTCTCGTCGGCGAGGCCGACCGTCCCGGCCGACCGCGCGCCGACCGCGCGCCGACCGTCCCGGGGACCGCCGCGTGCCCGTCGTCCCGGGTGCCCGCGTGCCGGACGTCACGGGCGGCCGCGCGTCCACGCTTCGTAGACTGGGGGAGTGACCCCACCCTCCGTCGCGGGACGACCCCTGCTCCCGCTGCGCCCCGAGCTCGCCGGCGTCGAGCCGTACGGCGCGCCGCAGCTCGACGTCCCGGTCCTGCTCAACGTCAACGAGAACCCGCACGCGCCGAGCGAGGCCGTCGTCGCGACCATCACGCGCGCGGTGCACGACGCCGCCACCGGGCTGAACCGGTACCCCGACCGCGACTTCCTCGGCCTGCGCACCGACCTCGCCGCCTACCTCGGGACGGAGGCGGGCGTCGCGCTGGGGGCGGAGCAGCTCTGGGCGGCGAACGGCTCGAACGAGATCATGCTCCACGTGCTGCAGGCCTTCGGCGGCCCGGGGCGCACGGCCGTCTCCTTCGCTCCGACGTACTCGATGTACCCGGAGTACGCGCGCGACACCCACACGGACTGGGTCGTCGGGCGCCGCGCGGAGGACTTCACGCTCGACCCGGAGCACGCCCGCGAGGTGATCGCGCGCGAGCAGCCGTCCGTCGTCCTGCTCGCGAGCCCGAACAACCCGACCGGCACGGCGCTGCCCGCCGCGACCGTCGAGGCGGTGTGCGAGGCGGCGCTCGCGGTGCGCGTCCCGCTCCCCGGGGGGCAGGAGGCGCCCGCCGTCGTCGTCGTCGACGAGGCGTACGGCGAGTTCCGGCGCGCGGGGACGCCGTCGGCGCTCGAGCTGCTCGAGCGCTACCCGAACCTCGCGGTGACGCGCACGATGTCCAAGGCGTTCGCGCTCGCGGGCGCTCGCGTCGGGTACCTCGCGGCGTCGCGCGAGCTCGTCGACGCGCTGCGCGTCGTGCGCCTGCCGTACCACCTGTCGGCGGTGACGCAGGCGGTCGCGCGCGCGGCCCTCGCGCACTCGGGCGAGCTGCTCGCGCAGGTCTCCGCGCTGCGCGAGCGCCGCGACGAGACCGTCGCGTGGCTGCGCTCGCTGCGGCACCCGGACGGTCGTCCGTTCGAGGTCGCGGAGTCCGACGCCAACTTCGTCCTGTTCGGCACGTTCGCGGACCGGCACGCGGTCTGGGCGGCGTTGTTGGAGCGGGGCGTGCTCATCCGGGAGACTGGTCCCGACGGCTGGCTGCGGGTGTCGATCGGCACCGGCGACGAGATGAGGGCCTTCCGTCAGGCCCTCGTGGAGGTGGCAGGACTGTGAAGCGCACCGCGCGCATCGAGCGCGCGACGTCCGAGTCGAGCGTGCTCGTCGAGCTCGACCTCGACGGGACCGGACGGACCGAGATCTCGACGACCGTCCCGTTCTACGACCACATGCTCACGGCGCTGGGCAAGCACTCGCTCATCGACCTCAAGGTCGTCGCGACGGGGGACACCCACATCGACGCGCACCACACGGTGGAGGACGTCGCGATCACGATCGGCGAGGCGCTGCGCGTCGCGCTCGGCGACAAGGTGGGCATCGGGCGCTTCGGCGACGCGACGGTCCCGCTGGACGAGGCCCTCGCGCTCGCCGTCGTCGACGTGTCCGGGCGGCCGTACCTCGTGCACTCGGGCGAGCCGGAGGGTCAGGAGTACCACCTCATCGGCGGGCACTTCACGGGGTCGCTCACGCGGCACGTGCTCGAGTCGATCGCGCACCACGCGGGCATCTGCATCCACGTGCGCGTCCTCGCGGGCCGCGACCCGCACCACATCGTCGAGGCGCAGTTCAAGGCGCTCGCCCGGGCGCTGCGCGCCGCCGTCGCGCCGGACCCGCGCGTCGAGGGCGTCCCGTCCACGAAGGGAGCCCTGTGAGCACGCACGACGACGACGCCCTGGACGGCGTCGAGATCCCCGACGACCTCTCGTCGCTGACGGCCTCGGCGGTCCCCGATCTCGTGGCGCTCATCACGCAGATCGCGGGCGCGGAGCCGCTCGCGGCGGCGTGCTCGCTCGCGCAGGTCGAGGCGGACGTCGTCCCGACCGACGTCGGTGCCGTGGCGGTGCTGCGCGACCCCGCAGGCGACGCGCCCGCGCACGCGGCCGCCGCTCTGACGACCCTCGTCAAGGGCGTGCCGCTCGTGCTCGTCGAGCGCAGCGGCGAGCAGCTCACGATGACGCGCTGGGCGGACGGCGTGCAGGGTGACACCCTCGCGCCGGGCCTCGTGCTCGGCGGTGCGCCCGAGTCGCTCGAGGACCTGCTCACCGGCACGACGACGCTCGCGGACCAGGACGGCGTCGTGGCGAGCTCGTCGATCTCCCGCTGGAAGGCGATGCGCCTGCTCACGTCGGCGGCGCGGCGCGCACGGAAGGACGGCGCATGACCGAGCCCACCGCGGCGACGCCCGCCGCCCGCCGCCCGTCCGTCGTCGTGCTCGACTACGGGTTCGGCAACGTTCGCTCGGCCGTGCGCGCGCTCGAGCGCGTCGGCGCGGACGTCGAGCTGACGGCCGACCGGGCGCGCGCGCAGGACGCGGACGGGCTCGTCGTCCCGGGCGTCGGCGCGTTCGCCGCGGTCATGACCGGTCTGCGCGGCGTGCGGGGCGACGAGATCGTCGGCCGGCGGCTCGCCGGCGGGCGGCCCGTCCTCGGGATCTGCGTGGGCATGCAGGTCATGTTCGAGCAGGGCGACGAGCACGGGACGCTCACCGACGGGCTCGGGGAGTGGGCGGGCCTCGTCGACCGTCTCGAGGCCGACGTCGTGCCGCACATGGGTTGGGACACCGTCGACGTGCCCGAGGGCAGCGTGCTGTTCCGCGGGGTCGAGCACGAGCGCTTCTACTTCGTGCACTCCTACGCGGCCCGGTCGTTCACGACCGGCCAGGACCTCCCGGCGGACTCGCCCGTCCGCCGACCGCTCGTCACGTGGTCCGAGCACGGTGGCCGCTTCGTCGCGGCCGTCGAGAACGGCCCGCTGTCCGCGACGCAGTTCCACCCCGAGAAGTCGGGCGACGCCGGCGCGACCCTGCTCGAGAACTGGGTCCGCTCGCTCTGACCGTCCGCGCGCCGAGGCACACGCCCGGCGCGCACCACCCGGCGCGAGCGACGCGCCACCGCCTACACCGATGGAGACCCTCGTGACCGACCGCCTCGTGCTGCTCCCCGCCGTCGACGTCGCCGACGGCCAGGCCGTCCGCCTCGTCCAGGGCGAGGCGGGCTCCGAGACCTCGTACGGCGACCCGCTCGCCGCCGCGCTCGACTGGCAGTCCGGCGGCGCGGAGTGGATCCACCTCGTGGACCTCGACGCCGCGTTCGGCCGCGGCTCCAACGCGGAGCTGCTCGCCGACGTCGTCGCGCGCCTCGACGTGCAGGTCGAGCTGTCCGGGGGCATCCGCGACGACGCGTCGCTCGAGCGCGCGCTCGCCACCGGCGCGCGCCGCGTCAACCTCGGCACCGCGGCGCTCGAGAACCCCGAGTGGACGGCGAAGGTCATCGCGGAGCACGGCGACGCGATCGCCGTCGGGCTCGACGTGCGCGGCACCACGCTCGCCGCGCGCGGGTGGACGCAGGAGGGCGGAGACCTGTGGGAGGTCCTCGACCGCCTGGAGGCCGCCGGGTGCGCGCGGTACGTCGTCACGGACGTGACCAAGGACGGGACGCTGCGCGGCCCGAACCTCGACCTGCTGCGCGACGTCGCGGCGCGCACCGACGCGCCCGTCGTCGCGTCCGGCGGCATCTCCAGCCTCGAGGACCTCGAGGCGCTGCGCTCGCTCGTGCCGGCCGGCGTCGAGGGCGCGATCGTGGGCAAGGCCCTCTACGCGGGCGCGTTCACGCTCCCGCAGGCGCTCGACGTCGCGGGCCGGCCGTGACGACCGACCACGAGCCCGCGGGCCCGGGCAAGGCGCTCCCGCCGTCGTCCGGCTTCGCGGGCGACGACGGGTCGGCGGACCCGGCGCTCGCGGGGCTCCTCGACGCGTACGCCGCGGGCTCGGCCCCGCTGTCCGACGTCGTCGCGCGACTCGGCGAGACGCGCGTGCTCGTGCCGATCCTCGCCGAGCTCGAGAGCGCGGGCGAGGGCGAGCACGGGCACACGGTCGACAAGGAGGCGTCGGCGGGGGTCGTCGCCATCGAGGCGCCGGACGGGCGCCGCGCGCTGCCCGTGTTCACGTCCGTCGCGGCGATGGCGGCCTGGCGCGCGAGCGCGCGGCCGGTGCCGGTGGACGCGCGCCGCGCGGCGCTGTCCGCCGTGAGCGAGGACTGGTCGCTCCTCGTGCTCGACCCGGCGGGACCGGTCACCGCGCTCGTGCCACGCCCGGCCGTGTGGGCGCTCGCGCAGGGCAAGGACTGGTCGCCCGCGGTCGTCGACGGGGTCGTCGTGCCGGAGGTGCTCGCCGCCGTGCAGGGGTCGCTCGCGGGCGTGCCGCACGTCGCGCGCGTCTGGGCCGAGCCGGGCCGCCGGGCCGAGGTCGCGGTGGTCCTGCGCATCGACGCCGGTCTCGACCGCGCCGGTCTCGACGCCGTGCTCGGGCAGGTCAACGCCGCGCTCGCCACGGACGCCGTGGTGTCCGAGCGCGTCGACGGGCTCGAGCTCCGCGTCGGCCGGGCCGACTGAGGCGGTCGTCCGCCCGGTCCGGCCCGCGCGGACGCGTCGGCCGTACGGGTCGGCGGGCAGCGCGGTCCGGGCTCAGCGCCGGCGCAGGCGGCTGAGGCCCCACGCGAGCGCGGCCGAGAACGCCACGACCGCGCCCAGGGCCTGCCCGCCGAGGATCACGCGGTTGAGGTCGAGGGCGGGCTGCCAGCGCACGCCCGCGTCGTCGACGACGTAGACGCCCTTCGCGACGACGCGCACCCCGAACCCGCCGCCACCGCCCGAGCCCTCGCCGCCCGCCTCGCCCCCGGCGTTGCCGGAGCCCGGGTCGGACGTCGAGCCGCCGTCCGCGGTGCCGTCGTCGGGACCGGCGTCCGCCCCGCGGGCCGCCGCACCGACGCGACGGCGCCAGTCCGCCGCGCCCTTGCCGGAGAGCTCGCCGGCGCCGGACCCCCAGCCGGATCCCGTGCCGCCCCAGACCGTCGCGACGGGGATGACGAGCGTGCCGTCCCGCTCGTACGACTCCCCGAAGACGCGACGCACGGTGAGCGTGTCGCGCGCCGCGTGGGTGATGTGCGCCGGGTCGACGGGAGGCGTGTCCGAGCTCGCGTGTGTGCTCATGGCACGAAGGGTAGACCTGGGCCCCCCGGTGCGCGCGGGAACCGCGCGCACCGCCTCGCCGTCGAGGCCGTCGGTGCACGGGCGCCCGGACGGGTCAGGCGTCGCACTCCGGGAGGGCCGTGAACGCGGACTCGTCGCCGAGCATCGTCTGGAGGGTGCTCACGGGCACGAGGAGCGACTTCTCCGTCGACGTCTTCGCGTAGACCACGCCGATCACCTCGCCCGCCTCGTTGAGCGCGGCGGACCCGGAGCTGCCGGGCTCGACGGGGGCGTCGGTGACGAGCACCTCGCCGAGGTTCTCGTGCAGCGGGTCCGTCGTCGTGCCGATGACCGACCCCTGCGTCACGGTGAGCCGCCCGCCCTCGGGGTACCCGACGACCGTCACCGCGTCGCCGGGCGCCGGGTCGGCGGCGGCGAGGGTCGGGGCGGACGGGAGGTCCTCCGCGGTCCGGACGATCGCGAGGTCCGCCAGACCGGCCACGCTCGCCGTCTGGGCGGCGATGTCACGCCCGTCGTAGGTGAGGAGCTGGAGCGAGCGCGACGAGTCGACCACGTGCTTGTTGGTGATGAGGGTCCGGGAGTCGACGGCGAACCCCGAGCCGGTGGACAGGCCGTCGCACCGGACGTTGCGGATGCGCACGGCCATGCGCTGGACGGCGTCGAACCCGTCGGGGGAGAGGTTCTCCGAGCCGGCCGGGTCGTCGGGCGCCACGAGCGACGGCACGACCGAGCCCGGCACCGGCTCGGGGAGCTCCGGCAGGACGCCGCACGCGCCGAGCGAGCCGCCCGCGAGCGACAGCCCGAGCAGCGCGCCGACGACGCGCACCGCCGCGCGCCGGGACGGGCGGCGCGTCATCCGGCGAGCTCCTGCTGGAGCTGGGCGTTCGCGTCGGTGGCCTCCTGGCAGAGCACGCCGACCTGGTCCGCGAACCGGTCGATGTCGGCGGGGTCGTAGGCGTCCCGGTTGTTGAGGTACCCGATGAGCTGCGTCTGCGCCGTCGTGCACTGCCCGAGCGCGGCCGCGACCTTGCCCGCGGCGTCCGAGACCCGGCTCTGGTAGTCCAGGTACTGCTGGGACGCCTCGTTCTCGTCGCCCAGCTGGGCCTTCTCGTTGGCGAGGTCGCTGATGCGGTCCTGGGCGGCGGTGAGCTGGGTGCGCGCGGACTCGAGCTCCGCGTTCGCGCCGTCGAGCTCGGTGCGCAGCTGCGCGACGTCCTGCCCGAGCCCGCGCGCCTGCGCCTCCCACCCGGCGCTCGTCTCCTGCCAGCGCGTCGTGGTGAGCCACAGGTACGCGCCGACGCCCAGCGCCGCGGCGAGGGCCAGCGCGAGCACGACGACCGCGACCACGGCCCCGCGACGCCGACGCGGCCGGGTCGCCGCGGCGTCGTCGCTCGCCGGCGCGCCGTCGCCCGGCGCGGTCGCCGTGGCGGACGCCGCCCCGGGTGCGGCACCCCCGGGGCCGGCCGCCGGCGCGAACGACGGCGGCCCGACGGCGCCCGGTCGGGCCGCCGGGACCGCGTCGGCCGGGGTGCCCCGCGGCACGCTCTCGGGCGGCTGCGGCGGGCCCGCGGGACCGCCGTGCGGGGGCGGGACCGGGGGCGTGCTCAACTCACGGCGCCCGTGTACTTCTCGCCCGGCCCCTCGCCCGGGGCGTCCGGGTAGACCGACGCCTCGCGGAAGGCCAGCTGGAGCGAGCGCAGCCCGTCGCGGAGCGAGCGGGCGTGCTGGTTGCCGATGTCGGGGGCGCTCGCCGTCACGAGCGCGGCGAGCGCGTTGATGAGCTTGCGCGCCTCGTCCAGGTCGAGGTGGCCCTGCTCCTGCGCGTCCTCCGCGAGGCCGCACTTGACGGCGGCGGCGCTCATGAGGTGGACGGCCGCGGACGTGATGACCTCCACGGCGGCCACGTCGGCGATGTCGCGCACCGCGTCGGTGGTGGGGTCGGGCACGGCGGCGTTCTCGGTACTCATGGCGACCATCTTTCCATCCGACGGCGGGAGCGGTGGCCCGGTGCGCGAGAAGGACGGCCGACGCGCCCCGGGCCGGGGACGACGTCGGCCGCCGCCCCTGGCGAGGGGCGACGGCCGACGGGGTGCGACCGCCCCGCAGGGCGGCCACGACGGGTCAGACGCGGACCGGCTCCGCGGCCGTCCCGGGCTGGCCGCCCTCGAGCGGGGCGTCCGCGGCGGCGAGGGCCGCACGCAGCTCGCGACCCAGGTTCGCGTCGACGTACGTCCAGTACTGCACGGCGCGCTCGCGGATGTCCTCGCTGCGCACGGCGCCGACGTGGCCCGTGATCGTCTCGAGGAAGCGCGCGCGGGCGGCGTCGTCGAAGACCTCGCGGTAGAGCGTGCCCGCCTGGCCGAAGTCGTCGTCCTCCGGGTGCAGCGTCGCGGCGCTGCGCGTCAGCTCGCCGTCGGCCTCCCAGCCGGCGGACTCCGCCGCGCGGGCCGGGTCGGCGTGCGCGCCGCCGCGGCTGTTCGGCGCGTACACCGGCGTGGTCGCCGACGAGAACGAGTAGCGCATCGACCCGTCCTTCGCGTACGAGTGACCGGCCTCGGCCGCGGCGTGCGGCGCGTTCACCGGGAGCTGGGCGTGGTTCGTGCCCACGCGGTACCGGTGGGCGTCGGCGTAGGAGAAGATGCGCGCGAGCAGCATCTTGTCCGGGCTCGTCGCGATGCCCGGCACGAAGTTGCTCGGCGCGAACGTCGCCTGCTCGATCTGCGCGAAGTAGTTCTCCGGGTTGCGGTTCAGCTCCATGACGCCCACCTCGATCAGCGGGTAGTCGGCGTGCGGCCACACCTTCGTGAGGTCGAACGGGTTGAACCGGTAGGTCTTGGCGTCCTCGTACGGCATGACCTGGACCGAGAGCGTCCAGCGCGGGAAGTCGCCCCCCTCGATGTGCTCGTACAGGTCGCGGATGTGGTGGTCCGAGTCCGACCCGGCGAGCTGCGAGGCCTCGTCCGCGGTGAGGTTCTTGATGCCCTGCTGAGTCTTGAAGTGGTACTTGACCCAGAACCGCTCGCCCGCCGCGTTGATCCACTGGTAGGTGTGCGAGCCGAACCCGTCCATGTGGCGCCAGCTCGACGGGAGGCCGCGGTCACCCATGAGCCAGGTCACCTGGTGCGCCGACTCGGGGGAGAGGGACCAGAAGTCCCACTGCATGTCGTTGTCGCGCAGGTTCGAGCCCGGCAGGCGCTTCTGCGACCGGATGAAGTCGGGGAACTTGATGCCGTCGCGCAGGAAGAACACGGGCGTGTTGTTGCCGACGAGGTCGTAGTTGCCCTCGGTCGTGTAGAACTTCAGCGCGAAGCCGCGGGGGTCGCGCCAGGTGTCGGGCGAGCCCTGCTCGCCGGCGACGGAGGAGAAGCGCGCGAGCATCTCGGTCGTCGTGCCGGGCTGGAACAGCGCCGCGCGGGTGTACGCGCTGACGTCCTGGGTCACGGTGAACGTGCCGAACGCACCGCCGCCCTTGGCGTGCACGACGCGCTCCGGGACGCGCTCGCGGTTGAACTGGGCGAGCTTCTCGACGAGGTAGTGGTCGTGCAGGACGATCGGGCCGTCGGCGCCGACGGACTGCGAGTGGGCGTCCGAGGCGACGGGCGCGCCGGCGTTCGTGGTGGTGAAGGGGGCGGTCATGGGTCTCCTTCCGTGAGCCGCGGGTACGGCTCGTCTGGCGTTCTCAAACAGTGCATCCGTGAGGAAACGGACGCGCTCCGGGTGCACGAGGCCCCGGAGCGGGTGGTGCGGGGTCAGTCGGCGCAGTCCGGGCAGAGTCCCCAGAACGTCACCTCGGCGGTGTCGATCCGGAACCCCGCGGTGCTGCTGGGGGTGAGGCACGGGGCGTGGCCCACGGTGCAGTCCACGTCGGCGACGGCGCCGCAGCCCCGGCACACCACGTGGTGGTGGTTGTCACCGAGCCGGCGCTCGTAGCGGGCCGGGTGCCCGGCCGGCTCGATGCGGCGCACGAGCCCCTTGTCGGTGAGCGTGTGCAGGACGTCGTAGACCGCCTGGACGGAGACGGAGCCGAGCGCCGTGCGCGCGGCGCGCAGCACGTCGTCGGCGTCCGCGTGCTGCTGCACCTCGACGGCGTCGAGCACGGCGAGGCGTGCGGCGGTGACGCGCAGGCCGTGGTCGCGGAGCTCGCTCTCGTGGCGTGCGCGGCGGGGCCCGTCCTCGAGGCCGGTGCCCGCGGTCGACGTCGCTCCTGTGGTCATGGCGCCCACTCTACCCCCCTATTCTGGAAGAGTTCCATTGATGGATCGGATCAGATGTCCACGGGTACGGTCGGCTCGACCTGCACGGCCGCTCTGCTATCCTTGACAGCTGACCGACCCGTTCGTGTCCGCACCGCCCGGTTCCGGGTGGTGGGGAACACGTACGGGTGCGCAAGTGGATGACATCCCACCCGGGCTTCGACCGCCGACTCACGTCGCGACAGAGGCCGGGTCCTGGTCCGGAGCGAGCCCCTCGGGGACCGTTCCGCCGTGGTCGTCGCGTTCGCGTGACGTCCCGACCTGATGGCCTCCGCCCTGCGCCAGGGACGGAGGCCTTCTTCGTGTCCGGGCGGTCTACCGACGACTTCCTAGGAGCATCACATCAGCGAGCCTCGCATCAACGATCGGATCCGCGTCCCCGAGGTCCGACTCATCGGTCCCGGCGGGGAGCAGGTCGGCGTCGTCCGCACCGAGGTTGCCCTGAGCCTTGCCCAGGACGCGGACCTCGACCTCGTCGAGGTCGCCCCGGACGCCCGGCCCCCCGTCGCCAAGCTCATGGACTTCGGCAAGTTCAAGTACGAGTCCGACATGAAGGCGCGTGAGGCGCGGCGCAACCAGGCGAACACGGTCCTCAAGGAGATCCGTTTCCGCCTGAAGATCGACCCGCACGACTACGGCACCAAGAAGGGCCACGTCGAGCGCTTCCTCGCGGCGGGCGACAAGGTCAAGGTCATGATCATGTTCCGCGGCCGTGAGCAGTCGCGCCCCGAGATGGGTGTCCGCCTGCTCCAGCGCCTCGCGGACGACGTCGCGGAGCTCGGCTTCGTGGAGTCCATGCCGAAGCAGGACGGGCGCAACATGACCATGGTGCTCGGTCCGGTGAAGAAGAAGGCCGACGCCAAGAGCGAGCAGCGCAAGCGCGCGCAGGAGGCCGAGCCGCGTCTCACCAAGTCCGCCCAGCGCGCCGCTGCGCGCTCCGGCGACGACGCGGACGTGACCGACGAGCCCGAGACGGTCGAGACGCAGACCGTCGAGGCCACCGGCGCGGTCGAGGCGACGGAGACCACGGCCGCGGTCGAGGCCGCCGCCCCGGTCGAGGAGCCCGCCCCGGCCGAGGCCCCGGCGCAGGCCGCTCCGGCTCCGCGCTCCGCTCCGGCTCCGCGGTCTGCTCCGGCTCCGCGGTCTGCTCCGGCTCCGCGGTCGGCTCCTGCCCCGCGTCCCGCGGCTCGGCCGGCCGCGGACTCGAAGCCGGCGGCGCCGCGCCCGACGCCCGCGGCCTCGCCCGCGTCGTCGGACGGCGCGAAGCCCGCAGCACCCCGGCCCGCCGCGCCGAAGCCGGGCGTCCCGCGCCCCGCGCCCAAGCCGGCACCCAAGCCGACGCCGCGCGGCAAGGCCGGCTGACACCGGCACCACGGACGGACCCTGCTCGGGGTCCGGGCCCACCGGCCCGGACCCGAACACGTCGGCCACCGCGAGGTGGCTGACCGGACACAAGGAGAGACGGCAGTCATGCCGAAGAACAAGACGCACTCGGGTGCCAAGAAGCGCTTCCGCATCACGGGTTCCGGGAAGGTCATGCGCGAGCAGACCAACGCCCGTCACTACCTCGAGCACAAGGCGACCAAGCGCAAGCGCCGCCTCGCTGCCGACCAGGTGGTCTCGCCCGCCGACGTCAAGTCCATCAAGAAGCTGCTCGGCAAGTGACCCGGCAGGTGGCGGGACCCGCCACCGACCGGCTCACCCCTGAGCCCCGAACTGCAAGGAGCATCACGTGGCACGCGTGAAGCGGGCGGTCAACGCCCAGAAGAAGCGCCGTACGACCCTCGAGCGCGCCAGCGGCTACCGCGGCCAGCGCTCGCGCCTCTACCGCAAGGCGAAGGAGCAGGTCACCCACTCCCTCGTCTACTCCTACCGTGACCGCAAGGCGCGCAAGGGCGACTTCCGCAAGCTGTGGATCCAGCGCATCAACGCTGCGTCGCGCGCCCAGGGCCTGACGTACAACCGCCTCATCCAGGGCCTCAAGGCCGCGGGTGTCGAGGTCGACCGTCGCCTGCTCGCGGAGCTCGCGGTCAACGACGTGGCCGCGTTCAACGCGCTCGTCCAGGTCGCGAAGGACGCGCTCCCCGAGGACGTCAACGCGCCCAAGGCCGCAGCCTGACCAGCGCCTCGCCCGGCCGCCCGTCGGCCACGGACGCCCGTCCGGCGCCCGGCCCGCTCGACCCCACGCTGACGAACCCTCGCAGCGACCGGGTCAAGGCGGTCCGTGCGCTGGCCGGGCGTCCGGCGCGTTCACGGCACGGACAGCTCCTCGTGGAGGGCCCGCAGGGCGTCCGCGAGGCCGTCCGGCGCGCCTCAGACCGGGTCCGTGACGTCTACGTCACGCCCGCTGCGGCGGACCGGCACCCGGAGATCGTCGCCGACGCGCGCGCGGCCGGGCTGCACGTGCACGGCGCGACGCCCGAGGTGCTGGCGGCGATGAGCGCCGACGCGCAGGGCGTGCTCGCCGTCGTGCGTGCGGACGCGCCGCGGCTGGAGGACGTCGTCGCGACGCTCGCGCGGCGCGATCGCCCGGCGCTCGTCGCGGTGCTCGCGACGGTCCGGGACCCGGGCAACGCGGGGACCGTGGTCCGCGCGGCGGACGCCGCCGGGGCCGACGCCGTCGTGCTCGCCGGCGAGAGCGTCGACGTGCACAACCCGAAGGTCGTGCGCTCGACGGCCGGGTCGCTCTTCCACCTCCCGGTCGTCACGGGCGTGAGCCTGGCCGAGGCCGTCGCCGCGCTGCGCGGCGCGGGGCTCGCGGTCCTCGCCGCCGACGGCGCGGGGGACCTCGACCTCGACGACCTGCTCGACGTGGCCGGCGCCAAGGGCGCCGGTACGGAGCGCCCGGTCGACCTCGCCGCGCCGACCGCATGGGTCTTCGGGAACGAGGCGTGGGGGCTGCCCCCGGAGGACCGCGCGCTGGCCGACGCCGTCGTGCGCGTGCCGATCCGCGGCCGGGCCGAGTCCCTGAACCTCGCGACGGCGGCGACGGTCTGCCTCTACGCCTCCAGCCGCGCGCACCGGCCCGCCCGAGGCCCGGGCGCCGACCCGGAGGGCGGCGCGTGAGACTGTTCGCCGCGCTCTACCCGAGCGCCGCGGCGCTCGACCACCTCGCGCTCGCCCTCGCGGACGCCCACGCCCAGGAGGCCCGCCGGCCCGACGGCGCACCGCTCGTCCGCTGGACGTCCCCCGAGCTGTGGCACCTCACGGTGTCGTTCTTCGGCGACGTGCCCGAGGGGGCCGTCCCCGACCTCGCGGCGGCGCTCGAGCCGGTCGCGCACGACGCCGCACCGCTCGACCTCCGGCTCCGGGGCGCCGGCGTGTTCGACCGCCGCGTCCTGTGGGTGGGCGTCGGCGGGGACGGTGCCGACGCCCTGCGGGCGCTGAGCGCCGCGGTCGCCGAGGCGGCGGGCGACGCGGGCGTGCGGGTGGACCGCCGTCCCCGGCAGCGCGCGCACCTCACCGTCGCGCGGGCCGCGGCCGGGGCGCGCCAGGCGAACCGCCGGGCGCGCGGTCGCGGCGCGACCCGTCCCGACCGCACCGCGGGCGACCCGCTCGCCGCGCCCGCCGCGGCCCTCGCCGTGTACGCCGGCCCGGGGTGGACGACCGACGCGCTGCACCTCGTCGAGTCCGACCTCGGCGACGCCTCGGGGCACCCGGTGCACCGGACGCTGCGGACCCTGCCGCTCGGGCCCGCCGCGCGCTGAGCGGGACCACCCTCCGGCCGCGCCCGGAGACGCCTGTGCGAGGATGGGCCGCATGAGCCTGCGCGGTGGTCGTCGATTTCCCGGGCCCGTCACGGGCCCGCGCGACTGACGCGTGCTCCCCGCCCGCCTCGTGGCGGGACGGGTCCTGGCCCGGACGGGCGCCCTAGAATGACGGCGACGCGCGCACGTGCGCGCCCCGCACGCCCCGCCCCGAGCGGCGCGTGCCGCGGGTCGACGCCGGCCGTCGTCCGCTCCCCGCAGTCCCGCCCTCGCCAGGAAGGCACGCATGTCCAGCCCTGACGCCGACGTCGTCACCCCCCACGCGGGCGACGGCGGACCGGACACCACCACCGGACCCTCCCCGCTCGACGCCGACGCGCTGCAGCGCGCGCTCGACGCCGCGCTCGCCGCCGTCGCCGCGGCCGGCGACCTCGACGCGCTCAAGCGCGTGCGCACCGAGCACGCGGGCGACCGCAGCCCGCTCGCGCTCGCGAACCGCCAGATCGGTTCGCTCGCCCCCGCGGACAAGAAGACCGCGGGCAAGCTCCTCGGCCCGCTGCGCGGCCGGCTCAACCAGGCCCTCGCCGCGCGCCAGGCCGAGCTCGAGGCCGAGCGCGACGAGCGCGTCCTCGTCGAGGAGGCCGTGGACGTCACGCTGCCCGTGGACCGCGTCCCCGCGGGCGCGCGGCACCCGCTCGAGACGCTGCAGGAGCGCGTCGCGGACTTCTTCGTCGGTATGGGCTGGGAGATCGCGGAGGGCCCCGAGGTCGAGGCGGAGTGGTTCAACTTCGACGCCCTGAACTTCGGCGTGGACCACCCCGCGCGCCAGATGCAGGACACGTTCTACGTCGCCGGCCCCGACGGCGAGGACGGCGCGGAGCCGTCGAACCTCGTGCTGCGCACCCACACGTCGCCGGTCCAGGCCCGCTCGCTGCTCGAGCGCGGCGTGCCGCTGTACGTGGCGTGCCCGGGCAAGACGTTCCGCACGGACGCGCTCGACGCGACGCACACGCCCGTCTTCCACCAGGTCGAAGGCCTGGCGATCGACAAGGGCCTGACCATGGCGCACCTGCTCGGCACGCTCGACGCGTTCGCGCGCGCGATGTTCGGCCCGGACGCGCGCACGCGCCTGCGGCCCGCGTACTTCCCGTTCACCGAGCCGAGCGCCGAGATGGACCTGTGGTTCCCCCAGAAGAAGGGCGGGCCGGGCTGGATCGAGTGGGGCGGCTGCGGCATGGTCAACCCGAACGTGCTGCGGTCCGTCGGGGTCGACCCCGACGAGTACTCGGGCTTCGCGTTCGGCATGGGCATCGAGCGCACGCTCATGCTGCGCCACGGGATCGCGGACATGCACGACATGGTGGAGGGCGACGTGCGCTTCTCCGCCCAGTTCGGAACGGAGATCTGATGCCGTACGTCGCCATCGACTGGCTGGGCGACCACGTCGAGCTGCCCGCGGGGCTCACCGCCGAGCGGCTCGCCGCCGACCTCGTCCGCGTCGGCCTGGAGGAGGAGGCGATCCACGGCGCGGCCGTGACGGGTCCCCTCGTCGTCGGGCGCGTCCTCGAGATGACGCCCGAGCCGCAGAAGAACGGCAAGACGATCAACTGGTGCCTGGTCGACGTCGGGCCGGAGCACAACGCCGCCGAGATCAAGGGCGTCGAGCCGGCAGACATGCCGGCGGGCGGTGCGCGCGGCATCGTGTGCGGCGCGCACAACTTCGCGCCGGGCGACCTCGTCGTGGTCGCGCTGCCGGGCTCCGTCCTGCCCGGTCCGTTCCCCATCGCGAGCCGCAAGACGTACGGGCACGTGTCCGACGGCATGATCTGCTCGCAGCGCGAGCTCGGCCTCGGCGAGGACCACGACGGCATCATCGTGCTGCCGCGGCTCGGGTACGCGGCCGAGGACCTCACCCCGGGGCAGGACGCGGTCGCGCTGCTCGGGCTCGGCGACGAGGTGCTCGAGATCAACGTGACGCCCGACCGCGGGTACGCGTTCTCCTACCGCGGCGTCGCGCGCGAGTTCTCGCACTCGACGGGCGCGCGCTTCACGGACCCGGGCCTGCCCGGCTCCCTGCCCACGCCCCCGCCCGCGGCGACGCCCGACGGTTTCCCCGTCGAGGTCGACGACGCGGCGCCGGTCCACGGCGTCGTCGGGTGCGACCGCTTCGTCACGCGCGTCGTGCGCGGGCTCGACCCCGCGGCGCAGACGCCCGCGTGGCTGCAGCGCCGCCTCACGGCGTCGGGCATGCGGCCCATCTCGCTCGCGGTCGACGTGACGAACTACGTCATGCTCGACCTCGGGCAGCCCCTGCACGCGTACGACCTCGAGAAGGTCGCGGCTCCCGTCGTGGTGCGGCGCGCCGCCCCGGGCGAGCGGCTCACGACGCTCGACGACGTGGACCGCGCGCTCGACCCGGAGGACCTGCTCATCACCGACAGCCCCGACGGTGCGCGCGGCGCGCGCGTCCTGGGTCTCGCCGGCGTCATGGGCGGTGCCTCGTCGGAGGTCGGGCCGGAGACGACGGCGGTGCTCGTCGAGGCCGCCCACTTCGATCCCGTGACGGTCGCGCGCACGTCGCGCCGCCACAAGCTGTCGAGCGAGGCCGCGAAGCGGTTCGAGCGCGGCGTGGACCCGCAGCTGCCCGCGGTCGCGGCGCAGCGCGTCGTCGACCTGCTCGTCGAGCTGGGCGGCGGGATCGCGGACCCGGCCGTCAGCGACCTCGACCGCGTGACCGCGCCCGCCCCGATCCGCCTGCCCGTCGGCGAGGCCGAGCGCCTCGTCGGCGTGCCGTACACGCTCGAGCAGGTCGTCGGGACGCTCGGGGCGATCGGGTGCACGGTCGCCGCGGACGACGCCGCCGCGACGGGCGTCGTCGTCGTGACCCCGCCGTCGTGGCGCCCCGACCTCACCGAGCCGGCCGAGCTGGTCGAGGAGGTCGCGCGCCTCGTCGGGTACGACGAGATCCCGTCGGTGCTCCCCGCCGCTCCCGGCGGCCGCGGGCTCACGCGCGAGCAGCGCGTGCGCCGGGCGGTCGCCCGCGCGCTCGCCGAGCACGGGTTCGTCGAGACGCTGAGCTACCCGTTCGTCGGCGAGGGCGAGCTCGACGCGCTGCGGATCCCCGCGGACGACGAGCGCCGCCGGGCGCTGCGCCTGCTCAACCCGCTGGCCGACGACCGTCCCCTGATGCGCACGGACGTGCTGAGCACGCTCCTGGAGACCACGCGCCGCAACGTGGGCCGCGGGCTCGGGGACGTCGCCGTGTTCGAGGTCGGGCTCGTGACGCACCCGCGCCCGGGCGCCCCGGCCGCGCCGTCGCTGCCCGGCGGGGTGCGTCCCTCCGACGACGACCTCGCCGCGATCGAGGCCGCGCTCCCGGCGCAGCCGCGCCACGTCGCGGGCGTCCTGGTCGGTCGTCGCGAGCGGGCGGGCTGGTGGGGCCCCGGCCGGCCGGCGGACTGGACGGACGCGCTCGACGCGGCGCGCCTGGTCGCGGACCGCGCCGGCCTGCGGGGGGACGACGCCGTGCGCGTGGTCGCCGACACCGCGCGGGCCCCGTTCCACCCCGGCCGCTGCGCGCGCCTCGAGCTCGCCGACGGGACGGTCGTCGGGCACGCGGGCGAGCTGCACCCCAAGGTGCTCGAGAACGTCGGCCTGCCCGCCCGCTCCGTGGCGTTCGAGCTCGACCTGTCGGCGCTCGTCGCAGGTGCGTCCGACGAGCCCGTCCAGGCGACGCCGGTCTCCGGGTTCCCGGCGGCGAAGGAGGACCTCGCGTTCGTCGTCGCCGCCGACGTGCCGGCCGAGGCGCTGCGCGCCGCGGTCGTCGAGGGCGCCGGCGAGCTCGCGGAGGAGGTCGTGCTGTTCGACGTCTTCACGGGCGAGCAGGTGGGCGCCGGGCGCAAGTCGCTCGCGTTCTCGCTGCGGCTGCGCGCCGCGGACCGCACCCTCACCGCCGACGACGTCGCGCGGGTCCGGGAGGGCGCCGTGGCCGCCGCGCGCGAGCGCGTCGGGGCGGAGCTGCGCGCATGAGCGACGCACCGGGGGAGGGCACGACGCCGGACGTGGTGCCCGCGCGCACCGCGCTCGTCACCGGGGCGTCGCGCGGCATCGGCCGCGCGGTCGCCGTCGGGCTCGCCGCGGCCGGTCTCGACGTCGCGCTCCTCGCGCGCGACGCGGGCCGGCTCGCCGGGGTGGCCGACGAGATCGCCGCGCTCGACGGCGCGGGCCGGGCCGTCGTCGTCACGGCGGACGTGACCGACGCGGCGGCGGTGGCCGCGGCCGTCCGCGAGGCCGAGGCCGCGCTCGGGAGCGTGGACCTGCTCGTCAACAACGCGGGCCGGGTCGACGCCGAGGTGCCGCTCTGGGAGGCGGACCCCGACGAGTGGTGGGCCGTCCTGGAGACCAACGTGCGCGGGCCGTTCCTGCTCGCGCGCGCGGTCGTGCCCGGGATGCTCGCGCGCGGCGGCGGCCGCGTCGTCGACCTCAACAGCGGCGCGGGCTCTCACGACATGGAGGGCGCGAGCGCGTACAACGCGAGCAAGACGGCGCTGCTGCGCCTCGGGGCGAACGTCCACCGCTCGGGCCACGCGCTCGGGTTGCGGACCTTCGAGGTGTCGCCGGGCGTCGTGCAGACCGACATGACGGCGTCCATGGTCATGCACGAGGGCCGCACGGAGTGGACGCCCGTCGAGCGCACGGTCGAGATGGTCGTCGCGATCGCCCGCGGCGAGCTCGACGCGTTCTCGGGGTCGTTCGTGCGCGTGACGCACGACTCGCCCGGGTCGCTCCGCGCGGCCGCCCAGGAGGCCGCCCGCGCGGGCGTCGCGCTGCCCGGGCCGGACGGCCGTCGGCTGCGCGTCACGCGCTGGGGCGCCGACGACCCGATGCCGGGAGAGCTCCCCGCCCGCTGAGCGCACGCACCCCGCACGGCCGACGCCGCCCGACCCCCCGGTCGGGCGGCGTCCGTGCGTCCGGGCACCGGGTCACAGCGGGACGCACGTGTCCCGGTCGACCCACACGTGCCACAGGCCCCGCTCGGGGTGCTCGTACTCGAACGCCACGAGCCCGCCTGCGTCGTGCGTGACGACGCCCGTGAGCACGACCCGCCGGCCGTCGCGGTCGAACGTCGTGCAGAGGGCGGGCACCTGGACCGGGACGGGCGCGTCCGGCAGGAAGGGGCGGGTCGCGGGGGCGACGTGCTGCGTCATACCCGGAAAGACGCGCGCACGCGCGTCGTCTCACGCGTCGGGGCGGGTGAAAAGCGCACGGGTCGCCGCGTAGCATGGCCCGCGACACGGGGTGCCCCGCACCGGGGCTGAGATGAGACCCGTCGAACCTGATCTGGCTCGTACCAGCGAAGGGATGTCCGCGCGATGAAGCTCGCCCTGCCTCGGCACACCTCCGACCCGGTCCCCGCCCCCGCGGACCGTGATCACCGACCCGACCCGGGCCGTCGGCCTGACCGGGCCCCGTCCCGCCCCCGCGTCCTCTCCGTCGCGGGGACCGACCCGACCGGCGGTGCCGGGATCCAGGCCGACCTCAAGGCGTTCTGCGCGCACGGCGCCTACGGCATGGCCGTCACCACGGCGCTCGTCGCGCAGAACACCCACGGCGTGCGGTCGGTGCACGTCCCCGGGCCGGCGTTCCTGCGCGCGCAGCTCGACGCCGTGTCCGACGACGTCGAGGTCGACGCCGTGAAGATCGGCATGGTCGCAGACGAGGCGAACGCCCGTGCCGTCGGGGAGTGGCTCGACGACCTCGCCGCGGCGCGCGCCGCCGCGGGCGGTCCGCGGCCCTGGGTGGTCCTGGACCCGGTGATGGTCGCCACGTCCGGCCACCGTCTCCTCGACGCGGGCGCCGAGCAGGCCGTGCGCGACCTCGCCGCGCGCGCCGACGTCGTCACGCCGAACCTGCCCGAGCTCGCCGTCCTCGGCGGGCAGGAGCCCGCGACGACGTGGGACGACGCCCTGCGCCAGGCGACGGCGTACGCGACCGCGAGCGACGCCGTCGTGCTGCTCAAGGGCGGTCACCTCACCGGACGCACGTCGCCCGACGCGCTCGTCGTCCCCGCGCCCGGGCCGACGACGGGCCGCGCGCCGGGGGCGGCCACCGTCACGACGTTCGACGCCGAGCGCGTCGACACGCCCCACACCCACGGCACGGGGTGCTCGCTCTCGGCGGCGCTCGCAGCGCTGCGGCCGCAGCGCGCGAGCTGGGAGGAGGCCGCGCGCGAGGCGAAGGAGTGGCTCACGGGCGCGCTGCGTGCCGGCGCCGCGCTGCGGGTGGGGACGGGCCGGGGGCCCGTGGACCACCTGCACCGCTCGGCGCCCGTGCGGCCGGGCTGAGCCCAGGCCGACCGGGCCGACCGGGCGAGCCCGGGCTGCCGTGACGTGCCTGCGCCCGGCCCCGCGGGACGCGCTCAGGCCGTGGGGCGGCTCGGTGCGTGGGCGGCCCTGCGGTCGGCTCCGCGGTCGGTGTCGAGGTCGGCCAGCGCGTCGCGGAGCACGGCGAGCGTCGCGCGCGCGACGGCGAGGCGCTGCGCGGGCGGGGCGTCCGCGGGCCGCGTGGTCACCTTGGCGCCGACGAGCGGGACGGGGCCGGCCGCGGCGAGGAACTCGCGCACCTCGGCCGGGCCGAGCATCGACTCGTCCGGGCCGGGGAGCGCGGGGTCCGGGCCGTGGGGCGGCACGTGCGCGTCCGCCCACGGCGCGCCCCACCGGCCGGCCCGGCCCGCGGCACCGGAGAGCATCGCGCTCGCGAGGAGGCCCGCGCCCGCGGCCGCCCGCGCGTGCTCGACGGGCGTCGCGGCGCTGCGCCCCTCGATGGCGGACCGGCCCCAGTTGAGCCCGACGTGCAGGGGGTGGCCGGTGTCCCGGGCCGCGCGCGCGACGGCGGCGATCTCGTCGTCGAGCGCGAGGAAGCCCTTCTCCGCGGCCCGGACCGGGCGCGGACTGGAGCTCGACCGCGACGACGCGCTGTCGACCCTCCGCCTCGGCGAGCCGGGTCACGGCCGCGAGGACGCGTGCGACGCCGTCGACCGCCTCGCGCCGACCCTCCTCGTCGTCGGACGCGAGGCCGTAGGAGCGGTCGGCCCCGGCGCGGCGGGCCGTCGCGGCGACCGTCGTCGGCAGCAGCGCCCAGTGCGCCGGCAGCGCGGCCGCGGTCGTCGCGAGCGCGCCCGGGTCGTCCGGGTCGACGGGGTGCTCGAGGCCGCCGAGGCCGTCCTCGTCGAGGGCGGCGTACCAGCCGCCCGGGTCGGGGACGCCCGCGAGGGCGTAGGCACCGAGCAGGGTCAGGGGGCGGTCGTGCAGGTCGGTCATCGGTCCTCGTCGGTCGTGGTGGGGGTGCCTCACGCGTCAGGCGCGGGCGACGTCCTGGTCGGCGGTGGCGTACTCGCACGCGTAGCCCGGCGGGACCCAGCGCCACCGTGCCTCGACGTCCTGCACCGCGACGCCCGCGGGCCGGTCGGCGACGCACGCGTCCGCCTGCTGGCGCACCGCCACGGTCACGTAGTAGACGACGAACACCGCGGTGAGCAGCACGGCGAGCACGGTCACGGTGCGGCGCAGCGCGGGGGAGGGGCCGCCGTCGGAGCCGTCCTCCTCGCCGGGACGCGGCGGCACCCAGTCCCAGCTCACGCGGTGCCGGTCGTCGTGCCGGTCGTCGTGCCGGTCGTGGTGGCGGGAGCGTCGTCCGCCCCGGCGGGCCGGAGCAGCACCTTGCCGGTGGTCGCCCGTCCCTCGAGCGCGCGGTGGGCGTCGGCGGCGTCGGCGAGCGGGAACGTCGCGCCGACGCGCACGTGCAGCGTGCCGCCCGCGACGGCGCCGAGCACCTCGGTCGCGCGCTCGACGAGCTCGGCGCGCGTCGCCGTGTGGTCGGCGAGCTTGGGCCGCGTGAGGAACAGCGAGCCGCCCGCGTTGAGGCGCTGCGGTTCGAACGGGGGGACCTGCCCCGACGAGCCGCCGTAGAGGACGAGCGTGCCGCGGCGGCGCAGCGACGCGAGCGACGCGTCGAACGTGTCCTTGCCGACCGAGTCGTACACCGCCGCGACGCCCTCGCCGCCCGTGAGCCCCCGCACGACCTCGGGCAGCTCGGCGGTGAGGTCGGCGAACGCCGTGTACTGGATCGCGTGCTCGGCGCCCGCGCCGCGGGACAGCTCCGCCTTCTCGGGGGTCGAGACCGTGGAGATCACGTGCGCGCCCCGCGCCACGAGCATCTGCGTCAGGAGCAGCCCGACGCCGCCCGCGCCCGCGTGCACGAGCACGCGGTCGCCCGGGCGGACGGGGTACGACGACGTGCACAGGTAGTGCGCCGTGAGCCCCTGGAGCGCGACGGCGGTCGCGTCCTCGAGCGCGACGGCGTCGGGCACGTGCAGCGCCTGCCCGGCGTCCACCGCGACGAGCTCCGCGTACGACCCCGGCGCCTCGGTCCACACGACGCGGTCCCCGACGGCGAACCCCTCGACCCCCTCGCCCACCTCGGCGACGACCCCCGCCCCCTCGCTCCCGACGACGTGCGGGTAGTCCATCGCGTACACGCCGGAGCGCTTGTACGTGTCGATGAAGTTCACGCCCGCCACCGCGGAGCGGACGAGAAGCTGCCCCGGGCCCGGCGACGGGTCGGGCAGCTCGGTGTACTCGAGGACCTCGGGACCGCCCGCCGCGCGGGCCACGATCGCGTGCATGACCTCAGCCTAGGGTCGCGCGGCGGTCACGGTCGCCCTCGGTCGGCGACCTTCGCGTGCACGGCCGCGAGGTGCTCGCGCGCCGCCGCCGCGGCGCGGCCGGTGTCCCGGTCGCGGACGGCGTCCAGGATCGCCTCGTGCGCGTCCTGGTCGTCCCGGTGCGTCGTGCCCGTCCGGTCGAGGTCGACCATGGCGACCATCGCGCGACGCAGGCGCGGGACGAAGGTCGCGAAGAGCTCGGCGAGCACCGCGTTGTGCGCGGCGTCGACGACCGCCCGGTGGAACGCGAGGTCCGCGTCAACGTACTCGGCGGGCGACGCCGTCGCCGTGACCTGCCCGCGGCGGGCGAGCGCCGTCGTCATGGTGCGCAGGTCCGCGGGCGTGCGGCGCGCGGCGGCGAGCCCCGCGGCCTCCGCCTCCAGCGCCGCGCGCACCTCGAGCACGTCGACGATCTCGCCGCGGCGCAGCACCTCGTCCCAGTCGTCGGCGGTGTCCGTCGAGACGACGTACACGCCCGAGCCCTGCCTGCTGTCGAGGACGCCGCGGCCCGCGAGCTGGCGGATCGCCTCGCGGACGGTCGATCGGCCGACGCCGAGCT
This sequence comes from Cellulosimicrobium sp. SL-1, assembly GCF_011033075.1. NCBI lineage: Bacteria > Bacillati > Actinomycetota > Actinomycetes > Micrococcales > Promicromonosporaceae > Cellulosimicrobium > Cellulosimicrobium sp. SL-1. The sequence goes on along the minus strand of NZ_JAACJC010000010.1, from coordinate 15,205 downwards.
CGGCGGCGAGCGCCTGCTCCCCGGGCAGCCGGTGGTCGAGGGGCCAGGCACCGGAGCGCACGCGCTCGAGCAGGAGCTCGGCCGCCTGGTCGGCCAGCGGGCGTCGTTGCAGCGCGGTCATGGAAACCTCTCAGGTTGTCTGAGGACTTGATCGGCGCTAGCGTACCCCGAATGTCCTGGACGGCGCTCCTTCTTCGGCGCCACGGCGGGGTCTGACCGGACCGGCCCCCCGCCGTGGGGGTCCGTCGTGCGCCGGTCGTCCCGCGCCCCCCACTCCGGGGCTCCAGCCGAAGGACCGCTATGACCGTCTCCACCACGCCCGCCCGCACGGACCGCCCCGCCGCCAGGACCACGCCGCCGTGGAACCGGCAGCGCCCGTCGCCCATGCCGTCGTCCCGCTACGCCGACGTCCACGCCCGTGTCGACGTGCCCGACCTGCCTGACCGCCGCTGGCCGAACCGCCGGCTCACCCAGGCGCCGCTCTGGGTCCCCGTCGACCTGCGCGACGGCAACCAGGCGCTCGCGGAACCGATGGACCCGGCGCGCAAGCGCCGCTTCTTCGAGCTGCTCGTCGCGATGGGGTACACCGAGATCGAGGTGGGCTACCCGTCGGCGTCGCAGACCGACTTCGACTTCGTGCGCCTGCTCGCCGAGACCGACCTCGCGCCCGAGCACGTGACCGTCGTCGTGTTCACCGCCGCGCGCGCCGACCTGATCGCGCGCACGGTCGAGTCCGTGCGCGGGCTGCGCAACCCGGTCGTCGTCCACGTGTACGCCGCGACGGCGCCCGACTGGCGGGACGTGGTGCTCGGCCGCGACCGCGAGGAGCTCGCCCGGCTGATCACCGACGCCGGGACCGAGGTGCTGCGCCACGCCGGCGACGACCCGCGCGTCCGGTTCGAGTTCTCGCCCGAGGTGTTCAACCTCACCGAGCCCGACTACGTGCTCGACGTGTGCGACCGCATGACGACGCTCTGGGACGCGACGCCCGAGCGGCCCGTCGTCCTCAACCTCCCCGCCACGGTCGAGGTCGCGACGCCCAACGTCTACGCCGACCAGATCGAGTACATGGACCGGAACCTCGCGCGGCGCGACGGCGTGATCCTCTCGGTCCACCCGCACAACGACCGGGGCACCGGCGTCGCGTGCGCCGAGCTCGCGGTCCTCGCGGGCGCGCAGCGCGTCGAGGGGTGCCTGTTCGGCAACGGCGAGCGCACCGGGAACGTCGACCTCGTGACGCTGGGCCTCAACCTGCACGCGCAGGGCGTCGACCCGATGGTCGACTTCTGCGACCTCGACGCGATCCGCGACGTCGTCGTGGCGTGCAACCGGATCGACGTCCACCCGCGCCACCCGTACGTGGGCGACCTGGTGCACACCGCCTACTCCGGCACCCACCAGGACGCGATCCGCAAGGGGATGGCGCGGCACCGGGCCGACGCCGCGGCGGCCGGCCTCGACCCCGCGGCCGCGCCGTGGCGCGTGCCATACCTGCCGGTCGACCCCGCCGACCTCGGGAGGTCGTACGAGGCCCTCGTGCGCGTGAACAGCCAGTCCGGGAAGGGCGGCGTCGCGTACGTGCTGCAGTCCGTCCACGGCCTGGACCTGCCCCGGGGCCTCCAGGTGGACCTCGCGCGCCGTGTCCAGGAGCACGCCGACGCCACCGGTGCCGAGGTGACGCCCGACGTCCTCCTCGCGCTGTTCGACGCGGCCTACGCGCGCCCGGGCGCCGTCGCGCCCGTCGCATGGACGAGCCGGCGCGCCGACGACGGGACGGAGCACCTCGACCTCGAAATCACGGTCGACGGCGAGCGCGTCGCCACGTCCGGCACGGGCACCGGCGCGGTCGACGCCCTCGTCGACGCGCTGGCCCGCCTCGGCCGCCCGGTGGAGGTCCTCTCGCTCACCCAGCAGTCCGTCGGCAGCGGCAGCGACGCGACCGCGGTGACCTACCTCGAGCACCGCGGCCCCGACGGCGCCCCGCGCTGGACCGTGGGTCGTGACGCGTCCGTCCTGGGAGCCGCCGTCCGCGCGGTCTGCGCGGCGACGGCCTGAGGTCGGGTTCGCGGGTCTGCGGGGATCTACGGCCCGCAGGGTCGGGTCCGCGGGTCTGCAGGGATCCACGGCCCGCGGGGCCGGGTCCGCGGTGGGGTCGGACCGTGCGCTCGGACTGGCGCACCGTCGCCCTGGTCTTCCGGGCGGAGGTCGAAGGAGTGCGCCTTGGCGTCCTTCGCGCACGGTCCGACCCCACCGCTCGTCCTGTCCCGCACCGCACGACCGAGGTCAGGCCCGGCGGTTCGGTCAGGCTCGGCCCGTCGCCTCGGTCCCGGACGTTCCGCTGAGAAGCGAGAAGTGGCCCCTCCGAGCCCCGCTCGTGGGGCTACTTCTCGCTTGTCGTCACCGCATGTCGGCTCGGACGAGTCCGGCGGACCGGCCGCGGGGCTGGAGGCCCGATGCCGATCCGCGGACGTGACCCGCGGACCGTTGACCCCACCAGCTCGACCCCGCGTACCGTGGGGCGGGACCTCCGGCCCGACCGTTGCATAAGTATGTATAGTGATGCATATGACGATCAGAGTCGCGGTCGCGGGTGCGTCCGGGTACGCGGGCGGGGAGACGCTCCGCCTGCTCGCCGGGCACCCCGAGGTGGAGATCGGCGCCGTGACGGCGCACAGCAACGCGGGCACGCTCCTCGGCGAGCACCAGCCGCACCTGCGATCCCTGGCCGACCGCGTGCTCCTGCCGACGGCGGTCGAGCACCTCGTGGGGCACGACGTCGTCGTCCTCGCGCTGCCGCACGGTGCCTCGGGCGAGATCGCGGCGCAGCTCCCCGACGACGTGCTCGTGCTCGACCTCGGCGCGGACCACCGGCTCGAGTCCGCGGCGGACTGGTCGGCGTTCTACGGCTCCGAGCACGCGGGCACGTGGCCGTACGGGCTGCCGGAGCTCCTGCTGACGAACGTGCCGGGTGCCGCGGCGACCGAGACCAGGCAGCGTGAGCGGCTCGCCGGTGCGCGGCGCGTGGCCGTCCCCGGGTGCAACGTCACGGCTGTCACGCTCGGCATCCAGCCGGGCGTCGCCGCCGGGCTCGTCGAGGGCACGGACCTCGTCGCGGTGCTCGCCAACGGGTACTCGGGCGCGGGCAAGTCGCTCAAGCCGCACCTGCTCGCGTCCGAGGCGCTCGGGTCGGCGCAGCCGTACGCCGTCGGCGGGTCGCACCGGCACATCCCGGAGATCGCGCAGAACCTGCGGGCCGCCGGAGCCCCGGCCGTGAGCATCTCGTTCACGCCGACGCTCGTGCCCATGTCGCGCGGCATCCTCGCCACGGTGACGGCGCGCCTGTCCGACGACGCCGCGCGCCTCGACCCCGCGGCGCTCGACGCGCGCGTCCGCCAGGCCTGGGAGGACGCGTACGTGGGAGAGCCGTTCGTCCGCGTGCTGTCTGCGGGGCGGTGGCCGACGACGGCGATGACCCTCGGCGCGAACACCGCGCTCGTCCAGGTCGCGGTCGACCACGCGGCGGGCCGCGTCGTCACCGTCACGGCGATCGACAACCTCGTCAAGGGCACCGCGGGCGCCGCGGTGCAGTCCATGAACATCGCGCTCGGCCTGCCGCAGACGGCGGGCCTCACGACCGAGGGGGTCGCCCCGTGACCGTCACCACCCCGCAGGGCTTCCGGGCCGCCGGCGTCGCCGCCGGGCTCAAGTCCACGGGCGCGCGCGACGTCGCGCTCGTCGTCAACGACGGGCCGCTCGACGTCGCCGCGGCCGTCCTCACGACGAACCGCGTGTTCGCGGCGCCGGTCGCCTGGACGCGCCAGGCCGTGCGCGACGGGCGCGCGACGGCCGTCGTGCTCAACTCGGGCGGCGCGAACGCGTGCACCGGGCCGGAGGGCTTCGCCGACACGCACCGCACGGCGGAGCACGTCGCCGACGTCCTCGCGACGTCGGCGGGCGACGTGCTCGTCTGCTCGACGGGCCTCATCGGCGTGCGGCTGCCCATGGACACGCTCCTCGCGGGCGTCGACGCCGCCGCGGCGGCGCTCGCGGACCCGGTCGCCGCGGTCGACGGCGGCGGCGACGCCGCGCTCGCGATCATGACGACGGACACCGTGCCGAAGACGGTGGCGGTGGTCCGCGAGGTCACGGACACCACCGCGACGGACGGCGCCGCGACGTGGTCCGTGGGCGGCATGGCGAAGGGCGCGGGCATGCTCGCGCCGGGCCTCGCGACCATGCTCTGCGTGCTGACGACGGACGCCGTCGTCGACGCCGCGACGGCCGACGCCGCGCTGCGGGCCGCGACCCGCACGACGTTCGACCGCGTCGACTCCGACGGCTGCATGTCGACGAACGACACCGTGATCCTGCTCGCCTCGGGCGCGTCCGGGGTCGAGGTCGGTCTCGACGCGCTCACCGACGCCGTCACCGAGGCGTGCGGGTCGCTCGCGCGCCAGCTCGTCGCCGACGCCGAGGGCGCGAGCCACGACGTCGCCGTCACGGTGGTGGGTGCGTCGAGCGAGGACGCCGCGGTCGCCGTCGCGCGCGCCGTGACACGGTCCAACCTGTTCAAGGCCGCGATCTTCGGCAACGACCCGAACTGGGGCCGCATCGTGTCCGCCGTCGGGACCGTCCCCGAGGACGTCGCGCCGTTCGACGCGCTCCTGCTCGACGTGTCGGTCAACGGCGTCCAGGTCTGCCGGGCCGGGGGAGTGGGCGAGCCCCGCGAGCTCGTCGACCTCGCGGCCGAGCGCGAGGTGCGCGTCGAGATCGACCTGCACGCCGGCTCCGCGAGCGCGACCGTCTGGACCAACGACCTCACGCACGACTACGTCCACGAGAACAGCGCGTACTCCTCATGAGCGACTCCACCACGCCCACGCCCCACCCGGACGACGCCGCGTTCGACACCCGCACCGACCTGCGCCCCGAGCAGAAGGCCGAGGTGCTCGTCGAGGCCCTGCCGTGGCTCGAGGAGTTCGCCGGCGCGCTCGTCGTCGTCAAGTACGGCGGCAACGCCATGGTCGACGACACGCTCAAGGCCGCGTTCGCCGAGGACATGGTGTTCCTGCGCCGCGTCGGGCTGCGCCCGGTCGTCGTGCACGGCGGCGGCCCGCAGATCTCCGCGATGCTGGACCGGCTCGGCATCGAGTCCGAGTTCCGCGGGGGCCTGCGCGTGACGACGCCGGAGGCGATGGACGTCGTCCGCATGGTCCTCACCGGCCAGGTCTCGCGCGAGCTCGTCGGTCTCATCAACGCGCACGGCCCGTACGCCGTCGGGCTCTCGGGCGAGGACGGCGGCCTGCTGCAGGCCCAGCGCCGGCACGCGACCGTCGACGGCGAGCCGGTCGACGTCGGGCTCGTCGGCGACGTCGTCGAGGTACACCCGTCCGCGGTCCAGGACCTGCTCGACGCCGGCCGCATCCCCGTCGTGTCGACCATCGCCCCCGACCTCGAGGACCCGACCCAGGTGCTCAACGTCAACGCGGACACCGCCGCCGCGGCGCTCGCGGTCGCGCTCGGCGCGAAGAAGCTCGTCGTCCTGACCGACGTCGAGGGCCTGTACACGTCGTGGCCGGACCGGGGCTCGCTCGTCGCGCAGATCACGCGCTCGGAGCTCGCGGCGCTCCTGCCGTCGCTCTCGGCGGGCATGGTCCCCAAGATGGAGGCGTGCCTGCGCGCCGTCGAGGGCGGGGTCCCCGCGGCGACGGTCATCGACGGCCGCGTGCCGCACTCGACGCTGCTCGAGGTCTTCACCACCCAGGGCAACGGGACGATGGTCGTCCCCGACGCCGCGGGCGCGCCGGCGCCCGCGCTCACCACGACCGCCGGAGGGGCCGCGTGAACGCGCTCGACCACCCGACGGGCGCGCCCGCGCCCGCACCGACGACCACCGTGACGGCCCCGGCCGACGGCTCCGTCGCGCAGTGGACCGACCGCTACACCCACGCGGTCATGGACACGTTCGGCCCGCCGCAGCGCGTCCTCGTGCGCGGCGAGGGCGCGTACGTGTGGGACGCCGACGGGAAGCGGTACCTCGACCTGCTCGCGGGCATCGCGGTCAACGCGCTCGGCCACGCGCACCCGACGCTCACGGCGGCGGTCTCGGCCCAGCTCGGCACGCTCGGGCACGTCTCGAACTTCTTCGGCACCCCGACGCAGATCGCGCTCGCCGAGCGCCTGCTCGCGCTCGCGGAGGCGCCCGAGGGGTCGCGCGTGTTCTTCACGAACTCGGGCACGGAGGCGAACGAGGCGGCGTTCAAGATGACGCGCCGCACGGGCCGCACGCGGGTCCTCGCGCTCCAGGGCGGCTTCCACGGGCGGACGATGGGCGCGCTCGCGCTGACGTCGAAGTCCGCGTACCGCGAGCCGTTCGAGCCGCTCCCCGACGGCGTCGAGTTCGTCGCGTTCGACGACGTCGCCGCGCTCGAGGAGGCCTTCTCGCCCGCGGCCGTGGCGGCCCGCGGCGAGGTCGCGGCGCTCGTCGTCGAGCCCGTGCAGGGCGAGGCCGGCGTGCGCGCGCTCTCGCCGGGCTACCTCGTCGCCGCGCGCGAGCTCACCGCGCGCCACGGCGCGCTGCTCGTCCTCGACGAGGTGCAGACCGGCGTCGGGCGCACCGGCTCGTGGTTCGCCTACCAGCAGCCGGAGGTGGGCGGCGGCGTCGTGCCCGACGTCGTCACGCTCGCCAAGGGCCTCGGCGGTGGGTTCCCCGTCGGCGCGGTGGTCGCGTACGGCGAGCGGGCGGCGACGCTGCTCGGCCGCGGCCAGCACGGGACGACGTTCGGCGGCAACCCCGTGGCGGCGGCGGCGGCGCTCGCGACGCTCGGGGTGATCGAGCGCGACGGGCTGCTCGAGAACGTGCGGGCCGTCGGGGCGCTCCTGCGCGACGGCATCGCCCGTGCGGGGAACCCGCTCGTCGCGGGCGTGCGCGGCCGCGGGCTCCTGCTCGCCGTGCAGCTCACGCGGCCCGTCGCGGCCGACGTCGCGCGCACGGCGCTCGACGCGGGCTTCGTCGTCAACGCCGTCGCGCCCGACGCGATCCGGCTCGCGCCGCCGCTCGTCCTCACGCCCGACCAGGCGCGCGACGTCGTCGCGTTCTTCGCCGCGGTCGCGGTCCCCGAGGACCCCGCCGCCCCGGCCGGCGCACCCACCACCCCCACGACCGACCCCACGACGAGGAGCTCCTGATGGCCCCCCGGCACTTCCTGCGCGACGACGACCTCACGCCCGCCGAGCAGCGTCAGGTCCTCGAGATCGGCCTCGCGTTCCGCGACGACCGCACGTTCCGCCAGCCGCTCGCCGGGCCGCAGGGCGTGGCCGTCCTGTTCGACAAGCCGACGCTGCGCACGCAGCTCTCGTTCGCGACGGGCATCGCCGAGCTCGGCGGCTTCCCGGTCGTCGTGGACGGCCGGCTCGCCCAGGTCGGGGTGCGCGAGTCCGTCGCGGACGTCACGCGCGTCCTCGACCGGCAGGCGTCCGCCATCGTGTGGCGCACCTTCGGCCAGGACCGGATCGAGGAGATGGCGGCGATCAGCCGGGTCCCGGTCGTCAACGCGCTCACCGACGACTTCCACCCGTGCCAGATCCTCGCGGACCTCCTGACGATCGCCCAGCTCCGCGGCGGGACGGGCGCGCTCGCGGGCCAGACGCTCGCGTACGTCGGCGACGGCGCGAACAACATGGCGCACTCCTACCTGCTCGGCGGCGCGACCGCGGGCCTGCACGTGCGGGTCGGCACGCCGGACGGGTACCCGCCGCACCCGGTCTTCGTCGCCGACGCCGAGCGGATCGCGGCCGAGACCGGCGGCTCGGTGCTCGTCACGGCCGACCCCGTCGAGGCCGTCGCGGGGGCGGACGTCGTCGCGACCGACACGTGGGTGTCGATGGGCGACGAGGCGGAGGCCGAGGACCGCGCCCTGCCGTTCGTGCCGTACCAGGTGAACGACGAGCTCCTCGCATACGCGCAGCCCGACGCGATCGTGCTGCACTGCCTGCCCGCCTACCGCGGCAAGGAGATCACCGCCGAGGTGATCGACGGCCCCCGCTCGGCGGTGTGGGACGAGGCGGAGAACCGGCTGCACGCGCAGAAGGCGCTGCTCACGTTCCTCCTGGAGCGGTCGTGACCGAGGCCCGCACGGCGACGACGAAGACGGCGCGCCACGCGCGCATCGCCGAGATCGTGCGCCGCACCGAGATCCACTCCCAGGCGGAGCTCGCGCGCGAGCTCGAGCGCGAGGGCCTGTCGGTGACCCAGGCGACGCTGTCGCGCGACCTCATCGAGCTGCGCGCGGAGAAGGTGCGCGGCGCCTCGGGCGCGCTCGTGTACGCGGTGCCGGGGGAGGGCGGGGACCGCAGCGTGCAGACCGCGGAGTCGCCCGAGTACCTCGCGGCCCGGCTCGCGCGCCTGTGCTCGGAGATGCTCGTGTCCGCCGAGGCGTCCGCGAACCTCGTCGTGCTGCGCACGCCCCCCGGTGCTGCGAACTACCTCGCGTCGGCGATCGACCACTCCGTGCTCCCGCACGTGCTCGGCTGCATCGCGGGCGACGACACGATCCTCGTCATCGCGCGCGACCCCGACGGCGGCGCGGACCTCGCGCGGCGCTTCCTCGAGCTCTCCGGACCCCACGGCGGGCCCGTCCCCGGCACGCCGGACTGACCGCCGTCGGCCCACGCCCCGCGCGGCCGCAGCGCCCTGCGAGACTGGACCCCGACCCCACCCGCACGTCACAGAAAGAGACCGTCATGACTGAACGCGTCGTGCTCGCCTACTCGGGCGGCCTGGACACGTCGGTGGCCATCGGCTGGATCGCCGAGGCCACGGGCGCCGAGGTCGTCGCCGTCGCGGTCGACGTCGGCCAGGGTGGGGAGGACCTCGAGGTCATCCGGCAGCGTGCCCTGGACTGCGGCGCCGTCGAGGCGTACGTCGCCGACGCGCGCGACGAGTTCGCGGCGGAGTACTGCATGCCCGCGCTGCGCGCGAACGCCCTGTACCTCGACCGGTACCCGCTCGTCTCGGCGCTGTCGCGTCCGGTCATCGTCAAGCACCTCGTGCGCGCGGCGCGCCAGTTCGGCGCGACGACCGTCGCGCACGGCTGCACGGGCAAGGGCAACGACCAGGTGCGCTTCGAGGTCGCGACGACGTCCCTCGCGCCCGAGCTCAAGACGATCGCGCCCGTGCGCGACCTCGCGCTGACGCGCGAGAAGGCCATCGAGTACGCGGAGAAGCACGCGCTGCCCATCGCCACGACGAAGCACAACCCGTTCTCGATCGACCAGAACGTGTGGGGGCGCGCGGTCGAGACCGGCTTCCTCGAGGACATCTGGAACGCGCCGACCAAGGACGTCTACAACTACACCGACGACCCCACGTTCCCGCCCGTCGCGGACGAGGTCGTCGTCACGTTCGAGCAGGGCGTCCCGGTCGCGCTCGACGGCGTCGCGGTGACCCCGCTGCAGGCGATCCAGGAGATGAACCGCCGCGCGGGCGCCCAGGGCGTCGGGCGGATCGACATCGTCGAGGACCGGCTGGTGGGCATCAAGTCGCGCGAGGTCTACGAGGCGCCGGGCGCGATCGCCCTCATCGCCGCGCACCAGGAGCTCGAGAACGTCACGCTCGAGCGCGAGCAGGCCCGCTTCAAGCGCGGCGTCGAGCAGCGCTGGACCGAGCTCGTCTACGACGGCATGTGGTTCAGCCCGCTCAAGCGCTCGCTCGACGTGTTCGTCGACGACACCCAGCGCTACGTGTCCGGCGACGTGCGCCTCGTGCTGCACGGCGGGCGCGCGACCGTCACGGGCCGGCGCTCGGACGCGAGCCTCTACGACTTCAACCTCGCGACGTACGACGAGGGCGACTCGTTCGACCAGTCGCAGGCCAAGGGATTCATCGAGATCTACGGTCTCACCGCGAAGCTCGCCGCCGCGCGCGACGAGAAGTTCGGCAACGGTGTGGACCTCGGGACGGGAGCGCTGTGAGCACGCACGACGACCAGGACGGCACCGCCGTCGAGCCGACCGAGACGGCGCGCGTCAGCCTGTGGGGCGGCCGGTTCGCGGGCGGCCCCGCCGACGCGCTGGCCGCGCTGAGCAAGTCCACGCACTTCGACTGGCGCCTCGCGGGCCAGGACGTCGCGGGCTCGAAGGCCCACGCGAAGGTCCTGCACGCGGCCGGCCTGCTCGACGACGACGAGCTCGACGGCATGCTCGCCGCGCTCGAGCGCCTGCGCGAGGACGTCGCGTCGGGCGCGTTCGTCGCGGCCGACGACGACGAGGACGTGCACACCGCGCTGGAGCGCGGGCTCATCGAGCGAGCCGGGCCCGAGCTCGGGGGCAAGCTGCGCGCGGGCCGGTCGCGCAACGACCAGATCGCGACGCTCACGCGCATGTACCTGCGCGACGAGGCGCGCACGATCGCGCGACTCGTCCTCGACGTCGTCGACGCGCTCATCGAGCAGGCCGCCGCGCACCCGGGCGCGGCCATGCCCGGCCGCACGCACCTCCAGCACGCCCAGCCGGTGCTCCTCGCGCACCACCTGCTCGCCCACGCGTGGCCGCTGCTGCGCGACGTCGACCGGTTCATCGACTGGGACGTGCGCGCCGCGCGCTCGCCGTACGGGTCGGGGGCGCTCGCGGGCTCGTCGCTGGGCCTGGACCCGGCCGCGGTCGCCGCGGAGCTCGGGTTCGACGGCCCGGTCGAGAACTCGATCGACGGCACCGCGTCGCGCGACGTCGTCGCGGAGTTCGCGTTCGTCGCCGCGATGCTCGGGGTCGACCTCTCGCGCCTCGCGGAGGAGGTCATCCTCTGGGCGACGAAGGAGTTCGGCTTCGTGCGCCTGCACGACTCCTACTCCACGGGGTCGAGCATCATGCCGCAGAAGAAGAACCCGGACGTCGCCGAGCTCGCGCGCGGCAAGGCGGGCCGCCTCATCGGCGACCTGGCGGGCCTGCTCGCGACGCTCAAGGGCCTGCCGCTCGCGTACAACCGCGACCTCCAGGAGGACAAGGAGCCGGTGTTCGACCAGGTCGACACGCTCGAGGTGCTCCTGCCCGCGTTCTCCGGCATGGTCGCGACCCTCGAGTTCGACACCGACCGGATGGCGTCGCTCGCGCCGCAGGGGTTCTCGCTCGCGACGGACGTCGCCGAGTGGCTCGTGCGCGAGGGCGTGCCGTTCCGCGTCGCGCACGAGGTCGCGGGCGCGTGCGTGCGCACGTGCGAGGAGCGCGGCATCGAGCTGTGGGACCTCTCGGACGACGACCTCGCGTCCATCTCCGAGCACCTCACGCCGGGCGTGCGCGACGTGCTGAACGTCGAGGGCTCGCTGGCGTCCCGCGACGCCGTGGGCGGCACCGCCCCGGTGCGGGTCGCCGAGCAGCTCGAGGCCGCGAAGGAGCGCTCGGCGGAGTACCGCTTCTGGGCCCAGGACTGACGGTGCCCCGGCTCGCGGTGCGGTGCGCGTGCCCGGCGGCGCGGGCGTGAGCGTCGGTCCGGACGTCCTCGCCGAGCTCGTCCGCCAGGTGCGCGACGCCGTCCCGCGCCTCGGCCCGCCCGGCCCGGGCGCGCTCGCCGCGGGGGAGCCGACGGCGTCGGGCACGCGCCTCGTCGTGGTGGACGGGCCCGCGGGCTCGGGCAAGACGACCCTCGCGGCCCAGCTCGGGGGCGCGCTGCCCGCCCAGGTGCTCCACATGGACGACCTCTACGAGGGCTGGCGCGGCCTCGAGCCCGCCTGGGCGCGGCTCGACGCGTGGGTGCTGACGCCGCTCGCCGCGGGCCGTGCCGGGCGGTACCGCCGGTACGACTGGCACCTCGACCGCTTCGCCGAGTGGCACGACGTCCCGGCCGCGCCGTACCTCGTGGTCGAGGGCTGCGGGGCGGGGCGGCGCGAGGCCGACCAGGTCGCGGCGCTGCGCGTGTGGGTCGAGGCGCCGGACGACGTCCGGCTCCGGCGCGGCCTCGACCGGGACGGCGAGGACCAGCGCGACCACTGGCTCGCGTGGATGGCCGCGGAGCGCGAGCACTACCGCCGCAACGGCACGCGCGAGCGCGCGGACGTCGTCCTCGACGGGTGGGGTCGGCTCGTGCGCACCGGGCGGACGGCGCCCGGCCCGGGCCCGACCGCGCCCCGCACGGACGTGGGCGGCGAGGCGTAGATTGCCCGGGACGGGAGGTGGTGGCATGCCGGCGGAAGCCTGGACGGACACTGCGACGGACACGGCGACAGACACTGCGGGGAGCGCGGCGACGGGCACGGTGACGAGCACGGCGGCGGGCACCACGACGGGTGCCGCGACCGGGACGAGCGAGGCCGGGGGCGCGCGCGTCGTCGGGCCGTGGGACGCCCCGGCGCGCGGCTGGTACGCGCGCGACGTGCACGAGGTCGCGCGCGACCTCCTGGGCGCCCTGCTCACGCGGCGCAGCGCCGAGGGCGACGTCACGCTGCGGATCACCGAGGTCGAGGCGTACGACGGCGAGCGCGACCCGGGCTCCCACGCCTTCCGCGGGCGCACCGAGCGCAACCGCGCCATGTTCGGCGAGCCGGGCCGCCTCTACGTCTACCGCCACCTGGGTCTGCACCACTGCGTCAACGTCGTGTGCGGGCCGGTGGGCCGCGCGTCCGCCGTCCTGCTGAGGGCCGGGGAGGTGACCGACGGCGTCGGGCTCGCCCGGTCCCGCCGGGTCGCCGCGGGCCGGTGCGACTCCGACCGCCAGATCGCGCGCGGCCCGGCGCGTCTCGCGGTCGCGCTCGACCTCGACCTGCGCCACTACGGCGCGGAGCTGACGGACCCGGACGGCGAGCTCGTGCTGCACCGGGCGACGGACGGGCCGCACCGGCCGCCGATCGCCACGGGACCGCGCGTCGGCGTGTCGGGCGACGGCGGGGACGGCGAGCTGTACCCCTGGCGGTACTGGCTCGCGGGGGACCCGACGGTGTCCGCCTACCGCCGCGTGAGCGCGCGCTCCCGCTGAACCGGGGCCGTCGACCCGCGGCGTCACGGTCCGGCGCCGCCCGCGAGGTGGGCGGTGGCCGGGCGACGGCGTCCGGCACGGCAGACTAGGACCCGCGGCCCGGACGGGGCCGCACCCTCGTGCCCGCACGGCGGGCACTCGACGAAGGAGCAGAAGTGAGCGACGTTCTCGACGAGCTGCAATGGCGGGGCCTGGTGGCGCAGTCCACCGACGAGGCCGCGCTGCGCGCCGCGCTGGCCGAGGGCCCGATCACCTATTACTGCGGCTTCGACCCGACGGCGCCGAGCCTGCACCACGGCCACCTGGTCCAGCTCCTCCTGCTGCGCCACCTCCAGCTCGCCGGCCACCGGCCGATCGCGCTCGTGGGCGGCGCGACGGGCATGATCGGCGACCCGCGCCAGTCGGGGGAGCGGGTGCTCAACTCGAAGGAGACGGTCGCCGACTGGACCGAGCGCCTGCGCGGCCAGGTCTCGCGCTTCCTGGACTTCGAGGGGGAGAACGCGGCGCGCGTCGTCAACAACCTCGACTGGATCTCGGAGATGTCGGCGATCGACTTCCTGCGCGACGTGGGCAAGCACTACCGCCTCGGCACGATGCTCGCCAAGGACACGGTGGCGCGCCGCCTGAGCTCGGACGAGGGCATCAGCTTCACGGAGTTCAGCTACCAGATCCTCCAGGGCATCGACTTCCACGAGCTCTACCTGCGCCACGGGGTCACGCTGCAGACGGGCGGGAACGACCAGTGGGGCAACCTGCTCTCGGGCGTCGACCTCATCCGTCGGACGGAGGGCGCGTCGGTGCACGTCATGACGACGCCGCTCATCACGAAGGCCGACGGCACGAAGTTCGGCAAGACCGAGGGCGGAGCCGTCTGGCTCGACGCCGACATGATGAGCCCGTACGCCTTCTACCAGTTCTGGCTCAACGCGGCGGACGACGACGTCGTGCGCTTCCTGAAGATCTTCACCTTCCGCTCGCGCGAGGAGATCGCGGAGCTCGAGGCCGCGGTCCGGGAGCGGCCGGGGGCGCGGGAGGCGCAGCGCACGCTCGCCGCCGACGTGACGACGCTCGTGCACGGGGCGGCGGCGACCGAGGCGGTCATCGCGGCGAGCCAGGCGCTCTTCGGGCGTGGCGAGCTCGACGCCCTCGACGAGCGCACGCTCGAGGCGGCGGTCGCCGAGCTGCCGCGCGCGACGGCGCAGGTCGGTGACCCGGTCGTCGACCTCCTGGTGGCGTCGGGCCTCGTCGCGTCGAAGGGGGCGGCGCGCCGGGCGGTCGCGGAGGGCGGCGCGTACGTCAACAACGTCAAGGTCACCGGTGAGGACGCGACGCTCGGGGCCAACGACCTGCTGCACGGACGGTTCGCGCTGCTGCGCCGGGGCAAGAAGACCCTCGGGGTCGCCGTCGCCGGCTGATCCGGAGGGCGAGGGACAGGAGGGGCCGGGCCGCGTCGAGCGGTGCCGGCCCCTCCTGCGTCGGGTCCCGCGGGGACGGCCCGGAGCGGATTTGGCACTCCCGCGGAGCGCGTGTAGTGTTCTCGACGTTCGCCCGGCAGGGAGGAACGGACACCGGGTCTCGATCATCCGAGACGGTGGCTGGTCCCCCGGGCGGTCCCCTCGAAGATCGACAGGGTGCTTCGCGCGCCCTGAGGATGTTCGAGGCTGCTGGCTCCACGGCCGGCCCTCCGAGCTCGGAACACCGAGTTGGAAGGGACACCGAGGATCTGGTAGATTAGAGAAGTTGCCCCAAGCGAGGTTCTGCCCGGTCGGGTGGTGCTGAGTTGCTGTGTGTCGGTTGTTTGAGAACTCAACAGTGTGCTTGTTAGTCAATGCCAAATTTTTTGTCCCTGTGGCATGGCTGGCCTGGTTGCCCGTCGGGTGGTTGGGTTGGTTGTGTCTGGGATTCCTTTGGTTGATTTCGGAAGATGATGTCATCTTTCGTGTTGATGCCAGTTTTGTGAACCCTGTTGGGGTTCGCTTCGTATGGATTGTTCACTGCTGGGTTTGTCCTGGTGGTGGGCGTTGTTCATTTACGGAGAGTTTGATCCTGGCTCAGGACGAACGCTGGCGGCGTGCTTAACACATGCAAGTCGAACGATGATGCCCAGCTTGCTGGGTGGATTAGTGGCGAACGGGTGAGTAACACGTGAGTAACCTGCCCTTGACTTCGGGATAACTCCGGGAAACCGGGGCTAATACCGGATATGAGCCGCCTTCGCATGGGGGTGGTTGGAAAGTTTTTCGG